>NZ_JADYTY010000004.1 GCF_021531495.1 Anaerovibrio lipolyticus
CAAAGCAAGCAATTTCTTTGTTGGCTTGGTTGCTTGTGGAAATAAATCCATAAATTTTCTAAAAAGTCTACCCCAAATATGATTTTCGTTGTATAATGAGTCCATCGCGTAAACCTCTTGATTTTGTGGTTGTGTCTAAACTCACTATATATCAGGATTGGGTTACGCGATTTTTATTTTTCAAAAAAGTTGTAAAGTGCTGATGCTATTACATTGCTTAAATTTTTTGGTGTGGGATGTTAAAATTCTTTTCTCAAAGGCAGGAAAATTGTGCCCGGTGTAGAATAATACAACTATAAGTGTACAGCGGAAGAAAGGATGGTCAAAATGAAAAAGAGTTATTGGGGTAAAGGTTTTAGAATTGTGCTTATGGCGTGTTTGCTGCTGATGGTTATGATGCAAGCTGTATCAGCAGAAAAAGTTGAGTACAAGGATAAAAATTACAATTTCAAGGCAATTAAAAATGTACTGCTTTATGATATGGATTTTTCTGACACCAATATAGAGGGGGTACGGGAGCGTTCTTTAGGCGGCATGTATGAAGAAAAAGCAATGCAGGAAAAAATCCCGGTAGTTACCCCGGAAGCAGTGATACGCAAGATGTCATTGGCTCAGGGGCAGGATTTGGAAATTTTGGCTCAAAAAGATTTGGAGGCCTTCAATGATATTTTTGATAAAAACTTGAAGGATTATGCCGATGTGTATATAGATGCCAAGGTGTTGCAGTATGAAACCAAGTCTATCTATCATCCTGAATATACCACCTGGGAAACCAAGACTGTCAACAAAAACGTCAGGGATTCCAAAGGGAACTGGGTGAAAGTTGAGGATGAAATCGTGGTGCCGGTTGTACATCCTGCTTATTACAGCAGCGTGGTATATGAGAAAATTGAGTTCCATGTTCATGATGCAGTCACCGGCGAAGAAATTTATAGCCGCCAGGAATGGCGTGACCGTGATAATGATGACGGAGTAAATATGTTTGGACGTATATGTTCCTCCTTCTTTAAGGATTTCTACAAAATGATAAAATAAGAGTCCAGCAAATAAAATCACTAACTCTCCAAAACTATAAGCATAGGAGGGAGTGATTTAGTCATATAGTCTTTGTGTGGAGGGAATATTTATGCATAGCATTTGACTGAGAATTTTGGGGATTGTATATGCAGTCTTGTTTGTGTTTAATTGCAGTGTAGGTTATATCCTTTTGGATCATGGCGGTGGAGCACTGTATGGATTATGCTATGATGAGCAAACAGAAAATATGATGGATTTGAATCAGCTGTATGATGCCGTATATAGTACATTGGAACCTAATTATGTGCAATTAAAAGTGCGTGATAGTAACTATTGAGTTTTTTTATCACATACGCTCGACAAAAAAGTTTTATGCAAATTACGAACAGATGTGAAATGTTCTGTGCATAGTTGTCCTATTAAGAACAAAGCAAGCAATTTCTTTGTTGGCTTGGTTGCTTGTGGAAGTAAATCCATAAATTTTCTAAAAAGTCTACCCCAAATATGATTTTCGTTGTATAATGAGTCCATCGCGTAAACCTCTTGATTTTGTGGTTGTGTCTAAACTCACTATATATCAGGATTGGGTTACGCGATTTTTATTTTTCAAAAAAGTTGTAAAGTGCTGATGCTGTTTTGAATGAATGGGTATTTTGAGAAATGAGGGTATGGTATGAAAAAGAGCGGTAAGAAATGTTTTTTAAAGTCGATGATTGCCTTGGGAATATTGGCAGCCGTTAATGCACCGGCTTACGCCATGGAGGAAGAAATTGTTTCCTATGGGGGATATGATATTTTCAGGGTGCAGTATTTTGATTTGGCTGACCGGGAAAAGCTGGAGGAAAATAAGATTGATCAATGGAACCTGGATTATTCTTACAATGCAGCCATGAAAAAATCAATCCGGGATGCTTTCGAACAGTGGGCAGAAATTCTGTACAGAAACGGAAAAAATATGAAGCAGCCGGGCTTGTTCGTTGTGGGGGCTGACGATGAAGCGAGAAATGCCAGTGCTGGCCCTACGGCTATGGTAGTTGATTCAAATGGAATAAAGACATATATTTCTGCCGATAATTTTTTAGATGTCTTTCAGAATGGTCTGGAATGTGGGGATCTGGATTTATTTAACAACGAATGTGACATAAATTCTATATTGGCATTTGGGCATGTGAGTATAGGTAAGAATATAGGTGCAAACCTGGCAAATAATGGTGCTTATTATGGCTGGATATATGAGCCATTGACACAGCAGCAGCAAAGTGAAAGTGCAGTTTCCTTGCAGGTTGTACTATATCACGAAATTGCCCATGCTCTGGGAATTATTTGTGGGAAAAAAGATGAAGATGAAAATGAAAATGAAGCTGGAAATACAAATAAGAAATATGTATTTTCTGATTTGCCGGAGGGGAGCAATAACTTCGACTCCCATCTGGTAGACCAAAAGGGAAATGATGCGGCAGAGGGACAGGAAATATCCAGTTCGTATGGAGCTGGTGTATTTTTCGTGGAAAATTTGGATGCAGACGAATTGTCTGCTACTTCAACAGCTGGCAGAGTTTATTTTGTGGGGGAAAATGTCAGCGAGGTATTAGAGGGAACTGGCGAAAAAGTCAAGAAGTTTCAGAACGTAGATGGGATTCCTATCTTAGGCTGGGAAAATGGACGTCCTGATTTTTCTCATATAAACCTTGCCCGCGGCCTGATGAGTCATCATAACTATCGTTCTTATACTGCCCTTATGGAAGCTGAATTGGCGATTATGCAGGATATCGGCTACGATATTGACAGGCGTAATTTCTTTGGGCGTTCCATCTATTCGGATGGAAATGGTACGGATGGCAATCCATTCAAAAATACGCAGGGATATTTTGCCCGTAATGCAGCCGGTACGGCCTATGAAATTGGCAAGGCAAATACCGCTACACTTGGTATAGGCCTGCATATTTACGGTTCAGGCAATAATATCCTTCAGACTGATGTGGGGAAAGGTGACGGCAGTGCTGACCTGCTGGCGTGTGGCACAGGTGGTGCCGGTATCCGCATTGATGGCGTTCGTAATACTATTACTGTGGATCAGGGAGTTACTGTGTCTGCTGATGGCGAGAACGGACGTGGCGTACTGGTGGCTTATGGCAACAATAACAAGGTTGTCATTGATGGCACTGTAACGGCTGCCGGGGCTGGCGGTGATGGAGTGCGCTTTGATTTTGGCAGCAATTCGATGGGAGGTAATGAGGAGTATCGTGGCTCCTATTTGCGGTATCAGCGGGATGTTGATGAAAATGGCAATATTACCAGCAGTAGTAATATTCCGCTTAATTTTGTTATTGAGCGTGACAGCATTAGTGAAGATGATTTGGCGGGCCCTATGGGCAGCCTGATAGTCAACGGAAAACTGTACGGCAGGGATCATGCGGTGTACATTTCCAAGAATGCTTTTGTAAATAATATCAATGTGAATGGTGGCGCCAGGATAAAAGGGGATATTGTCTCTGACTGGAAGCATTTTGACAATGGACTGTATGATGGGGGCTGGGGAGACGATAAGAATCAGGGTAAGAAGCTGGTAATTCAGTATGGCAGCAACTCTGATGATTATTTTTATTATGATGGGTATCATAAGGATTTGGTAACGCAGCTGAATTTCAACGGCAATACGGAAATGCAGGGCAACATCATTGGCAGGGATAACATGAAAATGAAAGTGAATAGCGGTACGCTGAGGCATGACGGCAGTGCCGATGTGGTCAATGTCAAAGTCAATCAAGGTGCTACGTTGCTGGGCGGAAGCTACAAGGTAAATAAGATACCTGTGGAGAAAATGGTGGTTGCAGAAGATACTGAGACTGGCATCTTTTATAACAAAGGCACTATCGGTGCCCTGACTGCCGACAGGAATTTTGCTATTGACGGAGATTTGGAGTCTTCCGGCAAGCTGCTGGCATTTGCCGGAAGCAAGGGAGGCAAGGTTACAGTCAGCGGAGAAGTTGAGTTGCAGCCCGGCTCTGTGGCAGAAGTGCAGAACGGCATAGCTGGTGAAAAGGTGACTATTTTGCAGTCGGGCAAGAATGTGAACAATCTTGCCGGTAATATTGATGTGCAGGGAAGTGGTTTGCTGAATTATTCCGGAGCAGTGGTAGAAGATAATAAAAATCTGACGGCAAGGGCTGTTGCCAAGGCTTCGCTAGCCGGGGAAAACGATATGCAGCAGAGAGATTATGCTGCCATGAACAGAAATGCTGCGTCCTTTATTGGCCAGCAGGGGGCAGATGGAGAGCTCCGTGCCTTTTATGCCCTGGATAGCGATGCCAAGGCATTAAAGGCTATCAACGAGATAGGTACAAATAACAAGGAACAGGGAACGGCTGCCGTGTCGGCTGCCCAGAGCTCTACCTTGAACAACCGGGTGCTTTCCTCAAGGCTTGCCACTGCCTTCGGCCAGGCGCCGGCAACTCTCAGCATAGGCGGCGCTTCTCTTGACGAAGGGGACGGCATGAGGGTGGATATCCCTGTTATGCTGCCACAGGAGAAGGACGAAACGGCATGGATTAAGTTCACCAAAAACTGGGGTAATACGGCAGGAGATTCTAATTATACGGGTAGTGCCATAACTGTCGGCTATGACTGGAAGCATGGTGAGCAGCAACGCAACGGCTGGTTTGCTTCTTATAACGATACCAGCTACGGGCATATGGATGGCAGCGAGAATGTTCAGGACACCCGTATCGGCTATTACACTGGCATAAACAAGGGAGCGGATACCCAGCTGTTTTACGCTGACCTTGGCTATCTGGACGGTGAGCGCAGCAGGCTGGTCAGCATCAACTCCCTGGGTACCCACAATATGGTGCGGGGCAACTACAATGGCTGGATAGCTGAAATCGGCGGTGAGTGGAAGCATGCCCTCCACGCTCCGGGGACCAAGACCTGGCAGGTGAGCCCTTATGGTGCCAT
The DNA here is from genome assembly GCF_021531495.1 of Anaerovibrio lipolyticus. GTDB lineage: Bacteria > Bacillota > Negativicutes > Selenomonadales > Selenomonadaceae > Anaerovibrio. Next base: position 4,972 of record NZ_JADYTY010000004.1, read on the forward strand.
GCAGCTTTCTTACATGAAAAATAATGGGTATCAGGAGCAGGGTTCCATCAAGGCTTATGGCGTGGAAGGCGGTCACAACACTTATGCAGCGGCAGAGGCAGGCATGGAGTTCACCAGATTTTTGCCGAAGGGCAGCGTGAATTTCCGTCTGGGTATCCGTCAGGCACTGATGGGGGCTGACTATCAGGAGCAGGATAACAGCAGGCTGCTGGAAAAAAGCTACAGCAAGTCCAGCCGGATTGACAGAACACATTTCGTGACCTCGCTGGCGGCAGAGACGGAGTTCCAGCCGGGATGGCAGCTGAGTACGGAGCTGGGCTTTCAGAAAGGTGCCCATGATAAGGATATCATGGCAAGCATCCAGTTCAGACGGCTGTGGTAAGGGGATTTTCAGTTTGCCGTAGTGCTTGATTGTTACTTCGGCTAGATATGTAAGTTTTTCTGATAGCTCCCCTGCACTAATCAATAAAACTTACGTATATCGCCAAAGTAACGAATAAGCACTACGATAAAATGAAAAAATTTTGCCATGTATGTAATGAATTAGGAGTATTTGCGTATAAATAGCAAAACCACAAAAAATTAAAATATGATGGGAGATGTTTGGATTATGAAAATCAATAAGCAGGAATTACTTGATAACATGAATAAGCTCATGGAAAAGATTGGGCAGGATTAAGCATTTGCGAGGGTACTTGCTGAGAAGCAGACTTCGGCAGAGATGGCAGAATTTTTGCTGGATAACGGCATCAGCATTTCAAAAGATACTATTGATGCTGTAATCGATATGCTGAAGAAAGAGGCTGCAAGTTCAGCCAAGGTTGAGTTATCCGAAGATGCTCTGGACAATGTGGCTGCCGGAATGGCTGTGCGCCCTCCTTCCCTTGCCAGATTGGTGAACTGGGGCGGAATGTATTTTTTTCCTTAGGACTGCTAGTTTTGCCAGTTTTCTGAGCATATAAGCTTAATTTTATAATTTTTTCTTGCAGCCCATGTAAAATGTCCTAGAAAAAAAGGATTTTTGTGTTTTTTGTAGAAATTGTACAATGAGGAGTGGGTACGCTATAGGGGAGGTTTTTTTATGAAAGCAAATAGCTTAAAAAATGTATTTGTGTTTAGTATTATCGCAGTGTCAGTGGTGCTTTTAGGGCTTTTGACATTTGTCAATGCAAGGCAGCTGTCCTCCAATATGGAGGATGGCGTGTATAATATGCTGAAAGCCAGGGCGGACTATGAAGCAAAGCAGCTGCAGGACAGATTGGATGTGGTAGGAGGCAGGACAGAGGGCCTGGGGCATTTGATGGCGGCCCAGCCGGAGCATGATTTCGATTTGGCCTTTGCTTATATCCATAAGGTGATTGAGTCTGATCCGATTGTTTTTGGCTGCGGCTTGTGGTATGCACCTAATACTTTGCCGGATCAAGGAAAGTGGTTTGGCCCATATCTCTATAAGGATGATAGCGGGAATATTGTCAAGACCATGGATTATTCCACAGATGAATATGATTACACTAAGTTTGCCTGGTACAAGGCCTCTATAAAAGGGGAACCCAGGGTGTTTTGGGATGAGCCTGCCTATGATCCGGTAACAGATACCTCTATGATGTCCAGCTCTTATCCTATTGTGCATAATGGCGTGGTGGAAGGTGTCGTCACTGTTGATATTGGCATGAAGGAGCTGGAGGATTATGTCCGTAGTATCAAAATTGGTGAAAATGGCTACGCCTTTGTTGTCACCCAAAGCGGCATGATGGTAGCGTACAAGGATGCTGCCATGAATATGAAGGATAAGCTGCAGGAAAATGGCAATGCAGATTTGGCAGCTTTGGGGAACAGGATTATGTCGGTTGGTCAGAGCGGAGAGGATGCTGCCTTTGAATCCGGCGCACTGGGAGCAGACAGCTATTTGGCAGCTGTGCCGATTGGCGATACTGGGCTGAAGCTGGTGGCGGTTGCACCGGTGTCGGATTATAGCGGCAGTATTTATAATGCAATTATCATTAGCGTACTGCTGTCATTAGTAGTTATTGTTTTGATTTGCGTTGTGATGATTGCTATTTTCCACAGGCGGATTGATGCGCCGATACGCAGGCTCATGGGCGGGGCACAGACGATGGCGGAGGGCAACCTCAATGTGCAGATGCTCTATGACCAGGATGATGAAATTGGTGACCTTGGCAGGTCTATGGAGAAAATGGCCGGGAATATCCGGGAGATGATACAGCAGGTGGATAATGTGGCCCAGCAGGTATCTGCCGCTAGTGAGGAGCTGTATGCTACGGCAGAAAATTCTGCTGTGCACCTGAATGAAATCTCTCATGTGGTCAATCTTGTAAGCTCAGGTGCCAAGCAGCAGGAAAATCAGGTGATTGATGCAGTGGCTTCTATGCAGAGTATGGGGGATCACATTGCAGGTATCAATAGCGTTATTGCAGATACCAGGGAGGCTACCAACGAAAGCATTACTGCCATGAGTGCCAACAAGGAGGCTGTGGAGCAGGCTATCAGGCAGATGGAAAGCGTAAATTCCAGGATTGGTGAGGCACAGTCCGCTATGGCAGCCCTGGGGGCACATTCTCAGGAGATTGGCAATATTGTAGAGACTATTTCCAATATCGCTTCCCAGACCAATCTGCTGGCTCTTAATGCAGCTATTGAGGCTGCCAGGGCAGGAGAGCAGGGGCGTGGATTTGCTGTGGTGGCAGAGGAGGTGCGCAAGCTGGCAGAGCAGTCACAGGAGGCTGCTGAACGTGTGGCAGAGCTGATTCATACCTCGTCAGAATACACAGAAAAGGCTTTGGCGGGCATGAAAAGCAGCACTACAGAGGTGGTGCGCGGTACAGCTGCCATTAATCATACAGGGGAGCTGTTTTCCCAGCTGGTAGGGCATATTAAGCAGGTTTCTGAGGGAATGGATAATGTTTGCAGCAAGATGAATGAGATTTTCCGTGGTAATCAGGAGGTTTTGCGTACATCTGAGGATTTGAAGCATATAGCGGAGGAAACTGCTACCGAGGCGGAAAATATATCCGTGTCTGTCAGCAGCCAGCAAAATTCACAGGCGGATATTACCTCCGCCTCCCAAAGCCTGGCGGGACTGGCTCAGGATTTGCAGGGCATGATTGGCAGGTTTAAAATTTAATAGCACTTTACAACTTTTCTGCTGCATAACCCTGATTCCAGCCCATAGCTGCCAAGAACTCCATGATGATATATTTGTCGAATTTGTGTGTTTGCAATCTTATCATTTGAAAGTGCGTGATAGTAACTATTGAGTTTTTTATCACATACGCTCGACAAAAAAGTTTTATGCAAATTACGAACAGATGTGAAATGTTCTGTGCATAGTTGTCCTATTAAGAACAAAGCAAGCAATTTCTTTGTTGGCTTGGTTGCTTGTGGAAGTAAATCCATAAATTTTCTAAAAAGTCTACCCCAAATATGATTTTCGTTGTATAATGGGTCCATCGCGTAAACCTCTTGATTTTGTGGTTGTGTCTAAACTCACTATATATCAGGATTGGTTTACGCGATTTTTATTTTTTTAAAAAGTTGTAAAGTGCTGGAGCGTAAGTTATATCAAACACCAAAGCTGTGACTTTTGGTATGCTCTGACCGAGCGCACCATAAAAACCACAACTTTCAGTAAGTTTTAGCTGGAAGTAAAATAAGAGGGTATCTGATAGCAATTTGTTATCGGATACCCTTTTTATTATGGATTTTTCTAGGTGTATTTTCTCATTTTTTACTATATTGTGAATTGTATTAGGAAAAACTCATAAAAAGTGGCACAAAGTGGGGGGATGTGGTAAAATATGTAGGTGGGGTGGTGAAGTAATATGCTGATGGGCGAATATATGCATACAATTGATGCCAAGGGCAGAGTAATTCTGCCAGCAGATTTTCGCTCAGAATTAGGCGAAAGCTTCATTATCACTAAGGGGTTGGATAGCTGTCTTTTTATCTATACCATGACTGAATGGGAAAATCTTTCCACCAAATTAAAGCAGCTGCCTTTAGCCAAGGCAGAGGCTAGAGCCTTTGTAAGATTCTTCTTCTCAGGGGCTAGACAGTTAGAGTGTGATAAACAAGGCAGATTTTTGGTGCCAGCAGCCCTGCGGGCTCATGCCAAGCTGCAAAAGGATGTAGTGTTAATAGGCATATCCAGCCGAATTGAGCTGTGGAGCCGAGAGGAATGGAATAGGTATAATGAGGAGATTAATCCTTCTGTATCCTCCATTGCTGAGAATCTGGTAGATTTGGGAATATAACAAGGAGTGTGTCCATGAATTTTCATCATATTAGTGTAATGCCTCAGGAGACTGTTTCTGGCTTGGTAACTAATCGGGATGGTATCTATGTGGATTGTACTCTGGGCGGGGCTGGCCATTCCCATCTAATTGCCGATATGCTAAGCGAAAAGGGACGACTTATTGGTATTGATCAGGATGAGTCAGCTATTGCAGCAGCAACAGAGCGGCTGCAGGATTGTCACTGTCAGGTATCAATTGTCCAGAACAATTTCCGCAATCTGGAGCAGGTTTTGCAGGAGCAGTCTGCTCAGCAGGTTGATGGTGTGTTATTTGATTTGGGCGTTTCCTCTCACCAGCTGGATACAGCTGAGAGAGGTTTTTCCTATATGCAGGATGCGCCTCTGGATATGCGTATGGATCAGCAGGCAAGGTTAAGTGCCTATGATGTGGTAAACAGCTATGACGAGGCTGAATTGAACCGTATTTTTAAGGAATATGGCGAGGAACGTTGGTCCAAGCGGATTGCTCAGTTTATAGTGGAGGCAAGAAAAAATGCTCCTGTAGAAACCACAGGGGAACTTGTGGATATCATCAAAAAGGCTGTGCCGGCAGCGGTGCGTAATGCCAAGGGGGGTCATCCTGCCAAGCGGATTTTTCAGGCCATTCGCATTGAGGTAAATGACGAGTTAGGGATTCTGGAAAATGCTTTTCGTACAGCTGTGGCTCATTTGAAGCCAGGAGGCCGTATTGCCATTATTACATTCCATTCTTTGGAGGATAGGATTGCCAAGAATGTTTTGCGGGAAATGGCAAAGGGCTGTATTTGTCCGCCGGAGCTGCCTATATGTACCTGTGGACACAAGCCGGAGATAAAGCTATTGGTAAAGGGGACAACTGCTTCCAAGGAGGAGCTGGAGCACAATTCCCGTTCCAAGAGCGCTAAGCTTCGCATAGCTGAAAAGCTATAAATTTATTGTCTATAGATTTATTTTTGGGTATGGATTAGGGATAAAGGGTTGTGATTGAACCTTGAACATGATGAAGGAAAGGGGGTTGTCCTGTGCTGGCACATAAGTTGGCTGAGGAGGAGTATGATGTACTTCCTCAGCAAATAAAAACCCATGAGGATTATTTAAATAACCAAGAGAATCGCCGTAGAGCAGTACGGCGCAGCAACCTCCGTGGTAAAGCGGTAATATTGCTTTTGCTGATTACGGCTGTGGCAGGTATAATTACCTTTGAAGCCAGTGTAATTGCCTCCAAGGGGATTGAGATTGTGAATATACGTACAGAGGCGGCAAAGCTGGAGCTAGAAAATTCCCAGCTAAAAATCAGCAATGCCCAGATGAAAAGTCCTCAACGTATAAAGGCTATAGCTCAACAGCGTTTAGGCATGACGGTGGCAGATCAGGTATATTTTGCCGAAGGCAAATAAATTTATATGGACTCATGATGAGCCGGATGATATATGCAGCTGCATGTATTGCCCGGCTTTTTATTTTTTGCTGCTGGAATTTTTGTCTGTGGGCAAAAAAATCTACACAGGCTAATAAAATAGTGTATAATAAATAAGTTAAGATTTAATATATCCATTATGGAGGAAGTAATATGGCAAAAACATTGGCAGAATTGGCCACTTTGGTAGAAGGGGCCGTTATTAATGGCGATAAGGATTTGACCATTGAAGATATTGAGCATGATTCCAGAAAAATAACTCAAGGTGCTCTTTTTGTCTGCATGGAGGGAGTTCATGTAGATGGACATAAATTTATTCCTCAGGCCAAGGAAAAGGGTGCAGTGGCTATTGTAACCCAGCGTAAGCTGCAGTCAGAGGAGGCTGAGGGGTTAACTGTGCTGCAGGTGCCAGATTTGAAAAAGGCCTTGCAGGCTGTGGTGCCATTTTTTCATGATTATCCAGCTCGCAGTATGAGAGTTATCGGTATTACCGGTACTAACGGCAAAACCTCCATCAGTTATATGGTACGGGCTATGTTGCGACGTATGGGCTGTCGTGTAGGATTAATTGGTACTATTCAGATTATGATTGAGGATCAGGTACTGCCTATTCATAATACTACTCCTGATGTGGTGGATTTGCAGCGTACCCTGGCTATGATGCGGGAAGCCAATATGGATTATGTGGTTATGGAGGTTTCCAGTCACGCCTTAGACCAGAATCGGGTAGCTGGGATTGAATTTGACACAGCTGTCTTTACTAATCTTACCCAGGATCATTTGGATTATCACAAAACCTTGGAAAATTACAAAAAGGCCAAGACCATTCTCTTTGATCTGGTTTCTCAGCCAGGTATCAAAAATGGCAAAACCGCTGTGGTGAACATTGATGATGCTGCTGGACAGGATATGCTGGCCCATAGCAAATGCCGTCATATTACCTATGCCATTAACAGGGAAGCAACCCTGCAAGCTGAAAACATACAGGTTTTGGCCAGTGGTGCTCAGTTTGATATAAAGATTGGCGAGGGACATTTGCCATTGAAGCTGCAGATTACTGGCATCTTCAATGTTTATAATGTAATGGCAGCAGTAGGTGCAGCTTTGGCTGAGGGAGTTCCTGGCCCTGTTATCAAGAGCTGTATGGAAGAATTTGCTTCTGTACCTGGCCGTTTTGAGCTGGTACGGGGAGGACAGGATTTTGCTGTTATTGTGGATTATGCCCATACTCCGGATGGCTTGGAAAATATTCTGGAAACTGCCCGACAGATAGCTAAGAGGCGGATTATTACCGTATTTGGCTGTGGTGGTGATAGAGACAATACCAAACGGCCTATTATGGGACGGATTGCCGCTAAGATGTCTGATTATGTGGTGGCTACCTCTGATAATCCTCGCAGTGAGGATCCCCAGATAATCCTTGATATGGTTAAAGCCGGGGTAGAGGAATCCATTGGCAGCAAGCCACATGAATATATTATTGACCGTCGTCAGGCTATTTTTAGAGCTGTGGAGCTGGCTGAAAAGGACGATATTGTGATTATTGCCGGCAAGGGTCATGAGAATTATCAGATTCTTCATGACAAGACCATTCATTTTGATGATAAGGAAGTAGCCTTGGAGGCTATTCAGTCCCACAAAGGAGAGTAAGATATTTTATGGCAGAATTTACTCTGACAGAAGTGCTGCAGGCCTTGCCTCAGGCTAAGGTTCTACAGAAGCAGGGAGATAAATTTGATAATATTACCACCGATACTAGAAAGATTACCCCTGGAGCCCTGTTTGTGGCTCTAAAGGGAGAAAGATTTAACGGTGAGGATTTTGCAGCCAAGGCTGTAGAGGCAGGAGCAGCCGGAGTGCTGGTTAGCTCTGCCTATCATGGGCCTATGGATTTGCCTGCCACGATTATTCAGGCTGTTAGTGATACTCAGCTGGCTTATCAGCAGCTGGCAGGCTTCTGGCGGCAGAAATTTCAGATTCCAGTGATTGCTATTACAGGCTCTAACGGCAAAACCACCACCAAGGATATGACAGCTTCTGTGCTGTCAGCCAAGTTTCCAGTATTAAAGACACAGGCTAATTTCAATAACGAAATAGGCTTGCCTTATACCTTGCTGCAGCTTAACGATCTGCATCAGGCAGCAGTGGTGGAGATAGGTATGCGTGGCTTGAATCAGATTAGCGCTTTGGCTCCCTTTGCAGCACCTTCCATTGGTATTGTTACCAATGTAGGTGAAACCCATATTGAGCTTTTGGGCTCCATTGAGAATATTGCCAAGGCCAAGTCTGAGCTGGTAGAGGCTATTCCATCTGGTGGCACTGTTATTTTGAATAATGACAATCCATATACAGCTGCCATGAAGGATAAGGCTGCCCAGGGAGTAAAAGTAATTACCTTTGGTATTGATAAGAATGCTGATATTAAGGCTGACAATTTGGTAAGCAATGATAACAACACTACATTTCAATGTCGCATAGGGAATGATGGTCCTTTGTGTCAGATGACTATTCCTATGTTAGGCAAGCACAATGTATCCAATGCTTTGGCGGCAGTGGCAGCAGGCTATTGTCTGGGGCTGGAGCCTCAGGAGATAGCTAGAGGTCTGTCTGAGCTTCATATGACTGGTATGCGCTTTGAGTGCCGCAAGCTGGGAGATTACAATATTATTAATGATGCCTACAATGCCAGCCCTATGTCTATGGAGGCTTCCTTGTCCACCCTGCACCAGGCGACCGTGAGCAAGGGAAAGCGGGCCATTGCTGTGCTGGGGGATATGCTGGAGCTGGGCCATGTGGCTGTGGCTGCCCATCGCAAGGTAGGCCAGCAGGCTGCTGAGGCTGGGGTTTCCTGTGTTATTACCTTGGGAGAAATGGGACGAGAAATTGCAGCTGGAGCCAAGGAAGCAGGTCTGAAGCAGGTATATGCCTGCGATACTCATCAGCAGGCTGCTGATAGGTTGAAGGCTTTGTTGAAGCCTGGAGATACTGTACTCTTTAAGGGCTCTCGCGGTATGGCTATGGAGAAGATTATTGACCTTATCTGATTTCGTCAAAATAGGATAATGACGATTTTGGTTATAATGTAGGGAGGATTATATATTTTATGGAGATGTTTACCTATCCCTTGGCAGCGGTAATTCTGGCGGCTGGCTTAGTAACAGCAGCAGCACCTCGCTTGATACCGGAGCTGCACAAGCTGAAATTCGGGCAGAGCATTAGAGAGGAAGGCCCTAAGAGCCATCAGGTCAAAAGTGGTACCCCTACTATGGGTGGTATAATGATTATTTTGTCCATAGCCATTACGGTGCTGGTTATTTGCCCTCTTACTTTGGAGCTGGGCTTGGCACTGCTGATTATGCTGGGACATTTTGCGCTGGGCTTTTTGGATGATTACATCAAGGTAGTCAAGAAACAGAATCTGGGCTTGAAGGCCAAGCAAAAGCTGTTGGGACAGATTATCATTGCCCTTTTGACAGCTTACTTTGCCGGGTTGCCTACAGATTTGTGGGTTCCCTTTGCTGGCAATATAGATTTAGGCTATGGCTTTTATGCTTTACTGCTGTTTGTTCTGGTGGGAACCAGTAATGCGGTAAATCTTACAGATGGATTGGATGGTTTGGCTTCTGGTACCGTTATAGCAGCCTCCTTAGCCTATATGATGATTTGCCTTTGGCTGGGCAAGCTTGAGCTGGCTGTTTTCTGTGCTGCTATGGTAGGTGCTTGTCTGGGCTTTTTGAAATATAATTACCATCCAGCTAAGATATTTATGGGTGACACCGGTTCCCTGGCTTTGGGCGGTGCCTTGGCAGCCATTGGTATTCTTACACATACCGAGGTGTTGTTGGCCATTATTGGCATTATCTTTGTGTGTGAGGCCATGTCGGTTATTATACAGGTTATCTCCTTTAAGACAACTGGCAAAAGGGTTTTCCTTATGAGTCCGATTCACCATCACTTTGAGTTGAAGGGGTGGTCAGAGACTAGAGTGGTAAGAACCTTTTGGCTGGTAGGCCTTTTAGGTGGCTTGGCAGGATTAATTCTTTTCAAGATAGGGTAAGTAGAAAGGATCTGGCAAAATGATGGATTTTTCTCATAAGAATGTACTGGTTGTAGGTGTAGGTATTAGTGGCAACGCTGTAGCCAAGGTAGCAAAAATGCAGGGTGCAGATAAGGTTGTACTTAGCGATGCCAAGGCTGAGCAGGATTTGAAATATGATTTAACTGATGTGAGAGCCACTGGTGTGGAATTGGTTTTTGGTCCTCAGGAAAACACTTTGCTGGACAATGTGGATATGGTTATTCTCTCTCCAGCTGTACCAGTACGGATTCCTTTGGTGCAGGAAGCCTACAAAAGAGAGATTCCTGTTGTTAGCGAGGTGCAGGTGGCCTATGAGTTGGCCAAATCTCCTATTCTTGCTGTTACCGGTACTAATGGCAAAACTACAACTGTTACCCTGCTGGGAGAATTGATGAAGACCAGATATCCTGATGCTGGCGTAGGCGGCAATATTGGTGTGCCTCTTTGTGAGGAGGCTTTGAAGGCTGGAGAACAAAGCTGCGTGGTGGCAGAGATTTCCAGCTATCAGATGGAGGCTACTACCAATTTCCGTCCTCATGTGGCTGTGGTTTTGAATGTTACACCAGACCATGTGGTACGTCATGGCAGTCTGGAGGTTTATCAGCAGATGAAGGAGAAGATGTTTGCTCAGCAGACATCAGAGGATTATCTGGTTTTGAACTATGATAATGACAAAACTAGAGATATGGCCAAGAGAGCCAAGGGACAGGTTTTTTTCTTCAGTCGTTTGGAAAAGCTGGAGGAGGGTGCTTTCCTGCAGGATGGTTGGTTAACGATTCAGTGGCAGGGACAGACCTGTCGTCTTTGTCGTGCTGACGAGTTGAAAATCAAGGGCGGCCATAATATAGAAAATGCCTTGGCCGCAGCTTCGGCAGCTTTTCTGGGTGGTGCCAGAATCCCTAAGATTATTGAGGTTTTGAAGGAATTTGCCGGCGTAGAGCATCGTATTGAGCCTGTAGCTGTTATTGGCGGCGTAGCTTATTACAATGACTCCAAGGCTACTAACACTGATTCTGCCATTAAGGCTTTGGAAAGCTTTGATGGACATATTGTGCTGATTGCTGGTGGCGATGACAAAATGACAGATCTTACTGATTTCATGACCTTGGTCAAGGAACGGGTAGATGAGCTGATTCTGGTAGGTGATGCCTCAGCTCGTTTCAAGGAAAATGCTTTGAAGCTGGGTTATCCTGCAGAGCATATTCATGAGGTAGGCTACTCTATGGAGGAGGCTGTTAAGAAAGCTCATGCCATTGCAGGACCACCTCAGACTGTGCTTCTTTCTCCAGCCTGCGCCAGCTTCGATATGTATGATGGCTATGAGGCCAGAGGACGGGATTTCAAGGCATTGGTAAGGGCTCTGGAGAATTAAGGTCACGATAAGCAAGAGGTAGGTTATTGAAAGCTATGAAGATAATAGTTTCAGGTGGGGGAACTGGAGGACATATTTATCCAGCCCTTACCTTGATTCGTACATTACAACAAAAGGTAGATAAGCTGGAGGTGCTTTATGTAGGCACCCATGCTGGTCTGGAAGCAGATATTATTCCCAAGGAGGGTATCCCCTTTGCTACAGTAGATTTGCAGGGATTTAAGCGCAGCCTTAGTCCTGAAAACCTGCTTAGGGCGGCCAGAGCTATCAAGGGCGTGGGCAAGGCTATGGGAATTGTGCGAAAATTCCAGCCAGATGTGGTTGTGGGCACTGGAGGTTATGTATGTGGTCCGGTGTTAATGGCTGCCAGCCTGTTGGGAATACCATCCTTGATACAGGAGCAGAATGTTATTCCCGGTATTACCAACAAAATCCTTTCTAAATTTGTGAATAAAATAGCCACTGGCTATCAGGAGGCCAATGGAGCGTTTCCTGCTAACAAGGTGGTATTTACGGGAAATCCTATTCGTCAGGAGGTTATGGCACAGCGGCAGGAGGCTGATTATGAGGCTTTTGATCTGCATCCAGGCACCACAACTATTTTAGTATCTGGTGGCAGTCGTGGTGCCAGAACCATTAATCGTGCTATGGTAGAGGTGTTGAAGCATTATGCAGGCCGTAGAGATGTGCAGATACTTCATGCCACTGGCAAGGGTGAATATGAAGATATTATAAGCAGAATCTCTGCAGCTGGACTGGATTTACAGCAGGCAGATAATATCAAGGTGAAGCCTTATCTCTACAATATGCCTCAGGCTATGGCTATAGCTGATTTAGCTATTTTCCGGGCAGGGGCTACTGGACTGGCAGAATTAACGGCCAAGGGAATACCAGCTATTCTGGTTCCTTATCCTTATGCAGCTGAAAATCATCAGGAGCACAATGCCAGAGCTGTGGAAAAGGCTGGTGCTGCCAGAGTTATATTGAACAAGGATTTGACAGCCCAGGGACTTATTCAGGCTATTGATGAGCTGATTGGCAAGCCTGAGAAATTACAGGCAATGGCAAAGGCCAGCGCCAAATTGGGCAGACCGGAGGCAGCAGATACCATTAGCGAGCTGATTATTGAACTGGCTCGTGGCAGGCAGAACTGCTAGGAATGTTGACAAGCAAATAGTATATAGAGCAGAAGGGAAGATTTCTTTTGTTAACAGGACTGAAAAAAATACATTTTGTAGGTATTGGCGGAGCAGGTATGAGTGCTTTGGCCAAAATTTTGGCAGAGAAGGGCTATGAGGTTTCTGGCTCTGATGTTAAGGAATCAGCCATGACCGAGGTGCTGGCTAAGCTGGGGGCCAAGATATATATTGGTCAGAAAGCCGAAAATGTACAGGGGGCAGAGGCTATTGTGGTTTCTACTGCTATTCGGGATACCAATCCAGAGGTGGTAGAGGCAGCTCGTCTGGGACTGAAAAAGCTGCATCGCTCAGATGTAAATGCTTTCTTGATTAATAATTCCAAGGGCATTGCTGTAGCAGGTGCTCATGGTAAAACCACAACTACCTCCATGCTAGGGGTAGCCTTGGATTACGAGGGAGTATCTCCTAGTATTATCATTGGCGGCGAGGTAGATTATCTGGGCAGCAATGCCAGATTGGGCAAAAGTGATTATCTGGTATCTGAGGCTGATGAAAGTGACGGCACTTTCCTGAAATATTATCCTTATGTAGGCATTGTAACCAATGTAGAGGATGACCATTTGGATCATTATGGCACTATGGAGAATATTATCAAGGCCTTTACCCAGTTCTTGAACCAGGTGCGTCCAGAGGGCTTTGGCGTAGTTTGCTTTGACAATGAGAACATTAGAAACATTGTCAAGAATGTAAAGACTAGATGTATTTCCTATGCCATTGACCATGAGGCTGATTATCAGGCTGTTAATATTCAGACCGATACAGATGGCACTGTTTTTGAGGTAGTTCACAAGGGCGAGAATATGGGACAGGTTCGCTTGCATGTGCCTGGCAGACATAATGTTTTGAATGCTATGGCTGCTATTGTTACCGGTGTGGAGCTGGGGCAGACTGTACCTGCTATGGCAGAGGGGCTTTCTATGTTCCACGGAGCCAAGCGCCGTTTCCAGACTAAGGGCCGGATTAATGGCATTTGGATAGTGGATGATTATGCACATCATCCAACTGAGATTGCTACCACTTTGAAGGCTGCCCGCCAGACCAAGCCAGGCAGATTAATCTGTGCCTTCCAGCCTCATCGCTATAGCCGTACTCAGCTGTTACAGAAGGAATATGGCAGCTGCTTCCAGGAGGCAGACATTCTGATTTTGACAGATGTTTATTCTGCAGGAGAAGATCCTATTCCAGGGATTGACGGTGAGCTGCTGGTTAAAGAGGTTGTGGAGCAGACTGGCAAGAAGCCTGTTTATATTCAGGATAAAAAGGAGATTGCTGGCTATTTGCAGTCCATTACTCAGCCAGGGGATTTGATTATGACCATGGGCGCTGGGGATATTGTGAAATCTGGCGAGGAATTGGTTGAATTATTAAATAAATAATAAATTAGAGCTATATGGCAGGAGATATTTTATGAAGAAGATAGTAGTTGTAATGGGGGGACCATCTACAGAGGCAGAGGTTTCTCGCCGCAGCGGCAAGGCTATTTTGCATGCCTTGCTGGAGAAGGGATATCAGGCAGAGGCATTGGAGCTGGATCCACCTAATTTCCCACAGCAGATAAAGGCTAGTGGAGCAGATTTTGTCTTTAATGCGCTTCACGGTAAATACGGCGAGGATGGCATTATTCAGGGTACTTTGGATATGATGGGCATTCCTTATACCAGCTCTGGAGTTATGGCGGCAGCTGTTACTATGGACAAGGTAGCTACCAAGAGATTTTTTATGGCTGAGGGGATTCCAACTCCTAGAGCTCACACCTATTTCCGTTTTGAATACAGCAAGCGGAATCTGGCTCAGGAGATTATTGAGGAATTTGGTGTACCAGTGGTAGTCAAGGCCTCATCTCAGGGCTCCAGCATTGGCGTGGTAATTGTAGAACAGCCAGAGGAGCTGAAGGCAGCCTTGGAGGAAGCATTCAAGTATGACCATGAGATTCTGGTAGAGGAATTTATCAAAGGTCGGGAGCTGACAGTGGCAGTCTGGGGCAATGAGGAGCATCAGGAAGCTTTGCCTATTATTGAGATTACTACCGTTACTGGTCGCTATGATTATGAAACTAAATATAAAGCAGGAGCTTCTGCCCACATTATTCCCGCACCTTTGCCAGCAGAGGTTAGCAAGGCTGTTGAGAATATAGCAATCAGAGCCTTTGCAGTGTGTGGCTGTGTAGGCATGGCTAGAGTGGATTTTATGCTGGATGAGCTGAATGAGCCTTATGCCATTGAAATCAATACAGTGCCAGGTATGACAGAAACCTCTTTGGTGCCAGATGCAGGGCGAGCTGCCGGGATTCAGTTCCCAGATTTGTGTGCCAAAATTTTGGCTATGGCAGGCTATCGGGACTAAATTAATAAATATAAGGATGGATTAGCATGGATGGACGCAAGCATAAGATTATCTCCCAAAGCTCTGTGGCAGTAATTCTCACAGGACTTGTGGTGGTGCTTGGGGTACTGGCCTGTGCCCTTTCACCTATATTTGTCCTCAGAAATATTAATGTAAGTGGCTGTCGCTACGTGCAGCCTGAGGATGTTATTCGCATTGCTGGTGTTAGAACTGGCGAGAATCTCTTTCAGCTCCAAACTGACGAAATACGCAGGAATCTGGAAAAGGATTTGAGAATAGATCAGGCTTTGGTGCAAAGATCCTTTCCTAGCCAGTTGAATATAGAAATCAACGAGCGGGTGCCTTTGGCCTTTGTAAAATGCGAATATGGCTATCTGGAAGCAGGGAAGGACGGCATTGTTTTGGATGCTCATCGAACTCTGCGGCAGATGCCTGTGCCCATGATTAGCGGTGCCAGTGTGGCAGATTTATTTGTAGGTGATGTTATTGAGGATGAAAATATCAGAAAGGTTCTGAGCTTTTTATCCATGCTGGAGGATAGCAGTATTCAATCTCTGTCGGAGATAAATATTGCCAATCCTCAGGATGTTCTGCTTTATGCCGGCTCTGTTCAGATTCGTTTGGGAAGTCTGGAGCAGCTGCCGGACAAGGTGGATGTGACGATTAGTGTGCTTAAGGAATTGCAGCAGACCAAGCATCCTATTGAATACGTTGATGCCAGATATGATGTATACTCAGTACGCCTGCGTCAATGAGTATATCTCCTGCCTAGGGTGGGAGAGCTTTTTGTAGAAAGGAGATATGGGAGATGAGATTTGAGAAGGGACGACTATCCATAGCCTGTGTCTGTATGGTTCTGGGTTTTATGCTGGCGATACAATTTCGTACTACACAGGACATTAAGGATAATAAACCCCTGCAGCGTGTGGAGGTTTTGACGGAAAGAATACAGAAGCTGGAGAGTGAAAATCAATCCCTGCAAGATGAGCTGAATGATATTCGCAATAGCTCCGGTGAAGAGCATAGCCAGAAAATGGCTCAGGATATTGTGTTACTCTCTGGCCGCACCGCTGTAGAGGGGCCTGGAATTGTGATTACCATTGATGACAGCTCCCAGAAAAGTACAGCAGGGGAGGATATGAATCTCTATCTGGTGCATGATGAGGATTTGCTTAAGGTTATTAATGAACTGCGGGCGGCAGGGGCAGAGGCTATTTCCATTAACGGACAAAGACTTACGGCCACCTCGGAAATAAGATGTGCTGGGCCTACGGTTTCAGTGAATAATGTGCGGTCAGCACCTCCCTTTGAAATTCGCGCTATTGGCAGCATTCATGATTTGGAAAATGCCATCAATATGCGGGGAGGGGTGGCAGATACCCTAAAGGTTTGGGGAATCAATATGACACTGCAAAGCTCAAATAATGTATGGATTCCGGCCTATAAGAATCCAATAAGCTATAAGTATGCAACCAAATCGGCTAAACAGGAGGAAGGAAAATGATTCTGGCAATTTGTGGTCTGGCCTTAGGGGGGGCTCTGGGCTTTTTGGTGCCCTGGAGCATTCCAGTGGCCTATTCCAAACTCTTTTCCATTGCCCTTTTAGCCTCTTTGGATTCCGTTTTTGGTGGTCTTAGGGCTGCAGGGGAAGGAAACTTTGATGATAAGATTTTTATCTCCGGTTTTTTTTCTAATGCTTTGTTGGCAGCATTTCTTGTTTATGTAGGCGATCATCTGGGAATAGACTTGTATTATGTGGCTCTTTTGGCCTTGGGATTTAGAATTTTCAATAATTTGGGACGGATTCGCCAATATCTGTTGAAAAAGCATTAAATTTTTTATAGCACAATTACAGGAATAATGATATAATGTTAAAATGTAATAGGTGGAATATAAAATATTGAAATAAATTGTGCTGGTATGTGGAGGAATTTTTGTGGGAATTGATTTTGCAGAATTTAATGTAGATGATCTGAATACCGTTATTAAGGTAGTAGGTGTTGGCGGTGGTGGCAATAATGCTGTTAACTGTATGGTATCCTCTGGTATTCAGGGCGTTGAATTTATCGTTATCAATACAGATGCTGAGGTATTGGAAAAGTCCTTGGCTCCTGTAAGATTGCAGATTGGCCGTAAGGCTACCGAGGGCAAGGGTGCAGGTGCCCGCCCAGAAGTAGGTGCCAAGGCTGCTGAGGAAAATCGTGATGAAATCAAGGCTGCTCTTGAGGGAGCAGATATGGTATTTATCGCTGCTGGTATGGGTGGCGGTACTGGTACTGGCGCAGCTCCAATAGTAGCTGAGTGCGCTAGAGAAATTGGTGCCCTTACAGTAGCAGTTGTTACCAAGCCATTTGGCTTCGAGGGCTTGATGCGCAGTCGTCGTGCTAAGGAGGGTGTAGCCAAGCTGTCTGAGCATGTAGACAGTATTATCACTATTCCTAACGAAAAGCTGTTGAACATTATTGACAGAAATACTCCTTTCACCGAAGCTTTCCATGCTGTAGATGATATTCTGCGTCAGGGTGTTCAGAGTATTGCGGACCTGATTAATGAGTCTGGCTTTATTAATGTAGACTTTGCCGATGTAGAGACTATCATGAGCGATGCAGGTCCAGCCCTGATGGGTATTGGTGAGGGCACTGGTGATAACGCTTGCCTGGAGGCAGTAAAGGCTGCTGTAGGTTCTCCACTTTTGGAGGTTTCTGTACAGGGAGCAAGAAGCGTTATTATTAACTTCAAGGGTGTGGAATCCCGTCTGAACATGGCTGAAATGACTGAAGCCAGTGAGGCTATTAGAGAGGCTGCTCATGTAGATGCAGAAATCGTCTGGGGTGTCTCTGTAGATGAAAGCATGGGCGACAAGATTTTGGCTACTGTTGTTGCTACCCGCTTTGATGATAATACGGCTCAGCAGCCTAGCCAGCCAACAGATGCTCATCAGTTCTTTGGAACTCAGCCAGCCAACAGCAATCAGCAGGCTGGTAATGGTATGCGCAATTCCACCTTTGGCAGCAATGCAGACAAGGGTATGCCAAATCAGGATTTCTTTACTGTTAACAATATTGATATTCCTGTATGGATGCGTAAGTAAGGAAAATTCATATGCTGTAGAACTACAGTATAGAAACAAGTTGAAATCCTGTAGGGTTGCCTACAGGATTTTCTTTTGGATATGGGAGTGATAAGGATGAGGAGATATACAATATTGCTCATAACCTCCTTTGTGATTATGCTGGGAGTTATTACAGGTACCATGTATATATCCGGTACAGGTTCCCATAAGGAAAATAACAGCCTGTTAGGGGAAATTACAGTATATACCACCTTGCCAACGGAAAATGTCAGCTATTTGGCAGAGGCTTATGAAAAAAACTATCATGTCAAGGTAAATTTTATGCCCATGTCTGAGGATGATATAGTTAAGCAAATACAGAAGCCAGGCAAAGGAGATATGGTTTTGACAGATAGCCGTATTCTGCGGCGGGCAGCTGGAGAAGGCTGGCTGGTGCCCTATGGCTCTCTTCATGGGGATTCCGTCAGCAACAAGCTAAAGGATCCAAATGATTATTGGACTGGCACCTGGTATGATCCTGTGGTGTTCTGTATCAACAAGGATTATATGCAGCGGACAGCCAATTTTCCTTTAGGCTGGCAGGATTTGGCAGAGCAGCCAGATATCCGCATTGGCATTACAGATTTTCTGGCAGCAGAAAGCGCGGCTAATTTGTATTTCTTCCTTACAGCCCAATTGGGGGAGGAAAAAACTTTGGCTATGTTGCAGCAGATTCACCCTCATGTGGTGCAATATGCCAAATATTTATCCACCCCGGTTCGTATGGCAGGTATGGGAGAGGTGGATATAGCGGTGGCTGTACAGAGCGAAATTTTGCGCTATATAGAGGATGGCTATCCTTTGAAGATAATTCAGCCTGTGGAGGGTACCGCCTATATGCTAACTGGCACAGGCATCCTTCTGGATGCGCCTCACGGGGAGCAGGCCAAGAAATTTGCCGATTGGCTGTTAACAGATGAAGCCATGTTGGTTTTACAGAGCAATAAATTTTATTTTATTCCCTGCAATCCTACTACCTTGGCTTATAAACAGCTGGCAGTGCGGAATCCATCTCTATTCAATCAATTGGCTGATTTTCCAAAGGAAAAACGGCAGGAATTGCTGGATAAATGGGTGAAGCAGGTAAGAATAAATAATTGATAAATTTGCTAAAGATATATAAGGAGGATTCGTAGATTTGAAAGCAGGATTTATTAGTCTGGGATGCTCGAAAAATCTTGTAGATACAGAGGTTATGCTGGGCATTATTCAGCAAAACGGTATAGAGCTGGTAAATGATCCGGCAGAGGCAGATATTTTGATTGTGAATACCTGCGCTTTTATAGAATCTGCCAAGACAGAGTCCATTACCACAGTTTTGAATATGGCAGAATACAAGGAGCCAGGCAAGGGTAAGTGCAAATCCGTTATTATTGCAGGCTGTCTTGGTCAGCGTTATGGTCAGGAGCTTTTGGATGATCTGCCAGAGGCAGATGGTATTATTGGTACTGGCTCCTGGAATCGTATTATGGAGGCTATTAACGAAACCTTGGCAGGTAATCGGGTAGTGATTAACAGCCAGAATGAGATTATCTACGATGCCTCTGTACCTCGTATTCCTACTACGCCAGCCTATACAGCCTATGTTAAGATTGCGGAGGGCTGTAACAATCGTTGCGCTTTCTGTGCTATTCCTTTGATTCGTGGCAAATTTAGAAGCCGTACCATTGAGGATATTCATCAGGAGGTACAGCAGCTGGTGGATAAGGGTGTTCGGGAGATTGTGCTTATCGCTCAGGATACCACTAATTACGGTCATGATTTATATGGCAAGCCTAGTTTGGCAGCACTTCTCAAGGATTTGTGCCAGATTAAGGATATAAAATGGCTGCGGACTCTTTATAGCTATCCAAAATTCTTTACTGATGAGCTGATAGATTTGATTGCTCAGGAGGAAAAGCTGGTTAAATATGTGGATATTCCTCTCCAGCACGCTAACAATGAAATTCTTCGGGCCATGCATAGACCAGATACCAAGGAAGAAATTTCAACTTTGCTGGCCAAGCTGAGACAGCGCATTCCTGGTGTAGTTATTCGTTCTACCTTTATTGTGGGCTTCCCTGGAGAAACAGAAGCACAATATCAGGAGCTAAAGGCCTTTTTGGAGGAACAGCGCTTTGACCATGTAGGTATCTTTACTTATTCCAAGGAGGAGGATACTGCAGCAGCAGAAATGCCAAATCAGGTGCCAGAGGAAATTATGGAGGATAGATACCATGATTTGAAGGCAACCCAGAGCTTGATTTCTCAGGAACTGAACCAGCAGCTAGAGGGACAGGTGCTGGAGGTTCTGGTAGAGGGCCATACTGATGAAGGTATGCCTTATGGCCGCAGCTATCGTCAGGCTGATGATGTGGATGACAATGTATATATTGAAGATGATACCACCAGTAAGGTGGGAGATATGGTAAAGGTTCGTATCCTACAGGGCTTTACTGAGGATTTAGTAGGAGAGCTGGCTGATGTTTAAATTGGATGAAGGAGCAGATTCACTGGAAATAGTAGTGGGAAAAATGCTTCAAAAGTCAAATAATACTATAGCCTGTGCTGAATCCTGTACGGGAGGCCTGCTTATGGGCAGACTTACTGCTGTGCCAGGCAGCTCTGCCTATGTTCAGGGAGGCATTGTTTCCTATAGCAATCAGGTGAAAATAGAGCAGCTAGGGGTAGAGGCCAAGGTGTTGGATACCGTAGGGGCAGTTAGCTCTCAGGTGGCTGTCCAGATGGCCCAGGGAGTGCGAAAGCGCCTTCATGTAGATATTGGCACCGGCATTACTGGTATTGCTGGTCCTGGGGGCGATACTCCGGATAAGCCACTGGGCTTGGTATATATTGCTGTGGCAGGTCAGGCAGGCACCAGGGTTACCCGCAATGTATTTGCTGGAGATAGACAGCAGGTGCGCTGGGCTGCTACAGAAAAAGCTTTGTCTATGGTGAAGGACTATCTGGAGGAAGTTTAATGCAATTTTAATTTCCTTTTCAGGTTATTTTTAGATACCCCATATATTATAATGAGGTGTCCGATGTTCCCTACTTCTATAGGCGGCGGGATATTGTGCTAATGACAGGGTGGAGTTAATATCTTCACCCTCATTGAAACCCCATTGAAAGAAAATGAAAAATCATTTTCTTTGAACAATGTAGGGGTTATAGTGTTCATCTAAGGTACATAATGTATCTATTAATTTTCATATGGAGGGATGAAAAATGAAGTTAAATAAGCTTGTTGCCAAGGTTTTGACCTTGGCTGTGACCATATCCGTGTTGGTTCTGCCTGTGGCTGCCTTTGCTGAGGAGGCACCAGCAAAACAGCCACCGTCTGCCACTTCTCAGAAGGATCAGATTGTTTTTACGCACAAGCACACCAGCCAGCGCTATGGTTATAGCATTCTCTGCCCAGTAAAGCCCAAGGTGATTCCAGCCAGTGCCTATAATGAGCAGGACAAGGGGGATGTATTGCTCTATAGCGGCAGCTATGACAATATTAAAAAAGCTTGGGTTATTTGTATTAACGGCTATGATAATAAGGTAGTACCAGAAAACCTTGGCACTATGCAGGAGAATGAAGCAAAGGCCTTTTTAAAGGATTTTGCAGCTAATTATGGCTTGGAATATGCTCAGATTGTGGAGATTGCTAACCGCAATGATGATGGCAGTCAGGTAGAGGGTTATCGTTATGGTATTGCCGGCCCTACCGCCAAGGAGGTAGAGGTTGATAGCGATGGAGATGGGGTTATGGATTCTATTGCTGTGGCTGAAAACCAGATGATGAAGCTGTTTATTCCAGGTCAGTATGGCGGACATTTTATGTTGGGACTGATACAGGCTGGCGGCCTCCAGAAGCGTGATGTGGAGGAGTTTATGAATGCTGGTATTTATACTCTGCAGCAGTGGCCAACCTCTGGCTATAGCAAGGCAAAGTCTGAGGCTGAAAATAGTGACAAAAAAAGCAAAAAGAAATAACTAGGTATCTGATATTTTGAGAAAACTGATTTTCCCAGACAAATCAAATTGTTGAGGGAAGGTCAGTTTTCTTTTATTTTGCCTATTGATTTTTTTGACTTTTTGATGTATTATAAATCATGAAGTTAGCACTCATGCATATAGAGTGCTAAAACTATGTTAACTAATATTTTATATAAAGGAGATAATTCCAAATGGCAAAGACAACCCATGAATTTCAGGCAGAAACTAAGGAACTGCTGAATCTCATGATTCACAGCATTTATACCAATCACGAGATATTCCTGCGGGAGTTGATTTCCAATGCTTCCGATGCTATTGACAAGCTGCATTTTGCTTCTCTTCAGAACAGAGATATTCTGGAGGGCAATGAGGACTATGAGATTTTCCTGGTACCGGATAAGGACAGCCACACTCTGACTATTTCTGATAATGGTCTGGGCATGACCAAGGAAGAAGTAATTGAGAATCTTGGTACTATTGCCAAATCCGGCACCAAGGCATTTTTGGAGCAGCTCCAGAAAGCCAAGGAGGATAATGCAGAGATTACCGATAAGGAATTGATTGGTCAGTTTGGTGTAGGCTTCTATTCTGCTTTCATGGTAGCAGAAAAGGTTACTGTTGTTACCCGCAAGGCTGGTGAGACTGCTGCTGTGCGTTGGGAGTCCACTGGTGATGGTTCCTATACTATTGAGGAGTGCGAGAAGGAAGGTCGCGGCACCAATATTACCATTACTCTGGGCAAGGAGTTCTATGGTGATGAGGCAGAGGAGAACTTCCTTGATACCTGGAATCTCCAGAATTTGGTAAAGAAGTATTCCGATTATGTCCGCTATCCAATCAAGATGAATATTGAGACTCAGGAAACTCCTAGAGATGACGAGGGCAAGCCTATTGAGGGTGCGGAGCCTATTACCAAGGTAGAGATTAAGACTCTTAACTCCATGCAGCCTTTGTGGACCAAGAACAAGAATGATATTAAGGACGAGGAATACAAGGAATTTATCAAGAATCAGTTCCATGAGTGGGAAGAGCCTATGGAGGTTTTCCACAACAAGGCTGAGGGTAATGTAGAATATACCTCCTTGCTGTACATTCCAGCTAAGGCACCATTTAACCTGTATCATGCAGATTATGAGCCAGGGCTGCAGCTTTATTCCCGCCATGTATTCATTATGGATAAATGCAAGGATTTGCTGCCAAATTATCTGGGCTTTGTAAAGGGCCTGGTAGATTCTCCAGATTTATCCTTGAATATTTCCCGTGAGCTTTTGCAGCAGAGCCGCGAGCTGAAAACCATTGGCAAGAATCTGGAAAAGACCATTCTCAAGAGTCTGGAGCGTATGCTAAAGAATGACCGTGAGAAATATGAGAAGTTCTGGGCAGAATATGGCAAATCCTTGAAGATTGGTATTTACAACAGCATGTATACTGGCAGCAGTGTGGTAGACAAGCTGAAGGAGCTGCTGCTCTTTGCTTCTTCCAAGGATGGTAAGCAAATCTCCCTGAAAGAGTATGTAGGCCGTATGGCAGAGGGCCAGAAGAAAATCTACTATGCTACTGGTACTGACAGAAATACTATTGAGAAATTGCCTCAGATGGAGCTGTTGAGAGACAAGGGCTTGGAGGTTCTCTATCTGCTGGATCCTGTCGATGAATTTGCGATTGAAACCATTCGCAAATATGATGACAAGGAGTTCCAGTCCATTAGCCGTGGTGATTTGGATTTGGATGATGCTGAATCCAAGGAGGTTAAGAAGGAAGCTGAGGAAATTGCCAAGACCAACGATCAGCTGGTTAAGGATATTAAGGAAGCTTTGGGGGACAAGGTATCCGAGGTTAAAATCAGTTCCCGCTTGAAGTCCAGCGCTGTATGCTTGGTTGCAGATGCTATGGGGCCAAGCCTTTCTATGGAGCATACCTTTGCTAGCATGGACAATCCAATGTTCAAGGCTAAGAGGATTTTGGAGCTGAATCCAAAGCATGACCTCTTTGCCAAGCTGCAGATTCTCCATGCCAATGGCAAGGACAATGCAGAGTTCAAGGATTATTGCGATTTGCTGTACACTCAGGCTTTGATTATCGAAGGAATTATGCCTGAGAACCCAGTAGATTTTGCCGACAAGGTTGCCAAGTTAATGGCTAAATAAGTTTATAGGGTGTTGGATTAAAAGCCAGCGTAAGAAAAGGGACTGTGCCTTTGCTATGTCAAGCAAGAGGTATAGTCCCTTTTATATTTATTACGAGTCTAAGCTTACAGCTGAATTGCTGCGAAATTCGGTGGGGGTAATGCCAAAACTGCGCTTAAATTCTCTGGAAAAAGAGGAATAATCCTTGAAACCGCATTGGAAGCAAAGCTGGGTAATAGGCAGCTCTGTAGTAGTAAGCAGTCTTTTGGCCAATAGAAGCCGTTTGCTGTTGATATATTGATGAATACTGCAGCCTGTATCAGCCTTAAATTTCCGCATCATATAGAAGCGGCTGGTAAAGGATTTTTCTGCCAAAAGGTCAATGGTCAAATCCTCCGCCAGATGCTCATTAATATATTGAAGCAGCTGCTGAATGCGGGGATCATAGGTGATTTCTGTCAGATTTTCCAATTCTTTGTCCAGAATGGCCCGATTAATAAGAATCATTAGCTCCGTAAATAATACCTGGGTATATAGCTCGTTGGCAAAGTCCTGCTGTTGACTAACCCTTTCCAATTTGTCCATATGAAAAAGCAGGTCGTGACTACGGCCGGCAGGGGCATGCATAACGCTGTCCATATGTTGGGATTTGTCAAAGCATTGTTCCAGAGGATATTTGCCCTGTCCCAGCTTTTGCAGGTAAAGGGGAGAAATATAGACTACAATACGCTGGTAGGTTTTGTCAGGATAGGTTACAGGCTTGTGAATTTCTCCTGCCCTGACAAAGAGAATATCTCTGGCGGTGAGAGGATAGGTTTTGCCCTCAATAATATAGGCAGCCTCTCCTTTGAGAAAAAAGATTATTTTGTGAAAATCATGATAGTGAAAGGGAATATCCTCCATAGAGGAATCCTGCAACCGAAAAATTCGGAAGCCTTGATGAAGATATCCCTTTTTGTCATATGCTTGTATTTTGTTTTCAGAATCATTAGCCATAATATTGTGCCTTTCCCTGTTAGAATAGAAAATTTGGTATTTCTTATTTAGATAAATTTATTATACAGCATTTTTTGCAATGTAAACAGCATTATTTTTATATTATGTGTAAAATATGCCTGCTATAATAAAGCCAGAGTTGAGAGATATGGAGCAAGGAAATAAATCCTGGTCATAATAGATAATACAAGAGATTCAAGGGGGAGAGCATCATGCTGAAAGCTGATATTTATAATTATAACAAGGTTGAATATATTGTTATTGACACCGCCATGATTACCATTGAAAATAAGGGTTTGGCTGCCTTGGCCAGCTATCGTCATGGTGTAGGTGCTGATCGTATTTTGCTGGTGGACAAGTCCTTGGAGCAGATTATTGCTGCCGTAGATGGTCAGGGCAGCTATCAGCTTCTCTCTGTTGATGATTATCAGGTAGCTAATGCGGCTATGGGCAAGGACGCAGCAGAGGGGATGCACTACACTGAGTTGCATGTTACCGAGTATTTCCTTCAGAAGCTTCTGCCAGTACAGCAGTTGCAGATTGCTGGCTGATAAGATTAAATATATGTGCTATATACCTGTCAGTTCCAACTGGAGCTTAGAACTGGCAAAATTGTATAACTGACGCAGGGGGCTGTCACATTCTATGTGGCAGTCCCTTTTGCCTGTCTGGAAAGTGATAAATACAGACAGATTGGTGGAGGAGTTTTGTATATTGAATATTTTGGGGTAGTATGATATTATAATCTGGCAAAAGTAGATTCGGGGGGGGAAATGGTATGCTTATAAAAAAATTAAGAAATTATCTCGAACCATTATTGATTTTGACATTGAGCATTTTGATATTTTCAACTATCTATAATATTTATCTATTGCAGGGTACAGCCAGGGTAGTAAATTATACTGGCTTGGTACGGGGAGCCACTCAGCGAGTGGTTAAACTGGAGATAGTAGGTTCTCCCAATGATAGATTGATAGAAAACCTGGATGATATATTGGCTGGACTGCAAAATGGCGGGGGCAAGTATGAGCTGGTTCAATTGGATGATGTAAAATATCGGAATGATTTGACAGAGTTGGCAAATTATTGGCAGGAGCTAAAACAGGAAATTGCTAAAAGTCGGGAAGGGCATTATACCAATACCAAGTTGCTGCCTATTAGTGAAAACTATTTCATCTTGGCAGACCAGGTGGTAAGCGATGCCGAAGTGTACAGTCAGAAAATAGCCGATAGATTACAGCTTTTAGAATTATGTATGATTGTCAATGTGGTGATATTGCTGATTATTTTGGCAATTTATCATTTGCAGTCCAGACGGATGCAAAGTAAATATAAAAAACTTTCGGCTACGGCATATGTGGATGTTCAAACAGGGCTGGCCAACAAAAGCAGCTGTGAAAAGAAATTGCAGGATCAGCAATGGCTGGACAAGCATGTGGGATTTCTCATGTTTGATATGAATAATCTAAAGCAGGTTAATGATTCTTTAGGTCATGCTGCCGGAGATAGCATGATTTCTAATTTTGCCAGAATGCTGAGATTGTCAGTGCCGGACAATCAATTTATTGGTCGCTTTGGTGGGGATGAATTTATCGTGATTCTATCTGATTCGGAAGTTTCAGACATGAATAAAATAATTGCTACATTAAATGAAAATATTAGGGCCTTTAACCAGGGCAGCAATTCTATTCAAATCAGCTATGCTGTGGGAAAAGCACATACCTCATGCTATGTGGGAAATGTAACTATGAAGGTGTTGTTTGAAAGAGCTGATTATGATATGTATCAGAATAAATTAGCTGTTAAAAACAGGGGAAGACGTTAGGGGAATAAATAGGAGATATTATGATTCGCAAGAGAAGTCTTGAACACAAATTAAAGCAGTATGCAGGAGTTAGTCTGGGATGTTTAATAGCCAGTTGCTCCATTAATCTTTTTTTGGTACCATCTCATTTGTTGACTGGTGGTGCCACAGGTATTGCCATTATCTTTTACTATTTGGCTGGTTTGCCAATAGGTTTGCAGACCTTTCTTTACAATATACCTTTGCTGATAGCAGCCTGGAAGCTAATGGGGCGGGAATATACCATAGATATTATTATCGGCACGGCTATTTTTTCTTTCTGTCTGGATGCTACCAGATTTCTTAATGCCTATGCCCCTTTGGATGATGTTATGCTGGCGGCGATTTTTGGCGGTGTATTTAACGGTATAGGCTATGGCATTGTTTTCCGTATGGATGGCAGTACCGGTGGCTTCGATATTATTGGAGCTATTGTGAAGAAATTCTATGCCTTACATATGGGGGGCGTAATTTTTGCCTTTAACTGCATGATTATGGTGGTGGCAGGTTTTCTCTTTGGCGTTGCCCCAGCTATGTTTACATTGATTATGATGTTTATTAATGCTACGGTAACAGACAAGGTAATAGCAGGCTTTAACAGCCGTAAGGCGGTGTTGATTGTCTCTGAAAAAGCAGAGCAGATTGCGGAGGATATTATTTTGGAGCTGGGACGAGGTGTTACCTTTCTCCACGGTCAGGGGGCCTTTACTCATAAGGAAAGGGATGTGGTTTTCGTAGCGGTTACACTAACCCAGGTAGCAAAAATCAAATTTATCACCAATGATATAGATCCCAATGCCTTTATGATTATTATGTCAGCCAGCGAGGTTATGGGGAAGGGCTTTAGCAAGCCAAAGGCCCCTGCTGTTAAGGAAGTTATTCATGAGGCAGATAAGGTTGAATACAAGGTAGTATAGGGTTTATAATATACTTAGCTTTAAAAATATAGGAAGTGTTGATTATGATAGATTTACATGTACATTCCACCGTTTCTGACGGAAGCTATACTCCGGCGGGATTGGCAGTATTGGCCAAGGAATCCGGCGTAGAGGCCTTTGCTTTAACTGACCATGATTCCATTGCTGGCACCGATGAAGCAGCAGCCGAGGCTGTCAAGCAGGGAGTAGATTTTATTAATGGTATGGAAATGAGCCTCTCCTATCAGGGCCACAAGATTCATGTGGTTTGCCTAGGTTTTGACCGTCAGAATCCAGAATTTCAGAAGCTGTACAAGAAGGTTCGCTATATCAAGGAGGACTCTATGGCTGATGTGGTGGAGGCTATTGGCCGTAAGGGCATTGATATAGATATGGAAATGGTACGGCAGTATGCCTCTGTACATTTGGATAGATATGCTATTATGCGCACCATTGTGAATATGCATCTTTTTGACAGCATACAGTATATCTGGGATACCTATCTGAACCCTGCTGTATTGGAAGTAGGCGTAGGAGATGATGTATCAGCTCAGGAAGCTCTGCCGATTATTCGTCAGGCTGGTGGTGTAACCTCTTTGGCTCATTTCCACAAACAAATTGGTCTAAAGGGACAGAGCAGGGCTGAACAGGAGGACTCTATTAAGGAATTGTTGGATTTTGGCCTGTGTGGTATGGAGCAGTACTATCCTAATTATACTGAGGAGGATAAGGCTTTTGCTCTCCATATGATTGAAAAGTATCACATGCTGCCTACGGGGGGAACTGATTTTCATGGCGCCAATAGAGCAGATATTATGTTAGGCACAGGCTATCATCATAATATGAATACCCCTTATGCATTTTTTGAGCATATCCGTCAGACTTGTGGCAGATAATTTTTCTTTTTGTTAAGGTAAAATATGCTGGCATAGAGATACAATCGGGGAATTAGCAACGAAGACTTTCATATTATTTTCATAAAGAAAGTATAAGATAAATAGTAATTAATAAGTGCTATTATTTAGGAGGGGATTTTTATGAAAACTTATGTATGCGACGTATGTGGTTGGGTTTATGATGAGGCAGCTGGTGATCCAGATAACGGTATTGCGCCAGGCACCAAGTTTGAGGATTTGCCAGAGGATTTTGTCTGCCCACTGTGTGGTGTAGGCAAGGATCAGTTCTCTGAGCAGTAAGCCGTAAATAGCAAGTTAATAAAAAAGAGGCTGTTCCATTTGTGATTTGATTGTCACAAGTGGAACAGCCTCTTTTATTTGTATTTTAATGGATTTTGTAGGTTACAGCATACATAACTGGCAGTACCAGTAGTGTAAGAATAGTTGCAATCAGCAGACCGCTGGCAATAGCTACCGCCATTGGTCCCCAGAAGCTGCTGGTCATCAAGGGCAGCATGCCTAGAATAGCTGCGGCCGCTGTCAGCATAATGGGACGGAAGCGCAGTACAGCCGAATCTACAATGGCATCTCTAGGAGCTTCTCCAGCTTCTATATGCTTCTGTATCTGGTCAATTAGAATAATAGAGTTGCGGATAATCATACCACTAAGCGCCATAACACCAAGAATAGCTACAAAGCCCATAGCCTGATTGAGAAGCAGCATACCTGCCACCACGCCGATAAGTCCCAAGGGAGCTGTCAACAGGGTAAGTATCATATCCTTGCCATTGCGGAGCTGGAACATCAGGAGAGTCATGATGATAAAAATCATGGCTGGAATAGGTATAAGCAGGTATTTCATAGAATCCTCACTGTCCTCTAGAGAACCACCTACGGTAATTTTGTAGCCAAAGGGCAGTTCATCCCGAATATCCTTTACTGCATCATAGGCTTTCTGGGTGGCATCGTTGGCGGTACCTTCCTTGATATTGGCCTGTACCGTAATGGTAGGCTGCATATTTTTGCGCTTAATTAAGCTGTCCTCAGCCTCATAGGAGATTTTGGCCAGCTGTTCTAAAGGTACATAGCCACCAGCAGAGTAAACAGGCAGATTCTTTATCTGGGACAAATCCTGTCTGTCTGTATCCGCCAATCTTAGCTGAATATCAATGGTTCTATCCCCAGAGTAAAGCTGGGCGGCAGAAGCACCCGAAACTTCTGTATAAACTGTCTGAGCTACAGCCTGAGGAGAAAGCCCCAGTGCTCTAAGTTTGGCCTGGTCAAATTCCAGATGGAGAACCTTGGACTTTTCATTCCAGTCCATATTTATATCAGTATTATTAGGATCCTGAGCAACTCTATCAGCCACCTGAGAGGCAATATCCCTTACCTTATCCTTATCATAGCCGGAAACCAGCAGCATAATAGGATAGGGGGCTGGTGGGCCGGTCTGGATTACGGAAATATTGGTTTTTACCTCTGGGATATTTTCGGCTAAATAATCCCTAAGTTTGGCTGTAAGAGCATCACGATTGTTTGCATCCTTGGCCACAATGACAAACTGAGATAGATTGTCTGTAGGCAGTTTTGGATCTACAGTTAGTACAAAGCGAGGAGCACCTTCACCTACATAATAGGTATAGTTTTCGATTTCCTCAGAGTTTTCATCCAGGAATTGGGCAAAACGGCTGGCTGCCTGGCCTGAAGCTTTTAGGGAGGAGCCTTCTGGCAATTCCATATCAATGATAATCTCTGGCCGGATAGATGGCGGGAAAAATTCCTGCTTTATCATACCCATCATGGCAATGGATAGGGCAAACAAGCCAGCAGTGGTGGCCAGTACGATTTTTCTATGCTCCAGGAACCAGTTTAGCAGGCCACGGAAAGCCAGATAGAAACGGCTTTGATACATTTCACCTTCATCTGCCTTGGCAGCAGGCTTTATGAGATAGTAGCCAAATAAAGGTGCAATCATGACGGAGACAATCCAGGAAATAACCAGCGCCATACCAATAACTGGGAAAAGGGAGCTGCAGAATTCAGCCGCCATACCCTTGGAGAAGCTAACTGGTATAAAGCCGGCACAGGTAATCAAAGTACCTGTAAGCATAGGCTTGGCTGTGGCTCGGAAGGCGTGGCAGGCAGCATCAAAGCGGCTATGTCCTCTTTCTAGTTGGACGCTCATCTGCTCCACCGCAATAATGGCATCATCTACCAAAAGTCCCAAGGAAATAATCAAAGCACCCAGGGAAACCTTGTGCAAATCAATACCGAAAATATACATACCGCAGAATACAGCGGCCAGCACCAAAGGAATACAGCCAGCTACCACCATGCCGGTACGAAGGCCAAGACTTAGGAAGCTAACGGCCAAAACGATAATAACCGCCTCTCGCAGGGTGCTGACGAAATCATCAATAGATTCTTCTACCACCTTTGGCTGGTCAGATACCTGATGAATTTCCAGACCAGCAGTCATTTCGGACTGAATATTGGTCATGGCAGTCTTTAGTTCATTACCTAGAGTAATAATATTGCCACCGTCCTCCATAGAAACGGCAATACCTACTGCTGGCTGGCCATTGTAGTACATGGCTGTATCTCCAGGCTCTGCATAGCGGCGCTCTACAGTGGCAATATCTCCTAGATAAAAGGTTTTGCCATTAGCCTGAATAGGCGTGTTTTTGACAGCATTTTCATCATCAAAGATACCGCTGTAGCGAAGATATACGTTGTCAGTGCTGGTTTCAATCATGCCAGAAGGAGTCATTTCATTTTGACTCTTAAGAGCATTGGCTAGCACAGTGGGGCTGATGCCTAGCTCAGCCAGCTTGGCACTTTCGATTTCTACATAAACCTTTTCGGTCTGTACCCCCAGCAGCTTAACCTTTTGTACCTTGTCAATGGTGGCTAGCTGACGGCGAATTTTTTCTGCAGCCTGTCTTAGCTCCTCCATGGAATAGCCATCACCAGTGATGGCATAGACGGAACCAAAAACATCGTCAAACCTATCATTGTAATATGGGCCATAGACACCGGAGGGCAGCTCAGACTGCACATCATTGCCAAAGCCTCGGACATCCCGCCAGGTATCTCGGATAGTGGATCTGTCCACATCGTCCCGCAAGGTGACATAGACTACACTGGTACCAGCTCTGGTATTGCTGGTGATTTCCTTGACACCGGGAATATCCCGAAATTTGGATTCCAGCTTGTCTGTTACCTGCTGTTCCATCTGGTCAGCAGAAGCCCCAGGCCAGGCAGCAGTAACTACCATCTGATTGATGGTAAAGTTAGGATCCTCCATGCGGCCTAGCTTAAAGTAGAAGAATATGCCGCCAATGGCAGTGACGATAATAAAATACCAGACTAGAGCCCGGTTTTTGAGGGATACTTCTGTGAGATTTCTCATGACTTCTCCTCCGCCAGTCTAACCTTTGTGCCCTCTCGCAGCTTGTGCACACCGGCTATGACCACAATATCTCCGTTGCTAAGACCATGAACCTTTAGCTTGTCCTTGGCGAAATCTTCTACCTGTACATCTTTGAGGCTTAGGGTTAAATTGTCCTTATCAACAACCCATACCTGTGGTGCATTATTAGTTTGGTAAATAGCAGATATTGGCAGGATGGCAAAATTATCATCACCCTGCTGTATAGCTGGCTTATTAGTTACAGTGTTCAAGCCGGCTATGGTAATGGTAGCAGTCATGCCCAAATGCAAACCGGCTGGTGGCTGAGGCAGGGAAATACGCACCTTGTAGGTGCCTGCTACCTTGTCAGCCATAGGAGATACCTCTCGTACAGTACCGGCAACAGTCTGATTGTCTAAAGACCAGAAAGAAACCACTACCTGCTTGCCAACAGTAACATCAGCAATACGGCTTTCTGGCACATTGATTTCTACCTCCAGTTCCTGAGATTGAACCAGGGTAAGTACCACCTGACCTGCGCCTACTACCTGACCAGCCTCTGCATTGACAGCAGAAATTACTCCGTCAGAGGCGGCTACCAGATTGGCATAGCCTAGAGCGTTCTGCCCCTGATTGGCTGCCGCCAAAGCTTGATTGTAGGAGGCCTGAGCAGCATCATAGGCAGTCTGGTACTGATCCAATACACTGGCAGGTACAGCATCCTGAGCATAGAGAGTGCTGTAGCGGTTCAAATTGGTACGGCTAAGCTCTAGCTGAGCCTTGGCTGCAGCAACCTGAGCTTCCCCTTGATTGGCCTGCTGTAGTACATCTCTGTTATCAATGGACATAAGCACATCCCCAGCATGGACTCTGTCCCCAGCCTGAACGTAACGCTGGAGAATACGGCCTCCCACCTGAAAGGACATATTGGTTTCGTAGCGTCCCAGGACTACACCAGGGTAGGAGCCAGAGGCTTCGTCATTGCCTAGAGCAACTACCTGTGTTTTGACCAGAGGGTCCTTTTCTGTGGCTGTTTCCTGATTTCCGCATCCGGTTAAGGCCAGGGGAATCAGGATACATAATAAAATAGAAATTACTTTATTCATACGCTAACCCCTTCTTTGAGCAAATTCAATAAATACTATGCTTCAATTGTAGCAAAAAATCCACGGCAACACAATCTAAATTATCTTTTATTAGGAAGAAAACTTGGTAATATTATTGCAAAGCTGCCAGGGGACAAGGCAGGAGAATGGGCCTAAAAATTCGGAATTAGACAAAATGTCTTGCTAGGGGGGAGCAAATGTGTTATAGTAGTGGCATAATCCGGGGAAGTGTCTCTTAATTAAGAGAAATTAATGCTGCCAATCAGGGACGAAGCAAGGTGGCAGTGACACGGAAATATTAAGGAGGGAGGGCAGAAACATGGCCAATATGCAGATTGGAATCCGGCAAACTATATTTTCCAAGCATGCCCAGCGGAGGCTGTCTGACCGGCATATCCTGTTCGACCACCAGGCCATGGAAAAGCTCAATGAGGCGGTGGACAGGCTATCAGCCAAGGGTGCCAGAGCGTCTCTTATTTATCTAAATGATGTTGCAATGGTGGTCCGCATCAGGGAAAGAACGGTAGTAACTGCCGTAGATGGCGACAGCGCCAAGGAAAATATTTTTACGAAGATTGACAGTGCAGCAATCCTATAAGGCTGGACCCACGGGAGGCTTTGGATTGACAGAGATGAAAACACAGTCATGACCAAAGGAGAATGATTTATTATGATGCGTTCACTTTATTCTGGTGTATCAGGCTTGAAAAATCACCAGACTCGTATGGATGTTGTAGGCAACAACATCTCCAATGTAAATACCACAGGTTTCAAATCCAGTCGTGTAACCTTTAGTGATACACTAAGCCAGACACTCAGCGGAGCCTCAGCTCCTACAGATAATACTGGTGGTACAAACCCTAAGCAGATAGGTTTAGGCTCCAGTGTAAGCTCTATTGATACTTTATTTACAGATGGTTCAGTGCAGAATACTGGCAAAAATACAGATTTGTGTCTTTCTGGCAATGGGCTTTTTGTAGTTAAGCCAAGCATAGATAGCGATGAATTATATTATACACGGAATGGTGCATTTGAATTTGATGCAAAAGGTAACTTTGTTATGCCGGGAAGTGGTATGTTTGTTGGCGGTTGGATGGCAGAGAATGGTGTTATCAAGAATACAACTGAATCTAACATGGGCGTTATAAATATACCAGCAGGAAAAACAATGGGAGCTACCGCTACTACAACTGTTAATTACGATAAAAATTTAAATGCCAATGTTGAAGGATATACAATATCCAACATGGTGGTTAAATATGCAGATGGTACTAGCAAGACGGTAACAAATTATGTGCCAAATCCTCCTACAATAATTTTAGACACAACTACAAATAAGCATATAACACTTGATGCTAATGCTGCCTATGATTTTACAACGGGGGATTCACTATATGGAAAAGACTTATTTGCTCAGAAAGTAGCTTATGTAGAGGGGCCAGCTAATGTTACATTAAGTGAAACAAATTCTTTAAAAAATAAGGTTGAAGGTTTGGGAGAAATTAACTATACTACTGGCAACCATATTATTGATAACGAAATTACTCTAACAGGAACAATAGTAAATCAAGGTGTTACAACATCTGGACCAGATACAGGTGAGACACGATTAACGTTGAAGCTTGATTTGCCAGTAGAGAAAAAAGGGACAGAAGTTACTATAACTATTCCGCCAGGAAATATTTGGACATACAAAGATGGAGATACTGCAAGTTTTAAATTTCCTATAGAAGGAATTGAACCACAAGCAACTTCGAAAATTCATCGTTCTGATGGAACTGAGTATGAATTTGAATCAAATACCTTAGATCCAAAGATAACAAAAGAAAATTATAACAATTATATATATAAGGGGCACACCGCAGACGGTGATGTAAAAGCTGTTAGTCATAAAGGTGACGATGTAGAATCTGTCACTGTTAATACAAGTGATGGAAAGAGTTTAACGGGCTTGACGCAGGTTAAATACAATCAGGGAGATAATTTTTATCCATCGTATACAACATTGGCAACTGTTTATGACAGCCTTGGTGGAGAACATTCTGTGCCTATATTATTTACCAAGCAAGCTAACAATACATGGTCCATGTCTTTGGGAAATGGCGGTTCTAGTGTAAGTGTTACAGATTCTGAGCAAAGAACCATAAATTATAATCTTATTAGTACGGATCTTGTATTTGATGACAAAGGCGGTTATATCAGCGGTTCTGCTACATTGAAAGTGCATTATGATTATGGTAAAGTTCAAAATAGCAAGGGAGAGGTTATAAATCCTCCTAGTGACCAGTCAATTAATGTAAATGTTGGCAGTCTTACACAATATTCTGGGAGTACATCTATTAATGGTTCCAGTGATGGTAATGCTATGGGCACATTGAAAAGTGTATCTGTAGATAGTTCAGGTATAATTACTGGTGTATATACCAATGGATTGCACAGAACAGAGGCGCAGGTTGCCATTGCTCAGTTTAATAATGCGGCTGGTCTGACAAAATCAGGCGGTAGCTTGTATGAAAAGTCTAATAATTCAGGTGAGGCTCATATTGAATCTGCATCTGCCTTAGGTGTAACTATTACTCCGTCTGCATTGGAAATGTCCAATGTTGATATGGCCAGTGAGCTGACAGATATGATTGTTACCCAGCGTGGTTATCAGTCCAACTCCAAAATTATCACAGTTTCCGATGAATTGCTGGAAACCTTGATTAATATGAAGCGTTAATTTCATAACAAACAAAATCCGGGAAGGCCTTGGCCAACCCGGATTTTATTTTGAAATTATATTTAGCCCCAGAATAGGGCCTGCATATCGGCTGGCAGGTCGGTGTAGATGGAGAGGTGCTGGGCGGTTAGGGGATTGTCCAGCTCCAGATGGTAGGCATGGAGAGCCTGTCGCTGGATATATTCCATATTTCCGCCGTAGAGATCGTCTCCCAGCAGGGGATGGCCCAGAGAGGCCAAATGCACCCTTATTTGATGAGTACGGCCTGTTTCTAGTTGCAGCTCTAGTAGTGACCTGCCTTGCCTTTGGCAAATTGTACGATAATGGGTAATGGCTCTTTGTCCCTGACCATCAGGGGGACAGATACGCTGAATAATGCTTTCTGGATGCCTGGCAATAGGCAAATCTATAGTACCCTGGGGCTGAGGCATAGCCCCTTCAATAATAGCCAAATAGCTGCGATGAAAGAATTTACCTCCATTTTGCTGGGTAAGCATATTCTGCAACTGTGGCAGTTTGGCTACAATTACCAAGCCGGTAGTATTTCTATCCAGCCTATGGACAGGATGAAAATCCAGATTTTGGCCAGTTTCCCGATAATAATGCAAAATGCCATTGCCCAGAGTATTGCTATAATCTCCTCCTGTGGGATGGACCAATATGCCAGTAGGCTTGTTCAGTACCAACAGATATTCATTCTCATAGCGAATATCCAGCTTCATAGGAGTAGCCACCAGAGATGATTCCTCGGGAATAATACAGCGGATTTCATCCCCAGCCTGAGCCATAGCTGTAGTACACCGCACCTCCTGATTATTTATCAGGAGACGGCCATTCCACTTCAAACGGCGCCAAAGACCGTGGCTAAAGCCACATTCCTTTCTAAGAAAAGCCCTGACCTCCACAGGGGCCAGAGCTTTCTCAGAAACCTTATAGGTTATATCCATAAATTATGCTTCGCCTCTTAGTTTGCTAATAAGATTGAAGCAAATACTTAATACAATAGCTACTACAGTGGCCAAAGACATACCGCTAAGGGTAACAGTTCCCAGGGTAATGCTGGCGGTGCTGACACCAATGCCCATAACAACAGCCGTTAGCATAAGATTAACAGGCTTGTTGTAATCTACCTTGCTTTCTACCAGTACACGAATACCGGAAGCTGCAATTACACCAAAGAGCAGCATGGATACACCGCCCATAACAGGGGCTGGAATACTCTGAATAGCTGCTGCCAGCTTGCCGAAGCAGGACAAGATAATGGCAAAAATAGCTGCGCCGCCAATAACCCAGGTGCTGAAAACCTTGGTAATGGCCAGAACACCAATATTCTCACCATAGGTGGTATTAGGGGTAGAACCAAAGAAACCGGAAATCATGGTGGAGATACCATTACCAATGATGGAACGATCCAAGCCAGGGTCCTTGGTCAAGTCCGCCCCTACAATATTACCGGTAACAATAAGATGACCTACATGCTCTACGATAACTACCAGGGCAGCAGGCAGAATAATCAAAATAGCATTCATATTGAATTCAGGGGTATAGAAGGTAGGCAGTGCAAACCAAGGTGCCTTTTCAATAATGCTGAAATCCACAATGCCAAAGAGGCAGGCAATAATATAGCCTGATACAATACCGATAAGGATAGGAATAATCTGCAAAAATCCTCGGCAGGCAACCTGAGCCAGCAGGGTAATAGCCAAGGTGAGTACAGCTACAATAATGGTAGCTGAATCAGGCTCCTTGGAGGTCAGACCGGCCATACCAGCAGCTACAGGCATTAGCTCCAAACCGATAACAGCCACAATGGCACCCATAGCAGCTGGTGGGAAGATAAAATCTATCCAGCTTGTGCCTACAGCCTTTACCACCAGGCCTACAGCCACAAATACTGCACCTACCACAATAAAGCCTCCCAGGGCGGCTTCGTAGCTGTACTGACTAAGTACAGCGAAAACAGGGGAGATAAAGGCAAAGCTGGAGCCTAGATAGGCAGGAATCCGTCCCTTGCACAGGAATAGGTACAGCAGAGTGCCAATACCATTAAAAAGCAATACAATAGCTGGATTCACATTAAATAGAATAGGAACCAGTACAGTGGAGCCAAACATGGCAAAAAGATGTTGCAGGCTCAGGGGAATAGTTTTCTGTAATGGCGGCCTCTGATCTACCTGAATAACACGATTGTTCTCTAACATGAAAACACTCCTTTACAATTAGACTTAATAACAAAATAAATTCAAACCTTATAAAATTTATCACATAAAAGGTCATTTGTCCATTTAAATTTTTACCATTGAAAGATTGTTCATTTTAACATTCACAAACTTAACAAAATTTCATCAAAATTTGATACAGATAATAAAAAATATCTTTTTAAACACTGTTTTTTTAAAAAAAACTGTGCTATAATGAGTACATAATTTTGATAGGGGGTTTTTATATGCCATTAGTAGGAACTAAAGAAATGTTTAAAAAAGCATACGAGGGCGGTTACGCTATCGGTGCATTCAACGTAAACAACATGGAGATTGTACAGGGTATCACTGATGCTGCTGCTGAGCTTCATGCACCTGTAATCCTCCAGTGCTCTGCTGGTGCTCGCAAGTATGCAAACCATCAGTATCTGGTACATCTGGTAAAGGCTGCTTTGGAGGTTCATCCTGACCTGCCAGTAGCTCTCCATCTGGATCATGGTGCAGATTTCGAAACTTGTAAGTCCTGCATCGACGGTGGTTTCACTTCCGTTATGATCGATGGCTCTGCTCGTTCCTTCGAGGAGAACATTGAGGTTACCAAGAAGGTAGTAGAGTACGCTCATGAGCGTGGCGTAGTAGTAGAGGGCGAGCTGGGCAAGCTTGCCGGCATTGAGGATGATGTACAGGTAGAGGCACATGATGCTGCTTACACCAGCCCTGATGAGGTAGAGGAATTCGTTGAGCGTACTGGCGTTGATTCCCTGGCTATTGCTATCGGCACCAGCCACGGCGCTTTCAAGTTCACTCCTGCACAGTGCACCCGCAATGCAGAGGGCGTTCTGGTACCACCTGAGCTCCGTTTCGATATTCTGGAGGAGATTACCAAGAAGCTGCCTAACTTCCCAATCGTTCTCCACGGTGCATCCTCTGTAGTTCCAGAGTATGTAAAGATTATCAATGAGAATGGCGGCAACCTGGCTGATGCTATTGGTATTCCAGAGGATCAGCTCCGCAAGGCAGCTCGCAGCGCAGTTTGCAAGATTAATGTTGACTCCGATCTGCGTCTGGCTCTCACTGCTGGTATCCGTCAGCACTTCACTCAGCATCCTGAGCATTTCGACCCACGTCAGTATCTGGCTCCTGCTCGCGATAACATCAAGGCTTTGGTTGAGCACAAGATTAAGAACGTTCTGGGCTGCGACGGTGCTTACTAATATTGGCATAGCAGTATAAACGAAAAAAGGCTGCAGGATTTCGGTCCTGCAGCCTTTTGCGTTGTAAAATAAATCTGGATTTTCTAACATGGAGAAATTCAAAATTTTTACTTTTTATCCTTTAGCTGATCCTTCCAATATTCCAGATCATGCTCATTCAGGGGCAGCTCTACAGCGTCTCCATTGTCATAGGTAAATCTGACTCTTACCACCTGAGCTTGGCGGATAGCCTCAAATGTTTCCGTAGGAAATTCCGCAAAGAGCTTGTTGGTGTTCTTGAAGGTGGTTTTGTCATTGTAGAAGGCAATAGAGTAGCTAGGAGGTGTCTGTCGTACAGAAGCCTTAATGTCGTACATATCATTATCGCAAACCAGTAGAATTACAGGCTTTAGCTGGTTGCCTGCAAAGCGGTAATCCTGCAAGGTTAGATTGGCTGTGGATATTTTGCCATGCTCATCAGTATCTGCTCGAAAATCAATATCACAGTAGGCAGATAGGCTGTCAGCACTGCGGTGATCCAGCATATAGGTATAACCATAGCCAAAGCCCCCTAGCAGTATTAATAAAGTGCCAAGAAGAAAGAATATTTTGTGTTTCACGCTATCGTTCCTTTCAGGGTAAAGATACAAGTAGAGGTTATCTCACTAAATTCATAGGGGATAACCTCTGCTTTTTATTTTTTATTAAACATTTTGTCCAAAGCATTTTCCTTGAAAAGATTGCCCTGCTCTATATAGCGATGAACCATCTTTTCAGATTTATGTCTGGTTTGCCGCATGATTTCCAAAGTATTCAAATCATGCTGGGCTGCACTAGTGGCAAAGCCACGACGAAGGCTGTGGCCAGCAAAATCAGAGGGATCCAGTCCTAATCTGGCCATGTATTTCTTGACAATTTCTGCCACTGCCTTATCGTTTAATTGAGTGTCCCTAGGCTGTAGATTTCGCTTAAAACCTCGGAAGAGGGGGCCGGAGGTAATGCCTGCTGCCTCCATCCAGTTTCTTACTGCTCGAACAGCACATATTTCTTTCTGGGGGGCATAGGGAATGGCAATCTCTGAGCCAGCTCCCAGCTGATCGCCTTTGGATTGAGGAATAAAGACAACCATTCCCTGAGTGGTAAAGGTCAAATCCTCTATTTGCACCGCCACCAGCTCGGAACGGCGGAAGGCGCCGGCAAAGCCTAGAAAAAGCAATGCCTTGTCCCGCAGAGTAACCAAATCACTGCCTGACAGCATATCTGCCAGCAGGGGCAGGGTTTCCATGAGAATAGGAGCCTTGCCATGCTGAAAGGTGCCCTTTTCTCGGCGAATGGCCTGCATGGCATTGTGTACCATTACATGCTTGGCAGGATTGTTTTCCTGATAGCCTCCAGCAATATGATTCTCGGAAATAGCTGTTACCCGGCGGGAAACGGTATTAGCCTTGGCGTTATCTGCCAAATCATTAATGTAGTTGACAATATCCTCTGGCTTGCAGGGAAGAGGGCAAAGCTTGTTGGCTTCGCACCAATCCGTAAAATCATTCCAGTCTGCCGCATAGGATTTCAAGGTATTATCACTTTTGGATTTGCGCATACGCCGTTTGCTTTTGGCAGAGAGCAGTACATTTTTATTTATTTCCTTGTTATTGTATAGCAAAAAATCATCTCGTACATTCATGAAATTTACCTCGAATTTTTCCTATGTCTCAGAATGGACAGCTGGAAATATTTTTCTTTAGATTTTGAATTTGCTTACAGCCTCCTGCAGCAATTCTGCCTGGGCGTTAAGCTCTACAGAGGCGGAAGCGGATTCCTCTGCTGTGGAGGAATTGGTCTGTACCACATTGGATACCTGCAATACCCCCTGATTCAGCATTTGCAGGGCAGAGCTTTGCTTCTGAGAGGCCTGGGCAATATCTGCCACCAGCACCGTTACCTGATCTATGCTTTCCTTAATGCTGTGGAGAGCCTGAGCTGTACCTTTGGCCAGCTCAGTACCGGCATTTACCTTGTCAATGGAATGCTGAATAATCTCTGTGGTAGATTTGGCAGCCTCTGCACTGCGGGCAGCCAGATTCCGCACCTCCTCAGCCACTACAGCAAAGCCCTTGCCGTGCTGAC
The DNA here is from genome assembly GCF_021531495.1 of Anaerovibrio lipolyticus. Taxonomy (GTDB): domain Bacteria; phylum Bacillota; class Negativicutes; order Selenomonadales; family Selenomonadaceae; genus Anaerovibrio. The sequence goes on from NZ_JADYTY010000004.1 coordinate 46,286, forward strand.
CGGCTCTAGCGGCCTCTACAGCAGCGTTAAGAGCCAGAATATTGGTCTGGAAAGCAATTTCATCAATTACTTTGATAATCTTGGCAATATTGTTGGAGGATTCATTAATATCCACCATAGCCTGTAGCATTTCCTCCATGCGCTGATTGCCTATATTGGCCTTGGTATGGGTATCGCTGGCCAGGTTATTGGCTTCTTCGGCATTGCCAGCGTTGTTCTTGGTCTGCTCGTTAATTTCGGAAATAGAGGCAGACAGCTCCTCCACAGAGGAGGCCTGAGAGGAAGCACCCTTGGCCAGCATATTGCCAGCATCAGCGATGTTTTTGGAACCGCTGGCTACCTGCTGGGAGGCAATGGAAATCTTGCTCATAACCTCATTCATCTGGCAGGACATTTTGTTAAAGGCATTGGCGGCATGACCGATTTCGTCATTGGATTCTACGTTGAGACGGACAGTCAAATCTCCATTGGCCATCAGCTCAGATTTCTCTGCCAACTCTTTCATCGGAGTAGCAAAGGAATTAGCCAGTATCCGGGCAAAAACCACTACCAAGGCCAGCAGGACTATCATAATGATAGCAATTGTTGTTATAGCATTATAGATAACACTCATAACATCACTGCGGGAGTTTTCCACCACGATACCCCAGCCCAGATTTCCTACAGAGGCACTGGCTGCCAGGGAGTCTACATTATCACCATTTACATATTGACACACTTCGGTTTTGCCAGAGGCAGCAGCCTTTACAGGCTCCATACTGCTCCAATTGGTAAGAGTCTGCATAAATTTTTCCTCTGGATGTATCATAACATTACCTTTGGAATCGGTGAGGAAAACAATCTCCTGTCTATCGGTTAGATTATTAGTGTCTTCCAACAAAAGCTTTTGGAGGGTATCCATATTAAAGGTGGAGGCCATAGCACCGACAACATTGCCGGCTTCGTCCTTGATAGGCACGGCAGCAATAATCATTACCCTGTTGGTAGCTTTGGATATAACAGCATCGCTGAAGGCATAAGCCTTGCCCTCTTGCATTACAGCTCGAACATAATCTCTATCTGCTACGTTGACATAATTGCCAGAATCTCTAGCCACCTGCTGGCCTGTTAAATCACAGATAAACATATTGCCAATCAAAGGAGAGTGCCTTACGCCATTTTGCAAGAGCGGTATCATCTGAGCTGGATTCATGCTTTTGGCTTCTAAAGAGGCAGATAAAGCCTCCATGAGCTGTATCTGATTCATGAGAATATTATTTATGTTGTCAGATTTCATCCGAGCCACATAAAGATTGTGCTGATTTACTGTTGCCATACGTTCATTGTACATATTGTAGGAGGCAATAGCCGTAACAATGACAATAGGTATGAGCGCCAGAGTCAAAAAGCTTATGGACAGCTTTTGGGCAAGATTTAGATTTGCAAAAAGTCCCTTTAACATATTTCCATCCCCTTGTTATACATTTGGTAACATATACAGATATCTTCTTACAGTGTAACATATTTTGTTAAATTTGTAGATATAATTTGCTGAAATTAAACAAAATTTATAGAGTAGAAGAATAATTTGCGAAAATGCAGGATATGTAGTAACATTATTGTGTCGTGTTTTATAAAATGAGACTTATTCAGTGGGAGCTTTAGACTCCCAATGAATTTAGTCGAATAAATCCAGAGCCTTACGGGTGCTTAACTCCCTCCTAAGGGGAGGGAGCCTTAGCACCCGTTAGCATGGGGTAAACACGAGAAATTAAATGCAGGTGATTTATTTTGGCAAACAAGATGTTTGATTTGATTAAAAATGATTTGTCTCAGCTAGAGCTGGCATTACAGCAGGCTGCTACAGCACCAGAGAAGATTATTACAGAGATTGGTTCCCATTTGGTGGCTTCTGGTGGTAAGAGATTGCGCCCAGCGATTTATTTTCTGGCTGCCCGCTGTGGGCAGGACTTTGATTTGCAGAAGGCCATGCCTTTGGCTGTGGCTTTGGAAATGATGCATATGGCATCCTTGGTTCATGACGATGTTATTGACAGTGCAGATACCCGCCGGGGAGCTGTTACTGCCAATGCTAAGTGGGGCAACCAGATTTCTATTCTGGCAGGAGATTATCTCTTTGCCAAGGCTTTTGCGTTGGTAGCTGAAAATAACTATAGCAAGCGAGTTGATAGGCAGCTGGCTCGACTTATATGTGATCTTAGCTCTGGCGAGTTGATTCAGAACAAGGAAATCTATAAGGCATCCTGTGATGTACAGGAGTATTATGAGCGTATCGCCAAGAAAACCGCCAATTTTATTGCTATTTCCTGTCAGCTTGGGGGCGATGTGGCCGGTCTTTCTGAGGAGTATATTCAGGCATTATACGATTTTGGCTACAATGTAGGCATGGCTTTCCAGCTTACGGATGATTTGCTGGATCTTACCAGTGATGATGTTACCTTGGGCAAGCCAGCAGGCAATGATATTCGTCAGGGAATTGTTACCCTGCCGGCAATTCGTGCTTTGGAGGTAAGCTCTGATAGGGATGAGCTTCATGCTATTGTTACAGACAAGAATATGACTGATGCCATGTTGCAGAGAGCCTTGGAGATAGTAAGGGCTTCTGATGGTATTGAATTTTCCAAGCAGAAGGTGGAGGAGTTCCTGCAGGCGGCTGTGGATGTACTGCCACAGGAGATGCCGGAAGAGATACGAGATTCCTATCGCATGGTGGTAAGCTTTGTAGGCGGCAGAAAATATTGAGCCTGCACTAGAATAGGATATAGACAGATTGAGAACAATGGCGTTGAAGGATAGAAGCATTTGTCATGACTCAAAATCTGACAGTATAACGTAAAGGCATCTGCTTTTTGTGGGCAGGTGCCTTTCTGACAAAAAACACAGGGAGGACAGGGTATTTATGGCCTTTAAGGATTTGCGAGAATATATAGCTGAGCTGGAAAGCAGGGGACTTTTGAAGCGAATTACCACTGAGGTGGATTGCCAGCTGGAGATTACAGAGATTACGGACAGAGTGTCCAAGATGGAGGGTAACAAGAATGTAGCCCTATTATTTGAGAATGTTAAGGGCTATGATATGCCAGTGCTGATGAATGCCTTTGGCAGTATGGAGCGCATGGCTATTGCCTTTGGAGTGGAGAAGCTGGATGATGTGGCAGATGAAATGCGGGAAATTCTAAAGCTGCCTTATATTTCCCTGTCTCACAAGACAGATTTGCTTTCTATTATCCCTATGGCCAAAAAAGCCATTAATTTCCCTAAATATGTGAAAAAAGCACCTTGCCAGGAGGTTGTTATAACAGATAATCCATCCCTGGATAAGTTCCCTATTTTGAAATGCTGGCCCCAGGATGGAGGTTCCTTTATTACTTTGCCTTTGGTTTTTACCAAGAACCCTAAAACCGGCAAGCGGAATGTAGGTATGTATCGTTTGCAGAAATATGATAGCTGTACCACTGGTATGCATTGGCATATTCACAAGAATGGTGCAGATAATTGTCGTGATACCAAGGCTATGGGAGGCCAGAGAATGGAGGTAGCTGTAGCTATTGGTACAGATCCAGTAGTAACCTATGCGGCTACAGCACCACTGCCAAGGGATATTGATGAAATGGTTTTTGCTGGCTTCCTGCGGCATAAATCCGTGGAAATGGTAAAATGCAAAACTGTAGATGTGGAGGTACCTGCTGGAGCAGAGATTATTCTGGAGGGTTATGTAGATGTGGATGAACGCCGTTGGGAGGGGCCGTTTGGTGACCATACCGGCTATTACTCCTTGGCGGATTATTATCCAGTTTTCCATATTACCTGTATTACTCATCGCAAGAATCCAATCTATGCTTCTACCATTGTAGGCAAGCCCCCTATGGAGGATTGTTTCATAGCCAAGGCTACAGAGCGGTTATTCCTGCCTTTGTTGCAGCAGGCTATTCCAGAGGTGGTGGATATTAATATGCCTTTGGAGGGTGTATTCCATGATTGCATCTTCGTATCCATCAAGAAAACCTATCCAATGCAGGCGAAAAAGGTTATGACAGCCCTGTGGGGTATGGGCCAGATGATGTTTATAAAGATGATTATTGTGGTAGATGCCCATGTTAACGTACAGGATGAAAAGGAAGTATGGTGGCGGGTATTTAACAATATTGATGCCAAGCGGGATTTGATGATGGTAGAGGGGCCGCTGGATGTGCTGGATCACTCCTCTCCAATGGCCAAGTGGGGCACCAAGGTTGGTATTGATGCCACCAAGACCTGGCCAGAGGAAGGTCATACCAGAGAATGGCCAGACGAGATTACTATGGACAAATCTATCAAGGATATGGTAGATGCAAAGTGGGAGGCCTTGGGACTTGACTAAGCATAGAGAAGGAAAGGCTAGTCTGTGGCAAAGACTGAATGCTCATTTGGACAATATAGCCTTTTATCAGACCATATTTTCCCTGCCATTTGCCTATATGGCGGTATTGCTGGCCTCTAAAGGTAAAGTGGATTGGTGGACCATGCTGTGGGTAACCATGACCATTGTTTCTGCCCGTAGTGCAGCTCTGGCCTTGGACAATATGATTGATTTGAAATACGATGTGGATCAGCCAAGATGTCAGCAAAGACCAATGGTGGCAGGTACAGTCAGCCGGCATAGTGTTCATGTGTTGATTGGCATTTGCGCAGCTGTGCTGGTATTTTCTGTATTACAGCTGAATCCTATCTGCATTAAGCTGCTGCCTATAGCGGCTCTGCCCTTTGTGATTTATCCCTTTATGAAGCGATATACCTGCTTCTGCCATTATATCTGCGGTATTGCGGTGGCTATGGCTCCGGCAGGAGGCTGGGTGGCTGTAACAGGCACCATTGATTATCCTATGGTGGTATTATTCCTGGCAGTTGCCTTGTGGATTGGCGGTTTTGATGTAGTATATGGCGCTCAGGATGAGGAGTTTGACAAGGCTCATGGGCTGCATTCTATGGCCGTAGCTCTGGGAGTAAAAAATGCCCTGTTGCTGGCCAAAATCACCCATGTGATTACCTTGTGTATTTTCTTTTATCTAGGCCAGTTATTGTCTTTGGGCTATATGTATTATATAGGTGTCGGCATTGCTGGAGGGGTGCTGTATTTTCAGCATCAAATTATTGCCAGACAGGGCTTCAAGGCCTTTAATCGGCGTTATTATTTGAGAAATGGTATTGTTTCTGTGGCAATATTCCTGTGTACATTAATGAGTGTGCTATGGGAAGTAAAATAGGCTGACAGTTGTCAGTCATAATAGGCAGTTGGCTCTGCCAGAACTGCATGGTGGAAGGAAGCGATAGTTATGACAGCAAGATTGTTGGAGGGCAAGGTATTTGCCGCTAAGTTAAAGGAAGAGGCAGGCAAAAAGGCTCAGGAGCTAAAGGCTAAATATGGCATTACCCCTGGTCTGGCTGTAATTATAGTTGGGGAAAATCCAGCTTCTCAGGTGTATGTTCGCAATAAGCACAAGGCTTGCACTGAGCTGGGCTTTTATTCCGAGGGGGTGGAGCTGCCTGCTACCACTACTAGAGAAGAGCTTTTGGCGGAAATTCAGCGTTTGAATAATGACGAAAAGATTCATGGCATCCTGGTACAGTTGCCTTTGCCAAAGGAATTGCAGCCATATGAATCTGAGGTGCTGGAGGCTATTAATCCATTGAAGGATGTGGATGGCTTCCATCCAGTTAATGTAGGCCGTCTGGTAACTGGCCAAAAGGCACTGGTGCCTTGTACCCCTCATGGCTGTCTCCGTATGCTGGAGCTGGCAGAGATTCCTGTAGAGGGAGCTAATGCTGTGATTATTGGCCGCAGCAATATTGTGGGCAAGCCTATGTTTCACTTATTGCTGGGAAAAAATGCTACTGTTACCATCTGCCATTCCAGAACCAAAAATTTAGCGGAGATTACCCGTCAGGCAGATATTCTGGTAGCAGCTGTAGGCAAGGCTGGCTTTGTTACCGCAGATATGGTTAAGCCGGGAGCTGCTGTTATTGATGTAGGTATTAACCGCATTGCTCCTAAGAAGCTGGTGGGGGATGTGGATTTTGAAGCCGTGAAGGAAGTGGCAGGAGCCATTACTCCTGTACCTGGAGGCGTGGGATTGCTGACCATTGCCATGTTGATGCAGAATACTGTAGAGGCAGCCCGCTTACAGCTGGAGGGCTAAGGTTCAATATCTAAGCTAGGGTTTTGCCGGTGAGATTACCTGTCCTGGGGGCGGGAAGCTACACTGGAAACATATATTTCTTGTAGTATATAGGGAGGTTGTTGTTGAATGAAAACAGACGTAGAAATTGCGCAGGAAGCCCAGATGCAGCATATTAGGGAAATTGCTGCTAAGCTTGGTCTGACAGAGGATGATATTGAATTGTACGGCAAGTACAAGGCAAAGATTTCCTTGGATGCTTGGAACAAGGTAAAGAATGGTCCAGACGGCAAGCTGGTTCTGGTTACTGCCATTAATCCTACACCTGCTGGTGAGGGTAAAACCACTACCAGTGTAGGCTTGGCTGATGCTTTCCACAAGCTGGGACATAAGGTTGCTGTAGCTCTCCGTGAGCCATCTCTGGGGCCATGCTTTGGTCTGAAGGGTGGCGCTGCTGGCGGCGGCTATGCCCAGGTAGTTCCTATGGAAGATATTAACTTGCATTTTACTGGTGATTTTCATGCTATTACAACAGCCCACAATCTGTTGGCAGCAGTTATAGATAACCATATCCAGCAGGGCAATGCGCTGGATATTGATGTACGCCGTGTGGCTTGGAAGCGGGTTCTGGATTTGAACGACAGAGCTCTCCGCAATGTGGTAATTGGTCTTGGCGGCAAGGCTCATGGTGTCCCAAGAGAGACTGGCTTCGATATCACTGTAGCCTCTGAAATGATGGCTATTCTTTGCTTGGCCAGCGACCTGGAGGATATGAAGAAGCGTCTGGGAAAAATCGTAGTAGCTTACAGCCGTGATGGCCGTGCTATTAGAGCTGAGGAGCTGAATGTAACTGGTGCTCTGACTCTTCTGTTTAAGGATGCTATCAAGCCAAATCTGGTACAGACCTTGGAGGGAACTCCTGCCTTGATTCATGGCGGCCCATTTGCTAATATTGCTCATGGCTGCAACTCTGTTATGGCTACCAAATTTGCTTTGAAGTTTGCTGATATAGCTATTACTGAGGCCGGTTTTGGTGCTGACCTCGGCGCAGAGAAGTTCCTGGATATTAAGTGCCGTTTCGCTGGCATTCATCCAGATGCAGTAGTTATTGTAGCTACTGTTAGAGCTTTGAAGATGCACGGTGGTGTACCAAAGACTGAGCTGGGCAAGGTGGATATGGCAGCTCTGGAGAAGGGGTTGGCTAATCTGACCAAGCACATTGAGAATGTACACAAATTTGGCCTGCCTGCTGTAGTGGCTATTAATGCTTTCCCTACCGATACCAAGGAAGAATTGGATTTCGTAGAGGAGAAGTGCAACGCTTTGGGTGCATCTGTAGCCCTGTCCCAGGTATGGGCCAATGGTGGCGAAGGCGGCGTGGAGCTGGCAGAAAAGGTATTGGAGGCTATGAAGCAGCCTGCTGATTTCCACTATATGTATGAGGTGGAACAGAGCATTCCTGAGAAGATTGAGGCCATTGCCAAGGCTATCTACGGTGCTGATGGAGTAGACTTTACTGCTCCAGCCAAGAAGCAGCTGGCAGAGATTGAGGCTTTGGGACTGGACAAGATGCCTATTTGCATGGCCAAGACACAGTATTCCTTGTCTGACGATGCCACCAAGCTGGGACGCCCAGAGGGTTTCCGCATTACTGTTAAGGAGCTGCGGATTTCTGCTGGTGCCGGCTTTATTGTAGCTCTTACTGGCAATATTCTCACCATGCCAGGTCTGCCAAAGAAGCCAGCAGCCGAGAATATGGATATTGATGTAAACGGAAAGATTACCGGCTTGTTCTAATGTATGTGGAGAGGTAGAGCAGGTGCCTAGGCTGATGTTTGCACAGGTGCTTGCTCTGACTCTTATTGATATTAAATGTATAATGGAAGTGATATAGTGGGAAGAATTTCTTTGGAGCTGGTGCCACGTACACCAGAAGAACTGCGTAGCAATTTGGAATTGGTTAAGGAAAAAATCAAGGGTGTTGATTTGATTAATATTCCCGATTTGCTGCGTTTGGAAACCAGAAGCTGGCAGGGGGCAGCCATTGCCCAGGATTATTATCCAGCTGTTATGCCTCATATCAGGGCTATTGATGTTAATCTGGCGGAACCTTTAGCTATGCGGCCGGAGCTGCGGCAAAGCGGTATTACAGAGGTGCTGGTTATTGAGGGAGATCCGCCCCAGGATATGACACATAAGGTTTATCCTACTATTACCACTGATGTTATACAAAAATTCCATCAGGAAATGCCTGAGGTAAAGGTTTATGCCGGTATTGACCAATATCGTGGCAGTATGCGTCAGGAGCTGTATCGTATTCATAGAAAGCTGCAGGCAGGTGCTGTAGGTTTCTTTACCCAGCCATTTTTTGATATGCGTCTTTTGGAAATGTATGCTGATATGCTGGAGGGACAGAATGTTTACTGGGGGATTACGCCAGTGACCTCCGAGCGTTCTCAAAGCTATTGGGAAATGAAGAACAATGTTATTTTTCCAAAAGATTTCCAGCCTACCATTGAATGGAGCATTGAATTTGGCTGTAAGGTACGGGATTTTGCCAAGCAGCATGGAGATAATCTATATTTGATGCCTATTCGTGGCAACCTCGAAGCCTATCTGGAAGGAATTTTGGGCTAAAAGTTTTTTCTGCCTTTTGGGGATATGTTGTGTATGTTTTGGAAAAATTCCTCAGAGGCTTTAGCTATTATAAAGGAGAGTTGAAAGATGTTCAAGATTTTGAAGAAGCAGGAGCTTTCTCCTGGTATTTTTCATTATGACATTGAGGCACCAAGAGTGGCCAAGAAGGCTCAGGCAGGACAGTTTATTGTCCTCAGAGTTGATGAGGATGGGGAAAGAATCCCACTGACTATTGCGGATTTTGACCGTGAAGCAGGCACTATCACCTTGATTTTCCAGGTAGTAGGCGCTTCTACTAAGATGTTGGCTGCCAAGAATGAAGGGGATTCTATTGTGGATTTTGCTGGCCCTCTGGGACAGCCATCTGAGATTCACGAGAATATGGGCACCATTGTCTGCATTGGCGGCGGTATTGGTGTTGCTCCGGTTTATCCTATTGCTAGAGCCATGCATGAGGCAGGCAACAAGGTTATTTCTATTATGGGTGCCAAAACCAAGGATATCCTGATTTTTGAGGACAAAATGCGGGCTATTTCTGATGAGGTTTTGATTGCCACCGATGATGGTTCCTATGGTGTCAAGGGCTTTGTTACCACTGCTCTCCAGCAGCTGGTGGATAGAGGGGAAAAGATTGATCAGGTTACTGCTATCGGCCCTGGCGTTATGATGCGCAGTGTGGTAGAGGCTACCCGTCCTTTGGGTATCAAGACGATTGTTTCCCTGAACCCGGTTATGGTTGATGGTACTGGTATGTGCGGCGGCTGCCGTGTGCAGGTAGGGGATGAAATGAAATTTGCTTGTGTAGATGGTCCAGAGTTTGATGGCCATTTGGTAGATTTTGACAGCCTTATGTCCCGCAGCCGGATGTTCCGTCCACAGGAAGCACAGGCCAAGGATCATGTTTGCAATATCGGACTGGGGAGGTAATGAAAAATGGCATTAGTAATGGAAAAGCACAAGATGCCGGAGCAGGATCCAAAGGTTCGTGCTCGTAATTTTCAGGAGGTAGCACTGGGCTATGATGAGGATACTGCTGTAGCTGAGGCAGAGCGCTGCCTTAACTGTAAGGTGCCAAAGTGCCGTCAGGGCTGTCCTGTACAGGTAAATATTCCTGCTTTTATCGGCAAAATCAAGGAACGGGATTTTGATGCCGCTATAGATATTATCAAGGAGTCCAACTCCCTGCCAGCCGTATGTGGTCGTGTCTGCCCACAGGAGAATCAGTGCGAGAAGCATTGTATTATGGGTATCAAGGGGGAGCCAGTAGGTATTGGTCGTCTGGAGCGGTTTGTTGCTGACTATCAGTTGGCTAAGAATGAGGAAATCAAGCCAATTCAGTTTGCTGAGGATGCTCAGAAGGTAGCTGTTATTGGCGCTGGCCCTTCTGGTTTGTCCTGTGCTGGAGATTTGGCAAAGATGGGCTATAAGGTTACTATTTTTGAGGCCCTTCATGTAGCTGGTGGTGTACTTTCCTATGGTATTCCAGAGTTCCGTCTGCCAAAGGATAAAATTGTACGCCGTGAGGTAGAGAATCTCCAGAAGCTGGGAGTTACCATTGAGGTTAATGCTATTGCTGGCCGTCTCTTTACTGTAGATGAGCTAATGGGTGAAATGGGCTTTGATGCTGTATATGTAGGTACTGGTGCTGGCCTGCCTCATTTTATGCATATTCCTGGTGAGAATCTCAACGGTGTATATTCCTCCAATGAGTTCCTGACTCGCTGCAATCTGATGAAGGCTTATGATTTTCCTAACCATCTGACTCCTATTGCTATCGGCAAGAATGTAGCCGTAGTAGGCGGTGGTAATGTAGCTATGGATGCTGCTCGTACCTCTCTTCGTCTGGGGGCTGAGAATGTTTATATCGTTTACCGTCGTTCTGAGGCAGAGCTGCCAGCCCGTGCTGAAGAAGTACATCACGCCAAGGAGGAGGGGATTCAGTTTAAGCTGCTGAACAACCCTGTGGAGATTCTTGGTGATGAAAACGGTTGGGTAAAGGGCTTGAAATGTATCAAGATGGAGCTGGGAGAGCCTGATGCTTCCGGCCGTCGTCGTCCTGTAGCCATTGAAGGCTCTGAGTTTGAGCTGGATGTGGATACAGTGATCATGGCTATTGGTAATGGTCCAAACCCAATTGTGGCTTCCACTACTCCTGGTATGGAAACCAATAAGCGGGGCAATATCATAGCTGATGAAGAAACCTGTGCTACCACCAAGGAAGGCGTATTCGCCGGCGGTGATATTGTAACAGGTGCTGCAACTGTTATTCTGGCAATGGGTGCTGGCAAAAAAGCTGCAGCCGCTATTGACGCATATCTTAAAAGCAAGAAATAAGTAAAATGAGGGGTTGTCCTGCTAAGAAATTAGTGGATAGCCCCTTTATTATAAATTAATTCCAAAATTTGCTATACAAGTACATTAATATTTGTTATAATATCATTAGTTAAAGGACAGATATACTGATGTGTATCTGTAGTATAAAAGGAGGAATTTTTAAATGAAAGTAACAGTTGTAGGCGCAGGTAATGTAGGAGCAACAGCAGCAAATGTAATTGCCAGCGCAGGTTATGCTAGCGAAGTAGTTCTGCTCGATATCAAAGAGGGCGTTTCCGAAGGTAAGGCTATGGATATGATGCAGACTGCACAGATCCTGAACTTCAACACTACTATTACCGGTGTTACCAACGACTATGCAGCTACTGCAGGTTCCAAGGTTGTTGTTATCACTTCCGGTATTCCTCGTAAGCCTGGTATGAGCCGTGAGGATTTGATCGGTGTTAACGCTGGTATCGTTGGCAGCGTTATTGAGCAGGCTGTAAAGTATTCTCCAGATGCTATCTTCATCGTAATCTCCAACCCAATGGACGCTATGACCTATTTGGCACTGAAGAATTCCGGTCTGCCTAAGAACCACGTAATCGGCATGGGCGGTATGCTTGACAGCTCCCGTTTCCGTTATTTCCTGTCCAAGGCTCTCCAGAAGGCTGGCTATCCAGCAACTCCTACCGACATTGAGGGCATGGTAATCGGTGGTCATAGCGACAAGACCATGGTTCCTCTCGGATCCATTGCTACTTACAAAGGTATCCCTGTATCTCACCTCCTCAGCGAGGCAGAGCTGGAGGATGCTATTGCACAGACCAAGGTTGGCGGTGCTACTCTGACTAAGCTGCTGGGTACTTCCGCTTGGTACGCTCCTGGTGCTGCTGCAGGCGAGTTGGTTAAGTCCATCATCACTGATGGCAAGAAGCTGATTCCTTGCTGTGTATATCTCGAGGGCGAGTATGGCGAGGATGATCTCTGCATCGGTGTTCCTGTAATCCTGGGCGCTGACGGCGTTGAGAAGATCGTTGAGCTGAAGCTGGATGGCGTAGAGAAGGATCGTTTTGCTGAGTCCGTAGCTGCTGCACGTAACACTCAGAACAACCTGGGCGACGCTCTGAAGAAGTAATTAACGTTGCTTCGCAAATTCAATATAGCAAGCTAGCATAACCAAAGACCTGCGGAGAAATCTGCAGGTCTTTTTTTCTGTCTACACCGACATATGTTAAAAAGAATTTAGCAAAATTTCAACAATGATTAATAATATTTATAAAAGTATTAAATTCTTTTTAGGTATTGTAAAAGCTATATTAGGAGAGGATAGGAGATAAGGACTGGAAAAAATGGGAAAAATATAGGCAAAAAGTATTAATAAAAGACTTTTTCCAGACGATATATATGTAAAGGAGTTGAAGGTATGTAAGTAGTTTATTGTTCCCTGGTAGCAAATGAGGTGATTGTCATGATGGGCAAAATTGATAAAGTAAGCAGAATTACAGGTGTAAAGCTGGATCCCAATAGTCCTTGGCTCCAAAGGCGGCAGCGGGATGGTCAAGGTAATGAGAGAAGCTTTCAGGATATGCTGAAAAACCGTAAGAGCAGGCTGGAGGCCAATGCCCCAGAAACTGAGGCGGCTACCTGGGAGGGAAATGGAGCTACTCAGTCCTTGTTTTATGAAAAGGGTGTAAATTTGGATTTCTTTTATCATCAAAGGATTGGAATGTAATTGTATATGCTAGACCATGAGAAATATATGCGCATGGCTCTAAAAGAGGCTGTTAAGGCCTATCAGCAGGGTGAGATTCCCATTGGGGCAGTTTTGGTAAACAATGAGGATGGTCAGGTGGTGGCCACTGGCTTTAATCTGAGGGAGCAAACTATGGATGCAACAGCTCACGCAGAAATGGAGGCCATTCGCAAAGGGTGTCAGGCTCTCCACCGTTGGCGCCTTAGTGGCTGTACATTATACGTAACCATTGAGCCATGTGCTATGTGCGCTGGGGCATTGGTAAACAGCAGAATAGACAGGCTGGTATATGGCAGTAATGAATCCAAATTTGGAGCTGTAGAGTCTATTTTCAATGTGGTGAACCACAAACTATTGAATCACCGCATGGAGGTAGTGGCCGGGGTTTTGGAAGATGAATGCCGTCAGCTGATGAAAAGCTTCTTCCATATGCGACGTTTGCAGAATAAAGCTCGCAAGCAAAAGCAGCATGAATTGGACTGTTAAATAATTTATCAAAATAAAAATCCCGCTACACTAGGGCAGTGTAGCGGGATTTTTGTTGGCTGGGATTAGATATCCCAGTGAATATTGTCTGGGTTTGGGGTGGCCTTGTCGATTTCTGCCATAATCCAGGAAATATTTTCATGCTGAGCCTCAAAGGCAGTTTTTAATTTTTCCTGATTAATAGGTGGAATATCCATAGCATGGAGAGCCATATGCATAAAGTCCTTGGCTACCAGTACTACGCCACGCTCTGCGGCCAACTGAGCCTTGAAGCGATAGCCATAGTAGAGATAGCTGTTGTGAGCCACAGGAATATCCTTGAAAAATCCAATTCTTTCGTCGGCTTCCGCTTCTGCCTCCTCAGTACGGTTCATGAGGTGAAGCAGATTCCAGCGGTCAGCCCACAGCTCTCCCCGAAGAATGTATTTGTAGAGAAAATCTGATTCCTCAGCAGTTTCCAGAGCGATATTGATGTAGTTGAGAGCTTCCTCGTAACGGTTGGCCTCCCGTTCCATTTGGCTGAGATGCTGGAGAGCATAGGTCTTTTCCTCAATGTCCTCAGCGTTTTCAGGATCTGGTTCCACATCAATTATGGAGTGGAATAGCTCCTTGGCTGCCTCTGGACGGTTCAGCTCCGGCATGGCCAGAAAATGAGCCAATCTAGCTCGGCAATGCCAATCCTCATAGCCACCGGCGAAAAGCTTTTCCGGTGGGCGGGCATTGGTTTCCAATACGGTATCTACCAGTACATCAAATTGTTCCTTATCCATAGTAAATCTCCTTCAAATTTATATACAATATTTTTGTTATTAATAGCGCAATGGTATCTGATTGGCCAGTAAAACTACAAATCCCACCAGGCTAAGGCCGATTAATACCAGACCGCCGTAATTGGGCATACTGTCCAGATTGCAGAGGAACAGCAGGGACAAGAGCAGCAGCACATTGACCAGCAGAGCCATAATCCAGCTGGTGCGTTGGCGCTTTTTTACCATAATAGCAATGTTCTTAGCGGTGGCAATGGTGCCAATGCTATTGGTGTGAATCAGCACATCTGCCATATCCTTGACACTTTGCTGGGCGTATTCCAAGGCAAAGCTAATATCACAGCTGCGGAGAGCCCCTTCAAATTTGCTGGTACGGCCAGCAGCAGCAACTACCTGGCCAGTGGCCTGCTTCAACAGCATTTCCTTGGCTTTTTCCAGATTACTTAGCTGGCTTCGCACTACATCTGCCCCAGAGGCCTTAAGATAGCTTTTGGCGGTGGAGCGATTGCTGCCACTCATAATCGTGACCTTGATACCGGTTTCCTGCAAAAAGCTGATGTCCCCGGGAATACTGCGTTTTAGCTTGTCCTGCAAGGTAATAAAGCCACGGCAGAATTTACCGATAGCTACAAAAACAATAATATGTCCCTTGTAGGCCAGTTGATCTGCCTTGGTGTAGATTTCCGCCGGAATATCAATGCCTTGCTCCTGAAAGAAATCAGCAGAGCCAACGCTAAGAGTCTGGCGGTTCATAAGAGCCTCTGCTCCTCGGCCGTTAACAGGATTGGAGGTGGAAATCTCTGGCAGTTCCAGTCCTCTAACATGGGCTTCCTCTACAATAGCCTCTGCTATAGGATGATGGATACCTGTTTCAATGGCTGCCGCCAAGGCCAGCAATCTGGCGGAAGAAATGCCGTTAGGATATATATCTGTAACTTGGGGTACTCCATAGCTGATGGTGCCAGAAAGATTTACTACCAATTCCTGCAGCTGGCTGAGGAGAGGCAGCTTCTGTCTGTTTTTCAGCACGATTTTCCATTTTCTTAGCAGGCGTCGTACTTGCCAAGGAAAAAGGATTTTTTGCAATCCCAGATTCAACAGGTTAAAAATTACTAGAATGGCGGCAAATATGATATATATTCTGAAGGGCTGTCCCTCCAGCAGAAGATAGTCCAAAAAAATCACCCTCTTAGAAAAGTATATTACTAAAATATTATCCTTTTCTTGGGAAGAAAAGTCAATAATACTTGCTGAAAAGCTAAAAAATTGGTAGAATTTATAAGCGATAAGTAAATTTCGACCAATGGGATGTGGGGATACATTGCTAACTTTAAGTGCGAATGCAAAGATTAATCTAACCCTTGATATTCTTGGCACCAGAGAGGATGGATATCATGAGGTGGCTATGATCATGCAGGAAATTTCTCTGCATGATACTTTGAGCATGGGGAAAATTAATCAGGGTATTAGTTTGACCATTGTTATTGAGGGCCAGCAGGGAACCCTGCAGGCAGATGAAAGCAATCTCTGCTGGAAGGCTGCAGCTCTGGTACAAAAGGAATACAATTTGCAGGAGGGTGTGGAGATTCACCTTACCAAGAGGATTCCTATGGCAGCTGGCTTGGCTGGAGGCTCCGCCGATGCTGCGGCTGTGTTGAAGGGCATGAATTATCTTTTCCGGCTGGGGATGACAGAGGCAAGGCTCTGTGAGTTGGGAGCAAGATTAGGCTCTGATATTCCTTTCTGTATTATGGGAGGCACCATGCTGGCTACCGGCCGAGGAGAGATTTTGACCAGATTGCCTAGTTTCCCGAGACTTAGTGTGGTTTTGGCCAAGCCACCGGTAGATGTATCAACGGCTTGGGCTTACAAAACCTATGATGCAGGCTATGATGGTCCTCATCCTGATAATGAGGCTATGTTGGAGGCTATTCATGGGGGAGATGCTCACAAGGCAGCTGGTTTGCTGTGTAATGTGCTGGAGGGTGTTACAGAGACTGAACATCCTGTGATAGCAGATTACAAAAGGCTTATGATGGAGCATGGGGCTATGGCCAGTATGATGTCTGGCAGCGGTCCAACAGTTTTTGGTCTGGTAAGAGAAAAGCAGCAGGCATGGCATTTGGCAGATACACTGAAGAAATACGATGGTGAAGCCGGTGTCTTTGTGGCTGAGACTTTGGGTTAATTTTTTATTTTAGAATAAAAGGATTTGAGTTTAATGGAAAAAAAGCTGACACCTATTAAATTGGATAGTTATCAGCCTTTGCGGGAGGTTGTGTGTGAAACCCTTCGGGATGCTATCCGCAAAGGTGTACTAGCTCCTGGCGAGCGGTTGATGGAAATCCAGCTGGCAGAGGAACTGGGGGTAAGCCGTACTCCTGTTAGAGAGGCTATCCGCAAGCTGGAGCTGGAAGGATATGTCATTATGATGCCTCGCCGTGGTACTTATGTGGCCAATCTTTCTATTCGTGATGTGAATGAGGTATTTGAGATTCGTACCTCTTTGGATTCTCTGGCCAGCGGTCTTGCTGCGGAGCGCATTACTGATGAGGAGTTGGAGCATTTGCAGCGCTTGTTGGTGTCCATTGGTGAGTACATTGAGGAAGGGGATATGGATAAAATCGTGGAAACTGATATGGAGTTCCATGATTTGCTGTATCAGGCCAGCCGTAATTCCCGCTTAGTAGGCATTATCTTTAATCTGCGGGAACAGCTGACCAGATTCAGATCCACCTCTATGTCTTATCCGGGGCGTTTACAGGCAACTCATGAGGAACATTGCCGTATTGTAGAGGCTATTGCCAAGGGGGATGTTAAGGAAGCCCAGGCGGCAGCAGAGTACCATATGGAGCAGGCAGAGCATACTCTCCTGGCCAGCATGGAGGAATTGAAGAAAAAGGCTGGCGGCAAAGCTGGTAAATAAAAAGGCTGATACCTGTCACGAGACAGGATTTGCAGGATAGCTGGGGAAAGCCCCGAAATTGCTATCAATATGAATATATTTTTTGGAGGCAATCAAATGCTGGATTTAGTTACTGTTATTCTGGCAGCAGGCAAAGGAACTCGTATGAAGTCCAAGCTGCCTAAGGTTCTGCACAAGGCAGCAGGGAAGCCAATGCTGCAGCACGTGTTGGATGCTGCAAAGGGAGCAGGCGCCAAGCGCAATATTGTAGTTGTAGGCTTTGGCGGTGAGATGGTAAAGGAAGCTATGGGAGATCAGGCTGAGTTTGTGGTGCAGGCAGAGCAGCTGGGTACTGGCCATGCAGTGCGTCAGACTGAAGCTTTGTTAAAGGATGAGCAGGGTACTGTAGTGGTGCTGTGCGGTGATACTCCTTTGGTAACAGCAGACCTTATTACCAAGCTGTATGAGGGACACAAGGCAGCAGGAGCCAAGGCAACCGTGCTGACTGCTATTATGCCAGATGCTACCGGCTATGGCCGTATTATTCGTACTGCTGACGGTGATGTGGCTCGAATTGTGGAGCAGAAGGATGCTACTGAGGAAGAGCGCAAAATCAACGAGGTAAATTCCGGTATTTATTGCTTTGAGTGTCAGGATTTGTTTGCTGCATTGGCACAGGTTGGCTGTGACAATGCTCAGGGTGAGTATTATCTGCCAGATGTTTTGGGGATTCTCAGAGACAAGGGAGAAAAAATCTGGGCAGTAGCTGCTGATGATTATGAGTCCACTCTGGGTATCAATTCCCGCTTGCAGCTGTCTGGAGCAGAGAAGATTCTCCGTCGTCGTAAGAATATTGAGTTGATGAACAATGGCGTTACCTTGATGGATCCAGACAGTACCTTTGTGGATGCAGATGTAGAGATTGGTCCTGATACCATAATCTATCCATTTACCTGGCTGGAGACTGGTACTGTAGTAGGTGCAGGCTGTGAAATTGGCCCTAATAGCCGTTTCAGCAATGCCAAGATTGGCAATGATGTTCACGCTCAGTTTGCTTATGGTCATGATTGTATTATTGACGATGGGGTTACTATGGGACCATATGTGCATATTCGTCCAAACAGTCATATTCATAATCATGTAAAAATTGGCAACTTTGTAGAGGTAAAGAATTCTCAGGTAGGAGAGGGTACTAAGCTGCCTCATCTCCAGTACATTGGTGATGCTGATGTCGGTGCTAATGTAAATCTGGGCTGTGGTACTGTTACTGTCAACTATGATGGCAAGAAAAAATTCCGCACTACCATTGGGGATAATGCCTTTGTAGGCTGCAATACCAGCCTGGTAGCTCCTGTAGAGGTAGGGGATGGTGCCTATATTGGTGCTGGCTCCGTTATTACCAAAAATGTGCCTAGTGGCACACTTGCTATTGGCCGGGCTCGTCAAAAGCTGATTGAGGGCTGGACTGATAAGCGGGAATAGGCTATAATAGTATCATAGGGGGAGTTTGGGAAAAATTTTCCCTAGAGCATTCTGGTTTCAGGACAAGATATGCTCATAGAGTATGAGGAAAAAGAAAATATTGGAGGCATTCAAAACAATGAACGACGCTGCGAAAAATTTACGACTTCTGGCCGGTAACGCAAACCCAGAGTTAGCACAGGAGATTTCCAAGTATCTGGATATTCCTTTGGTTGATGCACAGGTTGGCCATTTCAACAATGGTGAGATTCAGGTCATGATTGGTGAAAGTGTTCGTGGAAAAGATATTTTTATTATCCAGCCTACCTGTCAGCCTGTAAATGAGAATCTGATGGAGTTGCTGATTATGACTGACGCTTGTAAGCGTGCTTCTGCAAGAAGTGTAACTGCAGTAGTACCTTATTATGCATATGCTCGTCAGGATCGCAAGACTCGTGGCCGTGAGCCTATTTCTGCTAAGCTGGTAGCTAACCTTATGTCTGCTGCTGGTTTGAACCGTGTAGTAACTGTTGACCTGCATGCTGGTCAGATTCAGGGCTTCTTTGATATCCCTGTAGACCATCTGGCTGCTGCTCCAGCACTGGCTGATTATTTCCGTAAGCTGGATTTGGAGGATATGATTGTTGTTTCTCCTGACCTGGGCGGTGTAACCCGTGCCCGCAACATGGCAGATTTGTTGGGTACTGGCATTGCTATTGTAGAGAAGCGTCGTCCTCGTCCTGGCTGCGCTGAGGTTATGAACCTGATTGGCGATGTAAAGGACAAGACTTGTATCATGATTGATGATATGGTTGATACTGCTGGTTCTCTTTGCGAGGGTGCCAAGGCTCTGAAGAAGCTGGGTGCCAAGGAAGTATATGCTTGCTGCTCTCATGGTATTCTTACAGATCCTGCTGTACAGCGTATTCAGGATTCCTGCATCAAGCAGTTGGTTATTACCAACACCATTCCTTTGGACCCTGCCAAGAAGCATGAGAAGATTGTTAGCATCTCTTTGGCTCCAATGTTGGCTGAGTTCATCAGATGCATCTATGAGAATGAGCCTGTCAGCAATTTGTTTGACAAGAACTGGGCAAACTAAGCCACAGGAAAATATGCAAATTAAAGCTAAAGGGCGATGTATTTCGCCCTTTTTCTTTTTAAAAGTAAAGAGAGGTTAGTATTGTGAAGTTTGCAAATAGAATGAATCAGTTTGGGGAGGGTGTATTTTCCCGTCTGGCTGTTATGCGGAAAAATAGACTGGCCCAGGGCAAGGAAGTATATGATTTGAGCATTGGTGCTCCGAATATTCCTCCTACCAAGAGAATTATGGAGGTGATGGCAGAGGCGGTTATGAAGCCTGCTAATTATGTCTATGCCATTAATGATACTCAGCAGCTGCTGGAGGCAGTAGCTCAGTGGTATAAGAGACGGTATGATGTGGAACTGAATCCTGAGACAGAAATCTGCTCCCTGCTAGGCTCTCAGGACGGTTTATCACATATTGCCCTGTCTATTTTGGATCCTGGGAATGTTATGCTGGTGCCAGATCCTTGCTATCCTATCTTTGCCGATGGACCTCGTATTGCCGGGGCAGAGCTGTACTATATGCCTTTGCAAAAGGAAAATGATTATGTAATTCAGCTGCAGGATATTCCAGAGGAAATAGCCCGTAAAGCTAAATTCATGTTGGTGTCCTATCCTAATAATCCTACGGCGGCTATGGCTCCAGAGTCCTTCTATCATGAGGTGGTGGCCTTTGCCAAAAAGTATGATATTATTGTTCTCCATGATAATGCCTACAGTGAGCTGGTATTTGATGGTCAGAGCTGTGGCAGCTTTTTAAGTATTCCTGGGGCTATGGAGGTAGGCGTAGAGTTTAACTCTCTGTCCAAGACCTATGGACTGGCTGGGGCTCGCATTGGCTTCTGTGTAGGCAATAAAGAAGTAGTAGGGATGCTGAAAACCTTGAAGTCCAATATGGACTATGGTATGTTCCTGCCAATTCAGGCAGCAGCAGTGGAGGCTCTCACAGGTAATCAAGCTGTAGTAGCAGAAACCAGAGCAGCTTATGAGCACCGTCGGGATGTGCTTTGTGATGGTCTTATAGAGGCAGGCTGGCACATGGAAAAGCCGGCAGGTACCATGTTTGTGTGGGCACCAATTCCAGATAGTTACCAGGATTCTGAGTCCTTTGTGGCAGATTTGCTGGACAAGACCGGTGTACTGGTAACTCCAGGCAGTGCCTTTGGTCCATCTGGAGAGGGCTATGTCCGCATGGCGCTGGTACAGAGTGAGGATACCATGAAAAAAATTGTGGAGGCTGTAGCAGTCAGCGGTATCTTCGATAAATAAAATATATTGATGACAGTATCAAGTAGATTTCTGCTTGGTACTGTTATTTTTTTAAGATATAACTTAAATTCTAAAGGAAATACAAACTTCTTGAAAACTAATTGTATATATTATAAAATAGATATAATGTTAAATATAACGAGGTGTCCGATGTCCCCCACCTCTATTGGTGGCGGGAAGCTGTGCTAATGACAGGGTGGAGCTAATATCTCCACCCTCGTCGAAACCCCATTGAAAGAAAATGAAAAAATCATTTTCTTTGAATAATCTAGGGGTTATAATTTGCTTCTAGGAATTTGATACATAGAGGTAAAGTGGATTTGCAATAGAGGGATGAGTATGAATAAATATGAAGAAATAGCTAGGGATATCTATAATGATATTGCTAGTGGCAAATATGAGCCAGGCAGTCAGCTGGCTTTGGAAAAGGAAATGTGTGCTCAATATGGCGTTAGTAGAATCACTGTTAAAAGGGCTGTGGATGAGCTGGTTAAGCAGGGATTGGTAGTAAAGCGACGTGGCTCCGGCACCTTTGTGAAGGGAGTGCAGGAGGAGGATGTGGAAAATGTAGGCATGTGTGGCCAGTTTCAGGGCTTTTCCAAAAATAATGAAGGCCATGATATGCGTACTGAGGTGAAGCGGTTTGAAATTATTCATCCTACTGAGAAAATTGCAGAAAAGTTGAAAATCGGCGTGGATGATTTTGTCTACGATATTGTTCGGGTGCGTTTTTTGGATGGCAAGCCTAGTAATGTGGAATATACTCAGATGCCTATAGAGGTAATTCCCGGGGTTAAGATGGACGTGCTGGAGAACTCTATTTATAATCATATTGAGAATGTACTTAAGCTGCAGATTCAGTCTGCCCATCGTACTGTCAGCGCGGATATGCCTACGGAGGAAGAGAAGCAGTGGTTGCAAATCGAAGGTGTAATGCCAGTGCTGCAGGTGGCCCAGGTGGCTTTTCTCAGTGATGGCAGGCCCTTTGAATACTCCAAATCCAGACACCGGGCTGATACCAATGTGTTCCGGGCAGTAAGTATACATTAAGTATACTTACAAAAATATCACAAATGACTTGTTAAATATACTTTTTTGCTATACAATACATAAGTCAGTTATTATATGCAAGAAAGTGGGGATTTTTTTTATGGCGGAAACTGTTTGGTCAGTATTGCCTCCGGTTATTACCATTGTTTTGGCCTTGGCAACCAAAGAGGTGTACATGTCATTACTTATCGGTATTTTTTCCGGAGCCTTGATGTACACAGATTTCAGTGTGCTGAATGCAATTATGACCTTGTTTGAGGTTATGGCAGACAAGGTAGGGGGAAATATCAATATTTTGATTTTCCTGGTTATTTTGGGTATTCTGGTGGCGGCTATTACCCGCTCTGGTGCAACCAGAGCCTATGGTGAATGGGCAGCCCGTAATATTAGCGGACGCCGCAGTTCCATGCTGTTGACTGCTTTGCTGGGTGTGGTTATTTTTATTGATGACTATTTCAATTGTCTTACAGTTGGTACTGTTATGCGCCCTATTACAGATAGGTTCAAGATTTCCAGAGCCAAGCTGGCCTATATCATTGATGCTACAGCAGCTCCTGTATGTATTTTGGCGCCAGTGTCCAGCTGGGCAGCGGCTGTAGGTTCCTCTCTGCCAGAGGGCAGCGAGCTGGATGGCTTTAGCCTGTTTTTGCAGACTATTCCATTTAACCTTTATGCCTGGATGACTGTTTTGTTTATGCTGTTCATTATCTGGTCCCAGCGAGATGTATTTGCTATGGCCAAATACGTTAAGAGAAATCAGGAACATTTTATTGTACCTGAGGAGTACAGAGACAGTGAGGAAGCCCATGTAGAGGGTAATGGCAAGATTATTGATTTGGTATTGCCTTTGTTAGTGCTGATAGGCGCCTGTGTCTATGGTATGCTGTACACTGGCGGTATAAACGAGGGAGCTTCTATTCAGCAGGCCTTTGCAGATTGTGATTCCAGCAAGTCTTTGGTATTTGGTTCCTTTATTGCCTTTGTTTTTACAGCTTTGCTGTATCTGCCTCGCCGGGTTATTACCTTCAGCTCCTTCTGTGAGACCTTTGCTCAGGGCTTTAAGGCTATGACTCCTGCCAATTTGATTCTCTGCTTTGCTTGGACCTTGTCCGGCATCTGCAGCGACAAGTATTTGAATCTGGGTGGCTATGTAGGCAATTTGGTTAGCGCCAATGTGGATGTACTGGTATTCCTGCCAGCTATTTTCTTCCTGGTGGCTATTGTACTGGCTTTTGCCACTGGTACTTCCTGGGGTACCTTTGGTATTCTGATTCCTATTGCTATTGCCGTTATTGGCAACGGTGATCCAAGCCTGCTGGTATTGACTGTAGCAGCAGTTCTCTCTGGTGCAGTAGGCGGTGACCATGCTTCACCAATTTCTGATACCACTATTTTGGCTTCTGCTGGTGCACAGTGCAGTCATATTGACCATGTCAATACTCAGATACCATATGTGGCTATGGTTTCCACAGCTAGCTTTATGGGCTATCTGGTAGATGGCTTCACCAAAAATGGCTGGCTGGGGTTGGCTACTGCTTTGGGCATTATGGTAGTCATTATGTTGGTTATTTATTTCAAGGTAAAGCCTGTAGATGTAGCACATTAATTTTTATATGATTCTGCAACGCCGTAGATTTGATAAGAATCTACGGCGCTTTTGTATATTAAAGGATGGTTTTTTTACTATTTATCTAGGGTTAGGGGGATTAATTTCGGGTAATTCTTGACTTTTTGCCATAATAGATTTATAGTGTAAAGGTTATTGAAAATATGTATTTTTTGAATAGAAGGAGGCTGGAATATGGTTACGACAGCAATCCACAAGGTTAATTTTTATGATACAGATGCTATGGCTGTAGTGCATCATGCCAACTATATCCGCTGGTTTGAAATCGGCAGAGTAGAATTTCTCCGGGCAGCAGGTATTACTCTTACAGAAATGATGGATGATGGCTATGTATTTCCTATTACAGAGGTTAGCGCCAAATATATGAATTCTGCTCGTTTTGATGATGAGCTGTTGATAGAAACTACTCCGGAGGCTTTGACCAAGGCTAAGATGGCCTTTACCTATCGGGTGTTGCGGAAATCTGATAATCTGCTGCTGGTAACAGGGCGTACTCAGAATGTATTTACCAGCATGGAAACTGGACATATTACCAGATTGCCAGCTAAATATTATGAAAGATTGCAAAAGGCATTGGAATAAGATATGCTGTGTTTTATTAATTTGTATTTATAGATTCATGGGAGGAAATTTTTATGTGTACATTTACTTTGGGAAGTTGTCTGCTGTGGCTGGCTGTCATAGTAGTTGTTTTGTGTCTGCTGGTAAAGCTGTATCTCTGCCATGCTGGTACGGAGATTATTGTACCATTGGTAGATAGCCGTACTGCCTTTAAGGCTGAGGAGATTACTGATAACAGCATGGTGCTGACAACTGACATTGGCTTTGAGAATCGGGGCAAGCAGTGTGCTACCATTATGGATGCCTTTGTCCGGCCTCAGCTGCCTTATGAGCAGTATGATGGTCTGGAAACCAGGGGCCATGCTGAGCTGGTAGGTGTACCTCGTGAGGATGATTATTTCGAGGCTTATATCATTCAGGCCAAGGGTTATAAGGGCGGCTTGGATAAGGCTGCTATTCGTGCTCAGGTTCGTCTTACAGCTAGAAAGGGCATGAGCTTGAAAGAGGCTGTGGCTCATATGCCAGATTTCAATTTCCAGCTGATTTGGCTGGAGACTGGCCGTATGCCATGCCACTATCGTCAGGTTCGTATTGAAGTGCCTGCTGCCGAAGTAGCTAATCTGCTTGGCGTAGAGCTGGTAAAGGATTAATGGGAGGTTGCAGCAATGAGTGAGATAAAGATAGATTTGATTCCAGTTCCAACCCGTATCCTGACTGATAAGGATGATATTATTGACGAGGTTGAGCGTTATACCAAGGGTAAGATTGGCCCAGATGATGTTATTTCTGTAGCAGAAAGCGTTGTAGCTATTACTCAGGGGAGAGCTGTTCGTCCAGAGGATTTGAAGATTACCCGTGTAGCTAGACTGTGCTGTCGTTTTATTCCTGATTATGGTTCTCTGGCCAGCCCTCATGGTATGCAGTCCCTGATGGATGTAGAGGGTAAATGGCGGGTAGCTGGTGCCTTGGTGCTGGGCTTCCTGGGCAAGCTGGTTGGCATGAATGGCCTTTTCTACAAATGGGGCGGTGAGCAGACTGCTCTGATTGATGATGTTACTGGTACTATGCCTCCATTTGACAAGCATATTGTTTATGGTCCAAAGAATCCTAATGAGGTAGTGGAGAAGTTGAAGAAGCGTCTGGGCTGTTTTGGCGGTTTGATTGCCGATGTAAACGATCTGAAGCGTTCCCGCGTGGTAGGCGCTACTGAGGGCTTGGATGGGGAAAGAGCTGCCAGATTGCTGATTGATAATCCATTTGGTAATGCTTCTCAGAAAACTCCTATTGTTATTATCAAAAACTTCCGTAAGCTGCAGGAGCAGGGCTAATGTCTGAAATGCTATGGAATCCCTTGTTGGTTTTTCTAGGCGGCGGCTTAGGGGCTGTCAGCCGTTATCTGGTAACTACATTTATTGGCCATCAGGTGGGAGGAAATTTTCCTTTTGGCACTTTTACAGCTAATATTATTGGCAGCTTTCTTATGGGCTTTGCTATGTTCTGCTTTCTCAATAGGGGGATGGCAGTGCCAGAGCATATACGGCTTTTGCTGTTAGTAGGCTTTCTAGGGGGCTTTACCACCTTTTCCTCCTTTAGCATGGAAACGGTTAGTCTGATTCAGAATCAGCATATTTTATCCTCCATTATGAATGTGGCTGGTAATGTATGCCTGGGTATTGGAGCTGTGCTGGCAGGAATGTTGGCAGCAAATACTTTGAATTGAAAAAGCAAGGCTCTATTTGATGAGTGTGTAGATATAGTCAAGGGAAGTTTAGATTAAGGGGATTTGTTTGACAAATTTTGTCCATAATTGTATAATTATGGGAGTTTAATATGTACGGACAGGTGTCTGTTTATCAGACTTAATAAAGAATCCAGTGAAAAGCTGGAACGGTCCCGCCACTGTAAGATTGAGTGATGCACATATATGTCACTGGGAGTAATCCTGGGAAGGCGTGCAAAGCGATGAAGTCGAGTCAGGAGAATTGCCTGTTTGATCGTCACCGTTAGCAGATTTTTATCTGCTTGTACCTGCGAGCGATGGGTAGGGGATGCGCAGCCATGATTTTTGTTTAGATTGCGGTTTAACCATCTGTTTGCTCAAAACAGATGGTTTTTTTGTACCTCTCAGCGGTGAAGGTTTTGTAGAAATAAAGGAGAGAAACAATGAGAAGAAAAAGATGGGTGACAATTGGTATTACTCTGGCACTTATGGCTGGCAGCAGCGGAGCACTGGCAGCGGAAAATGTTGATGCACAGTCAGGGGGGGCAGATGTCTATGAAATGGATGATACCATTGTAACTGCTGAGCGTATGCCCAGCAAGACCATGGAAACTCCTGCTAATGTGGCTGTAATTACTGCTAAGGAGATTGAGGCCAATCATTTCAGCAGCTTGGATGAGGCTATTGGTCATGTTAATGGTGTATCTGTAGTACGTGGTGCTGGCGGCGAGAGACAGTATGTCCGCATTAATGGTGACGACAGAGTGGTTATCATGGTTGATGGACAGAGATTGAATACAGATCAGGGAGAACTAGTAGGTCGTTCTAGTGTAGATATGAATATGCTTCCTACTATGGAGAATATTCAGCGCATTGAGGTAGTAAAAGGTGGTGGCAGTGCCCTCTATGGCAGTGATGCTGTAGGCGGTGTGATCAATATTATTACCAAGAAGGTATATAAGAATCAAACTAAGATTGATATGAATACCGGTTCTTGGAATACCCATAATTATGAAATTACAACTCAGGGTAAGGAAAATGATTTTAGCTGGCTGATTACTGGTGGTATTCAGCGGAGAGGCCATTATGATTACAAATTCGATGGCAAGAGTCCTACCATGGAAAATAGTGATTATAACAATAATAGCTTTTCCATGAAGCTAAATAATCGTTTTTCCGACGCAGAGTCTCTAACTGCATATTATGCACATAGATCCATTGATAGTGGATTATGGAACTGTTATGGAACTACATCAGAAGTGCCTGGTATTTTTGCTGGCGTGTCTGCTAGAATGCAGGAGAACTTTAATAATTATAGTTTGACTTGGAATTTCAAGGAAGATACGGAAGTACCGGCTTATGTTCGTCTATTTTACAACGAAAAAACTGTTAATATGGGCGGATCTGATCCAATAACTTTTATGACAATACAGCATGCACCATTTACGACACAGACACAAGGTATTGATTATCAGGATGGTTGGAAGCTCAGTGATAAGCATACCTTGGTGGCTGGTGCAGAGTGGCATGAGAGTAAGTCCAGCAATAGTAATTCCGGCTATAAAAATGGTAAAACTATAAATAAGAGTGTATATGTGCAGGATAGTTGGCAATTATCTGATAGATGGATACTGGTGCCGGGGTTAAGAATGGATAATCACAGTAAATTTGGCACACATTGGTCACCCAAAATTGCGTTAAATTATCTTGCAGATAAAGATACACATATCTATGCGTCTTGGGGTAGAGTATTTAAGGCGCCTACTGCGGATGATTTATATACCTATCTTCCAGGTGGATGGTCCACATTAGGAAATCCAGATTTAAAACCTGAAACCGGTTATACGGCTACGCTGGGAATGGATCATAATTTCGATGAAAATATAAGTGCAGGTGTTTCGTTCTTCTATACCGAGTTGAACGATGCCATTGCATGGCCACAGATATCACCTAGTGTTTATGTTGCACAAAATGTAAATAAGGAAAAGCGTACTGGCATGGAGCTTTCCTTTAAGCAGAAGCTCAGTCCAATGTGGAGTTATGACCTGGGATATTCCTATATTAGGCGTGAAATAGATAAGAATAATGGCTCTGGCATGGTTTTGCAGGATAACCTTCAGCCAAATGGCTATAAAATAGGTCTGCACTACAATAGCGGTGCTTGGAAGGCTAATCTGCTGGGCACTATTGGCAGTGGTCTCAATGAATATTATTACAATGGCAATAGCAGCTATAATATTTGGGATTTCAACCTTAGTTATGAGGTTAATAAAGAGTTGACCACTTATTTCAAGGTGAATAATCTGACCAATCAGGAATATTATGAAAATGGCGCTTCTTATGGTAATTATTATCCTTGCGGCGGTCGTTTCTATCAGGTTGGCTTTAATCTGACTTTCTAATTCCTTTTTCATTTTAGCAACGGCAGGATATGGAGCAGTTGACCTTTTCATATCTTGCCCATAAAGGGGATTTTGCTATGCTGCAATTGGTGAATTTGTCCAATGATCCTACTGATACTGAGGGACTGCTGGGGGGCAGTCAAGAGAGATTACAAAATTTCTTGCAAGCTCATCATTTGGATGGCATTGAATTTATGTGCTGTGGACCTTGGGATAGGAGCTTTCATACTCCAGAGATGATACATGGTCTCCACCTATGGTTTTGGCCCAGTTGGCTGGACTTTTGGCGTGGCAATGAGGAGGCACTGATGGAGGAATATGGTTCCCTTTCTACTGTGGAGGCCGTATTTGGTACATCTCCTGAGGCCTGGCTGAATAGCTGGCAAAGGAATTTCCAGCAGGCAGCTGAATGCGGCGCTGAATATGTGGTTTTTCATGTAGCTCAGGCTCGCAGCAGTGAGGTCCGTTGTCGGCAGTTTGCCTATAATTCAGCTCAGGTAATAGAGGCTGTGTTAGAATTTATCAATAATTTGACACTCTGTCTGCCAGAGGATATACCTTTATTGTATGAAAATCTTTGGTGGCCAGGTATGACCTTGTTAGAGCCAGAGCTGGCAAGAGAGCTTTTAATGGGCACCAATCATGCTTGTGGTCTTATGCTGGACACAGGCCATCTAATGAATACTAATGTTCATCTGCAAAATGAGCAACAGGGAATTGATTATATTTTGCAGGTAGTGGCCAAGCTGGGGGATTTGTCAGATAAAATCTATGGTATTCACCTGCATCAATCCTTATCCGGCAGGTTCACAGAAGAGCAACGGCAAAGGCATCCAGTACCAGAAGATAATATATCATCAGGGGAGTTGATGAATTATGTGCTGGATGTGGATAGGCATCAGCCCTTTGGCACAGGGGCAGTGAAAAAAATAGTGGCAGAAATCAAGCCACAATGGTTGGTACATGAATTTGTGCCAAAGAATTTTGCGGATTGGCAGGCCAAGCTGACGAAACAGCAGAGAGCTTTGTCTTTCTATTGATATATGGTATTTGGAGTGTAGTGGCTTGTTTGGAAGCAAATAGGCTGCTGCACTATTCTTATTTCTGTGGAAAGGAGAAAATTTACATCTTATGGAATCAATCACAACAGGTATTGAGTTTTTTCACAAGGGCGGAGCAATTATGTATGTGTTGCTGTTATGCTCCTTTATGGTCATAGCTATTGGGGTGGAAAGATGGCAGTATTTTAGGCGGGAGGATTCTGGCCGAGATTTTGCCAGGAAATTTTCGCAGCATTTGTCCCAGGGAGACATCCCAGCAGCTATCTTGTTAGCAAAAAAATCGAAAGGTTTGCTGGCGGGTATTTTGGCAGAGGCTTGTCCTCTAGCTGGCAGAGGCAGTATGTACAGCTTTATGGAGGTGCAATCAGGCATTGCCCTTTCCAAGCTAAAACAGCGTTTATACTACCTGAATGTCATTGTCACCATGGCGCCCTTGTTGGGATTGTTAGGAACTATTAGCGGTATGATTTCTGCCTTTAGTATCTTTAATTTGGAATCAGGTCAGGCCACAGCTATTACTGGCGGCGTAGGGGAGGCTTTGATTGCTACAGCCTTCGGCTTGTGTGTAGCCATTATCTCCTTGGCAATTCATGCCTATTTTATCCAGAGGCTGGATAATATCATTACAGATATGGAGCAATGCTTTTCCATGGCAGAGGCTAAGGAAAAACAACTGGCCGGGTTTATGGGAGCAGGTGAGGCAGTATGAGGTTGCGGGAGCGTCGTTCCATGACTAAGCCAGAGGTAAATATCATACCTATGATAGATATTATGTTTTTTCTGCTGGTATTTTTTATGATGAGTACTTTGTACATGGTAAATATCAAAACTGTAAATGTCAATCTGCCTCAGGCCAGTCATGCAGAAACTGAAATGAAAGTGACCTATTTGGTTACTTTGAAGGCAGATGGCTCCCTTTGGCTGGAGGATAAGCAGATAGAGGAAGCAGCCCTGTTAAATCAGGCGGCCAGAGAACAAAAGCGCAATCCACGTTTTGCAGTGGTGCTGCGGGCAGACCAGAATATGGATTATGGTATGGTTATAGGTTTGCTGGATAAATTAAAGGGTGCTGGTATTAGCAAAATAGCTCTGGCGGCAGATAGCGGGAGGCAATGATGATACAGGGGCAAAAGGATAAATACAAGGCCTATAGTATCTCTGTTGTGCTGCATCTGATTATTTTTGTCATCATCTGCTTAACAGGACTTTTTACTAGAGTTTCCCCTGAGGTGCCTCATAATATAGATGTCGATATCTACGAGGCTGTAGATTTGAGTGATGGAGGCGGTGGTGGCGGAGCCAGCCCTCCGTCGGTGGATTCACCTATAGACTCAGGGGGTGAGGCTGTTACCTTTAATATTGAGACAAAAAAATTGCCGGAAATAGCTGAGGAATACACCAAGGAACCAGAAAAGCAGCAGCAATATCGCCAAGAACATCAGGCTGAGAATGTTTCTGCTAAGGGTAGTAATGGTGGGGTGGCTTCCTTAGGTGGAGCTGGCTCTGGTACCGGTCAAGGTATTGGTCAAGGCTCTGGTAATGGCAGTGGCAGCAGTACAGGCAATGGCGATGGTGCGGGCAGTGGTAATGGCACTGGCCATGGCAGCGGGCGAGATGAAGGAGCGGCCAAGGTGGCCAAGGTTCCGCCACGTTTTCTGGGAGGCAGCAATCCCGTTTATCCTGAGGATTTGCAGGATCAGGGCATCGGTGGTACGGTGGTATTGCGTTTGACGGTATCAGCTGATGGAACAGTAACCAATGTGGATATAGCAGGAAGCTCTGGTATTAGTCAACTGGATAAGGCTGCGGTTAAAGCGGCTTATACCTATAGCTTTGCACCGGCAAGAAATGTTTATGATGAACCGGTTATGTGCATTATGAATAAAAAGGTAGTCTTTGTGCCATAGAATAAGTTCCTATGAGGTATTTAATCTACAGATGGGGGGAATTTTAAGTATGATAAATTTCTTCAATGTAGGTGTTATAATGGACAAGGCCATATTTCTTTGATAAAATATCATTAAAAGGTAATTTGCCTTGACTAGAATGATTAGAAAAGGAAGTTGATTATGAACACAGACAGATATACCAGTCCTTTATCAGAGCGTTATGCCAGCAAGGAAATGCAGTATATTTTCTCTCAGGATAAGAAATTTACAACCTGGAGAAAATTGTGGATTGCTTTGGCTGAGACAGAAATGGAATTAGGTCTTTCTGAGAATGGCAAGCCTGTTATTTCTCAGGAGCAGATTGATGAGATGAAGGCTCATGTTGATGAAATCAATTACGATGTGGCAAAGGCTAGAGAAAAGCTGGTTCGTCATGATGTTATGAGCCATGTTTACGCTTATGGCCAGCTCTGCCCAAAAGCAGCCGGCATTATTCATCTTGGTGCTACTTCCTGCTACGTTGGTGATAATACTGATATTATCATTATGCGTGAGGCATTGGAGCTAGTTCAGAAGAAATTGGTTAATGTAATTGCTGAACTGGCTAAGTTTGCAGATAAATACAAGGATCTGCCTACCTTGGCCTTTACTCATTTCCAGCCAGCCCAGCCTACTACTGTAGGTAAGCGTGCTACCCTGTGGGCTCAGGAGTTTATCATGGATCTGGAGGATTTGGAGTATGTTAAGGACAGCTTAAAGCTATTAGGCTCCAAGGGTACTACCGGTACTCAGGCCAGCTTCCTGGAGCTCTTTGATGGCGATCAGGAAACCATTGATAAGATTGATCCATCTATTGCTGCGAAAATGGGCTTCAAGGAGTGCTATGCTGTTTCCGGTCAGACCTATTCCAGAAAGGTAGACACCAGAGTTGCTAATATTCTGGCAGGTATTGCCGCCAGCGCTCACAAATTGTCCAACGATATTCGCCTCCTGCAGCATTTGAAGGAGGTAGAGGAGCCATTTGAGAAGAATCAGATTGGTTCTTCTGCTATGGCATACAAGAGAAATCCAATGCGCAGTGAGCGTATTGCTTCCCTGTCCAGATATGTGATGATTGATGCTTTGAATCCTGCCATTACCTCTGCTACTCAGTGGTTTGAGAGAACACTGGATGATTCTGCTAACAAGCGTCTGTCCATTCCAGAGGGCTTCCTGGCTATTGATGGTATTTTGGATTTGTGCCTGAACGTTGTAGACGGCTTGGTGGTTTATGACAAGGTTATTACTAAGCATCTGATGGCAGAGCTTCCTTTCATGGCTACTGAGAATATTATGATGGATGCTGTTAAGAACGGTGGCAACCGTCAGGAGCTTCATGAGAAGATTCGTACCCTTTCCATGGAAGCAGGCAAGAATGTTAAGCAGCAGGGCAAGGACAACAACCTGTTAGAGCTTATTGCTGCTGATCCAGAGTTTAATCTTACCTTGGAGGAACTGCAGAAAACCATGGAGCCTTCCAGATATGTGGGACGTTCTCCTATTCAGGTAGAAAAGTTCATCAAGAACGTGGTTCAGCCTGTTTTGGATGCCCATAAAGAAGAGTTGGGCATGACTGCTGAAATTAATGTGTAAGCAGGTTGAAAGCTGTAAAATAAAATAATACCGCTATGCGGAATGAAAGTCCTCGTAAGTTAGTAAAATGAGACTTATTCAGTGGGAGCTTTAGACTCCCACTGAATTTAGTCGAATAAATCCAGAGCCTTACGGGTGCTTAACTCCCTCCTAAGAGGAGGGAGCCTTAGCACCCGTTAGCGTGGGGTCAATCTAGCTTATGGGGACTTTTTAATATATATGTATATTAATATTAAAATAATAAATAAAATATGCGATATCACTTTCGATTTTTCTTTACATTACCAGATAAAAGCAATATAATTTTGAATAACAAGAATATTGCTAAGGGGTGATAGTATGTACGCAAGGACATATGGTGCAGCTACTATGGGGGTAGATGGGCTATTGATTGATGTGGAGGTGGATGCGGCTAATGGTCTGCCGGGGTTTGAAATGGTTGGGATGCCGGATACCCTGGTGCGGGAGGCCAAGGAAAGGGTTAGGACTGCTATTCGCAATAGCGGTATTATGATGCATCAGGAAAGGGTTACTGTAAATCTGGCTCCAGCGGCTATTCGCAAGGAAAGTGCTGGTTTGGATTTGCCTATTGCTATTGCTCTGCTAGCTGCAGATGGCATAATTGGCAGTGAAAGCATTGGTAATTATGCTTTTATTGGGGAGTTGTCCCTAGAGGGGCGGTGTCGTCCAGTGCGGGGCGTTCTGCCTATGGCTATCAAGGCATTGGATATGGGGCTTAAGGGAGTGTTTATTTCCAGGGAGAATGTACAGGAGGCCTTGCTGGTTAAGGGGCTTACTGTTTATGGGGTAGAAAATCTGCGGCAGGTGGTGGAGCATTTGCAAAATCATCAGGTATTGTCGCCTGCCTGCAAGCTACAGCAGACAGACTGCTCTAGGTTGGAAGCAGATTTTGGGGAGGTGCAGGGGCAGTTTCTGGCCAAACGAGCCTTTGAGGTGGCAGCGGCAGGAGGACATAATATCCTTTTGTCTGGCGCTCCAGGTTCAGGAAAAACCATGCTGGCAAGGCGCATGGGCAGTATTTTGCCAGAAATGACAGATAGGGAAGCTCTGGAGGTAACCAGAATATATAGCATTGCGGGGATGCTAAAGGAGGGGGAGGGATTGATTCGTCAGAGGCCTTTCCGCAGTCCCCATCATACGGTATCGGCAGCAGCTATGATTGGCGGAGGTACGATTCCCCGTCCGGGAGAAGTGACTCTAAGCCATAATGGAGTGCTGTTTCTAGATGAATTACCGGAATTTGGTCAGCGGGTGCTGGAGTGTCTCCGTCAGCCATTGGAGGATGGCACAGTTACGGTTTCTAGAGCTAATGCCAGCTATCGTTTCCCATCCCGCATTATTCTCATAGGGGCCATGAATCCATGTCCTTGCGGCTATTACGGAGATAAAGAGCATAGTTGTGAATGTACACCATCCCAGATACGCCATTATACACAAAAGCTATCTGGTCCCTTGCTGGACAGGTTTGATATTCAGATACAGGTGCCTCGGGTTTCCTATCAGGAATTAACTGCTGTGAAAAAGGCAGAAACTTCGGCTCAAATCCGCCAAAGAGTCATGGCAGCTAGGGAAAGACAGCTATACCGCTTCCAGAAGATGGATATTGTTTCTAATGGCCAGCTTACTCATAGTATGCTGGGCCAATATTGTTCTATGACAGCAGAGGCGGAGCAGCTGCTAGAGACAGCCTTTCATCAACGGCAGATGTCGGCTCGTTCCTACGATAGATTGGTAAAGGTGGCTAGGACTATTGGTGATTTGGCAGGAAAAGATACCATAACAGCAGAATACATAGGAGAAGCTTTGCTGATGCGAAATGATAATATTGCCAAGGCCTTGTAGGCAAGAGTCTCACAATGAACATCTTGCCAAGCCATTGGATAAGGATTTGTTGTTAAAAACCTTGTATAGTTTTAGCAAGGGTAAAGAGTAACTGGCAGGTGCAGGGATAAATGCAACAAATTTGCGAAATAAATTTTAGAAAATATTTGACAAAGGTGTTGCATGCTGATATAATATCAAATTGTTCGGTGCTTGTTTAAGCACTGACCTACATCGCGGGATGGAGCAGTAGGTAGCTCGTCGGGCTCATAACCCGAAGGTCAGAGGTTCGAGTCCTCTTCCCGCAACCAATTGCTGATATAGCTCAGTAGGTAGAGCGCATCCTTGGTAAGGATGAGGTCACCAGTTCAACTCTGGTTATCAGCTCCATTTTTGGCTGCGTAGCTCAGTTGGCTAGAGCATTCGGTTCATACCCGGAGTGTCAGGAGTTCAAATCTCTTCGCAGCCACCATTTGAAAGTTCGAACCGTCTGCCTGATTTTATCAGGAGGCGGTTCTTTTGCTATATTATCGTAATCTGGAGGAGGTTTGTCTTTATGTCTGAGAATATTCCCTTTGCCCATCTACATGTACATACAGAGTACAGCCTTTTGGATGGAGCTAATAGAATCAAGCCTCTTGTGGCCAGAGTCAAGGAAATGGGCATGGAATATATTGCTATTACAGATCATGGCAATATGTTTGGCATTATGGATTTTTACAAGACCTGCAAGGCAGAAGGGGTTAATCCTGTTATCGGCTGTGAGGTTTATGTAGCTCCTAGAGATAGACATGAGCAGTATGAGGTAGAGGGCACCAGATATTATCATTTGATTCTTTTGGCAGAGAATAATGAAGGGTATAAAAATCTGGTTCAGCTGGTGTCCAGAGCCAATACAGAGGGGATGTATTACAAGCCAAGAGTGGACAAGGAGCTTTTGCGCAAGTATAGCAAGGGGTTAATCTGTCTAAGCGCCTGTATTGCCGGAGAGGTGCCGGCCTGGATAATTCGTGGGGATATGTACCGGGCGGAAAAGGCTCTTCAGGAATATCTGGAAATTTTTGGACCAGAGAATTATTTTATTGAAATTCAGAATCATGGTATGGCTGAGGAAAAAATTGCTATGGATGGCATTATTCCCTTGGCCAAGAAATACAATCTAGGCCTGGTAGCCACCAATGATGCTCATTATCTGAAAAAAGAGGATAGTGAGTTCCATGAGGTGCTGCTTTGTATTCAGACAGGTAAAAACTTGGATGATCCTAATAGAATGAAGTTTTCCAGTGATGATTATTATCTCAAATCACCAGAGGAAATGGCGGGAATTTTTCGTGAATATCCAGAGGCTATTGCCAATACTGTGAAGATAGCTTCCCGCTGTCATGTGGAATTTGATTTTGATCATCGTCATTTGCCATTGTTCCCTTTGCCAGAGGGTATGACAGATGAAATGTATCTGCGGAAGCTGTGTGAGGACAATCTGCCAGAAAAATATGATGTGATTACTCCAGAGGTAAAGCAGCGGTTGGAATACGAGCTAGGGGTTATTCACAGCATGGGCTTTGACAGCTATTTTTTGATTGTTTGGGATTTTATTAATTATGCCCGTAGTGTTAAGATTCCTGTAGGGCCGGGACGAGGCTCTGCTGCTGGCAGTATTGTGGCCTATGCTTTGGGAATAACAGATTTGGATCCCTTGGAATACGATTTGCTCTTTGAGCGTTTTCTTAATCCAGAGCGAGTTACCATGCCAGATATTGATATTGATTTTTGCTATGTACGGCGGGAAGAGGTTATAGAATACGTAAAGCGCCGTTATGGTGAGGACCATGTTAGCCAGATTATCACCTTTGGTACTTTAAAGGCCAAGAATGCAATTCGGGATGTGGCCAGAGCTATGGGTATGCCCTATGCAGAGGGAGATAGAGTAGCTAAGCTAATACCATCAGGTCCCAAGGTTACTCTAGAGGGAACCCTGAATACAGTGGAGTCCTTTCGGCAGTTATACAATGAGGATGCCAATGTGCAGCGGCTGGTGGATATGGCCAAGCGGGTGGAAGGATTGCGGCGGAACTGTGGCAAGCATGCGGCAGGAGTGGTAATAGCCCGCAATCCCATTACGGATTATATGCCTGTAATGATTGCCGATGGCGCCTTGGTTACTCAGTTTGAAAAGGATTTGGTAGAGGAATTGGGCTTGTTGAAAATGGACTTTCTGGGCCTGCGCACTCTAACGGTTATGGATGATGCTGTAAAAAACATCAAAAAAACTCATAATATAGACATAGATTTGCGGAAAATTCCTCATAATGATGCTAAGACCTGCGCCATGCTTTGTGACGGTGGTACCAGTGCTGTATTTCAGATGGAGTCAGCAGGTATGACTAGAATCATGCGGGATTTGAAGCCAGAGGGCTTTACGGATTTGATACCTTTGGTAGCTCTATATCGTCCAGGGCCTTTAGGCAGCGGCATGGTGGATGATTTTATTCAGGGCCGTCATGGGGAAAAGGAAGTGGTATATCTGCATCCTTTGTTGGAGCCTATTTTGAAGGAAACCTTTGGCGTGGTGCTGTATCAGGAGCAGGTTATGCAGATTGTGCAGGTATTGGCAGGCTTTAGCCTGGGCCAGGCGGATTTGCTGCGCCGTGCTATGGGTAAGAAAAAGGCAGCTATTCTAATGGCACAGAAGGAAAATTTTCTGAAGGGTACAGCAGAAAAAGGCATTGATGATGATTTGGCGGTGAGAATTTTTGACTTGCTGACTCATTTTGCTGATTATGGCTTTAACAAATCCCATAGTGCCGCTTACGCCTGGGTGGCTTGGCAGACAGCCTATTTGAAAGCTAATTATCCTGCGGAATTTATGGCAGCCATGCTGACCAGCATTATGGATAATACAGACAAGGTTAGCAGTTATATAGAGCAGTGCCGCCATATGGACATTGAGATATTGCCACCGGATATTAATGCCAGCCAGGTGACTTTCAGCGTAGATGGTGAAGCTATCAGATTTGGTCTGGCGGCTATTAAGAATGTAGGAGAGGGTGCCCTGTCTGTAATGGTAACAGAACGGGAGAAAAATGGCGAATTTACCTCTCTTATGGATTTTTGCACCAGAGTGGATATGCATGCCATTAATAAAAGGCATATAGAGAATTTTATTCGCTGTGGCTGTTTTGATTCCTTGGGCTATCGTCGTTCCCAGCTTTTGCAGGCAGCGCCCCGGATTATAGATGCAGCTGCGGCTGTGCAGAAGGAGCAGGCCACAGGTCAGCTGGGACTTTTTGGGGAAGAGGAAGTACAGGAGGCGGCAGAAATCAAGCTGCCGGATATTCCGGAAGTCTCTAAGGATATATTGCTGGCTTGGGAAAAGGAAATAACCGGCTTTTACATTACTGGTCATCCTCTGGATAAATATCGGGATAAAATATCTGGTCTTACACCTATCAGCCAGGTGGTGGATGGCCAGGTGCCAGATAAAAAGAAAATCAAGCTGGCAGGTACTATCCGGGAATGTGTCCGCCGCACTACTAAAAAGGGAGATATGATGTGCTTCCTGCGGCTGGAGGACTATAGCCACAACATTCGGGTGGTGGTATTCCCCAAGGTATTTTATGCCTCTATGCACAATACGGAGCCTGATACAGCTGTGGTTATTATAGGCCGAGTGGATTTTAGCGATGATGAGCGGGACAAAATTCAGTTGGTAGCCGATAGTATTATTCCTATGGAGGAATATATGCCGGATTACTATATTGCTCTGCGGCCAGAGCAGGAAAAACCGGAAATCTATCAGGCTTTGCAGGAAATCTTCCAGCAGCATCATGGTAATTGTGTGGTTTATATTTATTATTATGGTACAAAAAAGCTGA
This sequence comes from Anaerovibrio lipolyticus, assembly GCF_021531495.1. Taxonomy (GTDB): domain Bacteria; phylum Bacillota; class Negativicutes; order Selenomonadales; family Selenomonadaceae; genus Anaerovibrio. The sequence continues at coordinate 84,780 of NZ_JADYTY010000004.1, forward strand.
CCATGAATGAAAAAAAATATTGGTTGGATGGTTCTCAGGAAGCCGTGGACAAAATAAAGAAATTGCTGGGGGAAGATAATATCCGGCAAAGGTAAAAATAGAAGCTTTGCGGTATGGCAGGGTTCGCCATTGAAAGAAAAGAAATTTTATGTTATCATAGAACAGTTAAAGTATATGAAATTTAGATGAAAGTGAGGCGTTAACTTGCCTGCGATTACTTATGAATTAATTAAGCAGGATCCTGCTACCGGAGCCAGGGCCGGCATTATCCATACACCTCATGGGAGCTTTCCTACACCTATTTTTATGCCGGTAGGAACTCAAGGCTCTGTAAAGGGCGTATCTCCGGAAGAGGTAAAGGAACTGGGGGGTGGCATTATCCTCAGCAATACCTACCATCTTTTCCTTAGACCAGGCTCCGCATTGGTCAAGGAGGCTGGCGGCCTGCATAAGTTTATGAACTGGGATGGAGCTATTCTGACTGACAGCGGTGGGTTTCAGGTGTTCAGTCTGGGAGATTTGCGGAAGATTACCGAAGAAGGTGTAACCTTTAGATCTCATATTGATGGTTCCAAGAAATTCCTTTCCCCAGAGGTATCCATGCAGGTTCAGATGGATTTAGGCTCTGATATTGTTATGGCCTTTGATGAATGTATTCCTTATCCTGCGGATTTTGCCTATACCAAGGCCTCTACAGAGCGGACTACCCGTTGGGCCAAGCGCTGTAAGGAATATATGACCAGCCCACATCAGGGACTGTTTGGCATAGTTCAGGGTGGTATGTTCAAGGAACTGAGAACTCAGAGTGCTCAGGAACTGATAGAGCTGGACTTCCCAGGTTATGCCATAGGCGGTCTTAGCGTGGGAGAGCCAAAGGAGCTTATGTATGAAATGCTGGATCACACTGTAGAACAGCTGCCTGCCAACAAGCCACGCTATCTGATGGGTGTAGGCACTCCAGATTGTCTGGTGGAGGGAGTTATGCATGGTATTGATATGTTTGACTGTGTATTCCCTACACGAGTAGCCCGTAATGGTACAGCTATGACCTGGCAGGGCCGTATGGTTATGAAGAACAGCGAATACACTCACGATTTCCGTCCTATTGAAGAAGATTGTGATTGCTATGCCTGCCGTAATTACAGCCGGGCTTATATCAGACATCTGGTGCGGGCTAATGAGATTTTTGGTTTGCGATTGTTGTCCATTCATAATCTCCGCTTCCTCCAGAGATTTACCAGAGCTATGCGCCAGTCTATTATTGAGGATAGATTTGGCCAGTTCCGCCGGGAATTTTTGGATCAGTATAATTACAACGCCAAAAAGCCTATTGGCTAATGGGTAAATGCTATGGATAAAAAAGCTATGCGACGTCAGGGCTTGGCTGGCAGACGGGGGTTAACAGCCAGTGACCGCCAGTTAAAGAGTAAATTAATAGCAGATAAATTGTGCCACAGTCAGTTGTTTCAGCAGGCAAAGGTTATCTTCTGCTATGTAGCCTCAGAGGATGAGGTACATACTCTGGAAATTCTCCAAAAAGCTATGGAGGATAAAAAGCTGCTGACTGTGCCTTATATTACAGATGCTGTTAAAGGCATGATGGAGGCAGCGGTTTTGGCTAAAATAGAAGCTCTGGTGCTGGGGATATATGGTATTCCCACGGTTCCAGAGTCTAGTAAGCGTTTTCTATCTGGAGATGCTATTGATTTGGTGATTGTGCCGGGAACGGCATTTGATACAGCTGGTCATCGTATCGGCATGGGAGGCGGTTTCTATGATCGCTTTTTGCAGGATACCTCTGTGAGCAAGGTGGCTCTGGCCTATGAATGTCAGATTTTTGACAGCCTGCCTGTGGAGGAGCATGATCAGCAGGTAGATTATATATTTACCGAAAACAAAATTTATACAAGAGAGGATTTGAGGTAGTTGAGGAAAGACAGTTTGCTGAAGCTTCTAGCAGCAGTTGTGATTATTGTTGCTGTATTCTTCACCTTTGTCAGCCCTCTGGCAATGTCCATCCGTCAGGGTTTGGACTTGCAGGGTGGTACTCATGTGGTGCTGGAGGCGGAGGATACGCCAGAGGCCACAGTTAATGAGGATGCTATGGAGCGCGTAGTACGCATTATGGAAAAGCGTGTTAACGAGCTGGGCTTGGCAGAGCCTATTGTACAGCGTCAGGGTGAACGCAGGATTATTATTGAGCTGCCAGGTATCAAGGACCCGGATAAGGCTATCCAGGTTATTGGTAAGACAGCTATGCTGGAGTTCAAAACCGAGGAAGGGGAAACCGTTCTTACCGGTACTGATTTGAAGGATGCTAGAGAGCAGACTGACCAGCAGGGACAGAATGTGGTAGGCTTGGAGTTCAGCCCAGAGGGAGCAGAGAAGTTTGCCACCCTTACCAGCCAGAATGTAGGCCGTACCATTGCTATTCTGTTGGATGGCGAGGTGCTGACTGCTCCTCGTGTCAATGAGGCTATTACTGGCGGTAAGGCTGTTATTACTGGTAACAAGACCTTGGAGGAGGCTCATAATCTAGCTATTCTTCTGAGAAGTGGTTCCCTGCCTGTTAAGGTTAATATTATTGAGACTCGCACTGTAGGACCTACCCTTGGTCAGGATTCCAAGGATAAATCTGTCTTTGCCTTTACTATCGGCCTTGGTGCAGTAGTGCTGTTTATGGCTCTGTTCTATCGCCTTTCCGGTGTTGTGGCTGATATTAGCTTGATGGCTTACGTTGTTATTCTGTTATTTGTATTGAAGCTTTTAGATGCTACCTTGACCTTGCCAGGTGTAGCAGGTATTATCCTGTCTATTGGTATGGCGGTAGATGCCAACGTATTGATATTTGAGCATTTCAAGGAGGAGTACCTTAGCGGTAAGACCTTGCGTCTGTCTATGGATGCAGGCTTCTCCCGAGCTTTTACCACTATTTTTGACTCCAATATAACCACTATCATTGCTTCTGCAGTGCTGTTCTGCTTTGGTACAGGCAGTATTCGTGGTTTTGCTATTACCTTGGGTCTTGGTGTTATTATATCCATGTTTACTGCTATTACCTTGACTCAGTTCATGACCAAGAATCTGATTGCAGCCAATGTAATCAAGAATCCGTGGGTATATGGTATCAATAAGAAGCCACAGGCAGAGAAAGAGGTGAAGCAGCTTGGCTAAGATGAAGGTACAGCAGAATCTGCCCAAGATTCGCTTTGATATACTGAAGCGTTCTAAGCTTTGGTTTGCTATTTCCCTGCTGATTATTATCCCTGGTATTTTCTGCATGTTTACCAAGGGCTTTAACTTTGGTATTGATTTTACAGGCGGTACCATTATTGAAATGGAGTTCCAGCAGGAAGTTACCCTGCCTCAGGTTCGTGATGTATTGCGAGAATACAATCTTGATAATGCTACTATTCAGCTGTCTGGTGATGTTAGCAATGTAGAGGCATCCAAGGATGTAATGATTCGTACTATGGATCTGGAGGAGAATGAACGCAAGGCTGTTATGGCCAGCCTGAAGGATGAGATTGGCGATTATACTGTTCTCCGTGAGGAAAAGGTTGGTGCCACTATTGGCGGCGAGCTGATAACTGATGCTTTGATGGCCACAGTTATTTCCTGGATTTTGATTATTCTCTACGTATCCTATCGCTTTGAATGGCGTTTTGGTATAGCTGCTATTCTGACCTTGATACATGATGTATTGATTGTTTTGTCAGTGTTCTCCTTCCTGCAGAAGCAGGTGGATTCCAGCTTTGTGGCAGCGATTTTGACCATTATCGGTTATTCCATCAACGATACTATTGTTATATTTGACCGTATTCGAGAGAATCAGCGCCTTCACTTCAAGAGAGGCGGAGATTTGAACGAGCTGGCTAATAGAAGTATCTATCAGACTCTTACCCGTTCTTTGTACACAGTATTTACCGTATTGTTTACAACCTTTGCTTTGTACTTCTTCGGGGGAGATACCACCAAGGATTTCTCCTTCGCTTTGCTGATAGGTTTCTTCAGTGGTTCTTATTCTTCCATCTTTATAGCCAGCCCATTGTGGGTTGTTTTGAAGAACAGGTTCCCTGCCAAAAAGATTTAATTCAATTTATAGATAGCGGACAGGCTTCGGCCTATCCGCTATTTTTTTATCTTTTATCAGAGAAAAAATTTTGCTATAATATATATGTGACAAAATTAGTATGTTATGTGCGTTTTTTATAAAGTAAGGCGGGGTAGGCTATGGATATGGAATTATTCCACAAATTTAGAGAAAATGGGTTGGTCAAAAACAATTTGCATACAGCAAAGGTGAAGCATCTAGGTGCTCCCCCTATTCAGAAGCCATATCCTCCCGAGGCACAGCTGATTCCGTTGCCGGAACCGGATTTTTTGGAGGATCATCAGGTAAGCTTTTTGGAGCTGATGGAGCTTAGGTCTACGGTGCGGGAATATAGCCCAGAGCCATTGACTATGAAGGAATTAAGCTATCTACTCTGGTGTACCCAGGGAGTAAAAATGATTATGCAGGGTGGTGCTACCAAGCGAACTGTGCCTTCTGCTGGTGCTCGCAATGCCTTTGAAACCTATCTTTATATTGACAAGGTGGAGGGGCTGGAACCTGGTTTATATCGTTTTTTGGCCCTTGAGCACGCCTTGCTGCCTATAGAGCTGGGGCCACAGGTAAAGGAAAAGCTGGCTACTGGATTTAACAAGGTGAATATGTATAATCAGTCTGCCGTTACCTTTATTTGGGCAGCAGTGCTGGAGCGTATGGAATATGCTTTTGGAGGCAGAGCCTTGCAGTATTTGTATATAGATGCAGGCCATGTGTGTCAGAACCTTTATCTGGCAGGCTATACCATTGATGTGGGTACTTGCGCTATTGGGCATTTTAATGATGTAGAGATAAATAATCTGTTAGGGCTGGATGGAGATAAGGAATTTGTGGTCTATGCAGCTCATACAGGAAAAAATAAATATAGATTAGGGTGAAGGATTATGGGGGACAATCGTTACAGTAGTTCTATATTTGCACCAATGACTGGCAGCGTTGTAGATTTGAGTCAGGTACCTGATCCCATTTATGCAGAGCGAATGATGGGAGATGGCGTAGCCATTGTGCCAGAGGATGGAACCATGTTCAGTCCAGTTAATGGCTATGTAAGCGTGGTAGCTGAGGATAAGCATGCCTTTGGCTTCACTACAGATGATGGATTGGAGATCCTAATGCATCTGGGGGTTGATAGTAAAATGCAGAAGGATTGCTGTGCTGTTCATGTCAAGGTAAATGACAGAGTTCAGGCCGGAGATATGATTGCAGAATTTAATATGGCAGAGCTGAAAAAAAGGGATATTAATCCAATTATGGCGATTATTATCTGCGGTGGACTGGAGGGCAAAAAAATAGAGCCTGCCAGTGGGCATGTACAGGCTGGTTCCGGAGCGGTTATGACTGTTATTGATCTGGAGGCCTTGGAAAGATATGAGGCTAGCCAAAAGGAACAAAATATAGCTGGCAATGCCAATGAAGAGACAAGGAAAACTGCCTCAGATAAGCCTGTCAAAAAGTCATCTGCCGCATCGGCGGAAAGTGATGCTATGGATTTTTTGAAGGATAAAGGCAATTGGCCTAAGCTCATTGGTGGTTTCGTGGCTTTGACAGCCCTGATGGTGGTAATTTTTGTCAGCATCGCCATGTTTATCGGTCACTAGGAGATTTTTTGCATATGGATTTGACAGAACCAATAGATATATTGAAGGGTGTAGGCCCCAGAAAGCTGCAGCAGTTGCAGCATATGGGAATCTGCACCCTCTTTGACCTGCTTACATATTTTCCTCGCAGCTATGAAGATCAAAGCGTGGTTACGGCTATAGCCAATCTACAGGCTGGGGAAACTGCTACTGTATCAGGAGTGATTACAGGGATTCAGGAACGGCAGGCAGCACGACGGCGCATGACTATTTTAACTGCCTTTATTTCGGATGGTACAGGGTATTTGCAAATTACCTGGTTTAATCAGAAATTTCTTAAGGACAAGCTGAAGGTAGGCAGTAGGATTTTTGCTACAGGCAAAATTACCTATGCCTATGGCGGGCAGGGCAGTTTTGCCATGAGTCAGCTTTCTTCTTGGGAAATTCTTGCTGAGGAGGATGGAACAGAGGACAAATGTGGTATTTTGCCTGTATATAGCATCACGGATAAAATAAATCAAAAATTCATGCGGCAGCTTACGACTCAACTGTTGGAGGGAATGGCAGATAATTCTCAGGAAGATAGTTGGGAACTGCCAGAGGTAATTCCTGCAGATATTTGTCAGCAATATCATTTACTGGAGCGAAATCAGGCCGTTAGACAGGTTCATTATCCTACCAATGCCCAGACTTTAAGGCAGGCCAGATATCGGCTGGCTTTTGAGGAGCTGTATTTAATACAATGTGGCCTGCTGCTGTTAAAAAAACAAAGTCAGGAGCAGAGACAGGGTATCTGTCATCGTGTTAATGGCTATTTGGTAAGACAGCTGTTTCAGGCTTTGCCTTTTCAGCTAACTAATGACCAGCAAAAGGTTTGGCAGGATATTTGCAATGATATGGAGAGCTATGTGCCTATGCGAAGATTGCTGCAGGGTGATGTAGGCTCTGGTAAAACAGTGGTGGCTATGCTGGCATTGGTAAAAACTGTGGAAAATGGTTTTCAGGGGGTTTTAATGGCTCCTACAGAAATACTGGCTCATCAGCACTATGAGGATTTTTGCCACCTGCTGGAGCCATTGGGGGTAAGAGTGGCCCTTTTATCCGGTCGGCTTAGTATAGGTAAGCGCCGGGGAATTTACGAAAAGCTGGCTAAGCATGAAATTGATATTGTAATTGGTACCCATGCCCTGATTCAGGATGAGGTGCAGTTTGCTGCCTTGGGCTTGGCCATTACAGATGAACAGCATCGCTTCGGTATTAATCAAAGAGCCTTGCTGGAACAAAAGGGAGATGCTCTGCCTGATGTGCTGGTTATGACGGCTACTCCTATACCTCGAACCTTGACACTAACTGTATATGGGGATTTGGATGTATCAATGATTCATCAGCTGCCGCCGGGGCGAAAACCCATTCGTACCTTTGTCCGGGGGGAGGATAGGAGAGAACTTATCTACAAATTTGTGCTGGAAGAAATTGCCAAGGGACGGCAGGCCTATGTGGTGTGTCCTTTGATTGAATCCAAGGAGGAAAGTAGATTGTCCTCAGCTCAGGATGTGTACGAGGAATTGTCCCAGGGAATATTTGCAGGTATTTCCTGCGGTCTGGTTCATGGCAAGTTGAAGCAGAAGGAAAAGGAAGCCATTATGGAGGAGTTTTATCAAGGGAAGATAAAGCTCTTGGTGGCTACCACAGTTATTGAGGTGGGCGTTAATGTGCCTAATGCCAGTATTATGGTGGTGGAGCATGCCCAGCAATTTGGTTTGTCTCAGCTACATCAGCTACGAGGACGTATTGGACGAGGAGAATATGCTTCCTATTGTATTCTGGTATCAGATGGGAAAACAGAAAATGCCCGCCGCAGAATGGAGATTATGGAGAGCACTACCGACGGTTTTGTTTTGGCTGAGGAGGATTTGAAGCTGAGAGGACCAGGACAGTTCTTTGGCTCTATGCAGCATGGCTTGCCGGATTTGAAAATGGCTGATGTGGAGCGGGATATAGATATTTTGCTGCAGGCTAGAAGGGCAGCCCTGGAATCTGTGGATAGGCCGGAATATATGAGCAGGGTTTTGCCAGCTCTGCGGCTGCAATATCAGGAGCAGTTTATGAATATCATGGAAAATTAATTTTAACGCTTTATTTTGTGAAAGTAGTATGCTATAATATATTTTGTTGATTTTCGTAATGTAAAGCATGAAAGTAATGGAGATATGGGAGGTGGCTTAGGTGGTAAATCCAAAGCTAAAAGATGAACTGAATGACCAGCTGTGCAAAGCAGTGCTGAAACTGAAAACGATTGATGAGTGTTATCAGTTTTTTGAGGATATATGTACTATTAGCGAGCTGAAGGCTATGTCTCAGCGTCTGGAGGTAGCCAAGATGCTGCAGAATCGTCATACTTATGATGAAATAGTTAGCCGCACAGGAGCTAGTACGGCAACTATCAGCCGGGTAAAGAGATGTCTTAATTACGGCGCAGACGGCTATAATCTGGTTTTTGACCGCCTTGGACTGGATGAGTCGGAAAAATAACGGATAACCAATGGTTTTAAGGGAGATTTTGTAATATGAGCAACAAGGATTTAGTTTTGGAAATACCATATGGCACCAGAGATTTTTTGCCTAGAGAAGCAGCAGAGAAGCGGGCCATTGAAGGAAAAATCGCGGAAACCTTCAAGCGCTGGGGATATGATGAGGTAGCTACTCCTACGATTGAGTTTCTGGACACCCTTACTATGGGTAATGGCAGCAATCTTGAATCAAAGATGTTCAAGCTGTTTGACAAAGAGAATCGTACTATGGCCCTTCGGTATGAAATGACTACTCCTATTGCTCGTGTAGTGGCCAGCAGATTGGTGGATGATTTGCTGCCATACAAATTGTCCTATATCAGCAGTGTTTTCAGATACGAAAAGACTCAGACTGGCCGGCAGTGCGAATTTCATCAGGCTGGTGTGGAGCTGATTGGCAGTTCCAAGGCAACTGCAGATGCAGAGGTTATAGCTTTGGCTGTTTCCATTATGCAGGAGGCAGGGCTAAAGGATTTTCAGATTTGTCTGGGCCAGGTAGAGTTTATTAACGGCTTAATGCAGCAGTGCTGTATTCTGCCTAAGCAGCAGGAGCAGATAAAGCAGGCCATCGAAAGTCGTGATTTGGTGGCGTTGAATGCTATTGTGGACAATACAGAGCTGCCAGAGGCCGCCAAGGCTATGGTAAAACAGCTGCCTTTGCTTCACGGCGATAGGAAGGTGCTGTATAAGGCCTATAATATGGCCATGAATGAGCAGTCCCGCCGGGCCTTGGATAATTTGACCGAGATTTATGAATTACTGGAGGCATATGGTGTAGCTCAGTATATTACCTTTGATTTGGGTGTTATTAGAGATTTCAGCTATTACAGCGGTATGGTATTTGAGGCTTATACTCCAGGGCTGGGCTATCCTCTCTGTGGCGGCGGCCGTTATGACCATATGTTGACGGATTTTGGTCGGGCATTGCCAGCAACTGGCTTTGCGGTAGGTATTGAGCGTATCCTGCTTTCCTTGGAACGACAGGGATTGGCCAAGCCTGCAATTGCAAAGAATGTTTATGTGGCCTATGTTCCTGGCAAACAGCAGGAGGCTATCAAGCTGGTGCAGGATCTGAGAAATCAGGGCAAAACCTGTGAACTGGCCATGTCTGCCTGCCTGGAACTGGAGGCGGATGCTTACAGACAGGAAAAAGGCTACAAGGAATTGGTTTTCATTAAGTAAAATGATAAAAGGGGCGGCTGCTGAAAGAAGGGCAGGAAACCTTATGTTTTATAGAATAAAGCAGTTTGTGGCAGGGGTTATGGCCCAAGGCCCCAATAGTGAAGAGCGTTTGCGCATAGAGAAGATTTTGCCACCAAAGGCAAGAGAATTTTTTTATGGTATGAATAGAGGGGATCAGCGCCACAGCCTACAAGTAATGTATACAGCGGAAGCCCTGTGGGCTAGCTGTCAGGATAATGAGGAAAATCGAAATTTGCTTTTGCGCTGCTGTCTTTTGCACGATATAGGACGAGGCAAGCAGATGGGGCCTATTCGTAAAACCTGGGCGGTTATTTTGGACAAGATTCATCCTATTTGGGCCAGACGTTATGGACGATGTGATTCTCAGAGCTATATCCGGGGCCTTTTGTATCGTTATTATCATCATGGAGAGATTAGCGGTGAAATGTTGATGTATATTGGCATGGTGTCAGAAGCCAAAGTGGTAGCTAGACATCACAAAAAATCTGCCACAGGCCTGCCGGAGATAGAGACTCAAGTGTGGAAAATATTGCGTCAGGCAGATAGCGTTAATTGAAAAATTTGAGATATGTAAAATAATTGGAAGTAATTTCTGCCAAAAAGAGGATTTTGCTTATCTATAGCGAATATAGAGTAGTGAGAAATTTTAGGAAAGAGGCAGATTTTTATGCAATACGAAGCTGCAATATTCGATTTGGATGGAACATTGATTAATTCAATAGATGATCTGGCTGATAGCTGTAATGAAATGCTGATAGCCTATGATTTGCCTGTCCATAATGTAGAGGATTATAAATACTTTGTTGGCAACGGTGTCGCTAAACTGGTGGAGAGAGCTTTGCCAGAGAAGCAGGCTCAGGACAAGGAGTTTTATGAAAAGGCATTGGCTAAGTTTCGGGCTATTTATAATGGCAAGGTGCTGAATAAAACCAGAGCCTATAGCGGTATCAGGGATATGCTGGCCAAACTGATGGAAAAGGAAATACCTATGGCGGTATGTACCAACAAGCCAATGGAAGCGGCTAAGACCATTATTAATATTCTCTTTGAGCCAGGCACCTTCAAAATGGTGATTGGGGATAGGCCAGGACATCCTCGCAAGCCGGATCCTACTACTGTGCTGGAGATTACCAAGGAATTAGGGGTAGAGCCAGACAAGGTAGCATATCTAGGAGATAGCGGCGTGGATATGCAGACAGCAGTTAATGCGGGGTTCTTGCCAGTAGGCGTTCTGTGGGGCTTCCGTCAAAAGGAAGAGCTGTTGGAGAACGGAGCCAAGCTGCTGTTGGATAAGCCAACGGATTTGCTGTTCCAGGTACATTTCAAGGCAAAGAAATAAACAAAATCAAACTCGTCTTGCAGGCAGAGGTGTAAGGTCTAAGGGCTGGGCCTCTGCTTGTAAAGGCGAATTTTTTTGTTTATAATAGTAATAATTGCTGTGCTATGGACTTTGGAGATAAGATTTTTGGATTGTAGAAGGCAGGTGGGAAATAATGGGAACTAATATTGTGTTGATGCACAAAAATATTTCTGTAGCAGAATATGAGATTGATGCTGATACTGGTAGAATTATGAGCAGTATCAAAGTGTTGGAAAAGGAACATTTGCCACTGCCAGTGCAGTTTAATCTAAAAAATGATTTTACTGCCGTAGATGCCTTGCAAAATTGGATAGCCTGTAGGAGCATACCACAATCCAGATGTGCTTTTACAGAATTTTTGGAGAAATTTAAGGTTAGTACTCCAAGTGCTGCAGCCTATAAAAGTCTGGGCTTGAATCTTTCTGATCAATATTGGTTTAAACCTCAGAGTGAGGAGATTAATTGGCAGGATATTAATCTTTTTGACAATGAGTTTGTTAAGCAAAATTTTGAATCTAATGCGTGGTTAAATGATAGTATTGTATCACCAGATAGCAACTCTAATGGTGAATTGCCAAAGTTTTGGTGTGTGGAGAACGGAAGCAGATTGCTGTATAAACAAGGCTCTGGGCCATTATTCCAACAGCCACATAATGAAGTGTTTGCAGCTAGACTGCTGGAGAAATTTAAACTAAAGCATGTAGATTATCAACATTGTAAAATTGGTAATAAATCATATTCTGTTTGTGAGACATTTATCCAGCCGAATACGGAATATATACCAGCTGTGGACATTCTTATGGCCAGGAAAAAGACGAATAACGAAAATGCTTGGCAACATTTTTGGCACTGTGTAGAATTATTGGGGATAAATATTGAAAAGTGTGATATAAATAATATGCTTTTATTTGATAGGATTATCAATAATATTGACAGGCATTACGGAAATTTTGGCTTTATTCGTAATGCGGATACGCTGGAATTTCAAGGATTTGCACCTATTTTTGATAATGGCAACAGCCTGTGGTATAATGTTTCAGATTTTGAAATGATAACGACCAATCAGCCAGCGAAGCCATTTAGGAAAAATCATGAAAAGCAGGTGCAACTGATAGATTTTGTAAATATGGATTTTAGTGACTTAAGCAGCGATTTTGTAAGTCACACTGTATATGATGTTTTTGCAACAGCTGTTAGGACAGGAAGAATAACAGAAAATAGATTGGAAAGCATTGTGCGGAATGTTAATTACAATATTAAGATTAGTAAAATGAGACTTATTCAGTGGGAGCTTTAGACTCCCACTGAATTTAGTCGAATAAATCCAGAGCCTTACGAGTGCTTAACTCTCTCCTAAGAGGATGGAGCCTTAGCACCCGTTAGCATGGGGTAAAAAATATGGCAAATGTATGTAAAAATGTTGAACTGTGGAGGAGAGAACATGGCAAAAATACCTGTAGAGGCAGGCAAGGAATACGAGATTGAAATAGGAAGTTTGGGCAGCAGTGGTGAAGGTGTAGGCCGTTATAATGGTTTTACCGTCTTTGTGCCGGGCGCACTGCCTCAGGAAAAGGTTAAGGTAAGAATTTTAGAAGTCAAAAAGACCTATGCTGCTGGCAAACTTTTGAAGGTGATAGAAGCCAGTGAGGATAGAGTAAAGCCGGAATGTCCTATTTATGAAGCATGTGGTGGCTGTCAGCTGCAGCATATCTCCTATAAAGGACAGTTAAAGCTGAAACAGCAGCAGGTACAGGATGCCTTGGAAAGAATTGGTCATCAGAAAAATTTAAAGGCATTGCCTACCCTGGGGGCGGAGAATCCTTGGAACTATCGCAATAAGGTAGCTTTCCCTGTAGGACGAGAAAAAGGCAAGACCATTATTGGCTGTTTTGCCAAGGGAACTCATCGTATTATAGATGCTTCACATTGTCTGATTCAGGAGCAGGTAAATAATGAGGCCATTACCGCTGTGCGTGAGGTTGTAGAAAAGCTGGGGATTCCTGTCTATGATGAAGATAGGCACACAGGAGTAATGCGTCATGTGGTGGCTCGTACTGGCATTAAGGGCAAGCTGATGGTGGTATTGGTAACTGCTACTCCTAAGCTGTCAAAGGAAAAAGAGATTATCAAAATGCTGCGTAACCGTCTGCCTAATATGGTAAGCCTGCAGCAGAATATTCAGACCTATAGAAATAATGTGATTTTGGGACGGGAAACTAAGGTGTTATGGGGCAGCCCTACTATTAAGGCAGGATTAGATAAATTTGCCTTTAATGTGTCTGCTCGTTCTTTCTTCCAGGTAAATACCAGACAGGCGGAAAGGCTATATGCCAAGGCTTTGGAATATGCCCAGCTTACCGGTCAGGAAACTGTTATTGATGCTTATTGCGGTACTGGAACTATTAGTCTTTATTTAGCCCAAAGGGCGAGAAAAGTCTATGGTGTAGAGATTGTAAGTCCGGCTATTCGGGACGCCCAGAAAAACGCTAGGGAAAACAATATTCGCAATGCGGAATTTATTGTAGGAGATTGTACTAAGGTGATGCCACGGCTTTATCAGCAGGGCATCCGGGCGGATGTAGTGGTGGTAGATCCACCAAGAGCAGGTTGTACTGAGCAGGTACTCAAAACCTTTGCCAATATGAAGCCAAAGAGAATCGTCTATGTATCCTGCAACCCTGCAACACTAGCCAGGGACATTGAGATATTGGAAAAGCTGGGGTATAAAGCAGAAAAAATCCAGCCGGTAGATATGTTCGCCCAAACCAGCCATGTGGAGAGCGTAGCACTAATTAACAGAAAATAAAAATGCCATAAACCCTTGTCCTATAAAGCTTAACGGCATATTTGAGACATATAAAAACAATAGATTATGCTGTGCCAGAAAGACAACATTTTAGTGAATTTCAGCAGGGCAGCATACTCAAAACGATAGTTGGGTATGTTGCTATGCTGATTTTTTGCATTAGGGTAGAGTATGTGGTTGTAGTTAGAAAAATTTTTAATGAGTATCTTGCTGGTAAATCACCGAGGGATATAGCTAATAGTCTTGAAGCTGATGGAATACTTACAGGGGCAGGCAAAGAAAGATGGCGTAGCAGTACCATTTTAAAAATGCTTCAGAATGAGAAATATATTGGTGATAATTTAACACAGAAGACCATCACAGTTGATACCTTAAACAAGGTGCGAAAAGTGAATAAAGGTCAGGAAGATCAATATTATATCAAGAATTCTCATCCGGCAATTATAGATAGAGAAACATTTGAATTAGTTTCCAAAGAGATAATGCGAAGGCGTATGTTGTACCAGGAAAAGAAAAGGATATATGCAAGCAAGTATGCCCTGTCAGATTTTTGTAAATGTGGTAAGTGTGGAAGTAGGTTTTATCGTGTTACAAGGTATACGCCAAAAAAATACTGTGTTTGGATATGTGGCCAGCGATTATATTGTAAGGACGCATGTAAATGTGAGATGAGAATTCTTAAAGAGCAGCAGCTTCAAGAGTATGTAATAGAGGCTTTGAAAGGGAGTGGTATGCCAGTTGAAGATGGATATAGTGATAAGATTGTCAGAAAATACATAAAGAAGGTAGTGATTTATGAGGAATATGTTTTAGTGGATATTTTTGATTAGGCTATTTTTTCATTTTGCAGGAATGATAGGGAAAAGATATTGACTTTCATGCTTATTTATTAGAAAATAATAAGCATAAAAGTTTAGATATGGTTAGGAGTGATAGGTGTGACAGCAATTAATAAAATTCTAAAAATGGCTGAAGATAACAATGGTATGGTCACATCTGCTATGATTGATGCTGCAAATATATCTAGAGGATGCCTTAAATATCTAGTAGATAGGGGAAAACTGGAGAATACTAACAGAGGTATATATGTTTTGGCAGACCTTTGGGAAGATGAGATGTATTCTTTTCAATCAAGATTTGGCAGGGGGATATACTCAGGTGAAACAGCATTGTTTCTCTTAGATTTGACAGATCGTACTCCGATAAGTTATTGCATGACTTTTCCAGCATCTTATAATGTTTCTAGAGCTAAAATGGAAGGAATTATTTGTAGACAGGTAAAAGAACCATTTTATAGCCTTGGTTTAACACAAGTTCAAACCCCTGGAAAGCATAGTGTAAAATGCTACAATATGGAAAAAACATTATGTGATATCTTGCAAACAAGGGCTAATACAGATATTCAGGTAATTAGTGAAGCGTTTAAAAGATATATAATGTATAGTGATAAAAATATACCGCTACTGTCAGAATATGCAAAACAGATGAGAGTAGAAAAACGTGTTAGAAGCTATCTGGAGGTGTTACTGTGAAGAATGCTATGCAATTAAAAGCTAGAATGAAAAAATTATCAAAAGAAAAACATATATCAGCACTATAATGGATATATGGTATGCACAGCAGACCATCGAAAATGGGTGGAGCAGTAACACTCTTGAACTCCATGTATATTGAATTTCTCCCAAATGTGACATAAAATTGGGAGAAAGAAAGCTGCGTTGGGAGAAATAAAGACAACTTATGAGAGAATTTAACTATCACAAATTAGCAGCAAGAACATAGGATAATGAGGTATTATCCTATGTTGCTAAAATACGCGAGGAGGTAATCTTGTGAATAATGATCCTTTTGAAGAATATATAAAACAATCGGAGCCTAGCGCACAAGATAAAGGCTATGCTTGGCATACAGCTATTGGTCTTCAGGCTGTGGATGGCCTAAAACCTTCACAATATCTGATAGAAACAGCTATCAAGAATATTGAGGGCGATATTTCAATTGATGAGGCGCAAACACTGTTAGATAGCTATTATGAAGAAAATCCAAAGCATAGTAGTTCCGATAGAACAGAAGAGGCAGATAAGGTTTCAGTACGAATAGCTAAAATACTGTCAGAAAAAGCATTTAGCTTCACGCCAAATGAATATATTTCCATTCATAGAAAGTTGTTTACTGGCATATATAGTCATGCCGGAAAAATAAGAGATTATAATATTACAAAAAAAGAATGGGTGTTAGATGGTGCAACGGTATTATATGGCAGCGCATCAGAACTGGACGCTACATTGGACTATGATTTCCAGCAGGAGAAGAACTTCAGCTATAAGAATCTGAGTATGGATGAGATTATTCATCATCTGGCTGTATTCATATCCAGGCTATGGCAGATTCATATATTTGGTGAGGGGAATACTAGAACAACGGCAGTATTCTTCATAAAATATTTGAGAATGTTGGGATTTGATGCAACAAATGATATTTTTGCAAAAAATGCTTGGTATTTCAGAAATGCCATGGTTAGGGCTAATTATAATGATTTGAAGAACGGCATACATGAGACTACGGAATATCTAGAGTTGTTTTTAAGAAATCTGTTGTTGGATGAAAAGCATGAGCTACATAACAGAGAAATGCATATTAGTGGCAAATTGGTTCAAAGTGCCAATTCAAATATTTCAAAGTGCCAAAATGGCACTTTGAAATTTACTATTGATGAATTGAGTATTATTAAAATATTACTTTCAGATTCTAAAGTGACTCAGAAGAAGATAGCTGAGTTAACGGGATTGTCGGAGCGTACAGTAAAAAGAAAAACTGTTGAAATGCAGCAAAAGGGCTTTATAATTAGAGAAAATGGCAAGCGTAATGGCAAATGGATTGTTTTGATTGATGCCGAAGAGATATAATTCCAACGATATACTCAACTATGGAGTAGGTAGATATGATTGCATTGTTTACTCATTCTACCCTGTGAAATAAGGTAACTTTTCATTGTCTATACCATCTCGATGCATGTGGAAACAGTATGTTTGCTGTCAAGGAAAGATAAATAAGTGCTGAAAAGTGGATTGTGAATTTCTGTAAAGACAATAATTATCTAACACCAATGGAGGCTAGTTATAGGTAGGTATTTATCGAATAAAGAGTTACAAAAAAGCTTGATAACTACAAATCATCAGAGGAGGAAAACTAAAATGGCAGATAAAAATACAGCCGATATTGGATTTGAAAAACAAATATGTGATGTTAGAATAAAAATAGAGCAAGTCAAGATGAGAATTTCACATAGCCCCAATAGGGGTATAATAGAGACA
>NZ_JADYTY010000050.1 GCF_021531495.1 Anaerovibrio lipolyticus
GTCTCTATTATACCCCTATTGGGGCTATGTGAAATTCTCATCTTGACTTGCTCTATTTTTATTCTAACATCACCATGAATCCCTTGAGTAAAATATGTCAACCAATATTGACAACATCATTTTATACAAGCTTTCTGCATAAAGCGTATATTAATGCTTTAAAAATTCCGTAAAAAAGCACCTAGAAAACATCTAGGTGCCCAAGTCATTTGTGACTATTTATACTGTTATGGTGCAGCAATTGCTGCGATTTCTTCTTCTGTATAACGGCCGGATTTCTTCACAGCTGCTAATGTGGTCAACCCATCCTTAATGGCATTTCTAATAGCTTCAATCTTGCCTTCAGCTTTACCTTCTCTCCATTTTTTATCCATTTCTAATGCTAAAGTCATATAATCCCGCCTCCATTCATCACAATGTTTTACAGTGTGATATTGTCAATATTAGTGGTGCATTGACACCACCTCGATCGAGATTTTGCACTCCTGACATTTTTTCGCAATAAATAATTGAAGTTGATTTGAATTTTATAGAAGTAGCATATTGATATAAGAGATAAGCCCGCTTTTTTCAATACCGTTATCTCCACCACCAAGGACGATCCTTCGAATTTTCTCGGCTTCTTTCTTAGCGGTCATATTCTTGTGTGCTGCTGGATTACGCATTTCTCGGATTTCTTTAATTTTTTCCTTGATTTCAGTATCCCATTGAGCATCATATTTTTTTATTATGCCGTTTAAACTTAGTTTTTCATCGCCCTTATTATATATCCTCCTTTTTTTCAAAACTTCTAGTAACAGTGTCTCAACCGATTTCACATACTCGAGAACAATGGCAGAATAATCCCCCTCCACGACTTTATTGCCGAATTCGAAAAAGACTTCCCCTGTTGTCAAGAAATCAATCGCATCATTGTTCTTAATATTCTTGAATGTTTTTTTGAAAAAAGCTTTCTTCTTATTGAACTGATCTGGGTGATTGTTACGTACTTCCTTTAGCTTCATTTCAAGAAGACGCCTTCCCTCTTCTATTTCCTCTATCTTTTTCTCAAAGAATTCCTTTTCATTTTTTAAGCCATCAATGGTCTTATCCTTATCCATATTGTGGTGCCTGAGAATAAGTTCCTCGCCGGTGACAATTTCCCAACTTTTATTATGGCAACTAGGGCACTCGTATCGTTTGCTCAACCACTCGCTTATTTCCTTAGAAAAAGCGGCTATAGCTACGCCGCCAGCAATTATAGCAACACATATAGCAAAAGCAAAACCTGTCCCAGCAAAAAGGAATGCTATCCACGCCTTGAACCCGAATGCCGCTACCGCACCACCCAATATCTTGGCAAAAAATTCCTTATTTACCTCCTCATAGTGCTCACAACGTCTACATACGGCATAGGTTTTTTCCCTAGAAATAGCCTCACTAAAGCCTTTTTTTTCATCTATCTTTGAGAATATTTTTCCTAATGCCTCCTTGTACATATACATAACGATTCGCTCCTTCCGGCGTATTTCAAAAGGTAGTGTTTTAGAGGAAATAGAGTTTTTCCTTTATTCAAAAGTAACTGTTCACCAGCCATAATATTGTCTGTGAGCTGTCGTAATAGCATCATGTTGCTCTTCAGTCAACAGTACCATATTATGAGGATCATCTGCTCCACCCTCACTAAGTGGTACAATATGGTGGATCTCATATCCCGCCGGGACATCAGTATAACCGTGCTCGTGTAAAAAATTCTTTATAGCTGTCTCACTACGCACTTCATCCTCTGCACTCACATGTATTGCACCTTGCACCTCTCCGGCTGCAATCAACTCATTCAATTGAGATGGGTCGGACAGCATTCCGTTTTCGACCCCTGAGAATTCATTTACATCGTTCCAAGCGGGCATTAACCCACCATCAGAAGACATAGCATAGGAAATCACAGAAGATGCATTGCTTTCTTGTACTTCTGGCATTCCAAAATCTATGCTAGTTTCAGCATTGTTCAACTCAAAAGTATTTGGATGGAACTCCCCAGCATGTGCCAATGGATCCGGATAAGCGAGTAATTCTTCACCATTACCTTCTAATACGTCAGCATGCCATTCATCCTGAATATCTTCTCCTACAGGTAATGAACCTTCCGAGAATAAGCTTCCATCAAAAACGCCATCTGACACAAAATTAGTATCAGATAACACGGAACTCGGCGAATGAACCTTTAGTAGGTCCATTCCATCTACATTCCCTTGCATTGTCATGCCATCGTGCACATCATCGTACATAATTAATCCTCCTTGCATTGATTATATGCTACATATCTCTCCAATCTAATTTGTTAACTTTGACAGTTCTCCCATACGTTGTATCCATTCTTGCAAGCGATTTGATACAGCTAACTCATCCTGTTGTCTAAGCTCTATCTGTGCATTTATTTCTTGCTGATAGGAATACAATAGATTGTCGTAAGCGTCACGTACTTGCGTAGCTGTCTGACTACACAATGCCGAGACACGTTCGTGCAAATCCTGTAAGAGTTCTAGCATGCAAGCTGTGATTTGCTGTTGAAGCTCCGGTAGCAATTCATCTTTAGCGGTGGTTAAGCGATGCTCTAACATCTGCCGTCGAAGCAACGGCATTGCCGCAAAACTGATAAATGGCATCAGCGCGCCTCCAACAGCTAAAGTTAAACCAATTCCACCTGCTGCAGCAATTGCCCCTGCAGCTACATCAGTATTAGAGATGTCCTGGGCTTCCAACTGCAAGTGATAATCTTTTGGCCGCACCCACCCTCGAGGTAGTGCATGTAATTTCACTTGTTTGGTAAAGCGACGAGCAAGTCCCTGCGATACTGACTGAGCTAACTGCTGTATCATATGCTCCAAACGCGGTCCATACAAAGCTAACCAGTTTTCTATTTCACGTTGTATTTGTCGCTTTAATCTCACATCGACAAATTCTTTAAAGTCGGCACCTTTGTACGCATCAACCTGCGCTACCGCCTCGTCTGTCAGCCGATCATTGAAGTACTTCAATGACTTATCTAACATTTGCAGGATTTGCCGTTCTTGTTTCTGTAAATAAACATCTATCTGATCCGCATCCTGCTTACGTGCATCTAATAAATTATGCAAGATTTTCTGTTTTCGATGCAACTCTTTACCATCTAATGAAGCTAGAGTTTGTCCGGACTGACAACGGCGAATCAACTGTTGAACTAGCCTTCGACATCTATCCTCCAATCGAATAATCTTAATATATTCGCGCTGTCCACTCGCAAACAGCTCCATCATCCTCGCCTCTAGTGCAGGCAAACCTGACTCCGCAAGTAATTGTTCTTTCCCATGCTCACGCCCATGCAGAGCCATACGTGACGATACCAAGAAAAGTTCAACTTTATCTCCGAACACCTTTTTCAATCGCTGACGCAGACAATCTTCATAATCCTCATTTTCTTCCTCGTCTAAGTTATCTGCTTTATTAGCAACAAAGATAATCTGTTGGATGCCTTGTGGTAACACACGTTTTAATAAAAATTCTTTTTCGGTTTTCTTTAACGGAGCCGTTGCATCCAACAAAAAAATTACTGCATCTGCTTGGGGTAAAAATCCATAGGTAATCTCAGCACGTTGTTCGTCTAGATCAGATACACCAGGCGTGTCAACTAATACAATCTTTCCTTTCAATATGTGTGCTGGATATTTCAATTGAATATAAGAAATATCCTCATGTCTTCCACTCTGAGCAGAAAACTGAGAAAGATACTGACCATCAGCCTGTCCACGTTCCCGATGTCCGTCGCAATAGATGATTGTTGCTTCTGGCTCATCACCATAAAGTAACGCAGAAAGCACCGCTGTCTCAGGCAATACATCCATAGGTAACAACGATTTACCCAACAAAGCGTTTATAAAAGTAGATTTACCACGTGAAAATTCTCCTAACACCACAACTGTAAAATTTTCTTTTTCCAGAAAAACAGTCAATTCTTTGAGTTGTTTTCCTTCCGGCAAATCTTGCACCCACCCCAATTTCAATAAACGTTCCATATAATCTTTAAGTTTGTTTTTTCTTTCAAGCAAATTCTGTACGCTCATGCGGGTATCTCCTGTTGCAACTCTGTCAGCATCTCCTCGCCTAATTGGATGTTTTGTTTTAACTCCAACTGCTTTGCCTGCTCACGTTTAAAATCTTGTTGTATACTTTTCAACTGCATTTCTACATCTTTTTTCTCACGTAAGAAAAAAGCATCAACTTTTCCGGCGAGTTTCTTTATTTCGTGATCTTTTGCATAAGTATCCTTACTAATAGCAAGAAATCTCCACCAATGTTCTTTTACACGCTGCTGAAGATTTTCCACATGCTGATTGTAGGAACTAACTGCATTGTTTAGGCGCTCTCTGCGACCACTAAAATCGAAAATAGGCTCACCTCCAAATAAACCAGAGTTTTCATAATCATGTTGCAAAATACACACTTGTTCTTCTTCAGACTTCAGATCTGCAACCTCAGTATCTAGTTCTTGATACTGTTGCCACCATTGTTTGTAATATCCTACTTGTTGATCTATCTCTCCATCTAACATCCCTATGTCATCTATAAAAGCCGTAATTTCCATCTGTTCTTTATCTGTAGCTTTTGATAAAACTTCACTGAAAAATTCCTTCACACGAAGCAACGGAATTATGACGTTCAATAAATTATTGACTGTTTTATTAAGTAAGTCTGTATTGTCAACAGTTGTTACATTCTCTCTCTGTGTCTCCAATTGCGCTAACGATTTGCCAGCAGATTGTTCATTCTTATCTACTTCAAGCATTAGTTTATGTAATTCATCCAGCGTATCAATACTATCACGCAATTCTTTCTCCGCCTCGTCTTGACTTCCAAATGATTTATCACGCACCTCAGCTGCACGTTTCATCTCTCCTAGCTTCAGTTTAAAGCTCTCCGCAACGCATGCTGCTTTTTCAGTTAGAGCTTTTAGCTTAAGGTCTTCGCTACAGCTAAGAAAATGCTCTTCCAATTGCTCAAGAAAGTATGCCCATCCACTTTCTTGTAGCTGCTCGTTGTTATTTGATTGAATTGCCTTCTGTGCTTGTAGCGCTGACAACCCAAATATTCCCTGCACAGAGTTTCCCAAGCGGTGTTTAACATTACTCAACACCTCCTCCACTGTCTCTTCTTCGTCATCTATATTGTCTATACGATTAACTATGGCGAAAGGTTTCAAGCGTTCACCTAGTGCCTTGATTTCACGCAACTCGGTTTGCGTTACACTACGCGCTGCATTAAAAATCCAGAGAACCACATCTGCTTTGTGCTGGAAGTTTTCTGTGTTGCGGATATGGCTCTCATTATGCACATTAAGCCCTGGTGTATCTACTAGGTTAATTTGCTTAAGAAGGTCGTTAGGATATGTCAATTCAACATAATCTAAACTCTCTCGTAATTTACGTTTGGTTTCATCTCCTTCAGCTGTGATTTCTCCTAATTTTTCGTACGACCACGCCTCCGTATGCCCGTCACGATAATGTAATTCTACCGCTGGATGCTCACCATATTTCAACATGGTCGTAACAGCTGTGGCCGGAGCCGCATCTGCTATTAGCACATCACTTCCCAGCAAAGTATTGATGAATGTTGACTTGCCTGTCTTAAATTCCCCCATCACGAGTACTAAAAGCGGTCGATCTCCTTCTTCTGAAATGCGCCAAAGGTCTACAGCAATCTGAACAAACGGCTTACATTTATTAAGTCGTGTAGCCAAATCCTTCAGATTTTTTATAAAACGATCCACTACTGGAGCATCATCAGGCAGATTTATTGGAGTGTAGTTTTGAATTTGTTTCTGGTAATGTCGTAGTAATCGTTCCTCTGGCGTGCCTTCTAGTTTTTTTTTGTGGTTAACAAACCATACAAGCAGCCCTAACACTATAATTACTACCGAAAAGATTGCTATCTTCATTCAGCATTACTCCTTTATAAACGAACAAGCCCCGCTAATTCCCTATCCAATTCGTCCAAATGTTTACGTTCTGCGTCATCATTATATTGAGCTATATTTTTTTCTTGCAATATCGATTCAAGGCGTTGTTGTTGCGATAACAATTGTTGGTCAATCAATTCTTCTACGCTATCACACAGCGACCGAAACTGTCCTTGTAATTTTTTTTGGAACTGTTCAGCCTGCTGCGGAATTATTTCATCATAACGACTACGCAATTGTGCACTTACCTTGGTTCGGAAATCAGCTCTTTGATAAGCTTCAAAGTGTTGCATAATATACTTTCCACCGAAGAAAGCAGCAGGAATCGCTATAAACGGTGCATTTACTGCAAGAATCAAGCCCCCAATAATCATACCACCGCCCATTATATGAACCTCGCTCATATCAACTGCATTTATGTCTAACAATATTGGCAAATTATTATGTTCGTCAACAGCGACCAGGGCACGGTTGGTAATCAATTGTTCCGTTTGGAAAATTTCCTTCAATTTTTGTTGTACTGACTCAAAAGCATTAGCCAGGCACTCTTGTACTTTTTGATTCATATACCCATCGTGTTTCTGTTGTAATGGAGCTGTTATTACTTCCAATCCATGCGCAACAGCTTCAACATCCAATGGACCATCGTAACTATGCATTGCTTTCTGTACCTGCATTGATATATTTTTGAGACCACGCTGATAATCACTAGTCAAACTACCAGTTTCCAGCTGAAGATACGAACGCAGATTCTCAAAAGCTTTGTGACTACGCTGACGAGCACGTTCTAGCTTTGGACGCAACGATATGAGTTCCTCCTCTAATTTGCGAACCTCGACACCTAAGCATCTGCGCTTAAGTGCTATCGATTCCGATTGGCAACACCTAACATAACGAGCTAGACGTTGCTCATATTTGAAAAGTTTAGTACTAGCACGTTCTTCGATTAGGTAATCGGATAAAACACGCTCTAATGAAGGAAAGCCTGTTTCCTCAAACGTCTTCGGTACTTTTCCTTTAAATACCTCACCCGCTTCGGCTCTCCTCCAATTCAGTGCTCCACGTGACGAAACCAAAAATAAGCGTGGCTGGTTTACTAATCCTTGCAACTGTTCCCTAGCTAAATTTAGAATACGTTCTCCATCTGCAGGATCAGCTAATCTATCCTTGAAATTCACCACGAAGAATATCTTACTGATATCGCTCTTCAATATACGCTCTCGTAAAAAATCCATTTCCGAGCGTGCAAGAATCTGTTCCGCAGATAACAACATAATAGCTGCATCTGCCTGTGGAATAAATCGCAGAGTAATCTCTTCACGAGCTTGATCCAAATCATTAGTGCCCGGTGTGTCAATGAGTTCCACACCACCACGAGTAAATTCTAGTGGATAACGTAGCTCTGTGTAGGCAATATTACCGAGTTCCTGCAATGCATTCTTGTATGCTTGTTGAGCATCTTCATCATCGCCTTCAGCCTCAACTGCTACAATAGATTTGAATTTTTCCTCGGAAATCTCTTGTACATCTTCTTGCTGACGGAAATGTAGCAAGTAACGAGGTGAGTCTCCATACGTAATGCGATTAATCGTTGTAGTTGTTGGATTGGTTTTTGCAGGCAAAAGTTTTTTCCCTAACAATGCATTGATAAAAGTAGACTTGCCCCTCGAAAATTCACCCACTACTACAACCTTAAATACATCTTCACTCAACATATTGCAACTGGTTCTGACATCATTAACTAGTGGTTCATGTTCCAAACTGTCCGCTATTTCAATCAGTCTCTGATAACGCTTTGTTAGTTCATTTCTAGCGTCTATATACTTTCTTAAATCCACTTTTATTCGCTCAATCCCTTCCTGTAATATATAATCTGTGGGAAATAGCATCAAATTTAACTTTTTTCATTCGATGTATTTTCTGTCTTATCGAATATTAATCTCATATACATTATATATTTCAGTGTTAATTCCTGCAAGCCCCGAAATTTTTTATTTGCCGTACTGACAGATATGTTCCCACCACCATCCTATCCCGAAGCATAACCATCATGCCACCGTCCCCCCACTGTTACATAGTTCACTGATATGGGATAAATAAAGTTCTCATCTTATTTTCAAAGAATTAATATATACTTATGAGCACAAGGAGAACGAAAAGTGTCAGTACATTGTCCATAGGCATCCAGCGAACAGCCAGAGCTTTACCAGTTAATTTAGCCAGGGCTGCCTGAAGGAGTTTTCTTCTGCTGGATTCTGCTTGACGAACTCACAGGCAGCCTGCACTTTTCCATGGTAATAGTATCGTCTATAGATGGATTTTATCCAATCCATAATATCAATTGAAGCGCTCAACCAGCATTATTACTGACTTTATACAGAATTTCTGCATAAAGCGCATATTAGAGCTTTAAATATGATAATAAAAAATTTTGAAAATATTTTTTGTATTTATTTATTGGACTTTTGTATTTTGCTACAGAACTTTCTAATTTTTAATCATAGCTGCATTAGAATTCTTATCATTTGTGCGCATAAGAAATACATATTTACACTATGTACAGACTTTTAT
>NZ_JADYTY010000051.1 GCF_021531495.1 Anaerovibrio lipolyticus
CGGGGCCACTTTTGCTGCGCAAAAGCAGGAGTCTCCCGACGCAAAAGTGTCATGCCCCTCCGGCTGTTGTCGATTCATTGAGGCTTATCTATACTGTCAATCCTTAATAATTCTGCTATCTTCATAAGCAGACAGATTGCTGCAGTTTTGCAAGTTTCACAACCATATATTCCTATATAGCAAGAGCCATATCCCGTTTGGGGATATGGCTCTTAACTATTTTGTCAGGGGAATATCAATCATAGAATCAGTCATTATAGGTGTAGTAAATTCCATCCCGTAATAATTATTATTCGTTAGCTTTCAGCCAGCTATAAATAGCAGCACCTTCTGGATTGTCATCAATCGTGCCCAAGGAAAATTTATTTACCTCATCCCAGATGCTTATGGTATTAATGCCGGCATCTATTAGGTGGTTGAAACTAAATGTACGCCGGTAAACAAGGGTGCCGCTATTGTGATGGACGTGCTTGATGTCTACTATAGCATATCCGGCTTTATATCCGGTGTTGTAGTTTACGCTGTCAGTTACAACATAGGTATCTATGCCGTTTTTTTCATATACCCAGGCATCGGCTGCCGAGGCAGATGATGCAGCCAGGGCCATATTGCCGATGAGCACTCCTAAACAGATAAATAAAGTTGTAAAATATTTTTTGATAATCATGTTTTTCCTCCTTGCTTATTGATGTTGAACTAATACTAATTTATCATCGGAGAAGTAATAAATGTCCATTCCTCCAAGGATATTTATACCGTTTTTATAGTAGTAGTAGTGGATTTCTTCACCCAGAGCCGATTCCATACTAGTAATATCATTAGGCCTGCCAAGAAGTCGTTCAACCTTGGCTCTGGAATCACCTATACTTATGGTATTATCTCGTTCTTGTTGTTTTCTTTGAGCTTCGATTTTCTTGTTTTGAGCTTCAATTTCCGCTAGGCGTTCGGCCTCCGCTTTTTTTCCTTCAGCTATGCTTTGGGCTTCAGCCTGCTTTGCCTGCTCAACTTCCTCAGCATTTTTCTTGTCCGCTTCTTCCTGGGCTTTCTTAGCTTCTTTAGCGGCTTTTTCCTCTTGCTTCTTTTGTTCTTGTTTTAACTCGTATTCGGCCCGCTGTTCAGGCGTCATAGCTGCCAGTTGGGCTTGTTCATCAGCACATCCACCAATACCGAGAGCCAATGAAGCAAAAAAAGCAAGCTTAACAAATGTTAAAAGTTTTAGCCGAATAAGGCAATAAAAGCTTGTTAGGCCCATCAATATAGCCATCAGCCAAAAAAACTTCCCTACTAACCACCATAGTGTTTCCATAAAATCATCCCCTTAAAGCATGAGTAAATAATTATTATTTGATAGTGATATTATAGAATAATCCCCACGGGTTTTGTTTACCCGTGGGGACAAAAAATCTTTATTGTTTAAATTTGCTCAGGGGATATTAGTAGTAATAGTAACCATCGATATAGTAGTAGATTCCCAGGCTGTCTGCACAATACTCAAACACTCTGTTTGGTGCCATAACTACATCCATCCGTGCTCCGACGCCCTTCTGTGCTGCCTTGATTCGCATTTCGTCTGATTGACAACGCCAAAAGTCAGTTTTAAATTTATTGAAATACCAAGACTGCTGATTTATTAGTCTGCCATTTCGTACTTCCTTTACGACGACTGAAAAATCAGTGCTGTTACCAGAAATAGTATCTTCTACTACATAGATATCCTTGTTTTCAGAGTCCCAATGCTCCACCCAGACATCGGCAGCACTGACGCTGGATATTGTGGAGAAGAAAAATGCCAACATGAAAGCTGGAACCAATAATAATTTTTTCATGATAATATACCTCTTACCGATATGACAAATAGCGAACGCCCCTAGAATAATCAAAGTCGATAATTCTATTGACCGCCGGAATTAAAACGAAAATAGGGAATAATATAGCTAAGATGGTGGAGACACGGCTGTCTTTAATATCGCGCTGGTCCATAGCTTCATTTAAAGCATCGGTTAGTTTGCACATCAGATAGATACCATAAATACCACAGGTTATCGTGATATAAAAGACGGCTGTTCCGCCTGAGGCAGTTGTCCTTCTACCCACCAAGGTATGAACTGTATTGACAAGCTTTGCCCACCAAAAGAAGCTATAAATACCCAGCGTACAACAGGAATATAACATGAACTTTAGAATGCTCATGCGTTCGACACGGTCACAAAACATCGTTGTTACAATTGAGGAATTTTCCCCACCTTCTGCATGAACTGGAGTACTTTGCCTACTTTCTGCATGAATCTGAGGAATTTGCCCACCTTCTGTATGAACTTGTGGACTTTGGCCACCTTCTACATGAACCTGGGATTGTTCTTGTGGAACCAGGTTCAATGCATGCTCTGTGGCAACCTCCTCGCCACAGGCATGACAGCTCGTTGCCTCATCTAGTAATTCTGCACCACAGTTTTCACAAACCTTACTCATAAGTCTCACTCCTTGAATAAAAAAATCTTTCATATGAATACTTAATGTGCTGATACTTTGCATTATACAAGCTTATGAATATTTTGTGTTTACCCGTTGGGACAAAAGACAGATTATTTATTGTATATCAAAAACGATGAGCATTTCCTTGGCGAATATCCGTTGTGGGCTGGGGCTAGAGATGTTGACGACCAAGGATAGAGGCTCCTGACAGGCAAACTCCTCCATAGGCAGGGAAATTTGGGCAGAATCGCCTGGAGCAATGGTAGGGAGCTGTAGGCTGTTGTGGCTGATGCCGGCCGTATCGTTGTAGGTAATGGACAGGACAGGGCTTTCCAGATTGGCCGCGGTGGGATTGGTGATGGAGATGCTGATAGGAGTATTGCCGGGAAAATGTCCGCCAGATGCCTGTAGCTCTTGGTTGGAAATGGTAACTCTGCTGCTAGTACTTGGCAGATATACACCATCCTCATGGCTAAGGAGGGGATTGCCATTGGCGTAATACTGGGGATAGATAATATTCTGGGCCGGTTTTGACACAGATTGTTTAGGGACAGTCGCTGGGGACAGAGTAGATGGAGCGGTGGTGTCTTTGACTTGGGGCGCAGCTTCATCGGAAGAGGGCAGGGTGGTTTCTGTCTGGCTTTCCGTTGTCTCATGCTTGGGAATGGCAGGGGCAGGTTCAGTTTTTGTGTAATTAATATATGCGGTAAAGCAGATGGCGGTCATTCCTACAGCCATGCCAAGGGCAAGGATATTGCGTTTATGCTGGGCAAGGCATTGGAAAATGGGAGGCCTGTTCAATGCCTTTAGCAGCTTATCCACATTCTGATAACGTGCCTGGGGATCAATGGCACAGCATTTATTTAGAATGGGTATGAGCCTGCCATGGTATTGAGGCCCCAAGATTTCCTTGAAGGTACAGCCCAGGGCATAGATATCACTGCGGGCATCGGTCTGGCTGAAGCCATACTGCTCCGGGGGAGCGTAGCCACGGGTGCCTAGTAGTGCCGTGTCAGTAGCCTTGTGACCAGATAGCAGGCGGGCGGCATCAAAATCTATCAGATAGAGGCTTTCTGGCAGCTCTGGATTTTGGAGAATCAGATTTGCAGGCTTGATATCCCGATGGATGATGCCACATTCATGTAGTTCTTTCAGGCCATGACAAAGGCGGCTGAGCATTTGCTGGATTTGCTGGGGAGAAAATTCATAATTTTGGGCAAGCAAATCCGCCAAGGTACTGCCCTCTATGTACTGCTCAATAACAGTGGAGCTGCTTTCTCCTTGGGTATAAAAATAAATCTCCGGACATATAGAAAAATTATACTTCTTTAGCTCCTCATAGACGGGATTGAAGCGTGACAGCTCCCGCAGGATGACCTTCTGGTTGCTATCCTGGTCTATCGACCGCCACACCTTGCCCTTGGGACTGTTGTGCAGAAGTTGGAGCCTTTGATATTTGTTCAATATGAACTCTGTAGCAAAATCCTTCACAGTAAAACTTCCTTTGCCAATGCTTTTAGTTTATTATCCAAGATACGGGAATGGGAGTCAAATAATTTAGAAAAAACTATTGTCCTATTGGGTAAACAAAGTTAGCTGAAATTTAGTATAATATGATATGACAGGGTGGGGCTAATATATCCATCCTCGTGGTCACCTCATTGAAAAATGCAGAGGAATTTTCTTTCAATAATGTAGTGGTTATAACATGGAGGAAATAGTGTGAATTGTACTGAAAAAGTAAAGGATACAGCTCAACTGGAGAATGAAATAGAGAATATTGGCAACGATCAGGATATTGAGGCATATTTGTGCATGAATCAGGAAAGCATGCGGTCTTTTAGCTTGCCGGAATATCTGGAGCAGCTATTGGAACAGAAGGGGCTGACCAAAGCTGAGGTAATAGAGCGTTCCAAGCTGGACAAGGTATATGCCTATCATATTTTTTCCGGTAGGAAGCGTCCGGGCAGGGAAAAGATCTTGGCTTTGGCTATTGCCATGGAGTTAAGCGTAGAGGAGACACAGTTCTTGCTCTACTGTGCTGGCGTAAGGCAGCTGTATGTCAGAAATCCCTGGGACAGCGTGATTTTCTATGCCTTGAAGAAGAAAATGAAAATTATAGATGTGAACTGTCTGTTGATGCAGCTGGGAGAAAACGTGGTATTGGTGTAGGCAGGGGATCTGTATAGGGCAGAATGTGTAACTGCCCAAATAATTATATGTAAAACAAAAAGGCTGTCGCCCTATGAAGGGTGGCAGCCTTTTACAATACACTAATGAAGGGGAATAACCTGGATAATTTAGAGCTAATCAGATAGGTTTTCCAGAGGTTTGAGACTAAATTTTATTAGGACTTCATTGCATCAGTAGATTCAAGAATATTTATGGTTTTATTATGGTAGGTGTTGGGCCATGGTGGATATGGTATATACATGGAATGTTCAGACAAAAACATGGACTCTTTGTACTGATGAGAAATTATGCCATGAGGAAATAAAAAAGCTGCCCTGGGCATTAATATTAAAATTCAGTAAAGGATATGACGTATGTATTAATGGTACAGCAATGCAAGGAGTAAAGAATTTAGGGGACTTAAATAATTTTTCAGGGCTTGTTTCCTGCCTACAACATAGAGAGTGTCATAATGTATATTTGTTCCCTCTTCGCTGGCGAATTTATCAGGGGAATAATCGAAACTATATATTGATAGGTGTGGACTGTATAGAAGCGAAAATGATAGGTTATGGCTATTGTTCCTATGAACTGAGAGGCTTTAGGGATGAATTTGTCTCATATTCAGTGGATATTGGCAAAAGAAGGAATGTTCCATCCAAACGGCAATATATGTATAGCTTAATGAAAAATATGAAATCAGAGGCAATTTCAATACCAGATAATATTGCCAATGCGATTTGTCAGCTTATGCAGGAGGAAGCTGGCAGGGTTTTGGAATTGAGGCCAACTGTCAATATGAGGCCCCATGGCTGGGATTTTATTGAAAAATTTGTCAGCCGTCCCTACGATGTCAATATTGCTTACTGGGAGAATATCCTAGGCAAGACGGAATATGAAGCAAGATTCCCTTATGAACAAAAAGACAATTATAAGCCCTTGTGTCAATATTTGGGCATAAGAAAACCACCCAAGAGCCTGCGGAAAGCCTATGGCGAGAATCCCTATGCTCCCATGATTTATCTGCTTATGCAGCAGCTAGGGTTAAGAGATATAAACTACATACGAAGATTTTTTGCCTTTGAGGAAGATGTGATGCAGTTCTATCTGCATAGATTTAGATTTGATCCTAGGTCCCACAGAATATATAGGGACAGGCAATGTGGTGGAAATAGATGGTGTGAAATTGAAAATTTCTGCAATTTTGTGGCGGAACGAAAGTCACAAAAGCATTTGGCAGCCATGTTATATAGATTGTCTGTCATGCCCATAGAGGAATATAACCGCTATGTGGTTGATGTATATAGCATGTTTAATGAGTATAGGCGTGATATTTCCGAGGATATGCTAAAGTTATTGGCTGATAAGGGGCCTACGCATACTGTACATGATTTAATGGCTAATGAATTGCGAGGCTACAAGAAAGAAAATAAGGTCGTAGAATATGAGGCAAAACTATTGCCACTGGAATGTATGCTGGATGATTATGAATTTCATTTAGTGCACGAAACCGCAGAGCTGCAGGAAATAGGCGTAAAGCTCTACAACTGTGTGGATTCCTACAGAGGCGCAGTGTTGGCAGGTCGCTCTATTATCTGTTATGTGAAGAAAAAGGGAGAATACCTTGCCTGCATAGAAATTGCTGGTAAAAATAAAGTGGTTCAAGCCTATGCCTATAATAATCAGAATATGACAGGGGATTTGCTCAAGCATTTTCTTTATTGGGCCAAAGTGAAAAAACTGTCCGTGGATGCAGGTTATATTAGTGATATGGATGTGGCTGCCCTAGAGGAAGAATATCCAGAAAAAGAACTGCTCATCAAGCATGTTTCCACTATGACTTATGAAGAATTAATGGCTGTTGATGGCAATAGCATAGGCAAAGGCTGGTATACACGATTTGGGGAATTGCTGCCCCAGCAGAGAAGTTATCATCTGGCGCCTCCTCCTTGGATGAATGATGAAGAAGAAGCGATTTATCTTCATTATGCCCTGCCAGAGGGGGAAAAATTAATTGAAGCAGCTGCTAAGGAAAATCCTGAGGCTATGACTGTTTTGGGGATAATGTATTTTCAGGGACAGGTGCTGAAGCGGGATCATAAGCGAGCGCTGTATTGGCTCTATAAGTCGGCCAAGAAATATCATGATGCCAAGGCTTGGAAATATCTGTTGCAATTGCCAAATAGATATAGGGCAAATAATGTCGCTGAGGATGTGAGATTAGCATATGGTTTGGAGCGTTTGAGAAAATATAACGAGGTGTCCGATGTCCCCCCACTTATATAGGTAGCGGAAAGCTGTGCCAATGACAGGATGAAGCTAATATCTCCACCCTCGTGGTCGCCCCATTGAAAGAAAATGCAATGGCATTTTCTTTGAACAATGTAGGGGTTATAAAAATTGTCATTCTTCAAGCAGGAAATTGGATAATATTGTCGAATAATAGAAATATAAATCCTTTGTAAGTTTATTTTTACAAGGGATTTTTTGTTTGGCTATAAATAGTATAGGAGGGATTGTAAATGCAGGGGAAACGCAATTACAAGGATTCGCTTTTTAGAAATATTTTTAAGGATAAGAAGCGACTATGCAGCTTGTATAATGCACTTAGTGGGGAAAATATTTCTCCCAGGGATATTACTATTAATACATTGCGGGGAACATTTTACAATGACGTAAAGAATGATATCAGTTTTGATATAGGTAATCATACTGTGGTTTTAATGGAGCATCAGGGTTCTTGGAATCCCAATATGCCATTAAGAATGTTATGGTATATTGGCAAGCTGTACAGAAGACATATAGATGTAGATATGGCCTATCGTTCCAAGGTGGTAAAAATACCTGCGCCGAAGTTCTATGTGTTGTATAATGGTACTAAGGATGAACCTGAGCATAGCATTATGAGGTTATCGGAGGCCTTTGAGGGGGAAAGCCATTGGGTGTGTCAAGAACTTTGTGTAAAAAAATTTAGTAGATTACATCATAGTGCTTCATGAGTTTCGCCATACGT
>NZ_JADYTY010000052.1 GCF_021531495.1 Anaerovibrio lipolyticus
CATAAAAACACCTCAATCATAATAATATTTTACCATGAATGGAGTGCCTTATGCTAGTTTGTCAACAATCTGAAGCTGTCTGCGGAATATATGCAGGCAGCTTTTTAATTTGTTTTTAATAAAAACTAGGAAAATGTCTTGAATTTATTTTAAAATGATTGTATGATAATAATCATTATTCATAGGAAGTGAAGAGAAAAGAAAAGGAGGCTGTCTGTACATGGCATGGGATAATTTCATGATAAGAAATAAGTTTAAAAATGTAGAGCTTATAAAAACGGCTTCTCTAAAGCAAAATGCGTTTAGAGAAGCCGTTTTAGTTTTTCTTATTCTAAATCCTCAATAATAGGTGTGGCATGGTTGTTAATGCAATCAGCAGTAATGGTTACCTTGCGGTGTTTGTCGGATTTTGGAATAT
This sequence comes from Anaerovibrio lipolyticus, assembly GCF_021531495.1. Classification (GTDB taxonomy): domain Bacteria; phylum Bacillota; class Negativicutes; order Selenomonadales; family Selenomonadaceae; genus Anaerovibrio. Next base: position 419 of record NZ_JADYTY010000052.1, read on the forward strand.
CAAACATGATATCCAGCATAACATCCTCAATAATTCCCTTGAGAGAGCGGGCGCCGGTTTTACGCTCGATAGCCTTCTGGGCTACAGCATGAAGGGCATCATCAGAGAATTCCAAATCCACATTATCCATTTCCATCAACTTTTTGTACTGTCTTACTGGAGCATTGCGAGGTTCGGTGAGAATCCGCAGCAGGGCGTTTTCGTCCAAATCTTCCAAGGTACATATAACAGGGAGACGGCCAATGATTTCTGGAATAATACCAAATTTCATTAAATCCTCTGGTCTGGTTTTATGAATCAAATCATTGTATTTTGGCTTTTCATTTTGGCCTTCAATTTTGGCACCAAAGCCAATACCGGTGTCAGTAGCCTTCAACCGCTTGGCAATGATTTTCTCAATACCTACAAAGGCACCGCCTACAATAAAGAGAATATTTTTGGTATTTACCTTGATGGTAGGAGCCTCTGGATGCTTCCGCTGGCCTCTGGCGGTAAATTCCACCTCGCTGCCCTCTAGCATTTTCAGCAGGGACTGCTGTACACCCTCATGGCCTGGATCTGCAGTAATGGTGTTGTTCTCTCCGGATTTGCGGGCGATTTTGTCGAACTCGTCCAGATAAATTATACCGTGCTCACAGCGGGTAATATTCTTGTCGGCGGCATAGTACAGATTGCGGACAGCTACCTCTACATCAGAGCCTACAAAGCCAGCCTCGGTCAGACTGGAGGAATCAGTTACGGCAAAAGGAATATCCAGCATCTTGGCCAGATGGGATAACAGGGCGGTTTTACCACAGCCGGAAGGGCCAAGGATAATCACATTGGATTTCTCGATTTCATCCAGCTCATCTTCCTTGTGATCGAAGCCGTATTTCATTCGCTTGTAGTGATTGTAAACAGCTACAGATAGGATTTTCTTGGCCTGGTCCTGATTGATGATATACTTGTCCAGATATTCCTTAATAAGGTGAGGCTTGATTCTGGACATTTCCTCATCCAGATTGCTCATGGTTTCAGCGTCAGCTTCCTTGTTGACCTCTACCTGATGAGCCTCAATGGCCTTGTAAATATCTGTTACGCATCTAGCACACAGGGCAAAGCCGCTGCGTGGGTCATATACTGGCAAATCATATTGGGAATGTACTACCACACGGCGCTTGCAAAAGCTGCACTGGATAGTAGGATCTTTTTCTTTCATAAAATTATACCTCTCAATATACAAACATTTTTACCCCATGCTAACGGGGGCTAAGGCTCCCTCCTCTTAGGAGGGAGTTAAGCCCCCGTTAGGCTCTGGATTTATTCGACTAAATTCAGTGGGAGCCTAAAGCTCCCACTGAATAAGTCTCATTTTACTTTTTTCCAATATATACATTATGGTGTAAAGTGGGTAAAATTTCAACATTTTTTTCTAATTATTTGTTGCGCCAGAATGGGGGCTATGATATAATATCACAAGTCGGATTTTGAATCCGGGAAGTTGATTTTTTCGGCTTTGTCCCATTTTGGGAAGCTAAGTCGGACCAAGTCTTCGCAGAGAGGACTTGTAATACGCCCAATATGGGAAGAAGCGAGGTGCATATATATGAAGAACGGTATTCATCCAGAATTCTTTGAGGCAAAGGTTATCTGCGGTTGCGGCAACACCTTCACTACTGGCTCCACTAAGGCTGAGCTGAGAGTTGATGTTTGCTCCAAGTGCCATCCTTTCTTCACCGGTCGTCAGCGTGATATCGCAGCTGGCGGTCGTATTGAGAAGTTCAACAAGCGTTACGCAAAATAAGAACTGGGAGAGCAGGACGGATTGTCCTGCTCTTTTTTTGTATGAATAGCCTTTTTAGAAAGGATTTACATAGATATGGAAGAGAAGAAAATTACTATTGGCGGTCAGGCTGTTATTGAAGGCGTTATGATGCGGGGGCCGGAGCTGACAGCTACGGCAGTCCGCACTCCAGAGGGTAAAATTGAGATAAGCAGCCGTCCATTTAATTCTATTAGTGATAGATATCCAATATTGAAAAAGCCTCTGTTGCGAGGCTGTGTCTCCCTGATTGAATCACTGGTTATTGGTATTCGTTCCCTGGGTTATTCTGCTCAGATGGCTGGGGAAGAGAAGGAACAGCTTTCTGATAGGGAGCTGGCAGGAACCATTGCTTTTGCCTTTGTGCTGGCAGCTATTTTGTTTATTGCTATTCCTACTGGGGCAGCCAAGCTTTTTCACAGCATTACAGAGGATCCGGTTTTCCTGAATCTCATGGAAGGTGTACTGCGGTTGTTTATTTTTATAGCCTATATTGTGGGAATTTCCCGTATGAAGGATATTCAGCGAGTGTTCCAATATCATGGGGCAGAGCATAAGACCATTGCCTGCTTTGAGGCAGGAGAGGCATTAACTGTGGAAAATGCCATGAAGCATACCAGATTTCACAAGCGCTGTGGCACTTCCTTTTTACTGATTGTAATGTTGGTAAGTATTTTTGTTTTTGCCTTTTTGGGCTGGCCTAGTCTGATAGAGCGAATTGTAAGCAGAATTGTGCTGTTGCCAGTGGTGGCAGGTATTTCCTATGAGATTATTAGATTTTCGGCAAATTCTGATAATTGTATCCTGGGCTGGGCTGTAAAGCCGGGGCTGTGGCTGCAGCGTTTGACTACTAGAGAGCCAGAGCCGGATATGCTGGAGGTGGCTATTGAGTCTGCCAAGGCGGTACTGCCTGCTGATAAAATTCCTGCCGGCAGTGGGGATTATCTTTATCATGAGCCAGAGGAGATTAATGAGGTTCAGGAGACTGAGATGGAGTGTATTAATATATGAATATGATGGATAAATTGCAGGCTGTAGAGGACAAATATCTGGAGCTGGAATCTCTGATAAGTGATCCTTCTGTATTGGAGGATATGTCCCGCTGGCAGCGCTACAATCGGGAGCATGCTGGCTTGGAGCCTATTGTTACAGCCTATCGGGAATACAAGCAGGTTTGTACCGGCATTGAGGACGACAAGAATATGCTGTCCGAGGGCATTGATGATAATGAGTTCCGCCATATGGTGGAGGAGGAGCTAGCAGAGCTGAGAGCCCGCAAGGAGGAGCTGGATGAACAGCTGCCTATTTTGCTGCTGCCTAGAGATCCTAATGATGACAAGAATGTTATTGTAGAAATTCGTGGCGGTGTAGGTGGCGAGGAGGCTGCCCTTTTTGCTGGGGATTTGTTTAGAATGTACTCCCGTTATGCTGAGGCCCAGGGCTGGAAGGTCAATATTATGGATGCCAATCCTACCGAAATTGGCGGTTTCAAGGAAATTTCCTTTGCCGTAGAGGGACAGGGAGCTTATAGCAAGCTGAAGTACGAAAGCGGTACCCATAGAGTACAGCGGGTGCCTGTTACAGAATCCGGTGGCCGTATACATACTTCTGCTGTTACGGTGGCTGTATTGCCAGAGGCGGATGAAGTAGATGTGGACATTCGCCCAGAGGAGCTGCGGATTGATACCTATCGGGCTGGTGGTGCTGGTGGTCAGTATGTAAATAAAACTGAATCTGCCATTCGTATTACCCATTTGCCAACAGGTATTGTGGTACAGTGTCAGGATGAAAAGTCCCAGTTGAAAAACAAGGAAAAGGCCATGCGTGTGCTGAGAGCCAGAGTGCTGGAGCAGGCACAGCAGCAGCAGGCTGATGCCATTGCGGCAGACCGTAAGAGCCAGGTAGGTTCTGGGGACCGGAGTCAGAGAATTAGAACCTATAATTTCCCTCAGGGACGGGTTACTGACCATCGTATTGGCCTTACCCTGCATAAGCTGGAGTCTGTGCTGAATGGTCAACTGGATGAGCTGATAAATGCCTTGATTACAGCGGATCAGGCAGAAAGACTGAAAAAGGTGCAATAATATGTCAGAAGTTTGGACCATTGGGAAAATTCTAAAATGGACAGAGGAATATTTTCAGAAGGCTCAGCTGGATTCTCCCCGGCTGGATGCAGAGGTTTTGCTGGCTCATGTGCTCAATCGGCCAGAGCGGATTTACCTTTATGTGCATTTTGATCAGCCTTTGGAGCAATCAGAGCTGGCAGCTTATAGAGAATGTATCAAAAGGCGGGTACAACATGAGCCGGTAGCTTATATTACTGGCCATCGGGATTTTATGGGCTTGGACTTCAAGGTAACAAAAGATACTCTGATACCTCGTCCCGATACGGAGATTCTGGTGGAGGCTGTGTTGCAGAGATTGCCAGCAGCCGGGGAAAATACTACCTTGGCAGATATTGGCACTGGCACAGGAGCTATTTGCTTATCTCTTTTGAATTATCTTCCTAAGCTAAGAGCTATGGCAGTGGATATTTCGCCGGGAGCATTGGCGGTAGCCCAGGAAAACAGCCTTTCTTTGGGGTTATCCCAGCGGGTGGAGTTTTTCCAGGGGGATTTGCTGGCACCTTTGAAGGCCAAGGGAGAGCTGCTGAATGCTATAGTTTCTAACCCACCTTATATTCCCAAGGCAGATATTGCTGCTTTAGCTGCCGATGTAAAGGCTTATGAGCCAATGGGAGCACTGGATGGCGGCGAGGATGGGCTGGATTTTTATCGTCGTTTGCTGGCAGAATCCGGTGATTTGCTGAAAGATGGCGGTTTTTTGGCTATGGAAGTTGGCATTCATCAGGCTTGTCAACTGGATGCATTGGCTAAGGATATGAGCCAGTGGGGCAAATGTGAAATTCTGCGGGATTTGGCTGGGATTGAGCGGGTAGTAATCCTGTGGAAGGCCTAAGATGGAGAGGGATAAATATGGAGGATATTTTTAATCACCCTACAGAAATGGTGCACATCAGGGATGTGTCCCGTCAGCAAAGGGAGATTCAAAGGGCTGCTCAGCTTTTGAAAGCTGGTGAGTTGGTGGCTTTTCCTACGGAAACCGTCTATGGTATTGGTGCTTTAGGCTTGAATGTGGGGGCAGTGGAAAGGCTTTATGCGGCCAAGAATCGTCCTGTCGGCAAGGCTTTTTCTTTGCAGGTAGCTAATGTGAATATGATTCAGCAGATAGCTGCTTATGTGCCACTGATGGCGCGGAAATTGTTAGATAAATTTGCCCCTGGGCCGATTACGGTAGTGTTGCCCAAGGCAGCTCAGGTGCCAGAGTTGGTAACTGGCGGCAGGGACACAGTAGGGATTCGCATTCCGGATAATCCTGTGGCTTTGGCAGTATTGCAGGCTGTGGGGGCGCCTTTGGCGGTGCCCAGTGCCAATATTTCTGGACATGTAAGTCCCAAGAGCGGGGCAGATGTCTTTGGGGATATGGCTGGGCGGCTGGCCATGATCTTGGATGGTGGCCCTTGCGCTATTGGCAGAGAATCCACTATTGTAGACTGCACTGGCAGTAAACCTGTTATTATTCGCCACGGCGCCATAAGTGATGAAGAAATACATAGTGCGTTGGAAGATGCTATATAATGTTTTTTAGTCATGTCAATAAAACAAGAGGCTGGTATAAAGCTAGCCTCTTGTTTTAGTTTATGATTTGTGATTTATGGTTTATGGTTGATTGCCATAGGAGTTTGGCCCAGGAGTTCCAGGAGCAAATAGGGTATATATTCGTATGCCGGAGGCAATAAGAGAGCAGAGGCCGGCCATTATATTTATGGAGCCATTGAAAATTAAGGCCATGGTTATCATATCGCAAACAAAAGGTATAATAACCCAATAACCAGGTTTGTCAAGGTCGTGGAAGCGCGCAATCATAAGTAGTGAGATAAGGATATTCTGCACAAAGGCGGAAACAAACATTCCTTCAGGGGTGTCTAGGGAGTAGCCTAGCAGAGAAAAGATTATGCAAATAGCTCCTTGCCGCAGAAAATATTGCAACCGTCCCAGCCGCCCTTTATAGGAGAAAAAAGATTTTAAATCAGGCATTATAATAAATCCTCCTTTTTATGTTTCTATGTAAATCATTCGACATAAAATTGAAAAATCCTGCTTTTGAGTCAGGTTTGCCATAGTATATGCTCAGGAGTACGATGCGTTTCTGCCTTTCGTTGATTACGGGGGATAAATTCTGATTTGTCGAATACATCAATTATCTATACACTTCTCGTAGGCATGGCATATACCCTTACAGGCACGCTCGCGCTATATTG
>NZ_JADYTY010000053.1 GCF_021531495.1 Anaerovibrio lipolyticus
TTGTGCAACTACATTTTACCACAAGGGTTCGCTATGGATTTTTAAGTGTTCAACTTAATTATACAATCCGCCTCTCAATCTTGGAAATATAACTGATGCCCGTATGGCTTCTATGAAAATTTCTGCTGGTGCTGCCAAGGATAAAGGGATTCCCTTTGTCTTGGACTTGGTGGGACTATCCTGCAGCCGGCTTCGTCAAAAATATGCCAAAGAGTTGCTGCAGATTGCTGTTCCTGATATTATCAAGGGTAATATTTCTGAGCTTAGAACCCTGCTGGGCCTGCCTACCACTCCCGGTATGGGCGTAGAGGCGGGGCAAAAGGAAATGGTTACTAAGGAAAACGCTCTGGAATATGCCAGGATTTTTCAAAAGCAGGCTAGGGAATATCATGCCCTTCTTTTGGCAACTGGCCCTATAGATTTGGTTGTGTCCTCTGAGGAGGCTTATATTATTGCCAATGGAAGCAATGCTCTTGCTTCCATTACAGGTACTGGCTGTATGAACAATGTACTAGCAGGAGCCTGTCTTGCCGGTGTTCATGGCATAAGCTCCCAAGCCACCAATAATACCCTAGCTGCCATATTATCCTGTCTGCTTCTTGGTATTGCCGGAGAAAATATCCAGGATATATATCTAAATCAAGGCCCCGGCAGCTTCCACTACAGCCTGATGGATAGCATTAGCAAGCTAACACCTCAAACCATCGCCCAGCAATGTAATATTACAAAATTAATATAAATATCCAACCAGCCGCCTTATCCAACAGAAAGACAGCTGTTTTAGTATGAGTATTTTCATTCTTTAAATTTTGATTTGCCGAATACATCAATTATCTATACACTTCTCGCAGGCATGGCATATACCCTTACAGGCACGCTCGCGCTATATTGATGTGCCTCACGCTGCTAAACTCATTTAATCGCATGAAAAGCTTCACAATGTTCACCTTTTCATGGCTTAAATTCGTTAAGAAGCGAGGCACATCGATATACCTGTTAAGGGTATATGTTATGCCTTATATTTTGTGTATTCATTGCACCTTCCTGCTTTGGCACTATTTGGAATGACTTATTCCCTACGAAGATGGCAAATTTATTGGGGATTGACAATATCGATAAGCCTTGATGATTCGACAACAGCCGGAGGGGCATGACACTTTTGCATCGGGAGGCTCTTGCTTTTGCGTAGCAAAAGTGGCCCGGTGGCACTCTCTATCATTACGGCCTCTGTGAAATGGCTCAGCGACAAGCGGTATTTGTGCGTAAGGATAAACCCTCAGGTAGGGCCATTAAGTCGGACAGAGCAAAAGTCGTCATGACCGCAGGCTGTATATCGAAAAAATTTTGATATTATACATACGATAGTAGTAAGATAGCCAATTCGGTAAATCAGAACTTGACTAATATATTTATGTAGGCTAAAATAAGAGTATAAAAAAAGAGCGAACCACAATGATGGTCGCCACTACATGTTTTTAGGTCTATGAAATTCGACCGTCAAACAGTGGAGCAACACTGATGGTCACAACACCTTACGATAAAGCTGTCCCGGCAAGGACAGCTTTTTTCGTGTATATAAGATGCCGGTCGATATGTGACAATTACACTAATTTAGTAAAATCAGCGATAGTTCACCTGTGATTGTAAGTCGCAGTAATATTGCCATTACCATGATTACTACAAGAGCAACCAATGGTACAAGGGCGTATATTGCTACAGCTAATGCCTCATCACAGGCGCTTCCCTTTTCTGGGAACACTATTATCGAAACCTCTACAGATAACATTCTCCATGCTACCATCTCCCTGTAAACAAAACTGCTAGGCAGAACATTTACTTATTTGCAGGGCGACCATCATTTGTATCATTGATAACAGTATTTTCATATTGTGTTCGCTCTGTGGGCATGATCCCACAATATATACAAATTATAACAAATGTTTTAATCGTAGTCAAAACTGTATTTTATAAAAATTACCTTATCCCTACAAATCGGAATTTACATACACAAGAGAATGGGACGGGAGTGACAACTCTCCCGCCCCATATGCAATGGTAGTTCTAATAACACACCTTGGTCCTTCAGGCTAGCAACAAGAAGGGGTGCGGAATTAGTATATTTAGTTATATATCAACAATAGGCTAGAGCCTATTGCAGAATATATCAAGGTAATTTGGACAGTTTATTTACCTAAGTAAATTCACTGTCAACCAGCTATCACCATGCTCTTACTGGAGCAGGGACAGTACGTTGGAGCTGGACTGATTAGCCTGTGCCAACATGGACTGTGCTGCCTGCAGCAGAACATTGTTCTTGGTGTAGTTGGTCATTTCCTTAGCCATATCAGCATCACGAATAGTGGACTCAGAAGACTGAACATTCTCAGATGCAGTGGTCAGGTTAGTGGAGGTGTACTCCAGACGAGACTCAACGGAACCAATAGTGGTCTGCTGATCCAAAGCCTTCTGAATAGCATTGTCCAGAACATTGATAGCAGCATTTGCCTTGTTCTGAGTGGAGATGTTCAGCTTAGTGCCATCTGCACCCTGCAGACCAAGAGCCTCAGCACGCATATCGGTAAGACCAACCTTAATGGACTGGTTAGCCTTGGCACCAACCTGTAGGCTAATAGCATTATCCTCAGACTTATTCTGAGCACGAACTGTCTCTTCAAAAGCATCCAAAGCTGCATTAGCAGATTTCTTAACATTACCATTTTTGTCGCTAATGCTAATATTAAAGCCAGAAATCTGTCCACCAACGCCAGAAGCATTAGCAGTGATTGTAACAGCATTCTGACCACTTGCAGTTTCAACTACTGAATCTGCAGCGGATACACCAACCTTGGAGCCAGTAAGCAAAGTAGGAGCTGCAGCACTCTTGCTATAATTAATTTTTGCAGCTTCATAAGCTGCTACAGCGTCATCATAGGTTTTTACAGCACCACCAGTTCTAACATCAATATCAGCTAAAGTTTTTCCCGTATCATATGTAGCCCCATTGTAGGCTTTCAATGCATCACTCATAGTAGTTATTGCTTGACCACCTGTAGTATCAGCCTTCAATTTAGCGAAGTTACCTTGACCGGCAGCTGTAGCCAAATAATCCATGCCAGATAATCCAGCCAAAGCATTGGTATCAATTTTCTTGTCAGCAGTTGCACTAGTATTATATGTTGCTATAGCACCCTTGAAAGCATCAACAGCTGCATCAAAGGTTTTCTGTGCATTATCAAAAGCAGTTACAGCACCTGTATAAGTACCCTTTGCAGAAGTAAAAGCATTATTGGCAGTTTGAACCTCTGTCTGTTTAGCTGTTTTTTCTGCATCAGTCAAGCCATTAACTTTAGCAATACTATCGTTAGCAGCACTACCAAAGATGGTATCCTCATCATTAATCATCTCAGCCTGAGTGAAGATATCCTGCAGGGTACGAATGCCATCCTTTTTGCTAGGATTATTTGTAGGATCGGTTGCATAACTAACATCAAAAGTAGCAGAATAAGTCTTACCACCCTTAACATAGGAAACTGTAACCTTATCGGTATCCATAATCTCCAAAGAATCACCACTACGTGATTTCAACTCAGTAAGCTTAGTAGCCTCAGTTGTGTCTGTAGAAAGATTCTGATTGCTCAGTGCAGTGTAGGTAGCATTACCTACAGTATTCTTGGAGCCATCAACCAGATACTTGCCGTTGAAGGTTACATTTGCGTTATCGTTAATCTGGTCGATGGACTGATCCAGTTCCTTCTGGATGGTCTGACGGTCAGAATCGGTGTTGGAATCGTTGGCTGCATTTACAGCTTTTTCCTTCAAAGTCTTGAGAATCTCAACAGTGGAGCTTACAGCACCCTCAGCAACCTTCATCATGGAGCTGCCATTCTGAGTGTTCTGATTTGCCTGATCCAGGGAACGGATCTGTACACGCATACGCTCAGAAATAGCGTAGCCGGAAGCATCATCAGCAGCGCTGTTAATCTTCATGCCGGAAGAAACCTTCTGCAGGCTCTTGGACAGTGCGCTGGAGTTCTTGTTCAAAGTATTGAGTGTGTTAATTGCGGTCATGTTGTTCTTTACGACCATAGCCATGATATATTCCTCCTTGACTAAAAAACATGGGGAGCAGGCATCCTTGCCATCTCCTCTGAAAACTATTACTGATTTTGCTATTTTAGCAAAATTGCAAATACAACAAGGCCACAAAAAATCCCAATCCGCGGTATGGAAGATTTTGTCCTGTCTATTTGCTATTTCAGCAATCTCTTAATTCACATTATACTTTGCTATTTTGGCAAATGCAAGATATTTTTTGCTATTTTATCAATTTTTTTATTTTGGCAATTTTTCTTTCTATAATTAGAACATATTGTGAAGACATTATAAGGACAGAGTAATGGTTACTCCTTCACCTGATTATAACAAGGCCTGTGAACATTTTATGGATAAGTAGCAAAAATCAAGGAGGTAATTTTCATGGACAAGGAATCCCCAATAGGACAGCGGATTTATGATTTGCGCATTGAACGGGATATTCAGCAGGGAGAATTGGCAAATGCCGTGGGCCTACATCAAAGTGTTCTCAATCGTATTGAGAAAGGCTGCCGTCCTGCACGAGACACAGAAATTGCCAATATTGCCTCCTTTTTGCAGGTTAGCAGTGACTATCTGCTGGGCCTACCACCTGTTCAACAAGAAGCCCAAGCCCTGCCTCTTAAGGAGAAAAATTCGACTTTCCAGAATGACTTAAATCTCCAGGAACAAAATCTAGTACAGATATTTCGCCAACTGGATAATCGCGGCCAACATACGGTGTTGGACACCCTGCAACGAGAATACGATTATGTAAAACCACAAGAAAAAAATGCCTGATTATTCATTTTCCCATACTGCAAAAATAAAACTGTCTACCTGTACTTACAAATTAATAATTTCCACAAAAATAGCGTATCGAGTCAATTGTAGTGGCCCCATAAAGTCTAACCTTTCAGGGTTGTTACAAATCGATACGCTATTTCAGTATATTTTTTATAACATAGCAACAGCTTTCCTAAATTCTTCTAAGGACATACCTGCTCTTTTAGCCGCATCCATATTAGAAAGTATACCATCTTTTACTAATTCACACAGGGTTCTTAACCTTCCCTCTGCTCTCCCTTTTTCCATGCCTTTTTCAATGCCTTTTTCCATACCTTCTTCTTCAGCAATTTCTCTAGCTCTTTTATCATCCCACTTAAAAGTCACCATATCCAGAACCTCCTTTTCATGTTCTTTAAAATATTCTTTCATCAATTCATTATTTCTGCAATATCGAATAGCAGATTTAATAGCCTGAGTTAAGTTCTGTTTTGCTGCTAAATATTTCTGTACCTTTGCGACAAAGACACTATAACACCGCAGTTCATAACAAGAATCCAAAAGCTTTTTTCCTTTGTCCAAATTAATATTGTAGCTATCTGCAACTAATTCTAAGGAGTGACTTTCCCCTCAAATGCCTCCGACAGCCTCATAATACGATGCTCAGGTTCATCCTTACTACCATTATACAACACATAGAACTTCGGTGCAGGTATTTTTACCATCTTAGAACGATAAGCCATATCTACATCTATATGTCTTCTATACAGCTTGCCAATATACCATAACATTCTTAACGGCATATTGGGATTCCATGATCCCTGATGTTCCATGAGCACTACAGTATGATTACCTATATCAAAACTGATATCGTTCTTTACATCATTGTAAAATGTTCCCCGCAATGTGTTAATAGTAATATCCCTAGGAGAAATATTTTCCCCGCTAAGTGCATTATACAAGCTGCATAGTCGCTTCTTGTCCTTAAAAATATTTCTAAATAGCGAATCCTTGTAATTACGTTTCCCCTGCATCTACAATCCCCCTATTTCATTTCTGGATAAATAAAAAAATCCTCTGCAAAATAAACTTACAAAGGATTTATATTTTTATTATTCGACAAAATTATTCAATCTCCTGCTTGCATAAAGATATTTTTTTAGATTTTACAGAATCCCCCAACCTCCCGATAACCTAAATTCTGATTTATCGAGTTACCTCTCTCCCTAGAGTTGTAAATATAATTCGGGATGTCAAAGATTTTCGAT
>NZ_JADYTY010000054.1 GCF_021531495.1 Anaerovibrio lipolyticus
TATATTTTCAGCTGGGGTCGGTGTCATTTTACGTTTTGCCATTTGATATCCATCCTTTTAATTGTTTACCCCATTATGGGGCATAAAATAAATCTGCGCAATTACTTTTTACACAAACTATTTTACACTCCCGATAATAGTGTTATAATAATGCATAAAATAACTATGGTTAGGTAGTATAGTAGTCTTTTAGAAAATTGTATTTGTCTACAATTATTTTGTGGTGTGTGGTTTTATATTATACTTTATTGAAAGGAATGGATAACTTAATGAGTGTTGCTGAATTGCGTAACAAAAGGAATAATCTAAAAACTAAAACAGATGCAATTTTTGATAATATGCAAATTATTATAGATGAAAGCCAAAGAGTAGCTGAGGTCGCCCATAACTCGCGAAGTATTCTAAAAAATTTGGATGAGGAATTTGAAAAACAAACTGGATTGAATAGTACAGATGTAAAGTTTTTGTTTTTTGCAACCGCACTACAGATTGGAAAATGGGTTGTAATCAATAAACTTAATAATGTGATATCAAAAAAAATAGATGGTTCTCGATTAAAAGATAATGATAAAACAATAAAAGATACTGAACGAAAGATTCGTGATGAAATGAAAGAATGTTTTGATGGGAAATGGGATCACAACAAAAGTGAAAAATACCCTTCGTGGCTTGAGATAGTTTATGATGGAGTTCCATTTGACGTATCTATAGGATCACCAAATTTTGGTGTAAACATGGAAGGCGGATATCATAGAGTACATACATTAGGTCACGATCCTATTCTCGGCTGGATTTTTGGAACGATGAATATTATTTCTAGCACCATTACATTAGATGATTTTAGAACTTTTAAGGTGTCTTCTGATCCTAAACCAAAACATTGGGAGTATGAGACAAATGTACTTGATGGTTTTAGAATGGCGATAGAAAGTATAAAGGAAGATGATAAAAGACTACCAGCAGCAGTATTTGCAGAAGCACTTCACTTAGGTTCAGATGTTCTTACTAAAAAAGGATTACCAGTACCTATTTTAGAGACATTTTCACCAGAACTAGCAGGAAAGTTATATAAAAGTAATTATGATTCTTTATGTTTGTTAAAAGATATTGCTGTGGTTGGAACTCAAGCAGTAACTGCAATTCTGATTAATATGATTATTGGTTTAGTGCATGGATTGTATTATGATCCTAAAAAGTATTCAAACAGAGATGTATATGAAGTTAAGACCAGAAAAATACTATCATATTCCAACCTTATTTCATCAGCCAGTAATATTATTTGGGTTGGAGGGAATGCAGTTGCTGGTAATGAAGCTGTATGGAAAGATTTAGATATTGCTGGAATAATTGTTACTATGTATAGGTTAATTACAGACACTAAATTTATTCAATCTGTTAAAGAAGAATTTATTTTTGGTGGATTTAAAAATATGATAAAAGGTGAGTCGTTATCATTGCAGGAGGTATGATTATGGGATTTGGTAGATTTATATTCAAAACAGTAGTGCCAGGGGGGCATTTAATTTCAACTATAAAAAATGTGGTTGACGAAGGGAGCATAGTTGATGGCGTAAAGAAGACATATAAACAAGACGTTCAAGAAGACATACCAGGGATTAGTCATATTTATCAATCAGGAAAGACAGATGGAAAAGTTGAAGGATATGCAGAAGCATCGGACGAATATGAGAAAAAGTTAATTTCACAAGCGGAGTTATTCTTAAAGCAAAAGCAGATATTTGAACAAGAGCGTGATGAGTATGAGTCTTTATTGGACGAGTATGAGAAGGAAATTGATAGGCTAGAGAAAGTGGAGAAACTCTCTTCTGATGATACTTTATACCTTCAAAAACTGTTATCTTATGATAGAAAACTGAGAAAACTAGAATGAATTTAATCTTGTCACATTGAATAATCGCTATTATATTTATATTGGTGGTATAATGGGTTCAGCTTTTTTAAGGACATTTTATAAATATATCATTAGCTTTAAGAAATTATTCACTAGAAGAAGGATTTCAGATACTTAGAGAACAGAACTTGATGGAGTTATCCGAAATCAGCAGCAGTCAATCAGTGACCTTAGAGAAGCAGAAGGAACAGCTGATGGAATCGGACAGGCAGTTACAGCAGGCCGAGGAGAAGTACAGTCTGCTATCTGTTCAAATGAGGAGCTTGGAGCAGGAAATGTTAGAACAGCAGAACTCATTGGAGAATGCCAGGATATACTTCGAGGAATTCGCCAGAGAGGAACAATTGAAGAGAGATAAGCTGAAGCGTGAAAAGACAGCAGCATGGATTATAGCCGGTGTGCTTCTGTGTGCATGTATAGCTAAATGACTAATAGGCCTGCTTGGAAGAATTATCTTCTGAGCAGGCTTTTTTTTGCTCAAAATTAATATTAATCTCCAAGGATATATAAAGACAGTTCTAAAATCAAATCGTTCTGTCCTTATATTTTTGAAGCAGTAAACCTACGGGTTCGATTTGATTCCTTTTTTCGCTTATAGGTGAAGATAGCATTATGCTGCTTTCAATAAGGTATCTAAGGAGGGCAAAGTGATGGAAAAACATATAGTGCTAGTTTCAGATAGTTTTCCATTCAAAAAAGAGATTTATGTCATGGGTTTATTAAAAGCATTAAGGGTGTGGAGGCATAAACATGAATGAAAATAAAGGATGCGGAGCTGGTGAGGTTAGAACAGACCTTGGGGTAGCTATCCAGTCTCTGCATAGCGAAATTGAGAACCATAGAGATGCAGAAGAAACAGCTGGAGAAATCGGAGCAGAATTAGTACTGGCCGAGAAGAAGTACAGTCTTCTATTTGGTTAAATGAAGAACTTGGAGAAGGATACCTTTAAACGATACCAGGAGGAATGACAAATGACGGATGAACAGAAAAGGCAGATTGGGTCCTATCGTACTAGAGGTAAAAGCTATAGGCAAATAGCCGAACTGATGAATATGCCAATTAGTACGGTTAAGACATTTTGTAGTCGCAATTTCAAGTCTAAGAGTGGAAGTTTATGTGAGCAGTGTGGTATGCCTGTGGAACAGACCCCTGGCAGAAAGCATAAGCGCTTTTGCACTGATAGGTGCCGGATGAGTTGGTGGAATAGTCATCAGGATTTAGTAAAGCGTAAGGCGAATTACTTCATCACATGCCAGCACTGCGGTAAGAGTTTTATTTCTTACGGCAACAAGCATAGAAAGTACTGTTGCCATGAGTGTTATATAGAGGAGCGATATGATGGATAAGTATACACTGACTATTAAGGAAGCCGGGGCATACTTCGGCATAGGCATTAAGAAGTTGCAGCACCTGGCAGCAGATAATCTGGGAGTCTTTGCTATCAAGAATGGCAACAGGTATCTCATCATTAGACCTAAATTTGAGGAGTACCTTGAAAGCATAGAAGAATTATAGTTTATCTGCCAAAAACTAGTTGAATTATCTTTGGGGTAGAGTGATATATAGTAGCGGAGGTGATGACATGCAGCAAACGCCTTTTTCTGAGAGAGAATATCTTTATACCTATGAAGCTATTGAATATTGGGGGCTGAGTCAACGTAAGTTTTACAAATTTTTAGCAGAAGGCACCTATGACTTCATAGCTTACTATGGAAAAAGAAAACTGATCCTAAGAGGAAAGTTTGAGCGCTATATTTTGAAAAATCATGATATATGGGAGGCATTGAAAAGACGTGGCAAAAAGAGACGTTGTACGGAGGGATAATAAAAACAGAATCCTTCGTGTTGGTGAAAGCCAGCGCAAGGACGACAAATATATGTTTAAATATTATGTTGGTGGTAAACCGTATTTTTTAACAAGCTGGCGATTATTACCGTCAGACAGGCAACCAAAAGGAACAAAGCCTACGCTTTCACTCAGAGAGCTTGAGAAGCAGATAGGAAGGGACTTTGATGCTGGTCTTAATCGTAATCTTCAGAATATGACTGTAAGGGAGTTAGTGGACAGATATTTAGCAACCAAGATTAATGTAAAGCCAAATACCCGTGTAAACTATACTTTTGTAAAAAACCTCATGGAAAAGCAGCCCTTCTACGACAAGAAGATAAAATGCATCAGGGTATCAGACGCTAAACTGTTACTAATAAAGCTTCATGATGAAGGGTGTGGTTCAAGTACAATAAAATCGGTACGAGGAGTTCTTCGCCCTGCTTTTCAGCTGGCAGTAGATGATGACATACTGATTAAAAAACCGTTCAGTTTTATGCTGGCCGATGTTCTTGTCAATGACAGCAAAACCAGGGAGGCAATTTCCAGGAAACAGATGAGAAGCTTCCTTAAGTTTATCAAGGACGACATCTGCTACCGCAAATATTATGAGGTCATCTACATCCTGTTCCATACGGGGATGCGAATATCTGAATTTTGCGGTTTGACCATCCAAGACATAGACTTTGATGCCAGGACCATCAATATAGACAAGCAGCTGCAGAGAATAGGAATGAAGCTGACGGTGGAATCCACAAAGACGAATGCTGGCACAAGGGTTCTCCCAATGAGTGATGGCGTATTAGAAATGTTTAAAAGCATTATTGCAAACAGAAAACCACAGAATAATGAGCAGGTTGTGGAGGGTTACTCTGGCTTCCTATACCTGGACAAGGCTGGACTTCCACTTGTGGCCATGCACTGGCAGCACCGGATGAATCATATGGTAAAACGGTACAATGATATATATAAGGAGCAGATGCCAAACATCACACCGCATGTATGCAGGCATACATATTGCAGCAACATGGCCAAATCGGGAATGAACCCAAAGACTCTGCAGTATCTCATGGGGCATTCGGATATAGGCGTCACCTTGAACACCTATACTCACCTGGGATTACAGGATGCAAAAGATGAGATGGAACGATTGAAGGATGCTCAGAAGGAATTGGATAAGGACAAAGTTAAAGAACTTCCAGCTACCAAAACAAAGTTCAGAATTGTATAAGAAAAAATACTCAACCACCTGTGATGTAGCAGGTGGTTTTTCTTTGTCTGCTATGGTATGATAATCTATAGATGTGGTTTCGCATTATGGCAACGATGAAACCGTGGTTTCATCGTTAGTATGTGAAGTGTTTTCAATATTTAGCAAGCTCAACTGGTTTCAAAAAAGCTTAAAATGTGAAACCAGCTGAGTATATTCATGCAGGAGTTCGTCTACTATTCGTCTACTATTTTTAGTTACACAATGCGCTTATTTGCGTTTAATTGGCGAATATGTACAAATTGGCTGAGATTTTGATGATTTTGGAAATGGCGTAAATAAGCGTATAACAGGGCACTTTGAGGCATTGCAGGAAGGAAAATTCATATGATTAAGATATTATTTATCTGCCACGGCAATATTTGCCGTTCTACAATGGCGGAGTTTGTTATGAAGGATTTGGTTAGGAAGGCTGGTCGGGAGAAGGAGTTTGAATTTGCTTCTGCGGCTACCAGTCGTGAGGAGATTGGTCATGATATTCATCATGGTACCAAGGCCATATTACAGGCTAAGGGGATTCCTTTTGCTAGCCGTCAGGCTGTGCAGATGACCAAGAACGATTATCGTTATTACGATTTAATTGTAGCTATGGATAAGGAAAATCTGTGGGGCATTAGCAGGATTATTGATTTTGACAGAGATAACAAAGTGAAACTTTTGCTATTCTATGCTGGTGAGTCTGCTGGAGAGGTAGCAGATCCTTGGTACACTGGGGATTTTGAAGCAACCTATAGAGATGTTTTGGCAGGCTGTCAGGGCATCTTGGACAGCTATCCTCCTATTGAGGAGAATACCCGTAAGGATGATAATCTAAATGAGTAATTCAACTCTAGTACAGAAATAAAAAAATATGGGATGCGAGGAAAGCTCAAAGAGGATATTTGCTTTTTCTGTCGAATACATAATATGGCAAATGAAGAATTTTTTATAAACTCAAACTTCCCACAAAGAAAATCCTCACGGCTCCTTGAAAACTGTATATTTCAAAAGATAAATTTCTCAATTAGCTTGCAATAAGCGT
>NZ_JADYTY010000055.1 GCF_021531495.1 Anaerovibrio lipolyticus
TTTGTGCAACTACATTTTACCACAAGGGTTCGCTATGGATTTTTAAGTGTTCAACTTAATTATACAATCCGCCCAGGTTCTTTTCTATGTCAAAAATTTGACAAGGAACTTCAAATTATGCTAGAATATATAAGCTGATGTGCGGGCGTGGCGGAACTGGCAGACGCGCTGGACTTAGGATCCAGTGCCGCAAGGCGTGGAGGTTCGACCCCTCTCGTCCGCACCAAATTTTATACCACAAAGACTGTGAAGAAGAGGAGTACCTGCTCCAGATGAGTGTAGAGAGAAAGGCGGTTGGTGAAAGCCTTTACTATCCAGCAGGGAAGGTAGCTTTGGAGTTGTCTGGCTGAAGGATTGCTGGTAGGCTGGAACGCTGGACGGCGTTAGGTCTTGAGTGTGCACATAGTTCATGTGCAAATTTAGGTGGTACCACGGAAGATATGCTCTTTCGCCCTTATTGGGCGGGAGAGCTTTTTGATTTGAAATAAAGGAGTTTGAGAACATGGAAGAGAATAATATCCCCAAGGTTTATGACCCCAAAAGCTTTGAAAAGAAATGGTATGGCTTCTGGGAGGAAAACAAGCTGTTTCATGCCGTTGTAGAGGAAGAAAAGGAACCATATAGCATTGTTATCCCACCTCCAAATGTAACTGGCCAGCTTCACATGGGCCATGCATTGGACAACACTTTGCAGGATATTTTGATTCGTTGGCGCCGTATGCAGGGCTACAATACCCTGTGGATGCCTGGTTGTGACCATGCAGGTATTGCTACTCAGGCCAAGGTAGAGGGTGCTCTGCGGGCAGAAGGCACCAATCGCTACGAGCTGGGCCGTGAGAAATTCCTGGAGAGAGTTTGGGATTGGAAGGAAAAGTTTGGCAGCCGTATTATGAGCCAGCTTCGTTCCCTGGGTTCCTCTCTGGATTGGGACAGAGAGCGCTTTACTATGGACGAGGGCTGTTCTAAGGCTGTCCGCGAGGTTTTTGTCAGCCTTTATGAGAAGGGCTTGATTTATCAGGGAACCCGTATTACCAACTGGTGTCCAGATTGTAACACTGCTATTTCTGATATTGAGGTGGAGCATGAAACTGAGGCCGGTCATCTGTGGCATATTCGCTATCAGATTAAGGGCGAGGACAAATACGTTGAGGTAGCTACTACCCGTCCTGAAACCATGTTTGGCGATACCGGTGTAGCTGTAAATCCTGCTGATGAGCGTTATACTGAGCTGGTTGGCAAAACTCTGATTCTGCCAGTAGTGAACAGAGAGATTCCTCTCTTTGCTGATGAATATGTTGATTCTGCTTTTGGTACTGGTGCCGTAAAGGTTACTCCTGCCCATGATCCTAACGACTATGAAATGGGTCTCCGTCACAACTTAGAGCAGATAAAGGTTATTTCCAACACTGGCAAAATGACTGAGGGTGCTGGCAAATATGAGGGCATGGATCGCTATGAGTGCCGTAAGGCTCTGGTGAAGGAGCTTGAAGAGATAGGTGCTTTGGTATCTGTAGAGGATCATGAGCATGCTGTTGGTCATTGCTCCCGTTGTCATTCCACCATTGAGCCAATGATTTCTACCCAGTGGTTTGTCAAGATGGATTCCTTGGCTAAGCCTGCTGTAGAGGCTGTTAAGACTGGCAAAATCAAATTCGTACCAGAGAGATTTACCAAAATCTATTGCAACTGGCTGGACAATATTCGTGACTGGTGTATTTCCCGTCAGCTGTGGTGGGGCCATCGGATTCCTGCCTGGTACTGTGATGATTGTGGCGAAACCACGGTTTCCCGTACTGATATAGATGTATGTCCAAAATGTGGCAGCAAGCATCTCCATCAGGATGAGGATGTACTGGATACCTGGTTCAGCTCCGGTCTGTGGCCATTTGAAACTATGGGTTGGCCAGAGGAGACTCCTGAGCTGAAGCAGTTCTACCCAACCAGCACCTTGGTTACCGGCTATGATATTATTTTCTTCTGGGTAGCCCGCATGGTTATGATGGGACTTGAATTTGGCAAGGATATCCCATTCAAGACCGTTTACATTCATGGTCTGGTTAGAGATGAGCAGGGGCGGAAGATGTCCAAATCTCTGGGTAATGGTATTGATCCAGTAGAGGTTATTGACCAGTATGGCGCTGATACCTTGAGATTTATGCTGATTACCGGCAACACTCCTGGTAATGATATGCGATTTATCAATGACCGTGTTGTGGCCACCAGAAATTTTGCTAACAAGCTGTGGAATGCCTCCCGCTTTATGCTGATGAATCTGGAGGGCTTTGACAAGTCCTTTGTTCCAGCAGAGGAGGATTATACCCTGGCTGATAAGTGGATTATGTCCCGTTACGCCAAGACTGCTCAGGGCGTTACGGCCAACCTGGAGAAGTTTGAGCTGGGTGAGGCAGGCCGTTTGATTTATGAATTTATCTGGAATGAATTCTGTGACTGGTATATTGAGCTGGCCAAGGCTAGACTTTATGACAAGGAAAATCTCCGCCCTCGTCAGACTGCTCAGTATGTATTGGGCTATGTGCTGGAAGGCACACTGCGTCTTTTGCATCCATTTATGCCATTTATTACTGAGGAAATCTGGCAGCATATTCCTCATGAGGGTATCAGCATTATGGTATCCCAGTGGCCTGGCAATGATGAAAAGGCTTTGTCCCAGCTGATAAATGATGGTGATGAGGCAGCCATGACTGCTATTATGGAGTCCATCAAGACTATTCGTGCTCTCCGTTTGGAGGTAAATGCAGCTCCTGGCAAAAAGAGTGAGGTTATTTTGAATTTTACCGATGAATCTCTCCGTCAGGTATTTGCTGACAATGAGGGCTATCTTACTGTACTGGCTGCCGCAGAGCCTGTTACTATGCTGGCTGCTGGTTCTGAGAAGCCAGAAAATGCTATGGCCGGTGTGGTTAATGGCGTAGAAATTTATCTGCCATTGAAGGGCCTGATTGATGTGGACAAGGAGGCTGCCCGCCTTAACAAGGAAATGGCTACTTTGGAGAAGGAAGTTAGCCGTCTGGAGAAAAAGCTGGGCAATCAGGGCTTCCTGGCCAAGGCTCCTGCCGAGGTAGTTGCTGGTGAGCAGGAAAAGCTGAAGGGCTATCAGGAGAAGCAGGCTGCTGTCAAGGAGCGCCTTAGCTATTTGGCAACTCTGTAAATTTACATAAAAACAATGATCGTACCATAGATGGGCCTCAAAACAGGCCTGCTATGGTACATCATTTTATATGGCAGAATTATTTCGAGGAGGGAAGGATATGAATTATCAGGAAGCTCTGGAATATCTGGAGGATCTGAATGTATTTGGTGTAAATCTGGGCTTGGCAAGAATCCAAAGGCTGATGTTTCTTTTGGGAGATCCCCAGAAACAATATAAAACCATTCATGTTACAGGTACCAACGGCAAAGGTTCGGTAACAGCTATGCTGGCTTCCTGCTTGCAGGCGGCAGGGATTCGGACAGGTATGTATATTTCTCCCCATCTTTCCTCTTATACGGAAAGAATGGTTATTGATGGCCAGCCTGTTTCTAAGCAGCAATTTGCCGAGACTCTTAGCGTGGTGCGGGATATTTGCGAATTTATGCAGGGAGAGGGAGATGAGCATCCTACCCAGTTTGAGGTTCTTACCGCAGCGGCTTTTCTGCTTTTCCAGAAAGCTGGGGTAGAATATGCGGTGATTGAGGTAGGCTTAGGTGGCCTCTTGGATTCTACCAATGTTATTGTGCCAGAGGTGTCGGTAATTACCAATGTAACCTTTGAGCATGCAGATAAGTGCGGCGGTACTATGGAAGGTATTGCTACCCATAAAGCTGGTATTATCAAAGATGGTGTGCCTGTAGTAACCGGGGCAGAGGGTGAGGCTCTGGAAATTATTGCCAAGATGGCTCAGGAAAAAAAGGCCGATCTGTATGTGGCAGGCAGAGATTTTGCAGCAGAAGCTATGAAGCCTTTGGGACAGTTGTCCATACCGCCAAATCTGGGAGCTACCGGCTATGGTGTGCAGGATAGAGCTTTGACAGATATGCAGATGGAGGCTCTTTCCAAGCTGCATTTGGATTGCAATGAATGTGAGGCTGGTCAGCAGCTGGTGGCTTTTAATGGTAAAAATCCTCTTTTTGCCAATATGAATTACAAGCTGTCCTTGCTGGGACTGCACCAGGTGTCCAACAGTGGATTAGCGGCAGCGGTCTTTATGGTGGTGGCAGCTAATGATTTGCGCTTCACACAGAAAGCCTTGAAAAAAGGTATGAAGCAGGTAATCTGGCCTGGGCGGTTTGAACTGCTCTCTGGCTATACATATAAGGTGCTGATTGATGGTGCCCACAATCCTGCAGGTATCAAGACCTTGCGGCAAAGTCTTGATTATTACTTCCCTCATAGCAAAAGAATTTTCCTTTTGGGTATCTTGAAGGACAAGGATTATAAATTCATGTTGGAATATCTTCTGCGGCCAGAGGATGTGGTAGTGATGACTACGCCAGATTCCCAGCGGGCAGCAGAGCCAGAGCAGCTACTGCCATATGTGGTATCTGAGGCCAAGGAAGCTGTACCAGAGCCAGCAAAGGCCTTGAAACGGGCCCAGGATTTGGCAGAGCAAGCAGGCAATCCAGAAGAAACCACGCTGATATGCGCAGGATCCCTTTATCTCATAGGAGCCTTGCGGGAAATGCTTATAAAATAAGAACGTAATTTAAGATATTAAATTTTGTTTACATAAAACTCTATACATACCATGATTGAAATATAATTTTATGATATAATATAAGAGGTAGCGGAATATGCCGACATATGCCATGATAAATGGTGCAAGAATAGAAATGAGAAGTAAAGAAAGAGGTCACAACATTCCTCATGTGCACGCTGTCAAAAATGGGCAGTCTATGTCGATTGCTTTTAATGGGCGTGTTCTTGCTGGTAAGTTAAAAAGTAAGAAGGATGAGGAAGCTGTTGTACAATGGGTAATAGCTCATAAAAATCTTCTAGAAAATGAATGGAAGGAGATGCATTGATATGTGTACGATTGAAGAAAAGCGTAAATCCAATAAAAATATTTTTCTTCATTTCCATAATGAAGATGATATGTTTTTTGGCGTGAAAAAGATTCCAATTAGCAAATATGATTATGCTGTCAAATTGTGTGGAAAGGAAAATGCGGATTTTCTATATAAGGTTTCAAAAACAACGTCAGATAGAGACATTGCTGAGTCGTTTTATGCGAAAGCCTTCTAAGCTAGCATTGTTTTTATAAAGGGGACTGCAACACTAAATTAGTGTTGGCAGTCTCTTTTTTTGTTGCAGTTTTTTAGATGGAAAAATGTAACTTTCATAGAGGAGGGCCGTGATTTTGTATAGGGCAGGAATTTCACAAGACATTTGATTCGAATTTTGAAAAAATTCGCTCTAATGTCTTGTGGGGGGGGGCAAATGTGGTAGTATACTAGACAGTGTGGATAAGTTGAATAACTTTGTCTTAAATAAACACATTGGAGCGAAGATTTTGGGAGATATGGGATTTAGTGAATTGAGAAATGAAAAGCAGGACTATGTAAAACGAGGTTTAGATTTGATTATATGCTTGTCAATGCTTCCATTGGTGCTGCTGATAATGGCCTTGGTTGCTATATGTATCAAGGTGGAGAGTCCAGGCAAGGTATTTTTCAATGACTATCGTATAGGCAAGTCAGGCAGAACTTTTTTGTGTTACAAATTTCGTTCTATGT
>NZ_JADYTY010000056.1 GCF_021531495.1 Anaerovibrio lipolyticus
TTTCGAGAAACTTTGACATTCAGAATTATATTCACAAGTCTAGGGAGAGAGATAGCTCGGCAAATCAGAATTTTGCAAAAAAATACCTTCTGAAGCTTTATCTACAGAGGGCAAAAGCATAGCACATAGAGGTAGAATTATAATGACACATACTTTGGATTATTTATCAGATGATTGTGTATGGGAATTGTCATATGCTGCACGAATATCTTCTGGAAGACCATATGGGATGGATGCTTTTGCAGTATCCTCATTGCCATCTTCCATGGCCTTAGAGTAATACCAGCACTTAAACTTCAGCATATCCAAAGTTTTGTGTAACTGTTTGATTTCTGCTTCCACGCGTTCTTTTTGATTTCGAATAAGCTGAAAACGGTCGGAATAAGTGGCAGGACCTTCTGCACACCAATCCATAAAGAGCTTGATATCCTTGATTTCAAGACCGGATTTCTTTAGGCACTCGATTACTCGCAAGGCCTCAATTTCATTTTCACTGAATTTACGAATACCGGATTCCCGTATGAGTTGCGGGAAAAGTCCTTGTTTATCGTAATATCGAAGCGTGGAAATGGGTAAATCAAACATTTCTGCTACTTGTCCAATTGTGTACATGGTATGCCTCCAAAATTATTCTAAAAACATATTAACCTAAAGCTAGGTTTAGGGATTATTGTTAGTATAGCATATGAAATGATGTGATTCAAGAAATGAAAACAAGGAGGAAAATTATCAGAAAGCGCCGTAAAACCTAATTTGCGTAAGCAATTGACGGTGGACAAAAAATGCTAATGATTTTTCTTGCTGTTCGATTGTATGTTTTCTGTAAATATGATAAAATATACACACAAACATAATTTCTAAAAGAGGTGAGAAAATGAAGTACGCAAAGGGTTTCAAGTTTAGAATATATCCAAATGCAGAGCAACAAAAAATCATAAATCAGACATTAGGGTGTGCACGCTTTGTGTATAATCATTTTCTTGCTGTCAGACGATATAACTGGCAGGAAAAGCATGAGGCTGTGACCTATGTAAAGTCCAGCCGTTTGCTGACAGAGCTGAAATGCAATCCAGATTTCGTGTGGTTGAAATCTGTTGACAGTATGGCTTTGCAGGAAGCCCTGAGAAATTTGGACAAGGCGTTTCAGAATTTCTTTAAGAAGCAGTCTGGCTATCCAAAATTCAAGTCTAAGCACAGCCACAATCAGTCCTATCGTACCAGAAACCAGTCAGGGGGTATCCGTATCATTGACGGTAATATCAAGCTCCCCAGAATCGGCATAGTGAAAACCAAGCTATCAAGAGAATTTGAGGGGCGCATCCTAAATGCCACTGTCAGCCGTACCCCATCGGGAAAATACTTTGTTTCATTGTGCGTAGAGATGGATATTGAGTCGTTGCTGGGTAGGAATAATGGCCAGCAGATTGGAATTGATGTTGGTATAAAAGACTTCTGTTCCGATGACCAAGGAAATACTGTAGCCAATCCACAGGCTTTAAAACGAATGGAGAAAAAGCTAAAACGTCTGCAGAAAAAACTGTCAAGAAAGGCCAAGGGCAGTAATAACCGTAACAAGGCTAGAATCAAGGTGGCCAGATTACATGAACGGATAGCCAATATCCGCAAGGATTTCCTGCATAAGGAATCAACTAATCTTGTAAGAGAAAATCAGTTGATTGCGGTAGAAAATTTAAAGATTAAGAATATGTTGAGAAATCACAAATTAGCCAAAGCCATATCTGATGTAAGCTGGGCTGAATTTTTCCGTATGCTGGAATACAAGGCCAAGCTCTATGGTTGTGATTTGGTGAAGGTGGACACATTCTACCCATCCAGCCAAACCTGTTCCTGCTGTGGCTATCAAAATAGGGCTACAAAGAATCTTGGTATTCGTAAATGGACCTGTTCACAGTGCAATACTCAGCATGACAGGGATGTAAACGCTGCTAGGAATATTTTAAGAAAAGCCTTGGAAATGCAGAAATCAGCATAAGCTAAAGAATAAAATACCGTGGGACACACGGAAATCTACGCTTGGGGAGAGCGTGTAAGACATATAGGCCACGGCCTATATGCAGTGCTCAGGGAACCAAGAATCCCCTGCCTTTAGGCATGGGGAGTGTCAACAGAGGGCGAAAGCACAACATATAAAACATGGGAACATAAGGAAAATATTTTGAGGGCTTGCAGGGAAAGAACCCTCATGGGGTTACATACTGTTTAACAAAAAAAGGAGATGTTTCACGTGAAACATCTCCTTTGTATTACATATGCTATTTTGTCTTTGAGGATATATTAGGGACGGTTATTCCATCTCCAAGGTTTGCTCCATAGAATCATCTTCAGCCAATTCATCCTGACTATTTCTGTCCCGTTTTCTAGCATAGGCCAAATAATAAATTGCTGCGCAGGCTAAAGCCCCTACAGCAGTTGCCTCATAGATACCATTAAAGCCGATGATTTCCTTGAAAGCTCCCAAGAAATAAGGGCCAAAGCCTAGGCCTACATCCAGCATGATGAAATAGGTGGAAACAGCAATACCAGAGCGATAGGCTGGGGTAAGCTTAACACAGATAGCCTGACCATTGGACATGAAAGTACCATAGCCAAGGCCGATAAAGATGCTGGCTGCAATCATCAGCACCATGCCCTGAGCCTGTCCTAGAAGCATCAGGCCAATAAACAGAGCCAAATAGCAAGGATACATAACAAAATCCTCACCCTTGCGGTCAAACATTACACCGGCAAAGGGGCGAATGACTGTAATAACAATGGCGTAGACTACGAAAAATACAGGGCCGGCGCCATCAAGTCCTAATTCCTTGGTATAGGCTCCCAAGAAGGAAAGCACACCGGAATAGCAGATACCCATGAAAAAGGCAACGGTGGAAATGGCCAATACTCTAGGCTCAATAAAATTATCCAACCGGAAGGATTTTAGCTCTGCCAGCTTTTCGGGAGAAAGTTCAATTTCTTCTACAGGCAGGAAGAATGTAGCCAAAAGGCAGGCACCTAAGATAGCAATACAGAAATTAACGATATGGGCAAAGCTGAAATAATCCTGTAGCAGCATGCCCAACAGAGGACCAACACCAGCAGCCAAGCTGAGACTGAGGGCAAAATAGTTGATGCCTTCGCCACGGCGGGACTGGGGAATAACGCCGGCAATGATAGTACCGGTGGCCGTAGCAGCTACGCCATAGCCAATGCCGTTTAGCAGTCGCACCCCATATAGAGTAGTCATAGAATTAAAAGCGAAATAGAGAACTGTGGTCAGGAGATAAAAAATCACCCCGGCGTAGAGCATTTTCTTACGGCCCATTAATTCAATATAGCGGCCACCAACTAATCTGGCCAGCAGTACACCGATAATATAGATGCCAGTCGCCAGGCCAGCCTCTGCTACAGTGGCGCCCATGTGCAATGCCTCCACGGCAATAACTACCATAAGCATATAATAGATGATATAAATGCCTAGATTGATAAATGTATCAAGTACAAAGCCTCGTGTCCATAAGGGTTCTTTTTCCATAAAATAATCATCAGCCTTTCTTATTCTTATACCCTATTAATAAAAAGAAAACGCTTTAGATTATAGTGAATATGAAGATATTTGTATAACGCAATAAAAAGATAGCTGTTATCGCAAAAAACGATAACAGCTATTGAAGAAAATCAATCTGCAAAGTAAGGACGTAAATAATTGATAAAAAATTCTATATCTGTTCTCTTAGGCGTGTCCTTTTTAAATACGATGCAATTATCCATCAACAATGGCTCCTGTAGGGTATAAACTCCTTGGTTGATGTCCAGAGCCTCTATCAGGCGTTGTGGTAGAATGGCTCCAGCAGGATTTTGTTGACAGAAGTGTACCATGGCATAGGGAGTAGAAAGGGTAGCAGCACGAGGTGGCTTTCCATAGGCAAAATACTCGCCGATAGTTTGTTCCATGAAATAATTAGTGGGATAATATACCATAGGATGGTTAATAATAGTACTGCGGCTTATTTGCTTATCTGATATGTTCAGGCAGGGAGCGTAGTAAGCCATTTGGTCCCAAACTAAATGTACCTGTTCATATTCTGCAAAGGGCTTGGGATGAATCATATAGACGGAGGCTAAATCAATTTTATCATCCCGCAGGTCAGTTAAGATTTCACTGCTTTCCATATCATAAACCACTAGGTCGATGGGGTTCTTTTCCTGCTGGAAATGTTGTACATGACGATTCATCAGCACATCACCTAGAGTTCGCATAACTCCGATTTTGAGGAGAGTAGGCTCCTGTTGTTGTTCTTGGCGAAGCGTTAATATTTCCTGTTGCAAATTTGTTAGGTGTTTTTCAGCAATGGCCAGCATTTTTTCGCCAGAGGGAGTTAGATGACTTCCTTTGTTGGTGCGCTGAATAAGCTCCATGCCCACAGTTTCCTCCAGCTTTTTGATTTGGGCACTAAAGGCAGACTGGGTAATATTGGCCTGCTGTGCGCCTCGGGTAAAATTGTTTTCTTTGCCGTAGCATAGCAGGCATTTTAGTTGTTGTATAGTTGGCAATTCAATCATGGCATCACCTTGTTTTCAAAATCTACTGGTTTATCATACAGTTAAGTGCTAATTCCGTCAAGTTATAGCCCAAATAGATAAATTAGGAATGTTGTTTCACGTGGAACATTTGATGAGGCAATTTATTTATACACTTTCTGTAGGCATGGCATATACCCTTACAGGCACGCTCGCGCTATATTGAT
>NZ_JADYTY010000057.1 GCF_021531495.1 Anaerovibrio lipolyticus
TACGCCTTTTTTATCTTCTGAAATATACAGTTTTCAAGGAACTACACCATTTTACGGTGTGGGAAGTTTAAATAAAAATATTACAAAAATATCACCGAAGAAACATACAGGCTAGATATAGGTCAGGGGTAATGCATTATTGCGAGCAAACGTAAAAGGCATTATGGATACCGAAACATAATAATTTACTTTTAGGTTATGCGGATTCGTAAAGCTGACAAATTAAATAAGGAGAACCTAACATGAATGATAATGTAATTAACAATTGGGATGAAATCCCAGAATGGAAAAACCGGGAAATCACAAATTTCGCCAATATTTTTTCCAAATACAGTATAAGCGAACAGCTTTTAGATGAATATCTGTCTATTCCAAAATCCTATAGTAATATTGCTATCCGCTATTCCCTATTGGCTGCCAAATTTCTCATGCACACCAAATGTCAGGATTGGCGAAGGGATAATATTACCACAGAACAAATAAAAGAAATAATCGCAAACCTTCTAAATTTAGAAGAGGGATTTCGTTCTATTGCCTCAAACCAAGTCATTTCCCTAGACCTTCTCATCAAACATGCAGATATTCTGCCACTAGAAGATTTGCTGAATAACAGCTATCTAAATGCCCTATGGAGCCACAACAAGATTTCAACTTGGTATTCCACGGCCTCAGATGCTTGTAACATAATATGCAAACAATCTGAAAAGCAATCAGATAATTTAGATATCATTTGGGAAGCATGCGATATTAATAAAATTTCTCCCCTAGAACTAGAGAATCCAGATTTTATATATAGTATTGATAAATATATGAATGACCACGATCTACTAGAGATATTAGGCAATGATGAAATTATTTTTTATGATCCAGAAATGCCTGAGATTATTTACAATGCTGTCGAATCTAGAAACAAAAAAAATGCCATGTGTCTTATTATGAACACATGGCCCATGGACGAAGCATTTTTAGAACGATACTACAGTGAAATGAGGGATTTTTCACGATATACATCTTTCATTGCACTTAATCCAGTTCAAAAACTTTCTGATAATTATTTGGAAAATCACTGGGATGACCTAAAGAATGACAATTGCCTTCATTACATTTTTGACGATAATCGCAGCCTAGATTTTATAGAACGACATTTTTTTGATCTAAAAGACCAAAAACAATGCTGGGAAAGAATTGCTGGCTATTGCAAGCTAACTCCTGATTTTGTTCAAAAATTTAATGAGTATCTAATTCCCTGCATATGTTTTTTGCTTCAGAATCCTCACCTTGCCTCGAAAAATGCTAACAATGAAATATATAGCCTTGCCTCTA
This sequence comes from Anaerovibrio lipolyticus, assembly GCF_021531495.1. Classification (GTDB taxonomy): domain Bacteria; phylum Bacillota; class Negativicutes; order Selenomonadales; family Selenomonadaceae; genus Anaerovibrio. The sequence continues at coordinate 1,324 of NZ_JADYTY010000057.1, forward strand.
TCAAGGATAATACTCAATTAAAAGAAATACAGGATTTGGGTTACAATAAAGGCAAAGCTGAAGGTAAAATTGAGTCTATAACGAAATTGATGCGTAATCTAGACCTATCCCCTGAAAAGGCCATGAAAGCTCTGGAGATTGCGCCTTCTGAATTTAGTCGATACCTTGCTTTGCTCTAAATATTATACATTGTGCTTCTTACGCTGGAGTATACTCATTTTTAGTATATTTCAGCGTTTTTCTTTTATCATTTTTTATAGTTCCCAATACTGTTCCTTCTAAAGGTGCAGATTGCGCAGCACCGTCTGCCACTGTTCCTGTTCAGGCTCCCATTTAGGAACGGTGCTCCGATATCGTTCCGTTTTGCGTTCCTGTTTTGGCCCCTATTTAGGAACAGTGTTCAGATATCGCTCCGTTTGCGTTCCTGTTTTTGCCCCTTCTAAAGGTGCAGACTATGGAATGCTACTTGCTATCGTTCCTGTTTAGGCTCCCATTTAGGAACGGTGCTCCGATATCGTTCCGTTTTGCGTTCCTGTTTGGGCACCTAAACAGGAACGGTGGCAATATACCGTTCCGCTTTGCGTTCCTGTTTCCGCACCTTATACCGCACCTTCAAAAGGTTCTAAGGAGGTGCAGTGACATTCTCTTATCCCTTGTGCCGCAAGGCCTCTCAACGCCCTAATATAAAGAAAAAGATAAAAAAAGATTTCCGTTTTGCTAGTTTTACCTAGTTCGATAGTATACATTCTGATAGCTAACCTTAGTATGAAAGTGTACATAATTATAGTATACATTGTATCTCTGGTATATATCTCTATACAATATTCCCCTATTATAACCAGATTCATATAGTAGTTAGTATCACAAAAATAAGGTCAAATCTACATTGCAATGTCGATTTGACCTTAAAAATTCAATGCCATTTTAATATTAAAGCATCATAAGATATTTTTTGTATTCTGAAGGTGAGATACCTATTGCTTTCATGGCTGCCTCAGCAGATAAGTTAGTGGTTCTCATTAGATTTTTTATGGCCCTTAATGTCCCCCTGATTTCACCTATAGCTTCACCACGGGCTTCACCACGAGCTTCACCCCTAGCTTCGCCAACTTTAATCAAAGCATCTTTCTCTTCTTTTTCATTCCATTCAAACTCAAACATATCTATCACCTCTGTGCCACAAGGCCTCCCAGTGCCCTACTACCATTTATTCCTAAAATTCTTAATTTATTTAGTTTATATTCCCCTGCTGTCTGCGTAGATATTGTCCAAACTGGGGTACAGTGAAGTCTAGCTTGCCATAGTTTGCTGCATATATGAAGCCCTTATGGATAAGTTGTGCCCTAACGGCAGATATGCGTTGCTGAGTTACGCCCAATATTTCTGCAACATTTTTGATGGTGCAGGGGATTTCGCCGCATTCTACCATGGCTAGCATAAAATCTAATTCTTTTGTGGTTGCCTTGTCATAGCGTACTCTGAAGAAGCCAGAATCCAGGCTTTTTTCAAAGTCATTATAGGCGGCAACAGCAATTTCGTCTGTTATTATGTCAGAATTATGCCTATGCTTCCAGATCCATTTGCCATATTCCTGAATAAAATACGGATATCCCTCTGTTGTGGATAGAATATGATTAATGGCTTTTGGTGTATATGCAACACCCATTTCTTTGGCTGGATATACCAGAGCTTTTTCGGCAGCTATGGCATCAAGAGAATCTATCTCCACAAAACTAAATAATCTCTCAGCATAAGATTTAGCCACACCTACGAATTTGGCAATCTTAGGTAATCCTGCAGCGTAGATAATAATAGGGTATCCTTTCTGATTTGAGCGATGTAAAGCACGAATCAATCCTTCCAAATCTACTTGATCAAGATACTGAATTTCATCAATAAAGAAAGCAACCCCTTTTTTGTTTTGCTTTGCCACCTCTCCTAAAGCTAAAAATAATTCTGTCATATCATTAGATATGTTGCCTGTATTGGCTAAGCCTTGTATGGGATCTACAGCTATTTCTGTAGCAAAATCTCCTTGAGAGTATTTTATGGAAAAGGATTTTAGTATCCCAAGTGCTCTTTTAACGTAGGATTCCAATTGTTCCTTGACACTTAGCTGTTTCATAAGCTTATATACACTGAGAGCAAGCTCTGACTGAAAATTATTTTTGCCATGTTCCGGAATTTCCATGTATTCCTCTGGAATAATTAGGGCCTTGGCTATACTTTCTACTTTATTCAAAAGTACTGTTTTGCCCACACCTCTCAGCCCATAATAAATCACGGAACGAGCAGGATAGCCATAAGAGATAGTTTCCAGCTCTTCTTTGGCCTTTTCTATATCCTCATCCCGGCCAGCAATATAGGCAGGAGCTGCTCCAGCTCCTGGGAAATATGGATTTGGTTTCATGGTATACCCCACCTTTCTTTTTAATCTATTATATATTATTTCAAGTGATAAATCTATATAACAACTTATATCTTCTTAGATGTTCAATATACAACATTACCTGTAGTAAACTATAAAGTAAAAAGGATGAGTTATATGACCTATGAAATGAAATTACAGGAAATGCAAGATTTTGGTTACAATAAAGGCAAAACAGATGGCAAAATTGAAGGCAAATTTGAGGGTAAAATTGAATCCATAAAGGAATTGATGCGTAATCTAAATCTATCCCCTGAAAAGGCCATGAAGGCTCTGGGGATTGCGCCTTCTGAATTTAGTCGATACCTTGCTTTGCTCTAAATATTATACATTGTGCTTCTTACGCTGGCGTATACTCATTTTTAGTATATTTCAGCGTTTTTCTTTTATCATTTTTTACAGTATTTCGTTCCGCCTACCGCACCTCATAAGGGTGCAACTCACGGAACATCACAAAAATAATGTTCCGTATCTTGTTCCGGCTACCGCACCTCATAAAGGTGCAACCCACGGAACATCACAAAAATAGTGTTCCGCTTTGTGTTCCGGCTACCGCACCTCATAAAGGTGCAACCCACGGAACATCACAAAAATAGTGTTCCGCTTTGTGTTCCGGCTACCGCACCT
>NZ_JADYTY010000058.1 GCF_021531495.1 Anaerovibrio lipolyticus
TATGGCGAAACTCATGAAGCACTATGATGTAATCTACTAAACTTTTTTACACAAAGTTCTTGACACACCCTATTTTTAATGAAGTATTTTTAAATTTTCTTTGTCTTGATAATTCCAAATCTGAAAATCTAAGCTTGTTTAATGCTGGTATTTTCTCCAATTTGTTAAGTTTTAATTCATCATTCAAATAAGCACATAAAGTACGTATTCTCTGTGAGCCATCAACTATTTCGTATCTTCCGCTATTAGTTTCGGCCAGAAAAATATATGGAATCGGTAATCCTATAATTAGGTACTCTATAAACCTTGACTGTCTAATTTCATCCCACACAAATTCTCTCTGATAATCTGGAACAGAAAACTCATTTTTTCCATCTTCTAATTTTTTTGATACTTGCTTACTATTATTTCTATAGTGTATTCTTTAGTGTCATAAGAAACATTACGTTGCTGATTTTCAATCTCGATTTCTAAATTTTTAATTTTGTTTTTATCTTCCATAATAACACCCCAAAACATAATCTACTATTAAACTTCTATTTTCATACACGACTCTAGATAGAAAAATACCTTCTACCACTTTTTCATATTTTCAATATGTACTAATTTTATAAAATACTTACTATCATCGCCACAGACTCACCTACTCGAAGCTTTTTTCAAAACAACATTTTACAGACAACTCACAGCCTATACTATCTTTGAAATCACACAATCCATAATTAGGAATACCACATTCTGAAGAAGGTCCTATATCCAAATAATCAAAACCTTCTTTCTTATAGTATTTAATCAGTTCATATGCTAAATAATTTATGGACTTATAATTATTATATTTAGATATATTTCCCCAGTAAATAACCTGGGCCACATCATTGCACACTCGAAATACAATAGCCGATGCAATAGCAATCTTATCTTTGTATACTACAAAAAAATCATGTGATATTATTTTTTTAGTTTGACTAACCTGCTCCCAGCTCATTCTAAGCGGGTAACCTTTTTCTTTTCGATTTGCTGCTATTACATTATAGGATAGTTCTTTTTCCTTTTCTGTTTCGCACCTTTTTATTATTAACCCACTTTCCTTGGCTATACGTAAGTTTTTTTTTGCTGCTTGAGATAACCCTACTGTATAATTCCTTTCTGTAATTGCACCTAGATTAAAAGCATAGCTAAGATCCTGCCATAATAATCTATAATCACATCTAAACAAAATATTCTGCATAGCAGCGACAACTTTTTTTTCATAAAATGGCGGTGGTAATATAAATCTTATTCTTTTTATATTTTTTTCCTTTATATATTCATCTAATAATCTAATACTATCCTCCAACATGTGTATATCCCAATGTTTTCTTATTGGTTCTATAATGCCAAAAGGAGCTGAAAACGGGATATAAAAATTTCCTCTTTCTTCCCCAACTGCTAACCCAAAACGTTTTCTTCTATCAAAAAATACATAATAATGCACCTGTTCAACTTTGTACTTATTTAATTCAACAAAATCTGCACTATCAAAAATTATTTTTGATTGGAATAAATTTTGATATTCTTCACAACTTACTTCTTTTATTTTCATTTATTATTTCCCCATATAGTTACTTTTCTTTATCCTAAAATTAACAAAAATTTCTGATCCAAAATTTGGCATATATTTAATTAACCTATCAAAACCATTAATAATCTTTGCATCAATAATATTTGCTTTTATCATTATCTCCATCTGACTATGACTAAAAGGCTTTACAAAGTAACTTCCATGATTCAATAATTCTATACTTAGATTTTGATTATTTGCCCAATTATTGAGAAGCATAATTAACGATTCTAATGAAAAAACACTATGTTGTTGATAAGATATATTTCTTTCACTAAATGCTTCAATATTTTCAATAATGCCTGCTTCATATGCTAACAATCTATGCAAGGAATAGGCATTCGGGACATTAATATGTATAACCGTTTTATTATCAGATACAACTAAAATACCATCTAGAATTTTTTCAGGTTCTTCCATTTCGTGCAATAATGAGGAAAGCACAATAAAATCATATTTTTTTTCGGATATATAATCTATAACCTCTTCTGGAAATAACCCTTTGTAAAATTCAACTTTATCACTTTTTAAAGTGCTCTGTTGCTCCAAGGAATACCTTGCATTATTTATAAAAATTTCCGATGGCTCTACTACCGTAAAAAATTGATAATCATCTACATTCTCAGCTAGGGAATTTAGTCCACACCCAATCTCTAAAATACTATTGTGTTCATATTTATTTATTTCCTCTAATACTTTTTTTTTGCGATATTTTACCTGATAATTATTTTCAAAATCACTTTTTATATATTTTTTTGTATAATCGTTTATATCTCGCACTTATATCGCCCTCTCCAAAATTACAAGCACCATCTCAATATAACTTTACATATATTTCCTGTATCGCGTATGTTAAAAGAGCATAAAATTTATATTTACTCACCATATTAATGTGCCCAACGACACAGGAAATTATGTGCATCTCCAGACAATATTTTCTACATCATACCTATCTAGAAAATACAAATAGTTTTTCCTAAATTATACTTGACTTTTCATAGCCAGTTTCCATAATAAAATAATATTTATTCTACTTTCTTTATAACCACTAAAATTATAACTTTACACTACTCCTTTATACGGAAAAATTATAGTAATTGAACAGAAACCATTTTTTCAACTCCTTCCCAAAAAGTGTGCACATCAAAATGAATTTTCACAAATTCCTGAGAATGTTTTACAATATTAAGACGTGCCTTCTCATCTTTTAGCAAATATTCACATATTTTTCTCGCTTCGTATTCATCATTATATATAGGGAATAAATCTTTAGGGAAAACTCTATTAAAATCTTCATGAAAATCCGAAACAAGGCAAGCATTACTATTCAATATATCTAATACTCTCCATGGAAAGCCTGCTTTAGCCTGTAAATGACCAATTGATATTCCTATTTTTGCAGAATTGTATATTCGCTCAGTATCTTCCAAACTATATACCTTTTTATCTGAAAATGATAATGAAAGCCTAGACCTATAAAAATACTCGCTTATCCAATTCGGGGTTCCATACAATTTTAAACCAAATCCGGAAATTGCATCTAGAATATTAATTCTTTTTTCTGTGCTCAACATCATCAAAAAATACTTTATATTAAAATATTTAAAAACTTTATCAAAAGTAATGACTCCTGCTTGAACAAAATTTTCCAAGGTTGCAAAAGGATATTCTTTTAAACAATCTAATGCTCTCTGAAATTCTTCCTTTTCTTCCAAGGAGGGTTTTTCTTGCAAGAATTGCGTAAGATAATTAGGCCCTGAAGAAACAAATTTGCTTCCAATAAAAACAATATTATTTTCTTTAACTTCTTTTTTTGCCCTAACTCCAGAAAAATAGGCAATATTTTTGATTCTTTGAGGATTTACATGATACTCCTTTTCTAAAATATTTTTAGACTCATTATCGGCAATATAAAAATATGCATTAGGATATCTTTTTATTGCTGATTTATTAGCAGTATATATTACACTATCTGATGTTAGAATAAAAATAGAGCAAGTCAAGATGAGAATTTCACATAGCCCCAATAGGGGTATAATAGAGACA
>NZ_JADYTY010000059.1 GCF_021531495.1 Anaerovibrio lipolyticus
TCATGTGATTAAATGAGTTTAGCAGCGTGAGGCACATCAATATAGCGAGAGCGTGCCTGTAAGGGTATATGCCGTGCCTACGAGAAGTGTATAGATAATTGATGTATTCGGCAAATCGAAATTTACCCAATAAGGTTCTTTATATCATCTTCCACATTACTAATGCCGGCTATACCAAAATTATCTACCAAAACTTTGGCTACATTAGGAGATAAAAATGCTGGCAGAGTTGGGCCCAGATGTATATTCTTAACTCCCAGATGCAGCAGAGCCAATAAAACAATAACTGCTTTCTGCTCATACCAAGCAATATTATATACTACAGGCAATTCATTAATATCAGCTAATCCAAAAGCTTCTTTCAGCTTCAAGGCAATCAAAGCCAAGGAATAGGAATCATTGCACTGTCCCGCATCCAATACCCGTGGAATACCGCCAATATCTCCTAAGTCAAGCTTGATATATTTATATTTAGCACAACCAGCAGTAAGAATAACGGTATCCTTAGGCAAAGCCTTGGCAAATTCAGTATAATAATCTCTAGATTTCATACGGCCATCACAGCCAGCCATAACCACAAACTTGCGAATAGCCCCAGATTTTACAGCCTCTACCACCTTATCAGCCAAGGCGAATACCTGCTCATGAGCAAAGCCCCCTACTATTTCGCCCTGCTCCAACTGAGTAGGTGCTGAACATTGCTTAGCCATTTGGATGACAGATGAAAAATCCTTATGTCCATTAGCATCTGTCTTTATATGCTTACAATCAGGAAAACCTACAGCATTAGCTGTAAATACCCGGTCTTTGTATGAATCCTTTGGTGGCACCAGACAGTTAGTCGTCATAACTATAGGCCCATTAAAAGCTTCAAACTCCTCTTTCTGCTTCCACCAGGCATTGCCGTAATTTCCCACAAAATGGTCATACTTCTTGAAAGCAGGATAATAATGAGCTGGCAGCATCTCTCCATGAGTATAAACATCTATCCCACTATCTTTGCTTTGCTCTAACAGCATTTCCAAATCCCGCAAATCATGGCCAGAAATCAAGATACCAGGTCTTTTGCCTGTGCCCAACTTTACCTTGGTAATCTCAGGGTGCCCATAGGATTCAGTATTGGCCTTGTCCAAAAGAGCCATAGCATCTACGCCCCATTTGCCAATTTCCAGCACCAGAGCAGTGAGATTTTCTCCGGTCAGATTATCCTCTACCAGCTTGGCAAGAGCCCTTTGCACGAAAGCGTCTATTTCATCACTACTATATCCCAAGGCATTGGCATGCTTCAGATAGGCACATAGCCCTTTCAAGCCATATAAAGCCAGTTCGCTTAGACTGCGTATATCCTCGTTAGGTGTAGATAAAACACCTACAGTAGAAGCCTTGGACAAGTAATCTGCCCTACTCCCCTGCCAAAGAGCAGCCTCTGGTAAGTTTTTTACTTCAGACATGGCTTTCAAAAGTTCAGATTTGGCTATAAGTGTTTTATCAATCTGTACTTTTATGGCCTCTTCATCAAAATTAGCATTTGTAATAGTAATAAATAAATTTTCTGTTATCAAATGACCAATTTCAGATGGGACAATTTTTCCTGCTGACTGCCATGCAGCAGCCACAGCCCCCAGTCCCTTGGTAACATAAACCAATAAATCCTGCACCGCGGCAACCTCTGGCTTTTTGCCACAAATCCCCATTACGGTACAACCTTTACATCCCGCAGTTTCCTGACATTGAAAGCAAAACATTTTATTATCCATAAAAGCACATCCCTTCTTTACATAACCGATTTCATATATATTATGCCAAATAAGTCTGCCTTATGCCGTAACATTTGTTACGAATTTAAAATTTTTACCACCATCTGCAAAGGTTGATGATATCAGATAAATCGTTATAAATATGATTCAAAAGCTTTTAAATCCACTATACTTATCTTATTCCCATGTATGTCCAAAATACCATCCCGCTGCATTTGACCTAATTCTCTTGACAAGGATGGCCTTGCCACAGATAGTTGTTCTGCCAGTTGTTCTCTACTACAGGGCAATTGAAAGCAGCCATTTTTACTTGACAGTTGAAAAATATACCTCGCTATCTTTTCCCTAAGAGAACCGCTGCCAAGAATTTTTAATCTATTATGCATAAAATATGCCTTGCCTGCTATAATTCGTAGTAAATTCTGCTGTATCTGTATGGTCAGTGGCATAACATCCTGATTGGTATCTCTAAAAAAACTGCTGCTGATTTCTAATATTGAACTATCTTCCAAAGCCATTGTATACATATCATATGCTTTGTGTCCCAAAAACAGATATACCTCTCCGAAAATATCTCCAGGCCTTGTAATCTCCCCCAAAGCTAATTGCCGCCCCAGATATGTATCTTTAGCAATTTTTATTTGCCCTTCTATGAGCATATACAATTTCCTTGGCACATCTCCCTCACGAAAAATAAATTCCCCTTCATGATATTTCTTATAATCTACCTTGCTGGATTTGAGAAATTCCTCTATTTTTTCCCTATCCAGTCCCTGTGCCAAAACAGAATTCTGAAATAAATTTATGATATTTTTATCCTTAATCATAGGCATGATCTCGACCTGATGTTTTTTATTAAGTATAGCTTTTGTCTACCAACTTGGCAAAAATATTCACAAAAGAAAATAACCGCCCCAGGAGTCCTAATCTTGAGCGGTTATTTTCTGCTAAAAACATAGGGCTAACCGTCTATCGGTAGCACTCTCTTTATATTTATTGTACTACAAACCTCAACAATATGCAATAAATTCTGATTTATCGAGATGCCTATCTCTCTACTATCGTAAATATGAAATCAAAATTTTCTCGAAA
>NZ_JADYTY010000005.1 GCF_021531495.1 Anaerovibrio lipolyticus
ACGCCTTTTTTATCTTCTGAAATATACAGTTTTCAAGGAACTACACCATTTTACGGTGTGGGAAGTTTAAAAATGTTATAATAAAACCATGAAATTAAGGAGGAAACTATGGAATATATAAATTTTCAGGTAGGTGAAAAATTCCCCCTGCCTATTAAGAATCAGGGGGATGGTGGTCTATTTCAAATTGACGCCAATGGCTGTATGTTTATTTTGCAGCTTAGCAAAACCGATGTTATTGCAGTAGAGGCCTTTCGTACTGGCAAGCTGGAGCTGGGCCTCTATGAACAGGATGGTATTTTGTTCCTGCTTTACAAGATTGATGGCATCTTCAAGGATGGCTGGGGAGATTGCCCTCTAGGTGTACAGTTGCTGCCACCTGGGCTAAAGCCTATTTTAGAGGACTTGCAGGAGCCTGTTATGCACCTTTATCTGGTAGATACCCAGTTGCAGGTTCTGCTGGCTCAGCGTACCGTAGAGCTTTCTGAGGAGTTCTTTGACCAGCTTCGCCATGCTGTAAAAAATCAATTAGAATCCTCTATGACCTCCGGTGCCTTTGTTACAACTTTGCAGAAAATCTGGGCTCAGCATACTTCCAAGGATATGAGCGAGCACCTCTTAGCCCACCAGCAAATAGAGATGAAAATCCCACCTATGGCACCAAAACACTAAAAGCAAAGCCCCCGCAACTGTCATTTGCGGGGGCTTTGTGCTGTCATTCTACCCTAGCTCCACCAGATTTCTCTGTCTATGGTCAAAGGTAAGGCCCTGAGTATATCCAAATCCCTTAGCATATTCAATGGCCTTGTCAATATAGCTGCCACAATCCCCTGGCTTATGGGCATCAGAGGAAGTAATTATAGGCAGATCATATTCCTTGGCCAGCTTCATAAACTCTGGATAAGGAGAAATTTCCTCAATAGGATAACGATATAGGGTGCCAGTATTCACATCTACACCCATATTGGCTTTTTTCAGAGCCTTAACAGCTCGCAGCAGATATGGCTGTACATCAAAATCTGGCAAATATTTATACAAACGTATATTGAAAGGATGTCCCAACACATCATAGCAGCCACCAGCACAGAGATGTTCAATCTCCTGGGTGTACCACTCATAAATATCATCTAAGGAATGATTCTGCCACTCAGCCTTGATTTCACTGGAATCATAGGCCCAACCTCGAATGAAGTGTATAGAGCCAATAACATAATCAAAATCATAGTGAGACAAAATTTCCCTTACCTTGGCCTGATTCTGAAAATTGCAAACCTCAATACCGGTTTTTACTTTATAACCCAAAGACCGGAGCTTGGCCATAAAAGCGAAATAATCCTCCAAAGTATGCTTGAATTTATTCCGCTTTAACCATTTTTGCTGAAAACTTCCTACAAAGGAATCATCCAAAATCAAATCATCGTAATAAAGCTGCTGAAACTCTGGAAAGGTATGGCTATGCTCGCTAATACCGATTTCATCCAAGCCTCTTTTCTGTGCCGCCTCAAAGAAGCCCTTTACCCACTCCACATCATAATCGCCATATTCAAAATGCATATGATAATCGTATTTCACTAAATCATCCCCTGACGAATAAACTCCTTAATCTGCTCCATTACCCCATGCTCTACATTGCTCTTGCACTGGAATCTAGCCACCTTTTTCAAATCAGGATGGGCATTGGCCATAGCATAGCTGTAGTACACGGACTGCATCATTTCATAGTCATTCATATAGTCGCCAAAGGCAGCACATTCCTCTGGCTTGAAGCCAAATTTTTCCTGCACCTTTTTAACCGCCCAGCCCTTGTTAGCATCTGGATTCAAATAATCCACCCACACATTGCTGCTCAGAGTACGATGGAGATAGGTATCCAAATCAGACATAGGTTCCCAGATATTCTTTACAGAATCCTCATATTCATTGTCTGCCAAGGCCAGTTTGATGAAATCATCATCAATATCCTCAAATCTGTCTACATACTCAGCTCTGGTATAATATTTGTGCAGTTCTCCAATATATGGCTCCCACTGGCGCAGAACGTAGCTGTTCTTTTTACCACTGACTACGGGATAAATATGAGGTATACTCATGGCCTTGTAAAGAACCTTCATATATTCAGCCTTATCAATAGTGCTGGAAAACATTTCCTTTTCCCGATAGCAGGAATAAGCTCCATTCTCTGCCAGAAAGAGGAAATCATCCTTGTACTTACCCATTTGATACATCAGGGCATAATACTGACGGCCACTGGTAGGAGCAAAAATTACATTCCGCTTTTTCAGCTCTTCCATAACCTCATCAAATTCAGCTGGCAGCTGGCCATTCTCGTCCAGCAAGGTTCCATCCATGTCAGAAAAAATTACTTTTATCATATACTTCACCCCGTATCACCAATTGCCAAGAGATTGGCAACCCTACAACATCTCTACAGCCTGCCCCAACCATCCTGATTTTAGCCCTTGCGGCCATGATAAAGGCACCAAGGCTCCTCTGCCATATAGTCACCCTCATGGTAGTAGGCAGCTCTGGCCCGACAGCCACCGCAGGCTCTCTTGTACTGACAGCTGCCGCAGCCACCGGAATATTCCATAGTACGCAGTTTGTTCAGCACAGGGCTGTTTTTCCAGATTTCATCAAATGGAGTCTGGCGCACATCCCCCAGCTCCATATTCAAATAAGCACAAGGCTGTACCTTGCCCTTAGGGCTAATTATACAATAGGCTGTACCAGCAAGGCAACCTCTGCGGAAGCGGGTTTTCAATCCCATCTGGTCTGCAATCCGCAGGAACTGCGGAGCACAGGTTGGCTTCAATTCAATATCCACCTGCTGCTGTTTTTTCATGATTCTGGTCAGGGTTTCCTCATAAGCCTCTGCCCGCAAGGACTCTGCTTCAATGGTTTTGGCTCGTCCCGTAGGCACCAAGAAGAAGAAATGATGGGCCACGGCCCCCTCGGCTACGGCAAAATCCGTCAAAGCCTCCAGCTCGTGATTGTTCCACTCCATAACTGTGGTGTGAATCTGAAAGGGCAGGCCTACAGCACGACAATTTCGCATCCCCTGTACCGCCCCTTCCCAGGCTCCCGGGAACTTACGGAACTGATTGTGCTTCTCCTTATCCATAGAGTCCAAGGAGATTCCCATGCCCATAGCCCCGGCATCCTTTAGCTTTTGGGCCATTTCCAAGGTAATCAAAGTGCCATTGGTACCAAATACCGGCCGAAGACCTAGACTGGTGGCATAGGCTACCAGCTCCACAATATCAGGCCGCATCAAAGGCTCGCCCCCAGAAAAAATCATAATTTTGAAATTGGCTCTAGCTATCTGCTCCAAAAGCGTCTTGGCCTCTGCTGTAGACAGCTCCTCCTCAGCCTTACAGCCTGCATCTCGATAGCAATGGTCACAGTACATATTGCAGGCATTGGTAGTATTCCAGGAAACTATCATTTGTCAGCACCTCCTGCTATACCAATTTCCTCATCTGTCAAATAACATGATGGGTCAGACTCCCAGAAATCCCCGGTAACAGCCTCTGCCCTGGTACGGAAATTGCCATTGCAATTTTCCAGGAAACGACACTGACTGCAGCGCCCCTTTAATAGTGGCTTTCTATCCTTTAGACCAGCCATAATTGGATTGGAGGTGTCCTGCCAAATTTCACTAAATTTCCTATCCCTTACATTGCCAAAGGTGTGATGCTGGGTAAACTGGTCTGGGTGAACATAGCCAAAGGGATCTACCTCCCCAAAGGCTATACCAGAGCGATTGCCTCCGTTCATGGAAATATATTTCTTTATCTGGGCCGCCTGCTGGTCATTGCCCTCTGAAACAGCCTTGAGATACATATAAACACCATCACAATGGTTATCTACAGTAAGAATCTCCTTTTCCAGACCTCTATCCTCAAAATCCTTGGTACGGCGAATAATAATATCCATAGCCCGACGGGATTCCTCCGCGGTAACATCCTGATTCTTCATGGCTGTACCCCGACCGGAATAAACCAAATGATAGAAGCAGACTCTGTTAATATTCTCCCGTTCAATAAAATCAAAAATATTTTCCAGCTCCTGAATATTGTGATGATTAATGGTAAAGCGCAGGCCCACCCGCTGACCTACAGCCACACAATTCTGAATACCCGCCATAGCCTTCTGGAAGGCTCCTTCTACTCCTCGGAACTGGTCATTTACATCCTGCAAGCCATCCAGGGAAATCCCTACATAACCCACCCCAATATCCTTGATGCGCTGAGCCACCTCTCTGGTAATCAAGGTGCCATTGGTGGACAGGGTTGGACGCACTCCCTTGGCCTGAGCATATTCTGCCAGCTCAAAGAAATCTGGACGAATCAAAGGCTCACCGCCAGAGAATAGCAATACTGGTACATGAAAATCTGCCAAATCATCAATGAAGCTTTTGGCTTCCTGGGTAGTCAGCTCATTCTGATACTTCTTATTATCAGAGCTCATATAGCAATGACGACATTTCAGATTGCAGGTTTTGGTGGAATTCCATACCACCACCGGCCCCATGCCCTCACCGGCACCATTTCGCATGGCATGGGCATTCTTGGTATATCTCAGAGAATCACCATAGTATTCTCTGGCAAATAAAAGCTTGGTTACACTAATCATTTTTTACACTCATCCTATTACACAATTTATCTATTTGGTACAGATAGCATCAATTATCAGTCTAAGCTTCATGGTAATATTTTCTTCAAAGCTTAAAGGCAGACTGCTAAAGGCTGCTGCCTGAAACAAAGAATGGAACATTTCCGTAATAATTTCTGCAGAAACATCCTGCCGAAATTCTCCACTGGCCTGTCCCTCCTGCACCAGCTGTAGAAACATGGCCATAAAAGCAGGACCATGACCTCTATGCTCATGAGGTTCCAGGTCACAGTCCTTTTCCTTGCCCTTAGCCTCCTCTGAAGCTTGCTCCGGCCGTGCTCCAGCACTTAAGAACAAAGGCAGGACATATTTATTGCTATCTACCAGCTGTGCCGTCATCAGCACCATCTCTCGCAGGATTTCTGCCTTGCTTTTTTGCTCTGCGGTCAAATGCTGCAACCTCTGCTGCAACTGTACAGCTAGATTATCTAACAAGTAGTGCAGCAGCTGATCCTTAGAGTCAAAATAATTATAGAAGGTTCCCAATCCCATATTGGCTGCCTTCATAATATCCGCTATTGAAGTGGCTTGAAATCCCCGCTGGACAAATTGTTCAATGGCTGTTTCCATGATTGTTTGCTTAGCTAGAAGCTTTTTTTGCTCCCTTTTGCTAATTTCAGCCATAAAAAAACACCTCCCAAATAACTCATTGCTATATTATATATGATATTCATGGATTTTTAAAGTAAAAAATGAATTGTGTTCATATTTTTGCATCTGCAAAAACCTAATTTTAGGACATCTTGTCATTAATGACTATAAATCTCGCCACCATAAATGCGGTCAAAAGGTTCAAAATCATTGCTAAAAATACTTTTAGAGATTTTATTATCTGAAAAATTCACACCTATTGCATCAAAAATAGAATACATTAGATAATCTGTACGATATGGTCTGTGAACACCATTTTTTATGCGCTGCCATACTTCTGGATATTGTTCACGATATTGCTTAGAGGTCCATACCACAAAGGGAATCTCAATCATATGCTTGCTTCTTTTTTCCTCAGCAGTATGCTGGGCATTTTTTGAAGTGTCATAAAGATCCATACCATGATCAGAAATATAGAAAATTATCGCATTTTTGTCCTCAAAACGACGAATAATTTCATTGACTATATAATCATTATAGAGTACAGCATTATCATATTCTGCCTTGGTTTGCTTCTCCCCTTTGCTATCTCCTTCTTCGTCATCAGCCGTAAATTTGGCAAATTTATCAGTATACCGTGAACTGAATATTTCGTGTGTACCGTATAGATGAATTGTATAATACTGTCTAGGCTGGTGGTTATCCTGCAAAAATTCATCTAAATAAGGCAGTAATTGTTCATCTGGCTGAGCAGCAACAAAACCGCCTCCCTTTATGCCACCGGTTATGCGCATGAATTTGAATTCATCGGAACGGTGTGCATATACCCCTTCAAGGTTTCCCCAGCCTGAGGATGGTTCCTGATTAGATAGCCACGTTGTATGATATCCAGCCATCCTTATAGTATCTATAAGATTCAAGTATTCATACCAGGGATCGCTACTGTCCCTATCCTTTGGTGCTGTATTAAAAATCATACTCATGGCCTGTGTAGTTCCGTTACCGCAGGCTATGGTATCATCAAATACCGCCAGCTCGCCTTGTTTTTCCCTTGCTTCAAGCAAAGGACTGGTAGGTAGGTTGTAACCATATAAGCTCATATGATTTCTATCCGTGGATTCTCCTAAAACAAACACCACATAAGGAACCTTCATATCTCCAGCTTCTACAATCTGCGATTCTTTGGCCTTATCCATACCTGAACAAATAATATCGTCACCGCCAATCTCCATCCGTGCTGCATAAAAATCCATACAAAAACGAGCCACATCCCAATATTTATAGAGTGTATCGTATTTCCAATGAGTAATTTCCCATGAATAGTCTATATCGTCACAGATGGATTCTTTGGCGATATAACCCATTTTGGCAAATGAACATAGAAAACATATTAGTATAAATATAGACAGTTTTGGATTAAGGCCTATGTGACGGATTTTATGTATTGTATATGCAAACAAAGAAAGGAAGCACACCAATGCTAGAATTACCTTTACATGTAATACATATGCCCTCAAAAATTCCCAGGCTGTTCCAGGATCGGTGCTTAGGATAATAGCTAGTTTTGTCTGATCCAATACATCTCCATATTGGTAAAGCAGGAACCAGTCTACTGTGCATACAATTATTGCTATGATAATAAAACATCTTTCAAGAAATACTTTGAATATACAACCTGGGAGGTAGCGAATAACAGCTGCTGTTATGTATATCATAGAAAAGCTGGTTAAAAAATGACCTATAGCTTCGATAAGTGCCTTAACTGGTGCAGAGCTATCTGCTTGTAAATAAAAAAGTCCAATTATGCTGCTATTAAACAGCATCATTAAGCATAAAAAATCCTTGATTCTATCGGTAATACGAAATACTTTATCTAAGATATTTTGAAATAATATTTTTATTTTCATCCACAAATCTACCATTGATAATCTTCATCCCTTTAATGTATTTTTTGTTGTACGCCCTCAATATTATACAATATTACAAAAAATTTGTTGACAAAATTCTGATTTGTAGAGCCAAAGAATTATTTGCATAATGGCATACATATACTCTTTACTGAGTCATGACATATACCCTTACAGGCACGCTCGCGCTATATTGATGTGCCTCACGCTGCTAAACTCATTTAATCACATGAAAAGTTTCACGATGTTCATCTTTTCATGGCTTAAATTCGTTAAGAAGCAAGGCACATCGATATACCTGTTAAGGGTATATGTCATGCCTTCTACTTTGTATATTCATTGCACCTTCCTGCTTTGGCACAATTTGGAACGACCTATTTTCTACGAGGATAGCAGAATTATTTGGATTGACAATATCGATAAGCCTTGATGATTCGGCAACAGCCGAAGGGACATGACACTTTTGCGTCGGGAGACTCCTGCTTTTGCGTAGCAAAAGTGGCCCCGGTAGCACTCTCTATCATTACGGCCTCTGTGAATTGGCTCAGCGACAAGCGGTATTACTGCGTATGGATAAATCACCAGATAGGGCCATTAAGTCGGACAGAGCAAAAGTCGTTATGACCGCAGGCTGTATATCGAGAATCTTTGACATCCCGAATTATATTTACATTCTTAGGGAGATAGGCAACTCGTCAAATCAGAATTTCTCTTGCGTGCAAAATAGAATATTTACGCACAAAAAAACCTCTACCCAAATGGATAAAGGTTTAATCTCAATGGTGACCCAGGAGGGACTCGAACCCCCGACCCTTTGATTCGTAGTCAAATACTCTAATCCAGCTGAGCTACTGAGTCATAATGTCAATCTCACAATCAACATTATTATATTATCACATCACCTATATCGTGTCAACACTTTTTCAGCAATTCCCAATTATTTTTCAAGAATTACTCAATCAAAAGCATAGTCACTAATCTCTTAGATTTCTGCCTTGCTCACACCATCAGGTACCAAGGCAGAACTCATCTGCACCCACACCTTATCCTCCTCGCTGCAGGAGTAAAGCTTCTGATGCTCGGCTGGCACTGGCTGATTTTCCTCTACCTGGCTAATATCCAGCTGAAGGCGATTCCTGGCATCCCGGCGGAAGGAATATTCCCCTCTAGTAGACAGCCATTCATTCACCATTTCCAGATTCATAAAGGAAGCCGCCTTGTTATAGGCCTTGTACTCCTCGGTAGCCGCCGCAGCAGCCTGCTTTATATCACTATAAGCACCTAGCAGAAAAAAATCCACGCTTTTTTCTGTGGTTACTAATTTGGTAACTACATAAGACACAAAAACACCACCAATTTATTACAGTCCCATTGAAGGGCTAGACTGATTAATTTACCCCATGCTAACGGGTGCTAAGACCCCCTCCTCTTAGGAGGGAGTTAAGCACCCGTAAGGCTCTGGATTTATTCGACTAAATTCAGTGGGAGTCTAAAGCTCCCACTGAATAAGTCTCATTTTACTTCTTCCAAGAGAAGCGGGACTTCTTCGCATGGGAATTTTCCCACACCATAATAGCCTCCAGCACAGAGCCGGAAATACAACGGCTCTTAGCAGAGATAGTTGTGCAGTTGGCTGGCTGGGTGCTAGGATCTATTTCCGCAATCTTCAAGCCTGTACGCACTGGACAGCCATCATGCAAAAGACCTCTCAATACACCCTCCACAGGAGCCTTGATTTCAAAAACATTGCCCCCATCCATATTCAGCTTGGCTATAACCTCATCCTTCTTCACAATATAGGACAGAGGATGTCCAGCCTCCAAATAACCATCACAAGGAGCATTAATGGAGTGGGAAGCCCGCATCAAAGCCCGCAGCTCTACAGTTTCCTTCTCTGGCAGGGCCTGTCCTTCATAAATAATCCGGCCCAGATTATGACCTCTGGTAGTTTCAATAACACAGTTTACATCCCGGCCAGCCACAAAGCCAGGGCCAATAGCCACGGTGAAATCCGCCATATCCATATAGGTTCCCATATTCCGCTTGGCATAAATAGCATCTATCAGGATTCTTGGCTTTAGCTTCTGAAGACAATCTGCCTCTGGATCCACCATAATCACAATCTGACCGTTTTTCAGCATTTTCTCTGCATCATGGAGAGAATCCGCCCGGGTACAGATGGTACGCTCCACTTTCTTTTCCCCATCATAAACAGCCTCAGCAAAAACAATATCCCGACGTATGGCAGAGGGAGCAGCCTTCTCCAGCATCAGCACCTGAAAACCAGTATTATGGAGACGATGGGCAATACCTGTGGCCAGCTCGCCACCACCACGAATTACTACAAGTTTTTTCATACAGAAATCACTCCTACAATATTTCCTTCACACATACCGGAGGCTCCGGCTAGCATCATAGCTATATCAGCTATCCTCATATACACGAACTCTCAGCTTTAGGCCCCGTTCATCACATAGCTTCTGACAAAGGTCAATCTCCGCCTGATTCTCCACCTTTTCTACCACAGTGAGCACCACATGAGGTACGTATTTCTTGCAATCCACAGCAAATTTCAGCATGGCATCAAAGGAAGGCAGACCATATTGAGCATGAGTCAGCTCCAAATACCGCTGGGCATTGGAGGCATTCAGGCTAATGGATATAGTATCTAGAAGTCCCTGAAAATCCTTGGCTGTATCCCGACCATAAAGCAAATCAGACAAACCATTGGTATTTAACCGGGTTGGTATCTCTGGATGAATCTTTTTTACATAGGCCATCAGCTCCAAAAGTACCTCCAGCCGCATGGTAGGCTCACCAAAGCCACAGAAAACAATTTCCTTGACTATATCCCAGGGCAGCTTGTCCAGCTCTGCCTTTACTTCCTCAGCTGTTGGCTCCTTCTTCAGCCACAGACTGCTTTCCTCTGCCATATGCTTCATAGTCCGCAGGCAGAAGCTGCAGCTGCAATTACAGCGATTGGTAATATTCACATAGATGCCTCTTTTGCCCTGAGGCTGTTCCTTTAGGCTATCCTCTACCCGGACATAGCGTCCGCCCTCATGTACTGCATATACCAACATATCAGCTCAACTCCGTTAAATATTCTTCAAAGGCCAAACCATAATTCCAAGGCAAATCCAACTCCACAGTGTAGCCCAGCACCTTGGTAATAAACTCAGCCGCCTTATTTACTGCCACAGACAGGCTCTCTCCCTTAATCAGGCTAGCCGCCACAATGGCAGCAAAGGCATCTCCTGTACCAGAGCGATCCCCGCCAATTTTTGGCTGGCTGACAATGGACTGACAACCATTTTTTTCGTAGACAAAATTCAAAACCTTGCCCTCAGCATGAAGCCCCGTAATAACCACCTGCTCCGGGCCTTTATCTGCTAAAGCCTTGGCTAACTTAGCCAGCTCCTCTTCCTTAATATCCCCATTTTCTGGATATTCCATATCCAAAAGCTGGCAGGCCTCTGTAAGATTTGGGGTAAGCAAATCCGCGTGAGCCAAAAGCCGCTTCATTTCATGACATATTTCCGGGGTATAGGAGGAATACAGCTTGCCATAATCTCCCATTACCGGATCCACCATAACCTTGGTAAAGGGCTTTTTAAACCGTTGAATAAATTCTTCCACAATATTTATCTGAGCTACAGAGCCCAAAAAGCCTGTGCAGATACCATCAAATTCCAGACCATTAACCGCCCAGTTTTCCATATAAGGCACCATACGCTCTGTATAATCATCTATATAATGCTGAGGAAATCCCGTATGCACTGACAAAATAGCTGTAGGCAGGGGACATGCCTGTATCTTCATAGCCGAAATCAAGGGCAGCTCCACCGCAATGGAACAGCGGCCAAAGCCAGTCATATCGTTGATTAGGGCAATTCTTTTCTGTCTTTTCATCGTCTAACTCTCTTTTTATTTAATTCTGGTAAGCTTCGGACGCTGGCCCGGCATCAATCGCATAGGCTTTTGCCGGTTTGCCAGATTGTGCTCCGTCAGCTTTTCCATTTTCCGTTGCTTAATCAAGCTATAACGGTTAATATTCACCAATATTCCCAAGGCCGCCATACTTACCAGCAAGGAACAGCCTCCGTAGCTGATAAAGGGCAGAGGAACACCAATGACAGGCAGGAAACCTGACACCATAAACATATTAATAACAGCCTGCAGGCAAATCAGAATAACCAAGCCGCCAGCCAAAACCTGACCATAGGCATCATAGGCATTTTTGGCAATTTTTGCGCCAAAATATCCCAAAAGACCATATAATATTATCAGGCCTGCCGCCAGCAAAAAGCCATTCTCCTGACAAAATACCGCAAAGGCAAAGTCAGTATGAGCCTCCGGCAAATAAGCATATTTGGCCAATCCCTCACCTAGTCCCATGCCCCAGAATCCACCGGAACCAATGGCCGTAATAGACTGTACCGTCTGATAGCCCATGCCCTGAGCATCTGCCCAAGGATCTAACATAACCTTTATACGCTGCAAACGATAAGGCTGATATATACACAGGGCTGTCGCTGCCGCCACAACAATAAAGATGAGATTTTTAATCTTGCCCATATCCAGACCAGCAACTATCAGCATCAAAAGAGGCACGCCTAAAATAATCATCATGGTACCCATATCCGGCTCCAGCTCGACCAAGGCAGCCAAAACCACCAATGTTCCATGCTGACTCTGTATCAGCTTAAATGCCTGTCTTTTTTGAATACAATAGGACAAATAATAGGCCTCAATCATCACACTGCATATCTTGGCAAATTCTGCTGGCTGAACAGAAAAGGAACCTATATATATCCAACGCTTGGCACCATTAACTGCCGTACCAAACCCCAATACATATACAAGCATAGCTATAATAACCAATATTATAGGCACTAGAATATCCCGCCACCTATGATAATCCACCCAATAGCAGAGGAAAAAAAACAAGCCTCCCACACCCATAATCAGCAAATGCTTCAGCAAATAGAAATAAGGAGAACTCCCCTCATCCTCAGCCATGACAAAGGTGGCACTAAAGATATTAACACTGCCTGCTATCAACAGCATAACCATAATCCAGATAACAGCCTCATGGTCATTACTCCAAATAGCCAATTTTTCAGGTATTGTTACCTTTTTCAAGCAAACACGACCTCACAGCGATTTATTTTCTCGCCAAATCCACTAAATTTACGCTCATACTCCGTCATAATATTATCAGGACGGTTCTCACTATGGAGATCAAAGGATACATCCTCCACCTGCAGACCAGCCTCCTGGAACTGCTCCAAGGAGAAATCAAAGAGGGGCCTGTTATCAGTCTTAAAAATCAATTTACCTGGCTTTTTCAACAGCTTATCATAGCGGTGCAAGAAACCAATATGGGTAAGACGCCTCTTGGCATGTCTTGCCTTAGGCCAAGGATCGCAGAAATTAATATAGAACTGATCTACCTCTGGCTGGTCAAAAATCGTTTCTATATTGTTAATATCAAAAACCAGCAGCTTAACATTAGTCAGCCCCAGTTCTCTAATCTTCTTAGCAGCAGAATACAATACATCCTGCTGAGCCTCAATGCCAATAAAATTCACCTCTGGATGCCGCAGAGCCAGCTGGCTGATAAAATCACCCTTGCCAGTGCCCAGTTCTACATACAAAGGAGCCTGACGGCCAAATACCTCATGCCAACGGCCCTTCTGCTCCTCCCCTGCTGGCTTATCCTTTGGAAATACAAAATCATCAAAATCATGAATTGCTTCATCAACCCAAGGTTTTCTTCTTAAACGCACAATAGCCTCCTAAATTCTCTACTTATCAAAAATTGTCTTATCAAGACCAAACTTCTTTAAATATCTATATAATGTTACCCGGCTTACATTCAGCATATTGGCCAAACGGCTGATATTGCCTCCCGCCACAGACCAAAGCTGAACAAATACCTCCTTGTCCTCTTTCCAAGGACGTCCCTTGCGGGCGCTGCAGGTAAAGTCCACATCATCCGGGCTAACCAAGGTACCGGGAGTGTTGAAAAATACTGACTCCATAACATTCTGCAGCTGCTTAATATTTCCCGGCCAATCATAGGAGAAAAGCTTTTCCACAGCCTCCGGCGTCAGCACCTTCACAGGCACCTGATGCATAGCCGCCAGCTCCTTTAGCATCTGGCTGGCTAAGGCCCCTATATCCTCCTTGCGGTTCCGCAAAGCCGGCAGCCTAATAGTATGGCCAGCAACAATATTCAAAAGCTCCTGAGGGAACTCTCCCCGCTCCACATAGCGTCTTAGATCTCCATCACAGGCAGCAATAATCCGCACATTAATATGACGGCTGGTGCTTTCCCCTACCCGTCTGGATTCCATAGTTACCAGCGTAGCAGCCAGAGTACGGGCCAAATCCATAGGCATTTTTTCAATATCATCAATAAACAGAGTGCCTCCGTCAGCCAGCTCCAGCTTCCCGGGATGGCTTACATCCTTGTTCACGCTGATACCAAAAAGCTCCTGCTCCATAATATCCGGCGTGCTATCCCCGCATTGATAGATAATAAAAGGGCCCTGAGCCTGACGGCTGGCTTGATGAATACCATGAGCCATCCGCTGCTTGCCTGTACCTGCTTCACCTAGCAGCAAGATATGCTTCTTGCTCTTAGCCACCCGCTGAGCCTTGGCCTTCACAGAGGCAAAGGCACTTTCCTCATCACATACCAGAGAGCTAAGGCTGTACTTGGCGGTAAAACCTGCAGCATGAGCCACCATAGTACGAAGATCTTCTATAGGCATGGAAACCGTCACAACACTTTTCACCTTGTCGTGAATATCCCTTTCCACAGGCACCACGGTGGTAATATCCTCATAGGTTTTGTGCTGGGTAATCCAGGTTACCTCCTTGTTATGGCTGGAAATCCCCTGCAAGCCCTTATAGATAGGTGTATGCTTATAATTAATCACCATATCCGTCAGCTTTATATCCAGATTCCGCAGCTCCTTACGGCCTACACCGATTTTTCGCAACCGTTGCAACCCCAGCTTATTGGCATAGGATACATTGGAATCCTCCAAAACATGATATACCGCAAAGGGCACTACATCCAAGAGCATTTCCTGAGCATTCAAGCGCTTTTGCTGCTGCAAATACTTCTCCATGCCATATACCAAGGTTTTCATAAAGGCCATAACAGCCTCCTGAGGCATATTTTCGTAATGCATCCCCACCATAGTTATAATATAGCACATTTTATTGTCCACAAAAACTGGTGCGGAACAAGCATCGCTATCATGAGATTCCCTTATCCACATTTCTGGGCCAAATACCCAGAAAGGAGTCTGCAGCTCACAAGCCATGCTAACACTGCTGGTGCCTATCTGCTCCAAGCCAACCCGTACTCCTTCAATTTCTCCCGGAGTCATCTGATAGAAAGGCATGGAATAGCTTTTTAGCACCACACATTCATCGTCTAAAAGCAACAGACTAATATCATATTCCTTGAAAAAATCCCTTAGACCGGTAGTCAGATGCTTTAGATACATCATAGCATCCCGATGCAGCTTTTGTCTGGCGGCAAAGGTTTCAGGAGATAGGCGGCAATCAGTACGGATTCTATCTGTAGGAGGATTTAACTCACGACTTTTTTGCCAGGAAGCTGCAATTTCCGGATTTACATTGGGGTCAATCTGGCCTGTTTTCATATATAAATCATAATAGCCTTGCAGTTTTTCTCTATTTCTTGGGCCTCGTACCATGCAGCATCCTCTCCTTCATACCATTTATTCTATCATTAGCAGTTTTTTACTGCAAATTTATTTTGTCAGAACGCTTTCTTTAAGGCCTACGGCATGACAATATATGTTTTCTCCAAGTCCGATTGAAAATTGCAAATAACAATAGTATATGATACAATAATATAGTGTTTTTAATATGAAAGGGACGGGGGTTCTCAAATGGCAACTCAATATAAGAAAATTCAGAACAAGCTGCATCCAAAGGAAGCGGAGCAGAGCAAGACTGACCTGAAACCAAAGGCCAGCCGTGATGCACTGCTTTTGGTGCTGATTGCTTTAACACTGGTTATTTTGGCAATAGGCTGGAATACTATGGATGATATTGGCCGTGCTATGTATGGCTTCATGGTAGCAGGTATGGTAATTGTTTATCTCAATCGCCGCCTTACCAATCTCTCCGAAAATATTCGCAAATGCCTGATTGCTGTCAGCTCAACACTCTTGCTAGGCTCCATTGTTATGCTAGGCTACAGCGTATATTTACAGTTTTTCAAATAAAGAATTACACAAAAATACGATGTTCGGTTCGAACATCGTATTTTTTTACGCTTTTTTATTCGATTGATTTGCCACAGGCTCTGAGGCGGGCCATCGCACGCTGCAAGGCAATCTCAGCACGCTTGTTGTCGATAGGTGGATCAGTCTGACGACCACTCTTGAAGGCCTCCAGACGCTCTCTTGCTCTATCATATGCCTTCTGGGCACGCAGAACATCAATCTCCACAGGCAGCTCTGCTGCAGAAGCCAACACCGTAATCTTCTCCGGCTGAACCTCCATAAAGCCACCAGCCACAGCAATCAGGGACTCTGTGCCATCAATCTTCACCCGCATGGCATGAGGTATCAAACCTGTAACCATAGGAGCATGCTTAGGCAGAATACCCAGCTCGCCAGCTGTGGAACGAACAATCAGCATATTTATATCGGCTGTATAAACAACCTTGTCAGGAGATACAATCTCTAGCTTAATAGTAGCCATTGATTAACCCTCCTTCTTCAGCTGCTCCGCCTTTGCCACAACCTCTTCGATACCGCCTACCATGTAGAAGGCAGCCTCTGGCAGGTCATCATATTTACCCTCCAGAATTTCCTTGAAGCCACGGATGGTATCCCTGAGCTCTACATACTTACCAGGAGTGCCGGTAAATACCTCGGCTACAGCAAATGGCTGAGACAGGAAACGCTGAATCTTACGGGCACGAGCAACAGTCAGCTTATCCTCATCGGACAGCTCCTCCATACCCAGAATAGCAATAATATCCTGCAGCTCCTTGTACTTCTGCAATACAGCCTGCACGCCACGGGCTACCTCATAATGCTCTGTACCAATAACATTAGGATCCAGAATACGAGAAGTAGAATCCAATGGATCTACGGCTGGATAGATACCCAGCTCTGCAATCTGACGAGACAATACTGTAGTTGCATCCAGATGGGTAAAGGTACCAGCTGGAGCAGGGTCAGTCAAGTCATCGGCAGGTACATATACAGCCTGTACAGAGGTAATGGAACCCTTCTTGGTGGAGGTAATACGCTCCTGCAAAGCACCAATATCAGTGCTGAGGGTTGGCTGATAACCTACTGCGGAAGGCATACGGCCCAGCAGTGCGGATACCTCGGAACCAGCCTGAATGAAACGGAAAATATTATCGATGAACAGCAGCACGTCCTGGCCCTGTACATCACGGAAATACTCAGCCATGGTCAAGCCAGTCAGAGCAACACGCATACGTGCTCCTGGTGGCTCATTCATCTGACCATATACCAGAGCTGTTTTGTCAATAACTCCGGACTCAGTCATCTCAGACCACAGGTCGTTACCCTCACGGGTACGCTCACCTACACCAGCAAATACGGAATAACCACCATGCTGGGTAGCAATATTATGAATCAGCTCCATGATAAGAACTGTCTTGCCTACGCCGGCACCACCAAAGAGGCCGATCTTACCACCACGGGAATATGGAGCAATCAGGTCAACAACCTTGATACCAGTCTCCAGAATCTGAGTGGAAGTCTCCTGCTCATCAAACTTTGGTGCAGGACGATGAATTGGCCAGAACTCCTTATTGCCAACAGGCTCAGGATTGTGGTCAACTGTCTGTCCCAAAATATTAAATACTCGACCAAGGCAGGCGTCGCCTACTGGAACCTTAATAGGTGAACCAGTATCAACAGCCTCCATCCCGCGGGTGAGACCATCAGTAGAGCTCATAGCGATACAGCGGGTAACACAATCACCCAGATGCTGCATAACCTCTACTACCAGATCAATATTCACATCGCTGGCTTTACCCTGGATTGTAACTGCATTGAGGATCTCCGGCAGCTGACCTGCAGGAAATTCAATATCTACGACAGGTCCAATAACCTGTACGACTTTACCCTTTGCCAATGGTAAACCCCCTTATTTCAGTGCCTCAGCACCGCCCACGATTTCTGTAATCTCGCGAGTGATACCGGCCTGACGAACTTTATTATAATGCAAATCAAGTTTTGCGATAAGCTCCTGTGCATTGTCCGTAGCATTGCTCATAGCATTCATACGGGAGCTGAGCTCGCTGGCTGCAGCCTGCAAAAGAGCGGCATAGATTGTAGTTACCAGATACTGTGGCAGCATATAGCCCAGTACAGACTGAGCATCCGGCTCATAGATGTACTCGGCATGGGTTCCACCCTGACCAGCCAAATTGCCAAAAGGCAAAAGCTGAACAGTCTCAGGAACACAGCTGATAGCTGACACAAAACGGGTATAAACCATAGAGATTTCCTTGACCTCCCCAGAAACAAATCTGGAAATCAGGTCTACAGCAATCTCCTTGGCATTATCATAGGAAGGACGCTCACTGATACCAATATAGGACTTGGCCACCTCATAATCCCGATTTTTAAAGAAAGCATCGGTTTTGCGGCCTACAGCCACGATTTCAGTGTTGGACTTGTCCTCAATACCAGCCACAGCCTCCTTGAAGGCATTGCTGGCATACGCACCAGCCAGGCCCTTGTCAGAAGCCATTACCAGAATCAGCTTTTTGCCCTCCTGGCGCGCCTCCAGCAGAGGATGAGTAAAATCCCCTGCATTGGCAGCGATATCTGATACTACCTGTGCCATTTTATCTGCATAAGGCTTGTTGGCCACAGCCGCCTCCTTTGCCTTGCGCAAACGAGAGGTTGCAACCATGTTCATAGCGTTTGTGATTTGCTGAATACTCTTTACGCTCTTGATACGACGGCGTATATCCTGTAAACTAGCCAAATAAAATCACCTCGCCTTATGCCATTTTGTATGTTACAGTTTCCTTGAATTCCTCAATAGACGCGGAAATAGCCTTCTCCAGTGCATCATCCAGCTTCTGCTGCTGAACAATCTTCTCACCGATTTCTGGATGCTCTGCATGCATGAACTTCAGGTACTCATCCTGGAAGGCTACTACCTTCTCTACAGGAATATCTACCAGATAGCCACGAACAGCAGTAAAGATAACCAGTACCTGATCCTCTACAGACATTGGAGAATACTGAGCCTGCTTCAAAGTCTCAACCATGCGGACACCACGGTCAAGCTGAGCCTTGGTAGCGGCATCCAGATCAGAAGCAAACTGGGAGAATGCTGCCAGCTCACGATACTGAGCCAAATCCAGACGCATGGTACCAGCAACCTGCTTCATAGCCTTAATCTGAGCGGAACCACCTACACGGGATACGGACAGACCTACGCTGATAGCAGGACGGATACCGGAATAGAAAGCATCGGTCTCCAGCATGATCTGACCATCTGTAATGGAAATTACGTTGGTAGGAATATATGCGGAAAGGTCACCTGCCAAAGTCTCAATAATTGGCAGTGCAGTAATAGAGCCTGCACCCAGATCATCAGACAATTTAGCAGCACGCTCCAACAGACGGGAATGTAGATAGAATACATCGCCTGGATATGCCTCACGTCCTGGTGGTCTGCGGAGCAGCAGGGACATAGCACGGTATGCCGCAGCATGCTTGGTTAAATCATCATAAACGCAGAGACAGTGGCCGCCCTGACCATTCTCATCTTTTCTATACATAAAATACTCTGCCATAGCAACACCGGCATAAGGAGCCAGATACTGCAAAGGAGCAGAATCAGCAGCTGTAGCAGCTACTACGATACTATATTCCATAGCACCGGCATCTTCCAAGGTCTTTACCACGCGGGCTACGGTGGAAGCCTTCTGACCAATAGCTACATATACGCAGATACAGTTCTGGCCCTTCTGGTTCAGAATGGTATCTACGGCAATAGCAGTCTTACCAGTACCACGGTCACCGATAATCAACTCACGCTGACCACGGCCGATTGGTACCAGAGCATCCAATGCCTTGATACCAGTCTGGAGAGGCTCATGTACAGACTTTCTGTCTGCAATACCAGGAGCATTAAACTCAACTGGACGAGTCTCAGTAGTAGGAATAGGGCCCTTGCCATCAATAGGACGGCCCAAGGCATCTACTACACGGCCAATCATGGCCTGACCTACAGGAACCTGCATAATAGTTCCAGTTCTCTTTACCTGAGCGCCTTCCTTAATCTCGGTTTCACCGCCAAGAATAACGGCACCTACGTTGTCCTGCTCCAGGTTCAGAACCAGACCATATATATCATTACCGAAATCCAACAGCTCGCCAGCCATGGCCTTGTTCAAGCCATGAATATGGGCAATACCGTCACCGATTTCGATAACAGAGCCAACTTCATCAACATTCAGATCAACAGCATAATTTTTGATCTGATCCTTGATAATGGCTGTTATTTCTTCCGGATTCATCTTCATACTTCGCTGTCACCCCAATTTTATCAATTACTTGCCATCAATTCAGCCTTGAGAGCCTGCAAGCGTCCGATAACACTGCCGTCAATACGGGTGTCACCAATCTTTACCACCACGCCGCCAATAATGGACTGGTCCTGATGAGTACGGAGCTGTACCTTTTTGCCGGTTACAGACTCCAGCTTGCTGCTCAGGCGGCTCCGAAGCTCCGCCTTCAATTCATAAGCCGTAGTAACATCTGCAACGATGATACCCTGGGCCTTGTTGGACAGCTCCTGATAGCAGTCGTTAATAGCCTCCAGCAGCACAATGCGGCGCTTGTCCACCAGCAGGAGCAGGAAATTCATCATCATAGGTGAAACCTGATCCTTTAACAGCCTGAGAAGCACCTGCTTCTTATCTTCCGGCTGTATCTGGGGATTGGTCAGGAAGTCCTTCAATTCTGCCTGAGCAAATAGAGCCTGACTTACATCGGCAAGCTCACGGCCATATTCCTCAAGCTTATTGTCCTCATTGGCAATCTCAAAGATTGCCGTCCCGTATTTACGGGCAAGCTGTATATTTAGCATGGCAGATCACCAATTTTGTCCTTATCCAGCTGATCAATAAACTCGCCAATAAGGGCCTCATTCTCAGCAGCATCCATATTCTTGGAAACAATCTTCTGAGCTGCAGCCATTGAAAGAACCACCATCTGGCTTTTCAACTGCTCTACAGCCTGGGAACGCTCACGCTGAATCTGCTGCTGGGCAGCTTCCTTCATCTGCTTGATTTCGCTATGAGTCTCCTGAATCTTGGCAGAATGCTCATCCTGAGCACGCTTTTCTGCCTTATCCATAATATCCTGTGCCTTGACACGAGCACTAGCCAGCTGTGCCTTGTAATCCTTCAGGACAGCTTCAGCCTCTGCCATATCAGCATCAGCCTTCTCAATGCTGCCAGCAATGCGCTCCTCGCGCTCCTTCAGCATTTTTACGATAGGCTTATAGGCCACCAAGCGGAGAACGACAACCAGAATCAAGAAGTTCAGCATCTGAGCAACCAGTGTTGCATTTATATCTATCAATTCTATTGCCTCCTCTAAAAATCACACTTCAAATAGTCTCTTATTTGATGAGCGGATTTGCAAAGAGCATAATCAGGGCAATAACTGTAGCAATAATTGCCATGGACTCTACCAGACCGATAGAAATCAGGGTGTTGGTGAACAGCACGTTCTTAGCCTCTGGCTGACGAGTCAAGCCCTCGATGAACTTGCTAGCAACAAGGCTATCGCCAAGACCTGCACCGATTGCTGCCAAACCCATAGTAATACCTGCACCCAGCAGAGCTGCTGCTACCATAATTGCGTTTTCCATTAGAAAAATCCTCCTCTTACATTCCAATTCATAAAAATAGATAAATCCTTAGTCTTCACTTTCCTTGACTGCATTGGCAAGATATGCCAAGGACAGACTGGTGAAGATAAATGCCTGAACTCCGCCGATAAAGATACTGAAAGCCAGCCATACAACAGATGGTATAGGCATCCAGATTGGTACCAGCTTCAGCAGGATGATAATCAGAATCTCGCCTGCCATAATGTTACCAAATAGACGGAAGGACAGAGTGATAGGCTTTGCTACCTCCTCAATGGCATTGATAACCACAAATGGGGCTACTGGCTTGAAGAAATGCTGAATATAATGCATGCCCTTCATGTAGATACCCAGAACGTGGACAATCAGAACCATCAGGAGAGCCAGACCTAAGGTGGTGTTCAGATCATTTGTCGGAGATGCCATCTGTGGCACCAGACCTAGCCAGTTGGAAATTACCAGGAACAGGAACAAGGTAACAATCAAAGGTGTCAAAAAATCCCCTCTGGTTCCCAAATTGTTGTGAACCTGTTCACGGAGCCAAACAATGAGAATTTCTACTACATTCTGAGCTCCGGTAGGCACCAGCTTAAGACTTCTGGAAGCCAAAAAACCAATTGCTATAACAATGGCCATGGTTATCCAGGTCATCACCAGTGTTTCCCAATTGAAGGTCAGTCCGGCAAACTGCACTGTTTCGCGAACACCGATTTCGTGCATAGAACCTCTACCTCCTTTTGTTGTGCAGACTCTAAGTCTGTCACACCACTTGAAATTCCTTTGACAAAATATTGGGGAAGCCTCTACATTTGTCTGGCTGATAGAATCAGCATTACCATGCCCAGCATATACACTATGCCAAAGCCTGTGACCGTGGCCAGAAACTGTCCAAAGGACACCTGTATCGCAGCCCAAAATACAACCGCCATCAGCATCAATCGTAGGATTGCACCTATAACCACATGCTGCTTGGCTTGGGCGATAGTCATATCTCCGCTGCGCCACAATCTGCCGAACATTACACCATACCAAACCATGCCAAGGCCATAGCCTGCTAATAGACCAGCCAGCAGCTCCAGCTTGCCAGCAGCCCATAGATTCACCACAATCAGCACCGTACCAGCAATGAGATACTTTGCCAGTGGCCTGGCCTTTGTCAAAAAAATTTCCCTCATATTCCTCCTCCGATGCAGAGCATCTTCGATTGAATATTAATAAATTGGCAGAAATATAATCCGCCCTCTAACCGTTTCATTATAACATATCTTTTCAGAGAATACATCGCTATTGTGTAAAATAATTAAATTTATTTATTTATTTTTTTGTATGTATAAACATACCTTATATGTAAATAATTATTAGTTATTGAACCTCATTGTTTCAGTAGATAAAGATTTTTATTCTCAACTATATTGTTCTGAATGCAATCGAATTACAAAAAATATCGAATATAACCCATTTAGCTGTAAAAGAAAAAGCCACAACATTTTCTGTCGTGGCCTTCTCAAAATATTTAATTTAAAGCTGGCGATTAAAACTATAGCCGCCGTTGGTAACTCCCCGTATCCCGTCATAAGCCCTAACCTGAGTATTGTTTCGGCGGGATTTGTTCAGCCAGGTTCTAGCCTTGTACATAATCTGCATATCCAGAGGCTTAATCTGTTCCTTGAGCTGAGCACATTCCTCCGTATGGCGGAAATCCTGCTTTTCCACTGGCAGAGCCTTCATCATTTCCATCAGCTGCTGCCGCTGATCCACCAAATTCAAAAAGGTATCAATCTCCTCAGCCTTAATAAACTTCAAAAGCTCCTTAGTAACCATCCAATACTTTTCCCACAGCTGGCGATCCGTAAACTCCAACTGGCGTCTAGGCATAACAGGAGGCTTCATTAGGAAGCACCTCTTTCCTGACGAGCGGTTTTCATAGCCTGAGCCCAGGCATCCCGCAGCTCACGGATAATATCCATGCACTCCGTAACCTTCTCCGGCTTGCTTTTCATATTAGCCTCTACCAGACCATTGTAAACATAATCATAGAGAGGCATAAGCTGCTTGGAAATATCATATTCCATCTTCAAGGTAGCCTGAAACTCCAGAATAATCTTCTGGGCTTTCTGGAGAGAGTTGTTGCAACGCTCCCACTCCTTGGCCTCCATAGCCTCCAGCCCTTCCTTCATAAACCGGAGCGCACCATTATATAGCATCAGGGTTAAAGCCTCTGGCGTAGCGGTCATAACCTGCTGTCTCTTATAGGCTTCTGCTGCATTATTAATCATATATTTCCCTCTTTTTCAGGCCATTAGCCAGTAATATAGCTAAGCTGAGCACCTAGCTTGGAAAGAGCAACCTCCATAGCATCATACTTTTTGTACAGCTTGCTTTCATAGGACTTCATCAAGGTCTGGAAGCTGGTCATCTTGGTGTTCATATTGGTAATCAGCTTGCCCAGATAGCTTTCATCATCAGTTTCCTTGCTGGTGCCGGCATAGTTTTCCAGATTCCTAATGTTAGTGGTCATAGAATTGTACAATCTGTTGGCAATACCAGTGTTGAGATAGTCACTCTTGCTGGTGTAGGTATCAGACTGGTTCTTGTTGGTAGAGCCAGAGATATAGGTACTATCCTGGTCAGAAGCAAAGAGCTGGTACACGCAATCCGGATCCTCAGTCAAAGCCTTCTTCAGCTTTTCCTCATCCAGAGTAATATGGCCCTGGTTAGTGGAGGAAGTAATACCTATAGAGGACATAGAATTATAAGAATACTTGTTGCCCCTAGCATCGGTAAGAACTGTATCCACCGCATCCACCTCGGTATAGAGAGCTTCCCGCATATCACTGATAATGGAATAGATATTGTTATCATGATACAGAAGGCCAGACTTAGCCTTTTCATTCCACTTGTTAATCTGGGACTCTGTCATTTCAGATTCCTGCTTCTTGGTCAGTGGCTTGTAGTCAGTATTCTTTTCCTCTCTATACTTAGTGTTAAGGCTGTCAATGAGAGTATTGTAGGTTTCTACAAACTTCTTCACATTATCCACAATCTTGTCAGTGTCCTGAGAAACGCTGATGGTAGAAGCCTGATAGGTGCCATCTGCATTCTTGGCAGATACCCCATTGAAATTGTAGATAACATTGGCTACATTCAGCTTGTTAGTATCAGATTCATAGGTCTTGCCATCAATGGTAGCCTTGGCATTGGTGCCAGTAGCAGCTACATTCATTTTGTCTGTTTCGAAAGTAATTGCACTGCCCAAGGTATTATTCTGTCCATCGTAGCTGGCCAGATGAAGCTTGTTCAGAAGCTTGGCAGATGCCTCGTTATTAGCTTTTAAGCCGATTTTGTTAGCAGAGCCGCTGGTTTTGTTATACAGGCTGAAGCTGTCGTTGACAGTGTCATAGCCACCCTGAACATTGGCACCGCTGTTGGAGAAGGCAGTAGCCAAATCATTCAGCGTCTTGTTATCCCCAAATATCTGATCATAGGTAAACTCTACCTTGTGGGTAACAGGCTTGCCATCGCTATCCACCTCATCGCCATCCTGCACTTCAATGGAAATAGCTACATCAGAGCCTTTGAAGGTATCATTCTTGCCAGTGGTATCATTCTTAACAAGGTAAGAGGTTTGACCATCGACAGTAGTCTTAGTAGCATCTCCACTAAAAAGCACATCCTTCAGATATGCACTATTAGCAGCAGAATTATTAGCTCTGTCAATCTTCTGGCCATTGGCCGTCATCAGATAGGCATTGCTGGCCACCTGCTCCACAGTTATCTTGTGGTTCATGGCAGCAGCCGCACCATTGGCAGTAACGCTAACCACATCATTATTGCTGCTGGTTGCCTGCATGGCACTCATATTGGACTGCATTTTGAAGGTAGACATGCTTTCCTTAAATGCTTTTACATCTGTATATACTGTGTTATAGGCTTCCTTTACCCAGGTCTGCTTTAGCTGAGTCTGGTACATCTTATCGTACTGATTCTGCTTGTTCATCATTCCCATTTTTACCAGGGATTC
The DNA here is from genome assembly GCF_021531495.1 of Anaerovibrio lipolyticus. GTDB lineage: Bacteria > Bacillota > Negativicutes > Selenomonadales > Selenomonadaceae > Anaerovibrio. Next base: position 25,138 of record NZ_JADYTY010000005.1, read on the forward strand.
AATGTCAAGACCTGAGCCGGACAAGCCATAGATTCCGTTTGCACCCATTGCCGGTCCCTCCTTTATTACGCTTTCTTATCCAGGAAGGCGCCTAGCCATTCCTGAGCCTTAATCATTCCTTCCACCATTTCCTCTGGTGGATATTCCTTAATAACTTCCTTGGTGTTCTTGTCCACCATCTTTACGGACATAACTCCTACTTCCTTGTGATATTGGAACTCCAGGTCACAGTTCAACTTGCTCATAAGCTCATTCAGCTCTCTGGTCATTTCGCTGACAAACTCATGGGACAGAGGGTTTTTGCTATCCTGATTTTCCTGCTGTTCATCCCCGGTCTGTTGAGGGTTGCCAGCAGCATTAATGGCATCCACGCCATCGGTCTGAACCGCTGACTTAACAACAGCATTGCTATCTGACTGAGTATTCTGACTGCTTGCCTTGGTCTCGCTGGTATACCTTGATCTCTTGTTATCAGCAGCAGATACAACCACTGCTGCCGTTACCATGTCCTGCATCTTTCCAATCATCGTTATCCCTCCATAGAAAAAATGATTTAGTCCTTTAGTTTTTTTCAGGCAAAGCCTGTGACAGATCAAAATCTGCAGGTGCCGCCGCTGCATTGCGGTTCTCATCCTTAATCGCCCTGTAAATTTCTCCCCGATAGATCTTTACATGCCGAGGGGCATCTATTGCTACCCGGACATTTTCGCCATTAACATCCACAATATTAATGACTATATCATCCCCTACCATAATCTGCTGGTGGGGGCGTCTAGTCAATACAAGCATTATTCTGCCTCCTTCTTCTTAGGAAACAGTCGATGCTTGGTGGTATACTGAGTCTTTTCCAGCACCACCTGTCTAGCCTCTCTGCTGTGTCTGTTAATAACCACTGGTGCCAGCAGATTAGTAGTCATATTGGCAATACCTGTAGCCGGAATAGATATGAGGGTACATACCAGAATATCATCCATTGCCTCCACCCCTAGCTTCTCCATATTGGTATCATCCAGTTCAAAGCTGTAATCTGGGAAGAAAACAAAAGGATCCGTCATGAGAAAAGCCAGTTCAGGAGTAGTCAAAGATTGCAAAAACATATATGGTGTACCTTCTTCATAAGGCAGTACCACAAATTCATGCTCCTCCTCAAAGGCTGGCAGGCCATCAGCAAATCTGATAATATCCTGATCCTCAATCTCCAGCTCGCCAAAACGGCGGGTATTTATCTTTCTCATATAAAAGCCTCCAAAAATTATTTTCGCAATCCTCTACATACAAATCATAAGCAGGACAATTACTTGTAAAGTTCACACCCTATGCCTGTATATCATAATGACCTTCCGTGGTCCACATGCGAATGGAGCCTTCCGTAGCAATATATGTTTCAGCCTCGCCAACCCGAATATCTATATTGGCCTTGGCCTGAGGCTTAATACTATATCTATCATGTCCCACATTCATCTGCCCCTTTATCTCCGAAGGGGTTACAGTAAATACCGGATCAGGAATATCCTTGGCCACCCAGGTGGGCCATTTTACCACCTGGTTCCAGAAGTGGGAACGATTCTGACGGCCAATAATGCTTTCTCCCGGCTTGGCTCCGTTTTTCGCCATATCCCAGCCCTCCTGGGTATGACGGGAGGTAGCCGCCGCTATATCCTGCTGTCCCTTCTGTCCATAGGTCTGAGCAAAATCCGTATTATTGAGATAACCATAGGCCTTGCGGCAGGGATAACAATCAATATCCACCTTCACCAGACTAACGCCCATATCAGCCAAAGGAGGCTCATAATCCCGGTGCATTTCTGCTGGAACATAGCCGTTTTTCAATCCCATAGCCTGCTGCTGGCGAATACCAATGCGAGGCAGCTTCTGGTCAATATTCACATATTTCATAGTGGACAGGATACCTGTGCCTCCAATACCATCTAACATTCCCATCTGCCTCACATCCTTTCTAATTTAAGTATACATCACCAAGACAATTTAGACCAGCAAATTACAAATAATCTGCCAAGGTACCTGGCAAAATCTTGGAGCCTACAGACAGAGACAAGCTATAGATTGTCTGGTACTCCATCAGCTTGGTAGCCAACTGAGCCACATCGGTACTGGATACATCAGAAATATCACTGGTAATGGATTCATTCTGAGTTACCAGCATACTGGAGGAGGATTTGTAGGCCTGCTGTCTAGCTGCCATCTTGGTCTGAGCACCCAGCACTGTAGCATGGGCACTATCAGCAATGGTCATGCCCTGCTCACCAGCCCATTTGTAATCCGCAGCATCCATCTTGGCTACAGTGTACAAAAGCTGATTCAATCTGGCTGTACCACTATGAGGATCATTGCCTACATCGAAAAGATCACAGCCATTAATATCCTGACCAGTAACATTTACCGTATCAGTAGCTTTATCTACACCGCCATTTTTCTTAACCATGGAGATGTATTTATCATCACCAGCATATTTAACAATATACTGCTTAGTGGTAGACAATCCTGTTTTAGATTTACCATCTCCAGCCAAATCTAAAATATTGCCTTTATTATCCTTAACCTGCAAAACCTCACCAGCAGTATTAATAACACCATTTTCGTTGAAGAAATCATTAACACGGAAGTTATTAACAGCCTTATCCTTTAAATTTGCCTTCGGTGTTAAAGGATTTTTAGTCAATGCCAATACACCGTTTTTATTTAAATCCTGTGCATCATTTATAGTGTCCTGAGTATATTGATTTCCTTTTTCATCAACATAGAAATTATATCCACTACCTGCATCTTTATACTGTACCAGCTTTTTCGAAGAAAAGTATGCTTGCTGAGTATCATTCAAGTATATTTCTTGACCTGTGGCAGTTGCCTGATTCATGTTGTACATATTATTACTTGGTATTTGCAAATCACTAACAGGTATCTCCAATACATTAATGACATCTACAACATTTGGACTAGCTGCTGCTTTATCATAAATATTCCCAGCACCATCAACATAATATGATTTACCGTCAATTGTACCAGTATAATCTTTCAAATTTTTCGAGCCAAAAAATGTTTTCAAGGCATCATTTTGCAACACTTTCCTGCTACCATCATCTCTATACTCATTTACACAGGTAACTCTATCGCGAGCAGCATCAAAATTTTCCTGATTTTTATAGCCATTTTTAACAAAATCTTCAGTAAAAATATCTCCTGTATTAACATTCATATAATATGTACTAACAATTTTATTTCCTTTTCCATCGTCCGTAGTACACTGCAATTTCAGCATCTGCTTTAGAGTAGTATTTTCCTCACCCCAATTAGAAGCTCCGGAGAAAAAGGCAGACTGCTTTTCATCCAAGGTAAAGGTATCGCCCCTATTCATTTTATCAGCGCTGATTTCAAAAGGCATAGTAGTATCCTTCTGTCCAGCAAAAAGGAAGCGATCTCCAATCTGGGTATTCAAATCCGCCACCTGCTCCTGCACATTGGCCAAAAGCTCCTTGGCAATATCCTTCATATCGCTCTCATTGTTGGTAGAATTAGAACCCTGCTCCACCTTGGCCTTAAAGGTCTGCAACAAATCAGTTACATTTACCAAAGCCGCATCCGCATTCTTCATCCAGCTAGCCGCAGTGCTAACATTGCTCTGATACTGCTCATTGCTAATCTGATTGTTCTGATAACGCAGATATTTGGAATAGCCCACTGCATTATCTGAAGCTCTATGCAGCTTGCTGCCATCAGCCTGCTCCATCAGCTTGCTGTACTGCTCATAAGTTCCGTTCAGCTGCTTCAAATAATTATTGGACATCATTGTACTAGAAATTCGCATCTATATCACCTTATCTTCCCACAGTACCAGTACCGTTAATCAATTTATCCAGACATTCATCCATTGCAGACAAGCAACGGGAGCAGGCAGAATATCCCTGCTGGAAGGTTATCATATTGCTAAGCTCCTCATCCCAATTTACGCCATTGGTGGAACTTCTGAGATTTTCTACCTGATACATAACCCCAGACTGGAATTTTACCCTGCCGTTCATATTGGAGGCATCAGAACCCATAGTGGTCATGCTGGTGTTGTAATAGCTGTAGAGAGAACCATTACCAATCAAGCGGTCTGTGCCGTTCACCTCTGGGCTGGTCTTGTCCCGCTCACAGTTAAAGAGAGCTGCCACCCATACCGCATTGCTGCCATCACCTGTACCATTAACCCCTACTACCAAAGGCTTACCCTGAGCATCCAACTCAATATCGCTAAGCAGATATAATGGATTGCCATCTGCATCTTGCTTGGCCAGCTTGGCATTTGTGGTAGTACCGCCATTCAGAGCCATATAAATTTTTTTGCCGCCAGTTTCCTGTTTAGCCAAATTAGCATCTGTGGTAGTTATGTTACTAGTAACACCAGTAGTACCAGTAGCAGTCTTAGTTTGATATAGAATGTTGCCTGTATCGCTACGTTCTCCGCTTCTAGTAGCCAGCTTCTTGTGACCATCTGTAGCGGTCAGCTCGCTGTTAACAGTCAGCTTTTCCAGAATCTGCATACCAGAAAGTTCTTCCTTATCCCCGGTATTTACATCATACATAGCCAGCTTGCCAGTCTTGGCATCCCACTGGAAAGCCTTATCGCTTTCACCGTAGAAATTCAAGCCAGTGGTGGCATTATCCTTGGCATTAGCATTGCCAAAAGGCTTATCCTTAAATCCATCAATACCATAACCTGCCTTGTGCTGGTCATTCATGGTAGTAAACATAAAGGCCGCCATATTGGCCACCTGATCTATATACCCCTTGTCCTCAGCTACAGCCTCAAACTGAGCTTTCAACTCACCATTGCCAGGAGTATACACCGTGCCAGTCTGCTTAATCATAATATCATAATCACTGAGGCTGTAGGTGGTGTTATTCTTCGGTGCAGACATTTCCAAATCCACCTTGGTAATGCCATTAACCAAGGTAGTACCGTTGCTGACCAAGGTGTACATACCATTGGCAGATTCATAAACCGTAATATCTGTCATAGAGGTAAGCTGATCTACAATCAAATCTCTCTGATCCCGCAAATCATTGGCATGAGCACCAGTGGCTTCAATACCAGAAATATTCTTATTCAGCTCTACCACCTGTCCCATAAGGCGGTTCATCTTTACCACGCTAAGACTGATATCATCATAGAGGGAATCAATCTGCTCCTTGGTCTGTTTAGCTGCAATCTGCAGGCTCTGAGCAAAATTCTGTCCTGCATTAATAACATTCTGACGGCTGGTATCACTGCTGGCCGTAGTAGAGCAATCCTGCCATGCCTGGTAGAACTTCTCCATAGCATTCTGAACACCGCTGTTATCAGAATCATTAAAGATAGACTCTATCTTGGCATAATTATCAGCCTTGCCATTGTAGTAGCCATCAGTACTATTTTCCTTCCAATACTGACGATCTGCATATATATCTCTAGCCCGAATAACAGAGGTAACTGTGGAACCATTACCCACCTGACTGGCTCCTGCCAAGGTATACACCTCGGAGGAAGGGGTGGCCGCTGCATGAGCAGTCTGGCGGGAATATCCCTCTGTATTGGAATTACTGATATTGTGACCAACGGTATTTAACCCCAGTCGCTGTGTATAGATACCATTTACCATGGTATTAAGACCTGAAAAGGTACTCTGCATTTTTTACACCTGCCTAATTATATATTTGCTTCAAACATCTTGGTACCGGTCAGAGTGCCCACCCCGCCAGCCTCAGCTGCACTATAGGTTATTCCTGCCACGGCTCCAGTTAGAACATTTATATTGTAATCAATATAGCTCATATTCTTATCAAGATACTGCTTGTTATCTCCAGCCACAGTTTTTAGCTGATTGAGAGCCTTTTCCAGCTTCCCTACCAGCTGCAGAGCCATATTTTTCTCCAGGCTATCCCTTTGAGTTGACAGCCATTCTACTGCACTCTGTGCCTTCTGCTGTTGGAGAAAAGCCTGTCTCCTTTTTTCCAGCAGATTCAAATCTATAATCACGGTCTCGATTTCCTTGGTAAGACGCCGTACTGCAGGAGCTGCTGTATGTATAAGAGCTTCCCTTTGCTGACCTGACAGCTCCAAAAGCCGCAAGCACAGTACCAGCTGCTGTCGTAAAAACTGTATAAATTCCTGCACCTTATGCCTCCAGATTAAAATTCTTGCGATGAATAACCTGCTCCTGGCCCCGACTGCCATAGGTAGGCTCCACCATAGAGCCTCCCAGTTGGTTCAGCTTGGCATTAATAGCCTCCAAGGCACTGGTAATCAGGATTTCATTATTGGCATTGGCCTCCTGCACATCCTTTACCAGCTGAGCCAGCATCTTGTGCAGCTTATAGAGAAGCTCCTTTTGCTGAGCATTAGGACACTGCTCCCAAACCTGATGCATTTCCATATCAGGCCGTACCTTGACACCGCTATCAGCCATTTTTTGTAACAGCTGCTGCCGTTGTTTCTCCGCCTGATTGATTTCCTTAATAATATCTTCTTCTCTGAAAATCAGCTTTTCCAACTCCTGCATTTTTACCAGCACCAGAACACCATGCTTTTCCTTGTTCAGCTCCTGCAGCTTTTGGTAATTGCTAATTAAAAGGGCCAGTATCCTGGCCAATTCCTGCCACATATCCCTACCTCATCTCAATAACGATACTGCAGCAGCTTGTCTGCCAAAGCACCATTATCAACCTTATAGGTACCAGCAGCCAGCATATTCTCATACATAGCCACCTTGTCCATCCGCACATCAGAGCCAGCCTTTAGCTTACGCATAATCTCATTAAACTGCTGTCCCTGAGAAGAAATCTGAATATCATCCCCGGCAGGCTCTGACTGCTGATAGGCCTTACTAACCTTGTTATTACTGCCTGCATTAGCATATACACCTGCAATGCCCTGCAAATTGCCATTAATAATCACATTGCTCACCATCCTAAACATCTATCACAGAGAAAATCAGTCTGCCCTTTCCCAGTGGCACACCAACCCAAATCATTAATTCTAGGAAAAATATCGAAAAAAAAGACAGGATTCTTAAATCCTGCCAGCCTATATCAAAAATTTTGTCAACTCCAAAAAGCTCCCCTCAGGGAGTCATGAAAAGATGTTGTCATAATCTCTTCAAGCTATAAAATTATCCTTGCCATTGCTTATCTATTTCTAGTGGTATTGTACATAGTCGTACTGCGGTCTACCTTCTTCATATTTTTCTCGGCCTTCAACCGCTCCGCCTGATTGCGAATATTCTTGCTGCATTTAGCGCACAGCTTGCCTGTAGTAATAGGGGCACCACAGCCCTGACATGGATAGCTAATCTCCAGCCCGCTGGCAATAAACCGGCCAGCTTTCAACATACGGAACACTACCTTTTCCTTAACGCCGGTACCATCAACAATCTCCTTGATACTGCATTTATCATGATCCCGAACAAAGGAGTATACCACCTGCTCCATTTCCTGTTCCTTGCGGAAGCAGTCCTGGCACATGCCTTGACCAATTTCCATATACAATCTCCCACATTCAGAGCAATTTTTCAGCTTATTCATAAAATCCACTCCTATTCCATTGTCCCTTTGTCCTATTATAATGGATTTTCAGCATACATTCAATATATTTTACTTTGGACTATTTTCGTCCCGAAGCAACAACCAGTCCTGTAATATCCACTGCCCCTGCTTTTTTCAGCACCCGACCACACTCCAGCAGGGTTGCCCCAGTAGTCATAATATCATCCACCAGCAAAAGTCTCCTTCCCTGCAAGGATTTTTCCCCAGCCAGTTCAAAGACATGATGGAGATTTTTCCGTCGCTGTACTCCACTCAGACCATATTGAGGCTTGGTAGCCTTGGTTCGTATCAGCCAATCCTCCGTAGCTATACCATAATCGGCCAAAGGCTTCTGAAAAATCAACTTACTTTGATTGAAGCCTCGCTGAGCCTGCTTCTCTTTGTGAAGAGGCACAGGAACCGCCACCAAATTTTCCCACAAGGCAGGTATCCGCCCTATCCCCTCTGCCACTAGACTATGTAGACCGGGAACCATCACCTGCTTCTGCTGATATTTCAGTTGTCTCAGCATATTCCTAAGTTCCCCTTCATACAAGCCCAAAGCCCAAATGCCACCAAGAAAAAGCTCTGTCATTTCCCTGTCCAAGGGCAATAAATGAGGTCGGCACACTCTGGCCAAACATTCATTGCACCACTGTCCCTGATGCTCCACATAGTCATTACAGCCGGGACACTTGGGAGGAAAAAGTAAATTCCAAAGCCACTCCACCATGCCAATCCCTCATTTCTACAGCCTATGTCCCAGTCTTTCCGCCAACAGGGTATAACGCTTTCTGGTTCTATCATTCTCCACGGCAGTATTAAGAGCCGCCTTGGAACCTATTAAAATCACCAGCTTCTTAGCTCTGGTAACAGCCGTATACAAAAGATTCCGCTGCAGCATAATATAATGAGCTGACACCAAAGGCAGTACCACCACTGGATATTCACTGCCCTGACTTTTGTGTACCGTCATGCAGTAGGCCAGCTGCAGCTGGTTAAATTCCGAGCTTTCGTATTCCGCCTCCAGCTCCTCACCAAAATGCACCAGCATCCGTCCCGGCTCCAAATCCACAATATAGCCAATATCCCCGTTAAATACTCCCTTGTCATAATTATTTTTATTCTGCATTACCTTATCTCCCAGGCGGAAGCTGCGACTGCCATTTACCACCTCTGGCATATCCTCCTGCAATGGATTCATGGCATTCTGCAACAGTTGGTTCAACCGCTCCACCCCACAGGCATTTCTATGCATAGGAGAAAGCACCTGCACATCATACATAGGCTCATAGCCCATCTTCGGCAGATAGGTCTTGCACAAGGCCACAATCTGCTGTTCCGCCCAGTCAGCATTATTCTGCTCAATAAAAATAAAATCACTGCCCTTTTCTCTGGAGCACTGAGGCAGCCGCCCTGCATTAATAGCATGGGCATTTAGCACAATGGTGCTGTCATCGCTTTGACGGAAAACCTCTGTCAGGCATATCTTAGGCACCACACCGCTGCGAATAATATCCTGCAGCACTGAGCCAGGCCCCACCGCTGGCAGCTGATCCACATCTCCCACCAAAATCAAATGGGCACCATCTGGCACCGCTGCCAAAAAGTGCTTCATCAGCACAATATCCATCATGGAAACCTCGTCCAGAATAATTACATCTGCCTCCAAAGGTTCATCCTGATTGCGCCCAAATCCAGAGCCACCCTCCTCTGGATTGCCGCCCGCCTCCAACATACGGTGCACAGTACAAGCACCTCTATGAGTAGCCTCGCTAAGTCTTTTGGCCGCCCGGCCTGTAGGAGCACCTAATAGGATTTCCAGCCCCTGCTGTTCCAATATATCCAGCATAGCCCGAATCACTGTGGTTTTGCCAGTACCAGGCCCTCCGGTCAGCACAAACAAGCCATGCTCCAGCACAGCCTCCACTGCCTGCCGCTGCTGCTCTGCCAGAGTTATTCCTGTGGAACGCTCCCATTTAGCCACCAGCTTCCCCCGTCCCCTGGCGGAAACAGGCATAGCCTCCCGCTGAATCTGCAAAAGTCTTTGCGCCGTTTCTCGCTCAGCCCTGTAAAGATAATCTGGATAAACCAGCACATCCTCTCCCACAGACTCCTGAGCCAAAAGCCCCTCTGCCAAATCCTGCTTCATAACCTCCCAGACAATATCCCTGGGAACCCCAATGCCCTTTTCCACATCGCTAACCAACTGGCCATCAGGAATACAGCAATGGCCATAAAGAGCAATTTTCTGCAACTGAAAATCCAGAGCCGCCGACACTCTAAACCGGCCACAGGTATCCATACCCATCCCCTTGGCAATATTATCTGCCACCAGAAAGCCAATGCCATCTACCTCTCGTACCAGACGGTAAGGATTCTGCTCCATAACTTCCACCGCAAAAGAGCCGTATTTCTCATAAATACGGCCTGCATAAATGCCAGATACCTCATGCTCCTCCAACCACAGCATTACCTGCCGCAGCTCAGCCTTTTCCTGATAGGAAGCATGAATTTTTTCTGCTGTTTTGGCCCCAATGCCTCGCACCTCCCGCAGGCGATGGGGCTGTTTTTCAATAATCTCCAAGGTCTGCCCGCCAAAGACAGCCACAATTCTAGCCGCCATAGCCTTGCCTACCCCTTCGATTACCCCAGAGGCCAAAAACCTTTCAATGCCCTGGGGACTGGTGGGAGCGCTAATCACCATATGGAGAGCCTTAAACTGACTGCCAAAGCGGGGATGCTCTATCCACTGTCCCTTTAGCTCCAGCTGCTGTCCCTGCAAAGGGGCCGTAGTCTGCACCGTTACAGTAACAGTGCTATGCTGTCCCTCTGGCTTAAAGCGAAATACGCTAAAAGCACCATCAGGACTGCTGTAAATAATATTTTCTACCACGCCTGTCATGGCTTCCAGTTCTTCCATGCTCTCCTCCTTTCTCTGCCCCCTAAAAAGGCTTCTCTTACAAATCAGACAACTGCTCCCATTTCTCGTACTTGGCCTGAATCTCCGCTTCCTTATCACTATAGGCCTGAGCGATTTCCATGCTTTTCTCTGGATCAGCCTGAATAGCTGGATCATTCATTTCCATTTCCAGCATCTTCAACTCCGCCTCTGCCATAGCAATCTCCGCCTCAGTTCGCTGGAGGGTTTCCGTCCTCTTAGCCTCGCTCATGCCCCTAAAAGGATTGTTCTTTTCAACCTTTTTCTCTGCCTTTGCCTCAGCAGCTTTACCAGCAGTCTTGGCCCTGTCAGATAATTTAACTGCCTCAGCCTTGGCTTTGGCCTTTTCTGCCTCTGCTGCTGCCTTGGCCTCAGCCTCCAGTTCTGCCAGTTCCTGAGCCTCCTCAGCCTTTTTCTCCCGATAATAACTGTAATTGCCATTGTATTCCTGGAGACGGCCATCTGCTATTTCCAACACGCAATTGGCCACCTTGTCCAAGAAATAACGGTCATGGGACACAGTAATATAGGTACCTGGGAAGGTGGACAAAGCCTCCTCCACTGCCTCCTTGGCTGGAATATCCAAATGGTTGGTAGGCTCATCCAACACCAGGAAATTGGCTCCTGTCAGCATCAGCTTCAAAAAAGCCAAACGGGACTGCTCTCCACCAGATAGGGAGCCAATCAACCGCAGTACCTCATCCCCATGAAAGAGAAAAGCTCCCAAATATCTACGGCTTTGCTCCTCCGACAGGCCGTATTCATATTCCATTTCCTCCAGCACAGTACGCTCCATATGCAGCCCCTCATGCTGCTGAGAAAAATAGCCAATCTTCACTCTGGAACCCAGCTTGATTCTACCCTGAGAAGCCTCCAGCTCCCCAATCAAAAGCCGCAGGAAGGTAGTCTTGCCAGCACCGTTAGGCCCTACCACAGCCACACCGTCCCCCTTGCGAATCAGCACATTCACATGGTCAAAGAGATTCTTGTGACTATCTGGGAAATTGTAGGCCACATCCTCAAACTCAGCCACCCGCTGGGCACATTCTCCGGTCGGATTAAAGGCAAAATAATTAAAGGCTGCCGTATCAGCCGGCTTCACAATCCGCTCCAGCCTATTTAGCTGGCTCTGGCGGCCTCTAGCCTGCTTGGACTTAATCCCGGCCTTATACTTGCGGATATATTCCTCGGTTTTTTTAATATGCTCCTGCTGCTTTTCATAGGCCGAAAGCTGAGCCGCCCGCCGCTGCTCCCGCACCTTCATGTAATAGGTATAGTTTCCCTCATAGGCTGTTACCGTCTTGTTTTCAATCTCAAAAATCCTGTTGGCCACCCTGTCCAGGAAAAACCGGTCATGGGAAATAATCAGCACCCCACCGGCGTAGTTCTGCAAAAATCCCTCCAGCCACTCAATCATGCCTACATCCAAATGGTTGGTAGGCTCGTCCAAAAACAGGAAGTCCGGCTGTCTCAGCAAGGCCTTAGCCAGGCAGACTCTGGTTTTCTGACCACCAGAAAAATTAGCCACCTGCTTAGCCAAATCTTCCTGAGTAAAACCCAAACCAAAGGCAGTACGGCGAATACGGCTTTCAAAATCATAGCCACCTGCATTCTCAAACCGCTCTACCAGACGACCGTAGGCCTCCAGCTTTTCCTCACTATGATTCTCCTTGATTTCCGCCTCCATAGCCTCCTTGGCCGCAGCCAAAGCCAGTACATCCTCAAAGGCTGTTTTCAGCTCATCATAGAGGGTATAGTCACTGCTCATATCCGCCTGCTGTTCCACATAGCCAATGGTATCCACTGGCTCCATAGATACAGTACCCTTATCATATTCCACCTTGTTCAGCAGGCATTTCATCAAGGTAGACTTGCCAGCTCCATTAGCGCCCACAAAGCCTACTCGTTCTCCCCGCTTAATCTCGAAGCTGACATCATTAAACAGCTCCTCTATACCAAAGGCCTTGCACAGGCCTGTAACCTTTATGCTTCCCATTCTATCTCCTATTTACTCATAATCCCGACCGATATAAATAACCGCTTCATTAGGCTCCCCGCCATCCATAATGGTGCAGGCAAAAGGCATACCATAAAACCAATCAGTATTACTGCTGTCTGTTACAATAATGGTATGTGCTCTATCGCTCTTGCGACCGGTGTCTACACCGGTTACATTAAAGCCCTTGGCCCGCAGCTTGTCTGCCATGCGGGCTGCCGCCCCATTAATACCGCTATCATTAATAATGAACACCGAAATTCCCTCTGGACCAGAGGCCTTGGCCACCTTTGCCTTGGTTTCAGTCTTAGACTCCTTATCCCCCTCCTCAGAAGCAGACTTAGAGGACTTGGTTTGAGCCGTATCGGATTTTTCCGCCATTACCGTAATTCCCTTTGGCAAGGAAGCCTCATATTCCTTTACCAGCACCTGGGCAGACTCCAGAGCGCTATCTGCCAGCTCTGTATTCATTTGGCTGGCCACTAGCTGTCTTAGCTTCATTATATCTGGCAGCCAATAGCTGATATCCTCCAAATAAGCAGGACTGCCTGGCACCATTTCCGAGATCATACCATGCTCCCTGATGGAAGGCAGCAGCTGAGCCAGAGAAACCATCTCCGTCAACGGCATATCTGTTTCTACAGCCGATTGAATCTCCTCCATCAGCTTAGGCAATTTAGGCACTACTGATGGAGAAAGCATCTTTTCCATTACCGCCTGCATAAAATGCTGTTGGCGGGCTATACGGCCAATATCCCCCTCCCCATCTCTAAACCGTACATATTGAATAGCCTTTTTGCCATCCATATGCTGCATACCAGGATACAAATCAATGACCAGTCCCCCATCATCATCCCAGGGATCCTCATAATACATCCGCTTTTCTACATTAATATCCACACCATCCAGAGCATCAATAATCCGCTCAAAGGCCTGAATATCCACCAGCACATAATAATCCATCGGCACTCCCAGCAGCTTCTCCACAGTTTTTCGTGTCAGCTTGTGACCGCCATAGGCATAAGCATGATTAATCTTGTCGTAACCATTGCCTTCAATCTGTACTCTGGTATCTCTAGGCAGGGACAAAATCTGGGCTGTTCCTGCATCCTTATTTACAGTAACTGCCATCAGGGTATCACTGCGGCCTGCATCATCATTACGGCGATCCACACCCATAACCATAATATGCAGATAATTATCTGACTTCTGAATCCCTGACTGAGTCTCTATATTTTCCGCGACTTCCTGACTACCAAACCAATTAGCAGCCACAACTCCTGTTACAATTACCACCAATATTACCGCCAGAATATATACTCTGGTCAGATTACGACGACGCCTGCGCCTAACTCGCATCTTTTCAAACTCCTCTTTTCCACACAATCACAAACGAATCTTCTAAACCTTTCCCTAGTATATCAAAAGGCGGTAGCTGTCGCAAGGAATATCCCCCTTTTTCCTAATTAACAAATAAATTCAATTGCCTAGTATCTTTTCCTATGTTATAATTAAATTAGAAACATGTTTTCTTATGCGAAAGTGGGATTATATGACAAACAGAAAAATTCGCGATACTGTTTTTTGCCATTTCATGAGTAATGAATCACATCCTTTGAGCAGCAAACATTGAAGCTAAGCGATGCCTTTGAAACTCAGTCAGACAAATTAGAACTTGCTGTCCATGTATATAATCTGGCGGATGGCATGGATGATGAATTGAAAAGAAAATGCCTGCCTATAGGAGAATACAGCATATTCTCCAACGCTTATAAGCATGTGATATGATATAAATGCATGATTTGTAGTTTCTGAAAGAGATATTATACCATGATTAGATTACCCATAAATAAATTAAAACCAGGAATGGTTACAGCCCAGAGTATCTACAACGAAAAAGGAGCCAGCTACCTCACTCGAGGTACCAAATTAAGCAGACAGTATATAAACAGCCTGCGGAAAATTGGTATTTCCAAGGTAACTATTACCTCTCTGGATCCAGATTTACCCCTGGCACCACCAGAGGATATTATCAAGGAGGAAACCAGGGTAACGGCTATCCATCAGGTATTTGATACCTACTGCCGTCTACAGCAGAATGACCAACTGGATATACCCCCTTTGCTTTCAACCTCTGAATCCATTATTGAGGATTTGATTCAAAAGCCGGAAAATCTGGTGCAGATTACGGATATCCGACTTTATGACGATTATACCTTTGCCCATTCCGTTAATGTGGCAGCTCTTTCTGCCATGCTGGGCCTGCTATGCCATTATTCTAAAAAGGATTTAATGACTCTCACGGCAGGTGCCCTGCTTCACGATATTGGCAAGCTGGATGTATCCCTCAAGATTCTCAACAAGACCACGGCTTTATCTGATGATGAGTTTACCCTGATTCGCCATCATCCTGAGTGGGGCTATCTGCGGCTGATCAATACTAAGGACAGCAATCTGAATATGAAAGCCATTGCGGATATTGCCTACCAGCATCACGAGCACCTTGATGGGCATGGCTATCCAAATCATTTGGTAGAGGAGCAGATTTCTGAATTTGCCCGCATTGTGGCCATTACAGATGTGTATGATGCTCTCACCACCCAGAGGCCATACAAAAAGGCTTATTCACCTCATATTGCCTACAAGATTATGACCAAATGCTCCGGCAAGCAATTTGATCCATTGCTTCTGGACCTGTTCTTTAACCATGTTGCTCTGTTCCCAGTAGGCACGGTACTGAGAACTGCCCTTGGATTTGCTATTGTCAAATCCACCACCATTGGAATGACTCGGTACCCCAAGGTAATTCTTTTTACCGACAGCAATCGCCGCCTGCTGGATACCCCCGTTACTCTGGAGGTCAGCCAACAGGAACCTGGTTTTATTGAATCTATCTTGGATGGCTCTGAGCTAACCGCCCTGGGCTATCACTTGAAATACAATCCGTCCGTACTATTGCTGGAGAACCAATAAAATAATCTGCACAAAAAAACAGCGAGGCAATCCCCGCTGTCATTAAGTTAGGGGTCAGATTTATTCTGACCTCTTTCTTATACCCATAAGCCATTAAGTTAAGACGTTAAAACAGTCTCCCATGTATGGATAAAACCAAGTCCAAGCATGGGAGGCTTCTTTTTGTTTTTTTGGGGGCTATATTCTTCCACTCCAACCCCGATAATGAGGCATAACCACCGAAAATCCGGAGAATTTTGCCACACCAAACAGGGCAGTCCCAATATCTCGGACTCCCCTAAAATACTTTCCTGTTAAGTTGCAGTGTGGCTACGCCACCCGATAACCAAAGGCAACGGCAGACTTTGTCTTAATATTCCGCTCGTCCTGCCGTCCTTGACGAATGGGCTGCTTGTATTTGAGTAGTTCCTCGTACAGCTTTGTTATCGGCTCGTTGCGATAAAGCCTAAAGAAGCTGCGGGTGGACAGACACGCCATCTTGAAATCAATGGCATATAGATATTTAGTATCTTTCTCGACGTCTTTTTTGATAGTAGAATTTTCTGCATTTTCCTCAGACTGTTTTGCTGTCTCCGCCTTAGCTGCTTCCCATTCCCAAGCCGCAATGACATTCCTCGCCACGGCATTGAACATGATAAGATGTGCGTAAATCTCCATCTGAACAGCTTCGTCCTTCTTGCTGTGGAAGTGCATACCACCGAGGGAATATTTCATATCTCGAAAGCTCGTTTCGATACCCCAACGCATGTGGTAAATCTCTTTCATTTGGGCAATAGAAAATTCAAACCTGCTGAGGTTCGTAATCAGAATCTCCCAGGCGTCGTCACCAGTGTCGGGGTCGTTTATGAGGAACTTTACGACGCGGAACGTGATTGTACAGGCGTCCTCAAAATCCCATCGTTGAGTTCTTGTTTTTGGGGAGCGGGTTTCTTTAATGTGTCGCCTGGGTGCGTTGATTTTATAGACTGGTTCTCCATTAGCCCGCTTATTCAGATATTCTGTATGCGAAGTAGTCACAGGAATAGCAATCTCCATGTCACACTCCTCATCGGGAAGATAGTTGATTTCTTTGATGCCATTCGTTCTCGCCCGAAGTACATAATGGCAGTTTTCCGTGCGGTTCAGTGTCTCGATTAAGTTGAAACTCTCATAGCCCCTGTCCATGATAATTATGAACGGGTTGTCTTTGGACAAACGGCTAATCATCTTCAGGGCAGCGTTTCTTTCGTCCCAGGAGTTTCTAGGCTGCAATACGCAATCCATATACTGACGAGACGCTATGTCGTACATAATGTTGGCATGAATCTGGCAGAACGGTTTGATAAACGCTCCGTTCCTTTTGTTCGTGTCCACGACAAAAGCCGACTGCGGATTCCACGGCGTAGTGAAGTCCGAGCCGTCAATAGCGTACAGGCGGTATTTCCCGTTGAACAGTTTCTTCGGGGCAGACTGGTTGTAATGAGACAGCAAATCCTCAAAGACAGGCAGGGACAGCTTATCTCTTGCCTGAACATAAGCAGAGGTAGTTATTCTCTCGGAAAGTTCAGGGAATGCTTCCTGCAATTCGGCGTTGAGGCTGTTACCCTGCATATTGAGCATAACCTTTACGAGCTTATCAAACGGCAGTTTGCTTTTGCGGGCGAAGTCCTACGGCTGTTTCCTGTAACAGTCGATGTTCTCCGTTATATGGGAAATGGAGGTATTGAGGGCATCCATTGCGTTCGACTTGCGTTCTGGCATGACGGTCAATACCTCCTTCCTGATTTATCGTTTACATGAACCGTTCATAATATAACTATAGCACGTGGTCAATCTTTATGTTGAAATCGGGGCACTGGATACAAAAAACCTTAAAAAACGTTTGCTATGCTTAGAGCAATGAGGCTCAGAAGCTAGAATTCAGCCTCAGAGAATAAGTATTTAGAAGAAAAAGGATGATTTTTCATGCGTAGAAGAAAGAAAACCGCAATCATGTTGGCGGTAATGGGATTAAATGCCATTTCGGTCACAATGGACAATAGCCCTACGGAGTGGGCTTTGGAAAGTATGAGTAAGGCTGAGGCTGCGTTTCAATACATTCCTATTAACGAAGTCTCGGGGACGGTCATGTGTACCAAGGTGTAGACAATTATGTAAAAGGAGTTGCTCCTGAAGACGGATTCCTGCTAATTGGCAGTGGAGACGTTGACGACATGCACGTAATTGTCGATGGAAAAGAAATAGCATACAATTATGCTGATTGGTCATCCACAACAGTACCTATAGCAGCAGGCTCTTCCTATGAAATATATGACTCGGACGGGGGATTTAATAATGGTAGTATATATTTTGTCAAGACACCACTTTCATCGTCTACTATCGAAGGAGCTACTAAAGAAATCCTTAAAAAAGAAGGGGTTTCCAAAAAATATATTGATGATGTAGCTAAAGGCAAAGCAAATGTCTCTCTCAACAACATCACCGACGCAGGTAAACAGGTTATCAAAAACACCGTTGCAGGGGACATTTCCGCTGCTGAAAATCGAGCTAAGACCGACGCCCAGAACAAGGCAAATACGGCTCAAAGCAACGCCAACGCATACACCAATCAAAAACTGGCGGAAGCCGAAAATCGAGCAAAAGCTGACGCCACGAATAAGGCGAATGCTGCCGAAGCTGCCGCAAAAGCGGACGCTACAAATAAGGCGAATACTGCCGAAAGTAACGCCAAATCATATACGGATATTGTAACCGACGCTGCGAAAACGTACGCCAAAACATACACAGACGAGGTTGCCAAAGGCAAAGCCAATATCTCCATGAATAATATCAACTAGGCGGGCAAGCAGGTCATTCGAGACCTTGCCAAGAACGAAATCAAGAACTCGGGCATTGATACCACGGGTGGCACCATCATCATCAACAAACCCATGGAAACAAAAGATATTCATGTTGACGGCGGAATCACCACAACAGGTGGTATCACCGCAGGCGGAAATATCCATGGCAAGGGCGATTTGGAAATCTACGGTAAAACACACCTGCACGGCGATACGGAAATCGACAAAAACCTCACCGTACATGGCAATGAGCGGATAGATGGTTCTCTGGACGTTGGCGGGGATTCTCATATTCATGGAAACCAGACCGTAGACGGTGACAGCCACATAAAAGGCAACGAAACTGTTGACAAGAACCTGACTGTACACGGGAATGAGACTGTTGATGGTACACTCCACGTCAAGGATAACGCCGAATTCGATAAGGATGTGACAGTTCATGGCTCCGAGACTATTGACAAAAATCTCCATGTGAAGGGCAACTCTGAAACTGACGGTAATGCCACGGTGCATGGCAGCCAGACCGTCGATAAAGACCTGAATGTCAAGGGCAACACGACGCTAGGAGATAATGCCACGGACAAGCTGACCGTGAATGCCACCTCCGAGTTCAAAGCCAATGCGACCTTCGATAAGGACGTACATATCAAAGGAAACCTCGAAACAGACGGCAACTCCGTAACTCATGGAAACCAGACTATCGACGGCGATAGCCACACCAAGGGCGATGCCAAGGTAGACGGCGATATTTATGGACGCTCCTTCAATGTCGGCAATGAACGTTACATCGACAAAGACGGTATCAACGCCAATAACCATAAAATCTGCAACGTCGCAGACGGCGAAATCTCCCCGAACAGCCTCGATGCCGTGAACGGTCGTCAGCTCTGGCATACCCGAGAAGAACTCCAACACAATATCAATCAGGTCGGTGCTGGCTCCGCTGCCATGGCAAATCTGCACCCTCTTGAATTTGAGCACAATGACAAGATTTCTGTATCCGCTGCCGTAGGCAACTACAAAAGCGAAACAGCAATGGCGGTCGGTGCGTTCTATCGCCCCAACCCTAAGACCATGTTTTCTGTCTCTGGCTCCTTTGGAAGCAGCGAGAATACGATTGGTGCTGGTGTTTCCACGAAGTTCGGCAAAGTCTCTGAGATTGACCAGATGAACGAGGAACAGCTCAAGGACAAGATTGAAACGCTCAACGAGAGCAACGAATCCTTGAAAGGGGAAGTCTCGGAGCTTTCCAAGAAGAACACCCTTCTGGAGACCAGCCTTTCCGAAGTCAAGAATGCCTACAATGCCCTCATGGCGAAGGTAGACGGGCTGATGGCTAAGATTGGTTTCTCTGATACCACCGAGAAGTAAATATTTTCCCATAAAAAAGCACTCGCTCTCTATAAAAGAGAATGAGTGCTTTTTTGTTATTTATTTGATTCAAAGTCATCACGAGTGATGGTGTAGTAACGCAGAACCCGCAGAATATCCTCGTCTGATGTCAGGGACTCTATATTACTGAAGTCATTGGCACCTATGATTTCCTCTAATTGCTGTTTCTTTGCTGATGATATATTAGATACTCTTCTAAATTCTTCCCACCATTCAGGTTCCAAACCATTCTCCTTATAGTAGAAACGATAGATTATCATAGCCTCTGGCATATACATCCGTTCCCAAAAACCTTCATCATCCTTGCCGAATGCTTCATCAAAGAAGGATTTTCCTCTGCCTATCTTTCCTTTTGTGGAATTCAATATAGCTTGAACAGAGCGGATAAACTTTCTGTTCCAATGCTTTCCCAGATAAGTTCTGTCCCTGAAATACTTAGGGTCTTGAATGGGGTGGTACTTCATGGGGAATGAGTATATGCTAATCCCCAATTCATCACAAAGGTCTACATTCTTCTTCATCCTGTAATACAACTCGATGGGTTTATCCTTAAAGTTATATAAAAGATAGTTCGACAAATGGGTAATTCCATGTTCAGCAGCCAGCCTCACCGATTTCTCATAGACGTCCCGCAGTTTCCAATGGTCGAAAGCTATACGAAGAGGGCGAACTGGTATCTCTGCCAGTTTCTTTATATTCTCCTCATTGATGAGCCGCGAGTCAATGCCTTGATTGAAGTCTACATATCTTGCCTTGGGCTTGTTCTTGTATATCTTTTCGAATTTAGGGGCAAAGAAATCATCAACTGCCAATATGTTTTCAACCGTCATGGTGTGAATATCATCGAGGTCATTATCGCTCAAGACATCTATGATTTCTTTTTTGTCATCAATATCGGCGGTTTTCTTTAACAGCAAGTCATATTGCTTTCGCAGACTCTTGATATAAGCGGGGATATTATAGCCATCACGAATATTTTTTATCGCTACCGCATAATAATCAGGGGCAATATAATTATTTTCTTTGGTGAATCCCGATTCCTTTATCTCTTCGATGATATTATCGAAGTCGGCTGAAGCCAGCACATTGTTATCCAGCAACAACAAATTCCTTTTCTCGCCGAATCTTTCTCTGGTATCCTCGATTTTATCCTTGATGGAAATATGAGTCTGATATGTTGGCTCTAATTTAGGAACTACACAAAAAGCACATTTATTAACGCAACCTCTGGTCATATAGCCATAATAGCCATCATGCTCTGGATACTTGTAGTCGATTTCCTCCAGTATGGAGTAGTCGAGCGGCAGCTTGTCGATGATAATATCGTTGTCATCCAGCTCACCGCCTTTGTCCAGCAAACCAACGATAGGCTTTATCCCCGTTTCCTGTTCCATCTCATGTGGCATTACCGACGCAGATATGCCGCCTACAAAAACTTGGTCTGGGTCTTTACAGAATTGCTTATAATAATTTATGGCGTCTACGGTTTTAGCCCAATAGAAGGTAAAGAGCGTTGTAACGCATACTCTGTCCCATTGCGGGTTTTTCAAATACATCTTGTTATGATAATACCTGCGATATGATTCTAAGGTCTTCTTTACCAAAGGCGTGTATGATAAATCATATAAAGTTTCTAGTAATTCTCGACTCCCTTTCCTTAGGTATAAGGCTATGTCATCCCAATGAGCGTTCCAATTAACTGTCCTGTCATTGTTATAAAGCGTTGATATGGTCAGTTTCATTGTCTCGTTGACAGCAAAATCAACGTCATTCCCTTTATAAAAAGTAACCTCGTCACCCAATCTGCGGTGGTATGTTGCCAGCTTCATCAAGCTCATAGGGGGATATTTGTTTTTGTAGTTAGGTTCAATCAGTAATACTTTACGAGACATTATTCTTTTTCAGTTCCTCCTGAATTCTTTGTATCAAAGAATCGGCTTCATCAAAAATCATATTTTTGTGGATAACATCATATATCTTGGAAACTAATTTCCGTTCGCTTTTGTTCAAATTGCTGAGTTCATCCACCAGAAGTTTCGGCTTCTTTTTTGTTTTGTCGAGTGGTTTATGCTCTACTTTTGGCTTTTCCTTATCCTTCTTGGAATCTGGCTCTTCAATAATAGGAACGTCCTTCTCCAGCCGTTCTTTCACTTTTTCTAAGTCTATTTTGCGTTCATCTGTAACTGTTTTTACCAGTTTGGAAAGAGCGGATACGTCCGACTGCTTGGACTTGTTCTCTATGCGGACAATATCCTTGATTGCCTTTTCCGCTTTCTCTTTTGCATTTACCAATTCTTTTTTTAATTTGGTTTCTTCGGTAGATGAAGAGAATCCCTTTTTCTTTTTCTCATTGACCTTTTTCTGTAGCTCACTGTATTTTTCCAGCTTATCATAACCGCTGTTAATTGTACTGCCATCTTTATATAGCCCGTCCAAATTATCAGCAATGTACTTTCGTAAAGCATATTCAAGGTCTTTGACCTCATTGCTCTCGTTGAAGTAGTCCCTTCGAGCATTAGGGCGGAGGTTTTTATTGGCTATTGTATGGACTTCACCTATAAAATAGCCATTGCCACGAGGCTCCTTGAAAAACTTGGGACTTTCCGATAATGTTTCCCTGTTGCCGATGAGGATATTGAACTGGCGTAGTCTCAGCCCCCGCATTGGATTGCCGACTGCATTTATTTGGGCCTTGAATGAAGAAATGGCATACCATATCCATGCGATAGGCTGACCATTATCATCTCTGATAATGTCCGCATGAATACCATTCAGGGTGTCAACCTGAGTTTTATGCCCATTATTCACTTTGTAGATGTGATTGGTATAATTCTTTCTGATTTCTATTAAATCGCCGTCATCATGTCTGATAAATACCTTGTATGTGTTTATAGGGGGGATTTCGTCTGCATGTTCTTTTACGAATCGTTCAATGTCTGGTCTGAACCAGAATGGTTCAGTATAATCGACAGGTGCAACCTCGGATATGTATTGGCTCACATCGTCCTCGTCGAGCAGCCTGTCATTTTCAGCATTGATTCCCAGCATTTCTACCCTAAAGAAATGCTTATCCTTGTCGCAAGGCGTTTCTTCATAGCTAATAATCTTATCCAAAACCTGTTCCGCAGTATCATGGTTTGAAGAATCTCCTATGATAGCCCTAAGTCTTGTCGCGTCCCAAATCATCGTTGTCTGTGTAGGTTCGCCATAATAGGAGGTGACAAATCGCAGCTCTTTGCAGTAGCCAATGCCACCCAAGCGTCCAATCCCTCGGAATCCCTTGGACTCTCCTTGGATTTTCTCGGAATCAGCCACATTAGCTAGACGTTTCTCAATTTCGTTGGCAGGGATACCATTCGCATTATCTTCGATGAAGATGTTCCTATGCTTCTTATCTAATTGGATAACAATATGCAAATCTTCGTCTGGGAAAGACTGGTTGTTTGTTGCAATATCAATCTGGTCAGAAGAGTTCTGTATATATTCCCGATATACAATGCGGGAATCGTCATACATGGCCTGAGTCAAATTCTCAAGCACATTTTTTCCTATCTTTGCCATGCTCACACATCCTGTTACTTAAATTGTCTATAAATCGGTAAGGGGAACTTTATATGCAGCAACGAGTTGAAGCTGAAGCTCTGCACTATATATTCGCCTGGTTTAAGCCTTGTCATCATGCTCTGATAAACCTTGGGAATATATTTATAGTTCGTCTTCGATACTTCGATGGCATTGGTGCGTCCATAAGCAAATGCGGCACAGTTGCCTGTTACCCTTGTATGGATAGCACTCATAAACTGTTCTGCTCCGAACAGAACCACACCCAAGGAGCGACCACGCTCAGCTATATCCAAAATTTGACGGATAATCGGGGAGTTCTTAGGGGTCTCCGTAGAAGCGTACTTATTCAACTCGTCTATGAAGATAATGATTCTAGACGGGGGCTTACGTCCATCTTCAAAAACATCTGTTTTTTCTCCCAACTGGTAGTCCATTATCTCCCGAACCGTGTTACCGAAAACAAAAGCCTGCATATTGGAGTCGAGCTTTGCCATGTCTACGACATATACATCGTTCGCCTTGATTTTCTGGATTTTGTCAGCTATACGAACCTCGTTATCGTCTTCGTGTACAGCACCAAACAAGCAGTTATGGGAGATGGACTTCTTTATCATGCGGGCAAACTTACGCCAGCTCATCACAGGAATCTCCTTGTCTTTGCTGACGTTGCCAGCCTTTCCCATCTCCTCAATAACCGCAATGAAGCGGTTCCATTCCGTGATGCTGCCGAATTTCCCCTGACCACTGACAATGTAGTTGATGATGGCGTCCATCGTCTGATTCGGGTCATCAATATTGGCGAACATCAAATCAAGATTCTGTTTGTCCTTCTCGAAGTCGAATTTGTACTCAAAGGCTTTATTCTTCGATTTCTGCTTGCTGAACAGGTCTTTATCCACATGGCTGTTCTTGGTTTTGTTATTGGAAGCGGGGTACAGGTAGGTCACGTTCTGGAATGGTTTGGTGGTCAGCCCCAAGTCCTCATACTCCTTCAAGACAGCTTTCCTTTTGTCGTCCTTGTTCTCGAAATCATTCATCTCGTCTATAGCCAGCAAATCCTTGCCTTTGACATTGAAGACGACAAAGGCAACGCCATCATCGTATTCATTTTCGGCTTGTTCTTCGGCCTGCTTTATATACTTGTCCTGTATGGACTTCAACAGGAACATAGCATAAGAAGTCTTGGCTGCCAAGCCAGAAATACCCGAAATATTAAGATGTGCTCCCTCTGGGCCAATCAGGAAATCGGAATTGATATTTACAGGCATGGTTATCTTTTCCCCAGCGTCCTCGTACATTTCAAGGAAACCGCAGCATACGGGGTTCTTTATATTATCCAGTCCCAGTGCCTTTTCTACTTCCTCTCTGGAGGCCAGATATACCTTGGTGTTGCTCAATACTGGAGAATCAATATGCTTTGTATTTCCTACAACCTTTGCTTTCACGCAGTTCATGCCAATCCTGAAGGTAGTATCTTCTATTTCAGCGTCCCCGAAATCGTTGGAGATAAAGCTGGACAGGAAACTCGCAGAATCCGTAATATGGGATATTTCTTCGACAACACCAAAGGTGGTACTATTGTTCAAGTGGTCTACCTTGACCACATCAAAGGGATGCAGTATCATCTCTGGTTGCGTCCAAAAATAGAAAGTATCAATAGTCGTAGGAACTTTCTCTGTCGCTATGACTTTTCCGATTGATTCTGGCATTTCCAACACTCCTTAAAACAGGCTTAAAAATAAGCCGTTGCTCATATATTTGCTCTTAGCATAGGTTTCTGTTACATATATGGGGTATAAGTGGTTTGCCCATCGACTGTCATTTCCATAGCATACAGGATTGGCTTCCTTCAGCAAGAAAGCTGACAGCATATCAATCAGGTCGGTGCTCACCCCATGCTTGACCTCATTCTCCTGTATGAGTTTTTCGATTTTGATAATCCCATCAAAAACATTGTGCGTGTATTTACTGTCCCTTATTCGCAAGTACCATACACAAAACGAGACGCCTTCACCCGAAATCTTTGATTCATAGCAATATGCTGGAGTACGCTCATTTTTCCGTAATCCAGCTATTATGCTTGAATTAGTGCCGCCACCCTTTACATAGCACTTGGTCGGGTTGAATGATTTCGAGACGCCTATTACATATTGGTAATAATGCTTCATCTTAGCTTCGGACAGGTTCATGCTGTGATTTTCAACAGCCTTATATTCCAGAGAGCCATCCTTTATGAGATATGCTCCTGCTTTGACCTTGTTCGCTTTGACCAGACTGATAACGGCGTTCTTTTCCTGCTCTATCATGTAATCTTGGATTTTTGCGATACCCTTGCTCTCATACTTGGCGTCCAAGTCGAGATTATAGGGGATTATATCGTCTATGGATAAATTTTCGTTTTTGAATTTCTTTCGTGCTACGACCAATTTTTCGCTTTTGTTTATTTTGTCCCTCAGCTTGAGAGCGTCATCAATCTTATCGAATTCAGATGGCAATGCACTATTAGGGACGGACATAACCAGTTTGCGGTCAAAGAACTCCTGCTGCATCTTCTTTCCGTCACGACGGCAGCAACTAATTCCCACCTGTCCAGCCAGTATGGGATATACATTCTTCCCCAAAGACATATCATCGACTTTGTAGGTATGTCTCGACCCGTCCAGAAAATATTTGAACCATGATTCCTGACCTGCCAATTTCTGTTTGGTGGCAGTCAGGTCTCTGGGCTTAGTGAAATGTTCAGTTTCCCCGTACTCTTTCCAGTTCACCTCTTGGTCGGCGTCATACTCTATGACGGAGTTGTTTGCCGTATCATAGCAGAATTTATGTGACTGATACCTTTTACCGTGTAATTTCTTGGTAGCTTGCTCAAGCGTATCCATTATGCCATCCATAAAGGCACCCTCCTTTGACTTCTGAGAAATCGCGATACTCTGACTTTCATGGCCTTACTCAGGCAGGCTCGGAATCCTGACCAATGACCACATTCAGTACCGCCTTCTTCAGCCTGATGCCCAGCCCCTCTGCACAGAGAGCAGGGCGATGACATCATGGTTCGAGTGGTATTCTCCATATTCCGTCATATAGTTTCTCCATTACTTAAAACAAACTCTCTTCGGAATGTTGTCCCCGTGACCTTAGCAATACGCTCCATGTCAACAACCGAGAAGGACTCTCTCTGCATTTTCCCGTTGAAATTCTGTGGTGATGTCCCGAGACGCCGTGCCAGCTCAGATACGCTTATGTTGTTCCTGACGCACAGAATCTTTATCTGTTCGGAGATTGTCATAATGGTACTCCTTTTAATCCTAAATATTTATGTTTCAATTATAAACTCTGGGATTTATAGTGTCAATCACGCCTTCATCAAGTCGCTGTGCCTAAATGGCTTTTGCTTTCCTCGTTGAATGTCCTCTGCATACATACAACAAAAAAGCCCCCTCCAAAAATGAAGAGGGGACTAATTTGACGATTTGGGCTTAACTTAATAACATTGAGGCAATCCCCGCTGTTTTTTTATTGCCCTTATTTGCAAAGCTGCATTTTGCGCTGGGTAAAGGTAACAGGCTGCAGTTTAGCAGTCTCTGCCAGCTCCAAGGCTATTTGGAAATTCATGCCGATATTCTGAGCTGTATGAGCATCAGAGCCAAGAGATACATACCGTCCTCCCAGAGCATAATAACGCTGATAGATAGGCAGCAGCTTCTCCGCTGCCTCCTTGTCCCCCAGACGGCGGGTATTCAATTCCATAATCGTATCAGTTTCCAAGGCTGTTCTCAGCACAGCATCCACTTCCTCATGGAATTGACCATAGATGATATTCTTGTCCTCATAAGGAGCATAACGGCAGATATACTGAACCTCCCACGACTAAAGTCGCGGGGTTCCCAGCCAAGAATCCATTAGGATTCAGATACACTGGGCTATCCCCGTAGTTCCTACGGTTCTTGTATATGTTATAATCCAACTATTCGGAGTCCTTCATTTAGAATATTTATAGCTGCATTTACATCCCTATCATGGACAGTTCCGCATTGCGGACAAGCCCATTTTCGCACTGACAAATCCTTGGTTTCAGAATGTTTATGACCACAACAGTTACAAATTTGGCTTGATGGAAAGAACTTGTCTATTTTGACAATCTTCCTCCCATACCATTCTGCCTTGTAGCTAAGCATCCTGACAAACTCAGACCATGAAACATCCGAAATCGCCTGTGCCAGCTTATGGTTCTTGACCATATTCTTGACCTGCAAATCTTCAAGGCATATCATATCATTGTTTCTTATCAGCTCTGTAGACAGCTTCTGCAAAAAATCCCTTCTCTGATTGGTAATCTTTGCATACAATCTTGCTACCTTGATTCTAGCCTTGTTCCTGTTTGAGCTGCCCTTTGTTTTTCGGGACAGGCTCTTTTGCAAAAACTTTAACCGTTTCAAGTATTTAGCCAAATATTTAGGATTTGCATACTTCGTGCCGTCAGAGGCTATGGCAAACTCCTTCAGTCCTAGGTCTATGCCGACATTGTGATTTACTGTCTCTAAGGCTACCATGGGGACATCAGTACAACAGATGGAAACATAATATTTGCCATCTGGCTCTCGCGAAACTGTCGCATTGAGAATCCTGCCTTCAAGGTGCGTTCGCTTGTCCTTTATCTTGACCTTGCCCAGCTTGGGAAGCTGAATCTTCTTCACCAAGAACTTGATATTTCCATTCGTGTAGCTTGTGCGATAGGACTTGTGCCTATCGTGCTTGCTCTTAAACTTTGGAAAGCCAGCTTCGGGGCGAGCAAAAAAATTCTTGTACGCTACATCCAAATCCTTTAAGGACTTTTGCAAGGCATCCTTGTCAGGTTCTTTTAGCCATGTAAGTTCCTGCTTTAGGACTGTAAGCTCCTTGGAGCATTGATTGTATGACATACTGGATTTATCCTGCTTGTACAGCTCAATCCTCTTAGCAAGAAAATAATTATAGATGTATCTAGTGCAACCAAAGGTCTTTTGCAATAAAACCTGTTGAGTCTTATTCGGATATATTCTAAATTTAAATGCCTTTTCCATGTCAATCACTTCTTTTCTGTCCTTGAATGCAACACAGACTCTATGTCTATAATTATAGCACATACAATCGGTAGATTCAATTTCAATCCGTGATTTTCATGGATTTGGCAATAACATATGTAAGAATCATAGGATTCTATTTTAGTCGTATTTGGGAGATTGTCGTTCACCGAAAGCCGCTACCCTCTCGGCAGTTCTCTTATGAACTTCTTGCATTTTCACGCAAGCACAGACTATATCTTGTCCGTCAGCCTTGCCTGTTACGGTCTACCCACTTCCCGCCACTTGGCGGTACTTCCCTCAGGAGGAATAGTCGTTGAGCTTTCTCCTATTCGGAGCTTAGTTGCTGATTGTCCATTCTTTAGCACTTAGGCTTTAACCTTATGCCATATAGCAGATTTTTTCCGCTTTCGCCACATTCACGTCTAGGCTTGTTTCATCCTTGCGTTGTAGTTCTGCTATCTTTAGGAGTTTCCAGCAGTTCGAGTAGTATTGGATAGATTTTGAGCATCTATCTCTACGCACATATTTCTATATGCGCTGACTAGCTTGGTCGCCTAACTCACGACTAAAGTCACGAGTATGCGGCTCCCATTTAATCAATGTGCCCCAGCACATCAACATAGGAATGTCTTGCCAGCTCCCGAGCCATTACCCGCAAATAGATTCCATAGGCCTCTTCCTTGGATTTGCCCTGATAAAAATCCTCATAATACAAATCCATTAAATCAATGATATGTATGGAGCCTATGACCAAATCAAAGGGAGCCTGAGCCACAAATTCCTGATTGGCCTTCAAGCAGGTATCAGTAATACCTACCTCTACTCCTAGCTGCAGATTCCCGCCCCGCTGACTGCCATACTGCTGCCAATATTCACTAGGCCCAAATCTGAAATCCATATCCTTATAGTTTTTGGTATTAACATAGTCATAATCAAAATGCTCTGTCAGAGTCAGACCTATCCCTAACTTCTCCCTGGCTTCTATGGCCTCCTGCAAGGTCATCTGGGAATCAGAAGAAAACTCTGTATGGGCATGATTGTCGAAGATCATTGCTCCCCAGCCTCCTCCAGATACTGCTTCAAAGCCTTGGCCAGCTGATCCGGACAGGAGGTAGCCTTGGCACCACAGCGAATCCCCTCCAGCCTGCTCACAATCTCCTGCAGCTCCATGCCCTCAGTCAGCTTGCCGATACCCTGCAAATTGCCGTTACAGCCACCTAGCACTCTAAGATTGTGCAGCTTGCCATCTTCTACCTCAAATTTCATCAAACGGGCACACACACCCTGAGGTGCATACTCCACCTTTGCCATGTGAATCTCTCCTTTTAACGAATTATCTACCAAATTTATCTGCATCTGCCAAAGCCCTTATTTCTGGACAAAGGCATCTGCCAAAATCCCAAATTCCTCCAAGGAGAAGGTTTCTCCTCGACGACCGCTGTCCAAACCACATTTGTCAAAAGCCGCCTTAATATCCTCTTGCTGAAAGCCTGCTCCCTTCAAGGCATTGGCTATAGTTTTCCGCCGCTGGCCAAAGGCCGCCTTAACCACTCGGAAGAACATTTTCTCACTCTTTACCTCCACCGCTGGCTTCTCCCGCACATCACAGACAATAACCACGGAATCCACCTCTGGGGCTGGTATAAAGGAACGAGGCGGCACATCAAAGGCAATATGAGGCCTGGTATAATACTGTACTGCCACAGACAGAGCACCATAAATCTTGCTGCCTGGCTGGGCAATCATTCTCAAGGCCACTTCCTTTTGCACCATAGTAACCAGAATGGAAATTGGCAAATGCTGTTCCAGCAAAGCCATCAAAATCGGAGTGGTAATATAGTAAGGCAGATTGGCTGCCACCTTAAAGGGTTTGTTCCCCATCAGCTCAGGAATATTCACTTTGAGAATATCTCCCGGCACAATGGTAACATTATCATAGCCTTCCAGCGTGTGGGCCAACACTGCTGGCAGCTTCTTGTCCAGCTCCACTGCAGTTACCTTGGCGCCAGATTCTGCCAGTCCCTGAGTCAAAGTACCAATACCTGGCCCAATCTCCAAGATATTATCCTCCGGCCCTGCCCCGGCTGCATCCACAATTCCCTGAACAATACCTGCATCCACCAGGAAATTCTGTCCCAGCTTCTTGGCCGCTCTCAGGTTAAAGGCCTTCATAATATGCCTGGTAACCTGGGGATTGGCGATTACCGGATGGGTGGTTTTTATAGTATCTGTCATATATCTCTACTCCTTTATTTCTCCAGCTCTGCCACAGCCTGCTGAAACTCCTGACGAGTAATACCGTAGTGATTCAACCGCTGCAAAAAGGTCTTTGCGTTGGCATAGCCAATTCCCAGCACAGCTCCCAGCTTGGCCCGTTTCTCGCTGGCTGCTGGGGAACCGCTAATCCCTGCCCTGAGCAAATCCGCTCCAGTAAAATTGTTGGTTGGCTCCCAATCCATAGTTCTTACCTTGGCCAAGGCAGTGCGAATGGCCTCGGGGGAAGCCTGCTCAATTCCTATATCATTATTGGCTGTAGCATCTTCCTTGGGAATAAAGGCGTGCTTGGCCTCCGGAAATCTCTTGGTTAGAAAACGACGAATCCTCTCTCCTGCTGAATCTGGATCTGTCATAATGATAATGCCCCGCTTCTGGTAGGCCTTGGCAATGGAATCCAATGCCTGAGGTTTGAGATTAAACCCCTCTGTAATAATGCAATCTGCCTCCACAGCCTTGTCTATGGCCACTACATCCATTTTTCCTTCAACAACTAAAACTTCCTTAATCATTTTCGTCCCTCAATATTTCCTTAACCGCCTGATATACATCCTCGTGAATATCCTGCACTGTTCGCAAATTTCCCTGCTGGGCACAGCTAATCTTAACCCAGCCATATTTTTCAGCCACCTCATTATAAGCCCTATGGCAATGATGGAGATAGCTGGTATCCTTCTCATGAATGTCCTTTTTTCGGCTGC
This sequence comes from Anaerovibrio lipolyticus, assembly GCF_021531495.1. Taxonomy (GTDB): domain Bacteria; phylum Bacillota; class Negativicutes; order Selenomonadales; family Selenomonadaceae; genus Anaerovibrio. The sequence goes on from NZ_JADYTY010000005.1 coordinate 56,424, forward strand.
TGTCCTTGGCCGCCCGGCTATTAATCAGCCTATCGCTAATCTCCGGCGGCATATCCAGATAAATAACCATATCTGGCACCGGCAGCTGCAATCTGCCAAATTCAAAATCCCACAGCCAGGTCAAAAATTCCTCCCGCTCTGCAGGATCCTTCAGCTTCACCGCCTGATGTACCATATTGGAGGTAGTATATCTATCCGCCAAAATAATCCAGCCAGATTCATAGGCCTGGCGCCACTTCAAAAGATAGGAAGCATAGCGATCCACCGCAAAAAAGCTAGATGCCCCATAGGCACTGACATTTTCTGCCTGCTGACCAAATTCTCCACCTAGATACATTCGCACCAAGGCGGAGGATTCAGATTGATAATCAGGATATTCCACCTTTAGAACCTGGTAGCCCTCAGCCAACAGCCTATCATACAAGGCCTTGGTCTGGGTAGCCTTGCCAGAGCCATCTCCTGCCTCTATGGTAATCAGCTTTCCCTTGCTCATATATATATGTTCACTCCTTGGCATATCCTTTTTACAATCTAATCAATCCTGTATGCCAGCCTTCTGACACACTCTGATAGTTTCCAGCCTGCTATCGACAGCCCCAGACAAGCGCATACCCTGGGCCTGATAAAATCGAATGTATTCCACCAAGGCCTCTGTAATCTCCTCTCCGGGACACAAAACCGGAATCCCGGGAGGATAGAAGGCAATGGTTTCCCCGCAAATACAGCCAATGGCCTTTTCCAGCGCCACAGTCCTAATAGGAGCAAAAAAAGCTTCCCTAGGATTCATACGTTGAACCGCCACAGGCATATCAGCCATATGGCAGATATTATCCGCCCCCCGGCACCCCTGCTCTTCCGCAATACCAGAATCATCTTTATTGGCTGTCTTTGTTGCCATTGTCCGCTGATGCTTAGCCGCCAGCTCCTGCAATACCTGCAGCAATCTATCTGCCTCTCTCTGGGTATCTGCCATGGAAATAATAAAAAGCAGATTCTCAGGATCTGACAGCTCGCACTGCACCTTCCACTGATGCCGCAGCAACAGCTCTGCCTCCTGACCGGAAATATCCAGCCCTGCCAGATTAACCGTTACCTTGGCCCAATCTAAAGCCACCGCCCCTACATCTGCTAAGTCCTCATCGCCAGCCACCAGCGAACCAGCTTTCTGACCTGCCCAGATTTCCTTGCCAGGACAGTACAGCCCCGGAATTTCATTGATTTTTTTTCTTAGCCACTGAGCCAGCTCCACAGCTCTATTTACCCGCTGTGCCCCTTCCTGAGCCATTTGCAAGCGAGCAATATCCAAAGAAGCCAACAGCAGTTGATTAGGGCTGGTGGATTGCAGGAGACTGGCTGCTTGCCGAATCCGCTCCGCCTCCACCCTATTACTGCCAATATGCAGCATAGAGGTCTGAGTCATGGAACCTAACAGCTTGTGGGTGCTCTGAGCCGCCACATCAGCTCCCAGCTCTATAGCCTGCTTAGGCAAGTCCTTGCCAAAGCGTAAATGAGCACCATGAGCCTCATCCACCAGCAACAGCATATTTGCTTCGTGGAGCAGCTCTCCTATCCGCTGTAAATCACAGCAAAAACCATAATAGGTAGGATATACAGCCACAAGAGCCTTGGCCTCTGGATGTTCCTTGATAGCCTGCTTAACCGTTGCCACACTTAGTCCCATGGCAATACCCAAGCGGGTATCTATCTCTGGCTGAATGTATATGGGCACTGCCCCAGCCAGAATAATGCCCCCCATAATGGAACGATGGACATTCCTAGGCACCAGCACCGTATCTCCCGGCGACAGAGTACCCACCAACATCGCCTGAATAGCTCCAGTGGTGCCATTAATTACAAAAAGGCTTTCCCTAGCGCCCCACAGCTCTGCTGCCAGCTCCTGAGCCTCCTTGATACAGCCTGCTGGCTCATGTAAATCATCCAGCTCCTCCATAAGAGAAACCTCCTGCCGCAGGCCTGCCTCTGTAATCAGTCTCTTTAACAGAGGATGGGCCCCCAGGCCCTGCTTATGACCGGGGGTATGAAAAGCAAGGGCACCGTCCCCTGCATATGCTTCCATTGCCTTAGAAATCGGTGCCGTAAACTGTCTATTATTCTTTTTCATTAGCTCGCCACCGGACAAGGCAGCTTAATATGTACCTTGGTGCCTTCTCCCGGCTTGGAAATAACATTTAAGGAGGCTCCTATGAGCTTGACTCTTTCCTCCATGCCCAAAAGGCCAAAATGACCATCCCCATCGCCCCGTTTTCTAGCATATTCCATTTGCTCCACATCAAAGCCCTTGCCTGCATCCTCTACCAGAATAGACAGACATCCTCTGGTAAACAAAAGCCTTAGATTGCACTCCTCCACCTCTGCGTGGCGTTGCACATTACCCAGTGCCTCCTGAATGATTCTAAAGAGAGTAACCTCCACGTGCTTCTCCAGCACACACTCCTTACCCTTGACACTGAAATCCACCTGCAGACCTTTACGCTCTGCCAGCTTGCCCACAAGCTGCCGCAGGGCTGCCACCAGTCCCAAATCATCCAAGGACATAGGCCGCATATCAAAAATAATCTGCCGTACATCTGCCAGACAGTGACGAATCTGCCGTCTCAGCTCCTGCAGGCCCTTCTTGGCCTCCTCTGGGTGAGTATCCACCAAGCGTTCACAAATAGAAGCCTGATAAACCAAGGTAGCCATTTCCTGGGCTGGGCCATCATGTATCTCTCTGGAGACTCGGAGACGCTCATCCTCCTGAGCCTTGATAATCTGTACCCCTAGGAATTTGTTCTTGGAAGCCACATCCATCTGGGCTACCACATTGCTAATCTGAGAGGTAAGATACCCAACTACTGTACCCAGCTTGGTAGCCAAACGCTCTGCCATCATCAAGGTCTGCTCCATGCCCCGCAGTCTCAGCTCCAGACGATCCCGCTGACGGCGGGACTGAAACTCCTTCTCCTTGGCCAGAGCCAGCCTTACCTGTACATCCTTAACAGCCTCATAGCTCTCCCGAATCTTGTCCTCGGAATAATTAGCAAAATTACTGCTAACCTGTACCAAACGCTGTTTCTCCTGTTGCTCACAGTGCACCAGCATATCCACCTCATCCTGCAGCTTGCGAGTTTCCGCCTTCAGCTCCTTCAGCATTACAGTGGAAGCTTCCACATCACTTTTGGTATTTTCGTATATTTCGTAAATCTGCCCCTTGCTGTTTTCCATAGCCTCCACAGTATTTTGGAAGGCATCTCTAAGCATTTTTTCTCCCTGCTTATCCATATCTATGTCATTTGAAAGTGCCATGCCCTATTCTCCCGCATAAAAAAATTACCCAATCCATTTTATTGTACATTATCAAAAGAAATTAAGCAAAATATTTTTTCCACAAAAAACAGGCCCCCATGAGAGAGCCTGTAGATTATTCAGCGGGCCATAGCAGAGATATTTTCTGCTACCCCTATATTATCCTCATAAACAATGGTTTTGGCTGGCTGGAAGCCATTAAAGCCGGTGGCTGCCGAGGAGCTGTAGGCTCCCATTTCCGGACTAAGCACCAAAGAACCTACCTGCAAGACAGGAGCAGGATAATCCCTGGCCACCACATCAATGGAATCACAACTAGGCCCTACAAAAACCGAAGGTACCTTGACACCATGCTGGAAAAATTCCAGCTTGTAGGTCCAATGGTCAAAAACCAATCCATTGTAGCTGCCATACATACCATCATCCAACACATACCAAGGCTGGCCATTCCGCTCCTTGGTGCCGATTACCCTTGTGACCAGATTCACCGCTGTACCACACATATAACGGCCTGGCTCTGACCAGATTTCCACCTCTGGAAACAGCCTGTCCAGATGACGGCGAATCTCCTCCGTCATGGCATCCAAATCCGGCTCTGGCTGTCCAGCCTCCGGAATAGGCAGACCACCGCCAATATCCAGCACAGTCAGCTTCATGCCCTGCTGCTCCGCCTCATCAAAGAGCCTCCGACACAAGGTCAAAGCCCTGCCATAGGCTTCAGATTTCAAGGACTGACTGCCAACATGGAAGCAAATACCTGCTGGCACCAAGCCAGCCTCCTTGGCCTTATGCAAAAGAGACAATGCCTTGTCAGGCACCACCCCAAATTTTTCGTTCAGATTAATCACCGCAGAATCATTCTCCACCTGTACCCGCACCAATACCTGGGCACCAGGAGCAGCTGCTGCCATTTTTTCTATTTCGCTTTCATCATCGAAGGTAAATCTATCCACCCCCAGCTTAGCCGCCTCAGCAATATCCCAGGCCGGTTTCACAGGGTTAGCATAAATCATTCTACTGCCTGGCACTCCCAAAGAGGCCAGCAGCCTTATTTCCCCAATAGATGCCACATCAAAATTCGACCCAAGGGCAGCCATGCGCTGCAAAATCGCCGGTTCTGAATTGGCCTTAATAGCGTAAAATACCTTGACACGAGGTAACTTCTCACAGAGATAGCGATAATTTTTTTCTACCCTATCCAGAGACACCACCATAAATGGGGTTGGATATCTGTCTGCCAGATATTCCATTTCTTCTTCAGTTAAACGAAAGCTTTTCATAACAACTCCTATTCTTCTCATAAGGTTCCTTGCGGCTTCCTTATGCAGTGTACAAATGCGGTGTGCTATACGTCCTCAATGTACACTGTCTTTGCATCTTTGTATTTTTTAGCACACCTATGACTTGCATTATAGACTTATCCAACTATAAATGCAATAAAAAATTTGCATTTATAGAGATTTCAAAGTACAATTTATAGATAGATAAACACAGCATAATGCTGACGCATAAAAGGAGAAGTTAGATGAGCATTTTTGACAGATTTTTACCCAAAAAGAAACAGCCTGAGGTAAAAAATACCATTCCTCAGGAAAAGACCAATATTAAAAAGACCTTCGGTGTATATTGCCACAAGCATCACAACACCAGCGGCGATAAGCTTTGTCCAAAATGTACTGCCCTTCTGGCCACCGTTATGACCAAGATTAACCGCTGCCCATATGGTATTACCAAGCCAATCTGCGACCGTTGCGAGATTATGTGCTTCGGCTCTAAGCAGAACAAGGAATTTATGACCATTATGTCCAGTTCCAGCAAGGGGATGCTGCTGAGACACCCTATGATGAGCCTTAAGCACAAAATGGCCAGCTTTAGTGTGGACTACGCCAAGCGGGAGCAGGAAAAGCGAGCTTCCGAAAAGGCTGCTGCCAAGAAGAAAAATGCTGAGGAAAAGGCAAAAGCCAAGGATGAAAGCAAAAAGAAATAATTACACCAAAATAGGGGCTGTCGCATTGCGACAGCCCCTTTAGTATATCTCAAATTATCTCTTGTAGGTTTCGTCCAGAACCACGAAGTAAGACTTAGGATGAGCACATACAGGGCACTCCTCTGGAGCCTCCTTGCCAGTGCATACATAGCCACAGTTGGAGCACTGCCAGATAACAGTGTCATCAGCCTTGAAAACCTTCTCAGCCTCTACATTGGCCAACAGAATCTTGTAACGCTCCTCATGTTCCTTCTCAATAGCAGCCACAGCCTCAAAGAGCTGAGCAATCTTGTCAAAACCTTCCTCCCGGGCAGTCTTGGCAAACTCAGGATACATGGAGGTCCACTCCTCGTTCTCACCGCTAGCAGCAGCCTTCAGATTTTCCTCAGTGGAGCCTACACCATCATTAATCAGCTTGTACCAAATTTTGGCATGCTCCTTCTCGTTCTTGGAAGTCTCCAAAAAGAGATTCTGAATCTGCACATAGCCGTCCTTCTTAGCCTGAGAAGCAAAATACTGATACTTAGTATGAGCCTGAGACTCACCAGCAAAAGCAGCCTTCAGATTTTCTAATGTCTTTGAATCCTTCAATTCCATAATATTACCTCCTCGACCTAAATACACAATGGATAATAATTATCCTTTGCTAATAGTTTATCATTTAATGGCAAAAAGTCAAGAAAATATTTTAATTTACATATTTTTTACTGGTATAGGTCCTCTGGACAGAGCAATAGCTCCAGTTCTGGCAATCTCAATAATCTGGAACTCAGCCAGCATTTCACAGATTGCATCTATCTTGCTACGGGAGCCTGTAAGCTCGATAACCACATTTTCAGGGCTGACATCTACAATATTGCCCCGGAAAATATCTACAATATTGCGAATATCTGACAGGGTTTCCTTTTGAGCCTTAACCTTCAACAGTACCAGCTCACGCACAATGGAATCAACCTCGCCCAGATTGACAATCTTGATAACATCTATCAGCTTGCCCAGCTGGCTTACCACCTGCTCCAGCTCCCGATTATCCTCTACGGAAACCTCAATATTGATTCTGGTAACATCCCGCTCCTCTGTATAACCGGCGGAAATACTCTCAATATTAAAGGCACGACGGCTGATAAGTCCGGATACATGGGTCAGAACACCTGGCTTGTTGTCTACAAGGACTGCTAAAATGTATTTTTTCATTCCTTTTCTCCTCCCAGTACCATATCACTGATGCAAGCCCCTGGTGCCACCATTGGCAATACATCCTCATTGGCAGGCAGCATTACATCAATCAGCATAGGCCCCTCGGCAGCCAAGGCTGCTCTCAGACCTGGCAGCAGCTCCTCTGGCTTGCTGATACGGCAGGCCTTCATACCCATAGCCTCAGCCAGCTTGACAAAATCAGTCTTGCCCCCCAGCAAGGTCTGGGAATAGCGCTTGCCATAGAACATTCTCTGCCACTGAGTAACCATACCCAGCACTCTATTGTGCAGCAAAACAATTTTTACATCAATATCATTGTCAGCAGCAGTGGACATTTCCTGACAGTTCATCATAATACTGCCATCACCAGTAAAGAGAACCACCTTTTTGTCAGGCCGGCCCAGCTTTGCCCCCAGAGCCGCTGGCAGGCCGTAGCCCATAGTGCCCAAGCCTCCAGAGGTCAGGAACTGACGAGGCTTACGGCTGTTAAAGAACTGTGCCGCCCACATCTGATGCTGACCAACATCTGTAACCACAATGGTATTATCATCCACCAGTTGGCTAACTGTCTCAATCAGCTCCTGTGGCATTATATATTCACTATGCTTTTGATAAGCAAATGGATACTGATCATTCATTTCAATAACATAATTACGCCAGATATTGAAACGAGCCGTATAATTCTCCCCAGAGCTTTGCAGCAAATGGGCAAAAATCGGCATGGACCAGCGCAAATCTCCCACTACTGGATAATCTGCTACCACATTTTTGTTAATTTCCGCTCTATCCACATCAAAATGAACCACCTTGGCCTTAGGAGCAAAGGCTGCTACCTTACCAATAACCCGGTCATCGAAACGGACACCTACACCAATCAGCAGATCACATTCCTGAACAGCCATATTAGCTGCATAGGAACCATGCATACCCACCATGCCCAAAAATCCATCCTGGGTAGAAGGCACACAGCCCAAGCCCATAAGAGAGCTGACTACAGGAATATGGGTATGGTCTACAATCTGACGAAACAGCTCTGTCTGATTGGACAGATTCACACCGCCGCCGATAAAGAACAAAGGACGCTTGGCCTTGCCCAGAGCTTCCACCACAGCGGACACCTGAGCCTCATCTCCGGTGAAATCTCCGCTATAGCCTGGCAGATGTACTTTTTCTGGATATTCATAATCCAGCTCTGCAGTGAATACATCCTTGGCAATATCAATAACTACAGGACCTGGCCGACCAGTGCTGGCAATGAAGAAGGCTTCCTTGATAACCCTTGGCAGCTCCTGCACCTTTTTTACTAAGTAATTATGCTTGGTAATAGGGGTGGTAATGCCTACAATATCTGCTTCCTGAAAGGAGTCCTTGCCAATGTATGGATTGCCTACCTGACCAGTAAAGCATACCATTGGAATAGAATCCATATTGGCTGTAGCAATACCTGTAATCAAATTGGTAGCACCAGGGCCAGAGGTAGCAAAGCAGACTCCTACCTTGCCAGTGGCTCTGGCATAACCGTCTGCTCCGTGCACAGCACCCTGCTCGTGGCGGGTAAGGATATGAGGATACTTTGCCTTGTACAGAGCATCATAAAGATCCAGAACCGCTCCTCCCGGATAACCAAATATTACTTCTACATTTTCCCGTCTCAGGCTTTCCAGTACAGCCTGTGCTCCATTCATTAACAAGAAAATCTCTCCCCTTTCCAAAGCGCGCCCACCACCAACAAAGGTTGAAAGCATCGGATATTTCGTTCTATTATACTCCAATATAATATAGTATTTCAATACGAACTTTACAAATTTACAACAAAAAAACCGCTCAGAACCCCAAACTCAGCGGTTATTTTTTTAAAACACTAACCGACTAGCGAGGAGGACAAGCCGCCTGCTGGTGGTTTTAGAAAAATAAAATCCTGTTCTTGAAATTATATATAAATCGTGCTATTATATAAGTGTTGTTGGTTTTCACAATTTGCGGGCGTAGTTCATTGGTAGAACGTCAGCTTCCCAAGCTAAAGAGGGGGGTTCGATTCCCCTCGCCCGCTCCATAGAGCATTAAACGGTTGCATAAGCAACCGTTTTTTTTATGCCTTTAATTCCCCTCCCTATTTTCCCGCAGTTCCTGCAAATGATTGGACATGAAAGGGGTCAATCACTTTCTCCGTCCCTGAAAAACGGTTGATTTGAATCCAGTTCCCCTCACGATAGGCAACGCCGCCAGACTTTACCTCTACAGACAATATCCCCAGCACCAGATGCAGGATGACAAAATCTGCCTCCCCATCACTGCTATGATAATTTTTGTCAATTGTGGGAAAGAATCTTGCCATAATGCACCATCCTCAAAAGCTATTAATTCCCCCCTAACTCTACCAACAGCTGATGGTATTCATTACACAGGGAACGCAGTGCCGCCACATCATTCATGCGCTCTGCACCCTGCTCGCGACGATTTTCAAGCTCCTTCCTAAAAGGTTCTTCGTAAGTGTTTAGCGTTTCTTTAATGGCCTGGTTTGCAGCAGATTTTAATTCATCAGCCAAATTATCTACCCAATATAGGCATTTTTGATTAATTTCCTGCCGCGCCTGTTTTTCCATTTCCAAACGTTGTCTAGCTGCTTCGTTTCGCTGCCTTGCTTCTTCTTCCAAACGCTTATTATCATCGTTGTCACCTAGAAATTTAATAATTTTTCTAAGGATTTCTATTATCACTATTGGAGGGATTGGCCCAGGAATCGGCGGCATCGGCATGACTGAACTTGTCGCCGAGCCTAACATCTTACCGATAGTGGTACCGGCAAACGCCTTGCCGATACTCGTTTTTGCCAGACTTGACACTACGGATTTTCCACTGCCTACCAACAGACTGCCCACCATTTCTGCCACTGCTGGCGTGACCATGATTTCCTTCATGTCGAAATCGCCCGTATCGGTCAGCAAATCTTTATTGACAGATGCCTCGCCTGTCAAGCTGCTGTTTAACTGCTCTAAATTCGCTAAAATATTTTTTAAGCTATCGGCATCGACACTGCTGGTTTCAATCTTGACCTCCACAAATGACTTCAGCTCCATGTCTAACGTCTCGGTCGCTTCCTCGATGAGTTGCTGGATATGCTCCTCCACGCTTTGGTTTAACTTGGCTAACTTTTCCCCTACGACCTTATTTATATTATCCTGGTTTTCGCGATTAGACCAAATAGCTTCTGCCATTTCGGGAGCCAGCAAGTCCGTCTTTCTGTCGATAAACGTATTTACCTGCTGCCGAATGTTCCGCTTCTGTATACCAAAGTTTTCCAGCACTTGATTCATCTTTACTAGCAGTTCGGAGCTCTCCTGTGCCTTTACTTCCTCGGCAAATTTCTCCAAGCATTCTTCCATCTGGACGATTGACCGCCGAAGTACATCAAAGGAAGATGTCTTTTTCAATTCCGTCAGAATGATGTTTTTCAGCCCGTTGATATTGCTCATTTCGACAAGAGCTGTTTTATTGGTTATCCTCCCTTTACGTGCCCTGTCAGCGTTCACTATCTCAATATGGAATCTGTCATCTATATTAGCTATGCCGGTTTTGCGCATATTGGCATCGATTTTTTGCTTAATGAGTTGCAGCGTATCATCATGTTTTCCCAAGTCGCCAGTTTTATCATTAAGAACAATGATGATCTTCTTTCCAGCATCGGCAATATCTTTCATACGGCTATAATTGGTTTCACGCTCATAGCCTCCTGCATTACTCATGACAAACAGAACAATATCGGCTTTTTTCAAATGTTCCTTTGTGATTTCCTCGTGCTCTATAGGAGCATCGACACCAGGAGTATCTGCCAATTTGTACCCTTGCCAATCATAGTAGGTTATTTTATCCGTTTCTGGAATCTCAGAAACCCGTGCTTTATCATCGCCAATCAGCTCATTGATAATGCTGCTCTTGCCAGCACTAAATATGCCATAGACCATGATTTCCGGCAATGTGCTCTTTACCTTGGTATTGTTTATATCGCGATACCGCTTTACCTCATCAATGGCTAAATCCGGGTATTTGCAGAAATATCCTTCTGCCACCTCGGACTTTTCCTGCAAGATGCTTTGATAGTTCGTCAATTCTCTCATAGTCCATTCCTCCGTCAAATTGCATATACGATGAAGTGTCGCCGTTCCAAACGGGTCAGCACGTTCATCACTATTTCATTGTCACTACCTGTGCGCTCACAAATTTCCTCGACACTGACTTTGCCCGTGGTCAGCAACACGATATCCATTTCCTCCTTAGAAAAGTACTCACCTCTTATCTCCACTCGCCCATCGCCGCACCTTTGCATATGCTTATACAAAGGAACCACTCGCAACGGATGGGCTTTAGCTATTTCATCAACATCCTTTGATGATTGGCCTTCGCCAAGGTACAACATCTCATAATAGGGATACAAAACTTCCTGCCCCAACAGCTTCACATACCAGCCACCGTATCCTTCCCGATAGGCTGATTTAGCAAACCAGCTCAATACCCTTTCGGTAGGCACCTCCCAATTTTCAAGCATGTCTATCATCTGCCGGGAAATCCTTTCCTCCAGCTCCCGTTGCATCATGGCTATATCATATCTATCCAATTCAGCCGTTTCCGCTTGGGGGAAATCTCCCACCGATGTCACAAATTCCTTGTCGCATATCTTGACGCCGTAATCCGCAGGGGCAGTGGTCATGGGCGTTTCCGGCAATGGCCAAAAGGACACCACGCCAATCTCTGCCGTGCCACAGCCTTCTTTTAGCAGCTTCTGAACAAATTTTTTGTCCTGCTCATAGATTTCCTTGCTAAAATTAGCCCCCGCCAAAATGATATTGCCGTAAATCTGTTTAATCCCAGCATCACGGCATTGGCGAACGACGGAAAGTATTTCCTCCGGAGTCGTATTTTTTCCGTAGGCTTTCAGAACAGGGGCTGTCCCGGCCTCGATGCCTAATTGAATGCGAGTGCATCCGGCACGTCCCAAGTCCGCTATCATTTCCGGGTGGTTGTAGAGCGTATGCACATGCCCCTCGCAAAACCACTTGAAAGACCGCTTTTTTTGCCGCTTTACCAGCCCGTCACACAGTTCCTTGACCCGCTTAGGTTGCAAGGTCAATGTATCGTCAGTGAACAGTATATAAAGATTTTCCGACTTATTTTTGGCCAGATAATCGTCTATCTCGGCTAATACATTTGCCACGGAGCGAAAACGCACCTTGCGGGTATGTGCCCCCTCGTGGCAAAAGGCACAATGAAAAGGGCAGCCGCGACCTGTCATGATGCTGAGACCATGAAAGAATTGTCTTGGTTCCAGGTAGCAATCCTCATCAATGAAGGGCAATTTATCCAGATTTTCAATCAATGGCCGCTCTGTATTTGTAATCAGCTTTCCGTTATCCAGGAACGAAATGCCGCGTATGCTAGCTAAATCTCCTACATCTTCCAAAAAATAGTTCATCAATTCCAGCAGCGTCAATTCGCCCTCATAACGAACCAAGGCATCACAGCCCGATTTTCTACAGAAATCCTCCCGCAGAGCCGTAGTCTGTGGACCGCCCACTACTACCGGCAAATGATATTTTTCTTTGATATAATGGCAAAGGAATACATTCTCGCTTACATTGTCGTAGTCACAGTACAGGCCGACCATAGCCACACCACCAGTGGCACATAACGCATCGACCCTTTTCTGTCCTTCCAGCAAAGTGCCAGAAAAGCTCTTGGCTTGATAACCTTCCTGTCGTGCAAAGGCAGCCAATAGATATATCCCAAGGAAACCGCCGTATTGAGGAATATAGTTCAAATAGCGGCGATGAACATTCAGCAGCAGAATATCCAGCATCAGCCATCACCACCAGTCAAATTTATCCCCTCGATTTCTCGCATGATTTTCTTTTTGCTCCTTAACAGTTCACGATGTTTTATCTTTTCCCGTATCAACGACTGCTTGAATTTGCTCAATCCCTCCGTCCGTAAATAGTGCAGGAACTCCCGCCACGGCTGGCAATGAGAGTAGTTCGCCATAACATTGCCGAAACTATTGAAGGCTTCATAGGCGCAACCGCCGTGGCATAAATCCCACTCCGGGCAGCCTTGGCAATCATGCTGGGCAAGGTATTCCTGCCTTTGCCTAATCTTCTGGGCGTTTTCGGAGTGATACAGTTCCAGCAGAGTCTTTTCATGGATATTACCGTAAATGAATTGGCGAGATAAATTATCCCGGCCACAGAAGCCCACCTCGCCGTCGGAATACAAGCATAGCAAATCACTGCCGCATCTTCCATTGTATGAGCACTCGCGCACAGGGGAAATGCCTAAAATTGCATCTAATAAATAATCCAACGGCTGAATACTTATTTTCCTATCACTTTCCAGCACCATCGTCAATAGCTCTTTAAGCAACGCAAGATATTTTTCATAAACAGCATCCGTATCCTGGCGATCTGAAGCCCGCCCACAGGGAACTACTGCATGGATTTTCATATGCAGTTTGTTGTCACAGATAAAAGCATACAGTTTCTCGGCATCAATAGCCTCGGCAGAGTTCATCACCATCAATGTTCCCACGTTGACACTGGCGGCTTGCAGCTTTCGTATATTAGCCAAGACCAACTGCGAGGTAGGTTCCCCGTGTTTATTGCGCCTGTACTTATCGTGTATTTCCCCATAGCCATCCAAGGAAACGCCGATAGAAATATTCTCATCCCGAAACAGTTTTATCCAGTCATCATCCACCAAGGTGCCATTAGTCTGCAAAAGGAAGTTTACCTTGGCAGCGGTCAGTTTGCTTTTGGCATAGTTTATGAGCTTCTTCAGCGGTTCTCTACCGTAGAGCAGCGGTTCTCCCCCGTGGAAAAGAAAGTCTACTCGATTTTCATTTTTTGCCGTCAGTAAAGCCGGCAAATCGTCTACCAGCTTGTAAAAGGTATTCTCTGATAGCCTGTGTGATCCCTGATTACCTTCACTGCAATAGGCACAACCTAGATTGCAGTCTGTCGTGAGTTTTAAGATTATTTGCATGGCTTAACATCAAACCTTTAGCTTATTTAACTTATCTTCTAAATGACTAATCTCTTGCCGCATTTTCCCCACTAGCTGCTCCTGTTGGTGGAAATAACTGTTTTCCAGCATTTTCAGGCTAGCGGTAGCCTCATCCCTAGAGAATTGCTCCACCTGCGGCATCAAATCCTCCATAAACTTATCAATATTGGTGCCAATATCAATGGTTTCTTCCTCCGTATGCTCCCTAGTTCTTATGGTTCTATACTTCTTGCCAAACCACCCTCTAATAGTCTCTATAATACCATCAGGGTCACGCTCTACCGTATATGACTCCGTATAGATGTGTTTTATCGTGGTCGTTTTCTTCTCCAAGGTACCGACTTCCAAATTGGCTTGGACATGGGGCAATTCCTGCTGTTCATAGTCTTCGATAACTTCGGTCATCTGCCTGTTTATCTCTTTATTTAACTTCTCCTGAACCACCTGGGAAATGCTCTTGTTTACATTAGTCGTATCAAATTTTCCGCCATGATTCACCTGACGGTTCCAGTCGTTGGAAAGCCGCGTTATCTCTATCCGAACTTCCCGTTTTACGTTGGATACGATAATATTGGCCAATGCTTTCATGCCGTTTTTGTATTTGTTAACGGCCTCCTGCATCTTGTTTAGATCATCATTAATACCGCCAAGGTCTGACAGGATTTGCTCGATGAAGCCGTTCAGGAGTCTCCGCGGATTTTCCTGCTTGCGGGCGATGGCATTGTCACTGACCTTGTTACCCAAAATCTGCATGAGCTTATCCAGATTGCTGGCTTTGTATTTCTCGTCATCGTTTTCGGCGATGGCCTCTTGGGCCAGCAGGGTAGATATGCTGATAGCCCGAAACTTTTCTACATCAATATTCGGGTAGGCTTTTTTTACACGCTTGCAACAATCATCCTCCTGCAACTTGCGGTTCTCCGGCGTTTTGGGAATTGTAACGGAGATAAGATTTCCCTCATCATCCACATCCTCTTCCTTCTTGTCCGACCGGGTAATGACGATTAACGCCTCTTGCCCCTGCTTGTTAAGTTCGTTCATATAGCGCATATCGTCCTGCAATCCCGGCTCGGAGCTGTTCATGAGAAAAATGCACATATCGGTATAGGGCAGGTATTCTTCCACTAGCTTGGTCATGTCCTTGTAATCGCCGTCTTTTTCCACGGCCCCGGTTCCCGGCGAGTCTACCCAGCGCAGGCCACTAAGGGTGAAATACTGTATAGTGCCGGTTGTGTCAGTCACCCCCTCCGAAAACCAGGTATTCCCGTTCTCGTCTTTCTCTACATCGCCGCTATTACGTCCACGTTCCTCCGTTTCAAACACAGGAGGCGCAATATGCTTGTAGCGATTATCAAAAGGGGCGGTAAGGAACTTCTGCCCAGCAAAGAAATTACCTAAAGAGCTTTTTCCAGTCTTGACTGCGCCAAAAATCATTACCACCAGATACTTCTCATTCTTCTGAATGAACTCTCGACCCTTGCGGTCCTGCTCTATTTTATGGCGCCATGATTCAATGCTGGTCCGCAGATTAGCCAATGAATTTTGTGCCGCCTTATCTACCGCATTCTTGCTGGATAGCTTCATATTCTCGGATGAGTCAAATACCGCCTTTTCAAAATTCCTTAACAAGGCCGGTATCTTTTCGCTGCGGTCGTCTATCTCCTGAGAAAACTTTGCCAATTCCTGTTGCATTCTGTCCAGTTTGGCAAAAAAATCCTCTACAGTCTCCACGATATATCTCATGCTTTACCTCCCTGATGGTTTTCGGCCAGTTCGATTTCATTAATCCTGGCTATCATCTGGTCAATGTATTCTAGTTGTTGCTTTTCGTCCTGTATCTCGGCAGCCACTTCTGCCTGCATTTCCTTTTTTACATCCTCTAATATATTGGCTTTTGCTGCGTCTAGGGACGCATAAGTTTCTTCCTGTTTTAGCTCATTTAGCCGTGCCTGATATTTTTCCTTGGCATCCCGCTTATACGCTTCGATGCCTTTTTCCTTTTTATTTACCTCATCTTCCAGCTTCTTTATCTCATCCAGCTCACTGGAATCACCATATTCAGAATAATTATAATGGTCGCTGTAGTCGCTGTGATTGACTGCCCCGATAACCACAGCGCCTACTACGCCGCCTACCGCCGCTACAAACATATGCCATCCTCCTCAAAACTTGGCTTTGTCCTTTTCATGCTTTTCCCGCAAAAGCTTTAAACGATGTTTCAGATCCGACAGCCGCTCAGTGCGGGACTTTAATTCCTCTTCCCGTTCCCTTTGTTCTCCGATAATATTTTCCAGCTTCGTAATGATGATTTGTTGCTTGGCCTTGCGAGCGGCTTCTTTCGCTTCCATGGTCTTCTCTATATTAGTCCGTTCCTGTTCTAATTGCTTTTGCAACTCCTCCTTTTCCTTGTGTATCCTTGTTTTGCGGATAACATCATTTTCCGCCAGCCATTCGTCCACCTGACTCTGCAAATAATCCCGCAGTTCCGTTATGCCGCTTTTGTTCAGCAGGACTTTCTTGTCTTCGTCACGGCCTTTACGATAGCGCGGATTGGATACCACAAACGTCCTGAAATTCTCGCCGCCGCAGACATTCTTCACGTCCAACAGGATTTTTCCTTTGATTTTGGCGAGGTTTTCCTCATCCTGAGCATCTGCCGCCGTCAGCACCAGGCAGAAGTGCTGCCAGAAGAAGTCTTCGCTGACAAAAAAGGTCTTTATCTTATTGATGGCCGCTAATTCGTTGGCGTGCAGTTCTCCCGTTCCCAGTGTATGCACGAATATTATCACATTGGCCCGTGGATAGGCTTTATAAGCCTCCTTATCGTCAGTATCCTCTGCATCAAGTCCGGGTGTATCTACCAGATACACATTATCCTGCCACAGCACCTTATCTGCAACTACCGTCGTGCGTATATCCTCCTCGGCGAAGTGGATGCAATCTAGCAGGGAATTGAATAGGGAGCTTTTGCCGTGGTTCATGTTCCCGGCGTTGACGATATGCACGGCCTTGACCTCTTGCTCAATCTCAGCGATTTTTTGCTGGAACATCGCTATGTAATCCTTCATATTCAGCCCTCCCAAGCTATCTCAGGCAAAATTCTAATACTATATTTCTCAGCACTCCGAGCTACCATAAAATTTATCCATTCTATTATTTTGAAATTTCATTTTTAATCCTATAAAAATGACACAACCGAATACATCTAAAACCATCTCGAAGTCATAATTCATAATTATAATCAAACTCATTTATATCAAATTAGATTTAGTATTGCTAGTATACAATCCCTCCGTGGGCCTACGCATACTCCTTTAGAGTATGCGCAACCTTACAAAATTTCTTCATTATTCTATTTAGCTTTATACTTCCACCTCATCGCTATCTTCCGCCAGCTTCGTGGCTATTACGATGACACTTGCTTTTTCCCCCATGGCTTCGTCCGTTGTAACCCCCCAGATGATTTCTGCATCCTGATGCGCCAGTTCCTGTATGGCTGTTGTAGCTTCGTTGACTTCAACCATGCCGCCAATGGATCTGTTAGAGCCGACAATATTCATCAAGATGGCCCGCGCTCCTTTCAGCCCTTTCAAGAGCGGTGACTCTATGGCCGCTTTGACTGCCGCAAGTGACGCTTTTTCACCGGCAGCCTCGCCAAAGCCAATAAACGCCGTGCCGGAATTAGCCAGTATGGATTTTACATCAGCAAAATCCAAATTGACGCTACCGGACTGGCCGATAATGTCACCAATACCTTTCACAATCTGATAGAATATATTGTCGGCAGCGCGAACAGCTTCTTCTATAGATGTATCTTGGCCATTAATTTCCCAAAGGCATTGGCGAGAAACAGTAATTACGGCATCGGCTTGCTCTTTTAATTTGTCAATGACAGACGCAGCCTTTGACGCTGCATCCTTTTCTTTGACGTGGAAAGGTTCTGTTACCAAAGCCACCGTCAATGCCCCCAGCTCTCTGGCGCAACCTGCCACCACCGTGGCGGCTCCGCTGCCTGTGCCTCCGTCCAGCCCGGCGACAACAAACACCATGTCTGCGCCCCGCAAAGCCTCAAGTATATCTTCACGGGACTCTTCGGCGAGTCCCTCGCTCGTTTCCGGATGATGGTCATTCGTTCCTTTTTTCGCACCAATCTGCACCCGCTTTGGGGCCGCAGATTTGAGCAATGTCTCGGCATCGCTGTCAATAGCGATAAAGCCCACGTTTTCCAGCCCTTGCTCTATCATGTTATTGACGGCATCAATACCGCCACCGCCCACGCCCACAACCGTTATCTTGGCAAAATTATCCATAGTGGTATCTTCTAACTCAAACATCAAAATCAAAACCCTTTCTTTGATGTAGTACGCTCAAATATTTTCTTCATAATATCCGGTGTCCCGCACCAGTGATGATAGCTGGGTGGCCATTCCTCATCTCTAGCCTTTTCCTTAGAACGTTCCCATTCCTCCTTGAGCCACTCTTGCCCTTTTCGGGCAAGAAAATCCGAAATTTCGCTCATTCTCCACACATCCCTTCTTATGCGTTGACCGATAGCATCCCCTGCTTCAGCGCGGCCAGCGTCTCGTCCAGATCCTTTGTCAGCTCTACTACTTTCCCCTTGAAACGAGGACGTGCGCTGCTCCCGCAAGCCTGTGATATACGCCTTATTTTATGCGGCTTAGCTTTAGTATAGTACGGACAAACAGTCAAAAGGTTGCCTAGCAGGCAACCTTGGAATTTTTTTAGCTGTACAGGGTTACTCATCCTTGAGCTTTCGCCAGTTTGTAAGCGGCTTGTGGCTCCGGAGGCATAGTTGCTCATTGATGCTGTCAACGTTGTAGATTCCCTTGGTGATGAAATACTCCACGATGAGGTCGCTCTCGTTGCTGTGGGAGAGGGCGTAGCCGGCCCGCTTGATAAGTTCAGCTGTCTCCTTAAGGCCGAGATGCAGAACAACGGCAAATGCCAAAGCTGTCTCCTTTGACGGGTGGTAATCCTTGTCAGCCTTGATTTTCGCGAAGTGAGACTTGGTGACTCCTGCCTTGGTGTATATTTCCGCTGGTGTGCGCCCCTTCTTCTCTATAAGTTCCATCAGGCTCTCGGAAAAAGTAGGTTCCAGCTTTTCCAGCAGGAAATCCAGTGCCCATCTAGCCCCACCGATACTCGGCTCGGTGGCATCGGTGCCAAGCCTGTAAGTGGCAAAACTGCTGTACCTTGGCCCCTCCGAGCATAGATACTGCCGAATATAGGCATCTATCTCCAGTGTCAGTCTGTCATATCGCTCGTCCCTCATGTCTCTCATATCCCCAACGCAAAGTAAAGGCTTTTTTCAATGATGCGCCGCTCACGCTTCAGCACGGGACTATAGCCGTTCTTGTCTCCAAAGAACTTCATGTTATAAGCTGAGACAAATGCCACCTCAGCCGTATTCGGTATCAGCGGATTTCCTTCGGCATGGCTATAATCACGGTGGATATCCCAATCCTTCCACTGCTGCCCGAACGGATAAGCTATACTCTTTCTATCCCAATCATATCGGAAACGCAGGGTAAACACATCCCCCAGAGTATACGGACCTCCTACATAGGTTTCATGCTGCCGCCAATAGTCATCCGAAAATGTCACAGACACCACGTTTATGGCAATCTGGTAATCCGGAGGTGCATAACGCTCAACCACCACTGATGTCCTATCCGCATACCTGCCCACCCCCATACCGCCATCCACCAACACCAGATTACCGTTGTCCAGTGTAGCCGGATAATTGGCCAATGCTGCTGCGGAAAGCAGCAGCATTGTAAGGCACACCAGAACTACCGTCTTCATCATAATTCGCAATCCAATCAGCCCCTTTATTATAAGCTACATCCACTAATATCTTTGTTTTTTATTCCGCGCTGTCTAAATCTCTCAGCTGCATGAGCTGTAACAAAAACCATATCGTTTTCGTAATAAAGCTGTAACTTTTTTATGTCTATCAATTATATCACCACCTATGGCCTATGCTTAGACATTCTATTTTTTCCATTACATTCCTGCACTCTAATTCTATCACAAAACCTATTCCATAGTACACAAATTCATTCTCCTAAAACCATCACTCGCCTCGTTATTTTTTATTTTTCAAAAAAAGCTTGCATTATATTTTTCAATATGGTATAGTATTCTTTGTTCACGGCGCGTTGGTCAAGTGGTTAAGACTCCGCCCTCTCACGGCGGCTTCAAGGGTTCGAATCCCTTACGCGTCACCACGCATATAATAGCTCGAAGCAAAGCTTCGGGCTTTTTTTGTTGCCTTTGAAAGACGATTTTTATTTTCAATAAATTTTACGCAAAATTTACATATTTTGTTCTCTAAACATATTTATGGCGAATATCCGCTACATTTATACACAGTTTTTTGACTTATGCACAGTTTTGTGGAAAAAGTTGTGGATAAACTCCTGTTTATACACACAGAATCACATTTTATCCACAAAGTTATCCACATTAGGAAAAAATTGTGGATAAATATCCCTCCAGGTCTTGACAAACGACCTATAATATACTCCGTTCGACATACTGTATACATTGTACTGTATTTCCGAGTTTTTGTCGCGTAAAGAATATTTTTCGTCGTAATGTTCATAGATGAAAAAACGGTTTTATATTATACTCTTACTCGTAAGTAGTAATTACTTTCAATTCCCTACTAAGCTCGATATCAATGTTTCCCCTAAACAAAGATATATTCCCATACGAGCTTAAAATACTTTCATAGATAATGCCTGTCGTTACCTAAACATCCTATAATCCCTTTTTAGAAACAGCTGCTCCCCACACCGCAGCTGTTTTCTTATGCCCTGAATTAATTTTTATCAACAAAAAACCAGCCACCGCTGGCAGACAGAAACATTCTGTCCACAGCCTTGGCTGGTTTATTTTTATTCTTAATAAATCTTGTCTACTACAAAGCCGGCATTTTCCAAAGCACGGATAATACGCTGTACATGGTCATGACCGTGAGTCTCTACAGTTACCTCCAGCATAACCTTCTTGAAGCTGTCAGTTACCTTGGACTGGTTGTGCTCCAGCTTGATAACATTGGCGTTCTCGTCAGCCAATACCTGAGATACATGAAGTAACTGGCCTGGCTTATCTGGCAGTTGAACAGAGAAGCAAAATACCCGGCCTCTGGCAATCAAGGCCTTGTCAATCAGAGCAGAAATGGTGGAAATATCAATATTGCCGCCACTGATAATGGCTGCTACCTTTTTGCCCTTGAAAGGAAGCTTGTTCAAGGCAGCCAAACTGAGGGCACCAGCGCCCTCGGCTATCAGCTTGTGCTTCTCAATCAGGGACAGAAGTGCAGACATAATTTCCATTTCAGATACGGTAATAATCTGATCCAGATACTTCTTGCAGAAAGCATAGGTCAAATCACCAGGAGTCTTAACAGCACAGCCATCTGCCACAGTATCTACTGCGGACAGAGTTGTTATATGGCCCTCCATAAAGGATTTCTCCATGCAAGGTGCTCCCTCTGGCTCTACACCGATAACCTTTACATTTGGATTGACAGCCTTGGTAGCTAGAGCTACACCGCTGGCAAAGCCGCCGCCCCCAATAGGCACCAGAATGGCATCTACATCCTTCAGCTCATCAATAATCTCCAAGGCTGTGGTGCCCTGACCAGCCAATACCTTCTGGTCGTTAAATGGATGAATATAAACATAGCCCTTTTTCTTCTGCAGCTCCAAGGACTTGGCATAGGCATCATCAAAGCTATCACCATAGAGAACTACCTCTGCCCCATAGGCACGAGTAGCTTCTACCTTCAAAATTGGAGTAGTGGCAGGCATACAAATAACAGCCTTGCAATTCAAGGCTCTGGCAGCAAAGGCCACACCCTGAGCATGGTTGCCGGCAGAGGCAGTAATAACGCCCCGCTTCCGTTCGTCCTCATTGAGCTGGCTAATCTTGTTGTAGGCACCTCTCAGCTTGAAGGAACCTGTATTTTGCAAATTTTCTGGCTTTAGATAAACATTGTTGCCACACAAATCTGAAAAATAGGGACTCTCTATCAAATGGGTTTTAGCCGCCACACCGTCCAACTGTTTGGCTGCCTGGTACACATCTGCAATAGATGTACTGGCCAGAACCTCCTCTATACTAAGCTCTGCTTTCTTTGCTTCCTCTGCCATATATGGGCCTCCTTGTATCTGTGTTTTCCTCTTAGAATAGCACCACAGATATTATCTGTCAACAAAAATAGTGCTCCACGGAGTTCATGAAGCACTATCTAGGGATTACTGTTTGTTGTGTTTAATCATATCTACCAGCTTGCCAGCAGTAGCAGACAAATCAGCCAGCTCCTGGGCTACACCGGCAATAGCCGTGGTCTGCTGACTAACGATGCCAGAGGTGGCCTCACCCTTAGCTACTGTTTCATTAACAGACTCACCAATCTGGCTGGTGAACTCCTGAATCTTGTCTACAGTCTCACGAGAGCTATCCGCCAGCTTGCCAATCTCCTCAGATACAACAGCGAAGCCTGCACCAGCTATACCAGCCCGAGCAGCCTCAATAGAAGCATTAAGCCCCAGCAGACGAGTCTGCTTGGCAATATCACGAATCAGATTGGTAAATTCGTTAATCTTGCTGGAAATTTCACTTACATTGGCGATTTCCTTGTTCAGAGCCAACTGGTTCTCGTTAACATCGTTGGCAGAAGCAGCCAGCTCCTCCATGGTGGCAGATACCTGCATAGCATTTTCGTTAATGGAAGCAGCCATCTTCCGCAACTCAAAGCGATAATGGCCCATCTGGGAGAAGAAGGAAGCCATCAAGAACAGAGTCTGAGCTGCATACTCCAGACGTTCACGAGGCATAATCTGAATCTTGCGGACAGCCTCAACATACTTCTCAGGATCTACCCCGATTTCCTTGGCATAAGCCCGGAACTTATCCTCATCTGGTGGTGCATTGAGAACCTGACCACCCAGAATGGAACCAATCTGCTTGCCATCTACAATAATAGGAGCACCAAAATCCATAAGGCCCGCATGACACTCATAAACCGCAGGCTTACCGGTACGGGCAGCAGTCTCACCGCCGTTCTTGTCGCACTGCTCACAGCGGTGGCATCCCTCAGCACTGCCACGAGTATACTTCATGCAGAACTCAGACCAATCAGTAGGTCTGGTAACAGGCTTACCATCCTTGTCTACGGTTACTGCGGTCATACCAACAGCTCTGGCAAAGCTATCCTGGAATGACTGCAAAAAGTCCATATCAAATACGTCTGAAAGCTTAATATCTTCTGCCATAAAAAACCACCTCTCCCTTTCACTATATAAGGAACTGCCTTTTATGGCAAGTCCTCTCTTCCTAATTCTTCTTTATTATACTCGGAAAATTCCTTTAATACAATAAATATTTCCTTTATAACGAGGTGTCCGATGTCCCCCTCCTCTATAGGTGGCGGGAGGCTGTGCTAATGACAGGGTGGAGCTAATATCTCCACCCTCGTCGAAACCCCATTGAAAGAAAATGCAAGGGCATTTTCTTTGAATAATCTAGGGGTTATAGACCATCATCCTGCCAATCTGGTACATAGGCCTTGGTAGCAGAACTGCGCTGCTGAATAAAGCATTGAGTAAAGCCTAATTCACTGGCATAATCTGTCACTGATTGATATTCAAAGGTGGTAAGCCTCCGCTTAAGATTTTTATATTCCCCTGCCTTATACATAGGAGTGTACTGACTCATCAGGCTGAGATAAATATCATTACCAAAGGTCTGCCACAGCCAGCCCAAAAGCTTCATACTGTCATGGCGGGCCCCAGGCAATACCATATGCCGTACCAGTACACCTCTAGTCATAATGCCCTGAGCATCCAAAACCGGCCTGCCTACCTGCTGTACCATAGCCTTAATGGCCTTGGCAGCTACAGGAAAATAATCCTGAGCCTTGGAATATGCCCCGGATAATTCCGAGGCATAATATTTCAAATCCGGCAGATATACATCCACTGTTCCTGCCAGCAACTCAATGGTGGACACGCTTTCGTAGCCACTAGAATTGTACACTACAGGCAGGGAAAAACCTCGTTCCTTGGCATAGGCCAAAGCCTGAATAATCTGAGGCACATAATGGGTGGGAGTAACCAGATCCAAGGTAGCTGCCCCCTGGGCCTGTTGATGGAGAAAAATTTCTCCCAGCTCCTCTGAGGTGACTTCCCTGCCCTTTTCATAATGGCTTATTTCGTAGTTCTGACAGAAAACACAGCGAAGATTACAACCAGAAAAGAAAACCGTTCCAGCACCCTTGCCAGTTTCCGGGCCAGCTATGGCTGGCTCCTCCCAAGGGTGCAGGCTGACCTTGGCTACTCTGGCCAAGGCTCCTCCGCCGCAAGCCCCTGACCTTTCATAGCGGTTCACACCACAACTGCGGGGACACAACTGGCAGTTGCTAAGCAAATCCCTTGCCTGCAAGCTATCACTTCCTTATCTGAATCTTAACGCTAAGTTCCATCTCTACCCCTTATTGAACCAAGCATAGGGTAAGATTTTATCTGTCCTTTAGCAGGGCCTCGTCCAAAACAGGGCCATATTTAGGCCGCCACCAGGAAATACTCCGTACAGCATCTATATAATGCTGCAGAGCCGGCTCATTGATAGGCCGTCCTTGACTGCCCTCTATCTGAACAGGCTCCAAAGGAATCCTATCTGCCTCCCCCATAAAGTCCCTGGTTATCCAGAAGCCGTAGTTCACGCCCTGACGGTTGCTGCGGGTAAGACTGGAACCAATAGCATAGTAGACAAAGCCCTTGGGGGCTACCATTTCAATAATCGTAGGGCCAATATCAATCTGACTGCCTGCGCTATCTGGCAGGAGGATTCCCTTGTGGACACCAGCTCCCGTTACAACGAAAGGCACTACATACCGCTCGTACATGGACGGCTGTTTGTCAATATTGTACCTATCAGCATGATCTCCCACAATCAGCACCAGACAATCTGGATATTTTTCCTTGAGGTTCTTTACAAAGCCTGCCAACTCTCTATCTGCATACCAATAATGTCCCAGCTCATTTACCAGACAATCATCCTTGGCTGCCTCTGGAGGCAAAGCCTGCCGCAGCTTGTCGGCATCAAAGCCCTTGGCTGCTACATCCACCGTATAGGGGGAATGGTTGGATACATTGAGAATGACATTAAAGCTGGAGGTGTCAGGACTAACCTTTTGCAATACCTGGGCATAGAGATATTCATCATCACAGCCCCACACACTGCCCTCTGCCTCCTCTGGCATATCTCCCCGGCCATAGAAGTGCTGGAAGCCCTGAGCCTCTGTAAAGGCACCTATCCGCTCCCAGGTAGCAGGGCCGGCATACCAGAAATTGGTGATGTAGCCTAGCTTCTCCATCTGGGGAGCTATGGCGGTAATATAGGGCTGCTTAAAGGACTCCGGCATGGTGGTGAGATAAAGGTTGGCATCTGCCAAACCTGTGGTCACACCAGTCAAGGCGGAAATGGTGCTGGCTCCATTAGGCAGCATGGCATTGCAATAATCTGCATCCTCTCCTGCAATAATCCCTTTCATGCCATCGGCAATGTGAAGCTGGCTGTATTTGTCCAAAAGAGGCCAGTTAGCATAGCTTTCGGATACAATCAGGAAAATCTGCTTGGGCTTGGCCACCTGGGCACCCTGAGCCTCCCGACGAAGATAATCATCTAGATTATTGCTATCCGCACTACGGCCAGCCAGCTCTCCTGCCAGCTGCTGAATCTGCTCTGCGGTAAAATTCAGGCCATTGCAGGCCAGCATACGGTTATTCATGCGATAGCCCCGATATATAGCCTGATAATCGTCCAATATAGCCTCGTTCATAAAGCTATCCTTGGTAACGCCTACATTTTCCCATTCCAAGGCTGTTTCCCAGCCCCAGCTGCCCCCAAAGACAATCAATCTCCCCAGCACATAAAGCAACAAAGCCATAGCCGCCCCCGTGGCAATGCTTTTGTCACGGGAAGCCTTGATATATAGACTGTAAGCAGTCCTAGGCTTGGCCTCGCCCCAGGCCAGAAAATATTTCAGACCTTGCCAAAGACAAAAGGCCAAAAGCAATGCCCCTGCCAACCGCAAAGGCAGGTTAAATTCCTGCACCAGGGATATAAACAGGGCATACATATCATCATTGCCAGCATTAAAAAGAAGCTGGTGAAAACGACTGTGAAACTGACCATAATAAGGAAAGCTGGCCACAAACAAAATAGAGGTTATGGTCAGGACTATGCCGCTAAGGAGGCTCTCAACTCTACGGCTCCAAAGGCGGGACAGTATATTTATCAGTCCGGCAGGCACCGCGGTAAAGAGGGCCAAAATACCAGCGGTTTGAATGCTAAGGCGGGAACCTAGCCACAGTGTCTGCAGCAAATCCTCCCAGCCTGTATTTGGACCCCAATATTCATGCAAAACCAAGCAGAATATGAGCCTGCAAAGAGAAAGGACTGAAAGGTAATATAAAAATACCTTCAGTCCTCTATAGATACAATTCATCATGGTACAATCAGCTGAACACCATATCTTGACAGAGCCTCACATACCTTCTCAGATGGCATAGAGTCGGTAATCAAGCCAGAAAGGGTATCAAGGGTAGCGTAGTTGTAGTTGCCGTCAGTGCTAAGCTTTTTGGCTTCGGCTACTACATAGGCTTTCTTACTAACCCGAATAATCTGGGCCTTATTGATACCATCCTCAATGTCATAGGTGGAAACGCTGTTTTCCATAGCATCTACGCCAATGGCACCTACAAAGGCTACATCTGGCTTCAGGCGGGAAATGAAATCCATAGTCATACCGCCCCAGAAGCCGTCACGGCTCTTGTTAATCTTGCCGCCGGCAAATACCACCCGAATCTTAGGATGATTAGCTAGAATCAGCAGAATGTCAATCATATTGGTAACAATGGTCAGCTCACGCTGATCCTTGGCCAAAAGCTCAGCAATGGCCAGATTGCTGGTGGAAATATCCAGGAAAACCATATCTCTGTCATGAATCAGCTTAACGGCAGCATGAGCAATACGGCGCTTGGCATCCACATCTGTGGTCTTGCGCTTGCTAATCTCGATAACATGGTTGTTTTCTCTCAGAACCACAGCACCACCATAGGTACGCTTTAGACGGCCCTGCTTTTCCAGAGAACCCAAATCCTTACGAATACAGTCCTCGGTAACACCAAATTTCTCACTAAGCTCTTTTACCCTTACTTTGCCATCAGCATTCAGCATATTCATTATGCTTTCCTGACGTTCCTCCAAAAACATAATATCACTCCCTAGTACAAAATATTTCTCTGCTTTTTTCTCTATTATTTTATTTTGTGCACTAATGCACAATTATTGGATTGCCATTGTTCAAATTTCATTCAATAATGTTTAATAATTCCAATTTACTATTATTCTACACGGAATATTGATTTTTATCAAGTGGAATTTTTGTTTAT
Source organism: Anaerovibrio lipolyticus (assembly GCF_021531495.1). Classification (GTDB taxonomy): domain Bacteria; phylum Bacillota; class Negativicutes; order Selenomonadales; family Selenomonadaceae; genus Anaerovibrio. The sequence goes on from NZ_JADYTY010000005.1 coordinate 83,454, forward strand.
TGTTTTATTAGGACTTAAAACCTAACAAATTGTATTTTCTCAAACATTCTAACAGAAATACGGTCTAACGGTCAACCCCCTGCTAAATTGAATGTTTACTTGCTTTTACCCAAGGCTCTGTCCAGAAGCTCATCATAAACCGGCCGTCCCCCCGTTAAATCGGAAATTACATAGGCTGTCAGGGATACCACCAGCAAAGCCAGCATATGCTGAAAGGAGCCGGTCATTTCCAGTATCAGGATACTGCCTGTAACCGGGGATTTCACTACGGAGGAGAAATAGGCCGCCATGCCAAAGACAATAATATCTGCATAATACATGGCTGGCAATAAGCCTGCCAGTACCAGCAGCTTGGCCAGGACAGCTCCCCCGGCCGCTCCCAGCACCAGCATAGGCAGGAAGATGCCCCCCGGCACACCAGAGCCAAAACAAATCATGGTAAAAAGAAATTTTCCTACAAATAAAAGACACAGAAAGCCAATGGTATAGTCTGTTACCACCAGTGAATCCACCAGCAGATTGCCTCCTCCTAGAATCTCTGGCAAAACAAAGCCCAGGATGCCAGCCAAGGCCAAGGGTACAAGTGGCTTTTTCATGCCGGACAATCCCAGCCTGCTATAGGTATTCAAGGAGTATGCCAAGGCTATGTTGAAGAGTCGGCCCAGGAGTCCAATAACAATGCCTGTTGCCACCAGAACATCAAAAAGATTCAAAGGGAGAGGCAGAAGATATCCCATGGAAAATACCGGGGACATACCAAAAACCACCTCTGTAACAGTGGCTGCTGTAATAGAAGCGGTAATACCTGTAAGAAGAAGGGCAGGAGATATGGTTTTCTGCATTTCCTCCAAACCGAAGATAACTCCTGCCAGAGGGGCATTAAAGGCAGCAGCCAAACCTGCCCCGGCTCCAGCAGTCATAAGGATACGACTTTCGAATCTAGTGCGACGACTGGTTTGGCTTAACCCCTGACCAACGCAGGCACCTATCTGAACGCTAGGGCCTTCCCGGCCCAGGGACATACCGGCGCCAATGGCCAGTACACCGCCAATAATCTTGGACCAGAGGACGGAAAACCATCTCATGGACATATCTCCCTGCAGAATACCCTTTATCTGGGGAATACCGCTGCCGGTGCACATAGGCTCTCTGGCTACAATCAGCTTTAGCAAATAGGCGATAATAATAAAGGAAAGAATATATAAGGCCAGCCATTGCCATTGTCCATCAGCCAATGCTTCCCTGAGATTGTGATAAATCACAGGACGCAGTATCTCGGAGCCTGCTAAGAGATAGCGAAATACACTGATGCTGATACCTGCCCCCAGGCCTACGGCCAGTCCCTCCAGCAGCAGCCTCAGGCTGAATCTTCTTTTGTCTACTAATAGCTCTAGTAGATTGTCAGTTTTTTTGTTCATATTTTCTCCGCAAAAATATTCAGGGCCAAGGGCGCCTAATTTCTCTAGTAAAATGAGACTTTTTCCATGGAAAATCAAAAAGGACCTCCTTACGGAGGCCCCCTCTATTTCACTTACTCAGCAGTGAAAGGCAAGAGTGCAATGTTACGTGCACGCTTGATAGCAACTGTTACCTGACGCTGATGCTTAGCACAGTTACCAGAAATACGACGAGGCAAAATCTTGCCGCGTTCGGTAATATAACGACGGAGCTTTGCTACGTCCTTGTAATCAATCTGCTCTACCTTATCTACGCAGAAACTGCAAACCTTTTTACGAGGTCTTCTGCTTCTATCACGCTTGATCAAAGTATATTCCCTCCTTCAATATGGAATATCATTCCTGTTGGAATGTCACCTTCACGAATTGTCGCGAAATTAGTCCTCTGCTTTAACAATCATGTGCTTCAGCAGCTCATCAGTAATCTTCATTACACGATCAGCCTCAGCCACACATGCAGGCTCTGCTGTAACGTTCAGCAGTACATAGTAGCCCTCGGTGCAGTCCTTGATCTCATAAGCAAGACGCTTCTTGCCCCAACGATCCTCGCTGTCAACTGTACCGCCATTGTCAGCAATCAACTTGGTGAACTTCTCAACTACAGCGTTGGTTGCTTCTTCCTCCATTGGTTTAACAATGAATATGACTTCGTACTTTCTCACGAAATCACCTCCCTCTTTGGTCTTTGGCTCCCTCTTGCTGAAGGAGCAGAGAAAGTTTGCAAATGCAATTTGCAACTATCTTGTCCTTTTGACTGAATGAGTATATCATTTATTGAAGCTTTTGGCAAGGATTTTTTTGAAAATTTGCCCCCAAAATACTCATAGATTTTTTAGCCCAATACGCTAATATCCAAATGTGGGAAGCCTGTTACCATTTCCTTCACAATGGCAGTTAGCTTCTCACAGCCTCCTACATGGGTGCTTTCCATATTCATTGGCATATTAGGATCGTGGAGGGACATACGCAGAAGTACCCAGCCTTCCCCTGGAAATACCAGACGGATTCCCTCATAGGATGGAGTTGCCATCTTAATGCCCTTGGCCTTAGCCCGCTTCTCAAACTCGGCCAATACAGACTGGCCATAGCTGCGGAAATCCTCCACATCCTTAATCTTCAAGCGATACTCTTTTTCCTCCGCTGGATGCTGCAAATCCTTAATCAAATCCGCCAGCACCTTGCCCTCGGCTTTAGCCTTGGCGGCAGCAATCAATAACTTAACAGCCAGATAAGCACCATCATCCAAATAGTAGTTTTCGCTAAGAGCACCATGTCCAGAGGTTTCAATGGCCAATGGAGATACAGTGCCAGCCTTGTTCAGGCGAATACATTCATTGATAACATTCTTGTAGCCCCGCATATAGCGATGATGCTTCAAATGCAGCTTGTTCTCCAAAAAGTCTGCCAGCTCATCAGAGGTCACAGAATCTGTAATAATGGTGCTGCCTGGATAGTCTGGAGCCAGAATAGCAGCCATCATGGCAATCAGGGCATTACGGCTAATCTGCTGACCATCAGGCAATACAGCACTCATGCGATCCACATCAGTATCAAAAATAATACCCAAATCTGCATGGCTAGAGAGAACTGCTCCCTTAATGGCATCCATAGCAGCCTGGTTCTCTGGATTTGGAATATGATTTGGGAAATGTCCATCTGGCTCCAGATAGAGACTGCCCTCAATATCAGCCCCCAGAGGAACCAGTACCTTGTTGGCAAAGAAACCACCAGCACCATTGCCGGCATCTACTACAATATGCATTCCCTTGAGAGGCTGGTCATAGTTCTCGGCTTGAATCCCCTGACGAATCTTTTCACAGAGATTCTTGGCGTAAATGTCAATTAAATCCAGTGGCTTAGCCTGAGTCAAGTCTGCACTGCGCTCCTGCAGGCCTGCTGCAATCTCCAAAAGCTCAATGATATCTTCCTTTTCCAAACCGCCATCCTTGGTAAAGAACTTCAAGCCATTACGATTGAAAGGCAAATGGCTGGCGGTAATCATGATGGAGCCATCCATGGCAGTTTCTGGGAAAACAATGGACATAAACATGGCTGGGGTAGATGCCATATGACAGTCATAGGCCTGAGCACCCTCTGCCAGAATCCCCTGCAGAGCAGCTTCCTTCAGGCTGGTGGCAGACAGACGGGAATCATGGCCTATAGCCAGCTTCAATTCCCCAGCAGGACGGCCCAGCTTCTTGCTCAAAAACTTTACAAAGGCGGCGGCAATCAGATTAGCTGCCTCGGGGCGCAGGTTAACCTTTTCCCCCTCTACACCTTCTAGGGCAATGCCACGAACATCGCTGCCATTCTGCAATTTCATCAATTCTTTTTCTGTCATATTATGCAACTCCTTATATAGATATTTCTTCATATTTATTAATAATTCTATCTGCCAAAGACAAATCCTGCTGGCCAGAATTAGGATTCCGAACAGCAATACACTGCATACCAGCAGCCTTGGCCGCCTTTACTCCAGAAGCAGCATCCTCCACAACGGTGCAATCAGCGGGATTTACCCCCAGCCTCTTGGCAGCCAGCAAATATATGGCTGGATCCGGCTTGGCATGCTCCACCTCATCACCTGTGGTCAAAGCATCAAAATACTCAATAATGCCAAATCTGGTTAGGACATTATTGACCATAGGCCGAATTGAGGAAGAGCCAAGGCCTATTTTGTAGCCCTTGGCCTTCAAGCGCTGCAGCAGCTCCGGAAGTCCCGGTATGGCCTTAATGGTGGCATCATTATTGAAAATGTCCATGTATTTCTCATGTTTTTTGCCAGCCATAACCTGCCATTCCTCCGTGAAAACATCTGGAAATCTGGCCTTCATATCCCCCCAGAAGGATTTGGAACTGCGGCCTACATATTTGTCCAGGTCAATTTCCTGGGCACTAAGGGTGATGCCATATTCCCGCAGGGTAGCCATTTTGGCTCTAGCGTGTATAGGCTCGCTGTCAATAATAACTCCATCCATGTCAAAAATAAATGCTTTGTTGTTCATATTTTCCTTTCTATAGTTCCTCACTCATCTTGGGGCTTAATGGTTCCATGCTCATAGGCCAGCAGCAGGCTGTACAAATCCGTGATTTTCTCCTGTATCACCCTGCCCTCATCTGTATCTCCTACAGAGGTGATTTTGGACTGGAGCTCAATGGTACGGGACACGGATTCAATGTCCTTGTTGTTCCGCAGAGCTTCCCTGACATCAGCCACATTTTGATGTTCCAAAAGCCTAAAGCCTCGGGAATTGTAAATCAGGGTATAACCGGAAATACCGGTTTTCTGATGATAAGCCCGACAGAAGCCACCATCTATACATAGCGCCTTGCCATTGGCCTTGATAGGGGTTTCCCCCTTGGATACCTTTACTGGCACGTGGCCGTTAATAATATGGCCATCCTTGGGATTCAGACCAAATTCCTCCAACAGCTCCTCACAGATTTCCTCCCGGTCAATAAGCTCATAATAAGGATCGGAAGGCTCCTTCCAGGTGCTTTCATCCTCTAGGAACATGCGCTCAAAGGTGGTAAACTCCCGCCCAGAAATAGGAGAAAGCAGGCCATTCCACAGGAACCACATAAAGTCCAAGGCCTTTTGTTCCTTGGTGGCTCTGGCCTTACGGGCCATCTGATCGCAGAAATCCATATAGGACTTGCCCTTGTAAGGCCTGCCATCAAAGGAAACCTCCTTCATAGTGCCATCCCAATTCAGAGGAATACAGCCATGAAATAGCAGGTTCTGATTACAGCAGGTATAGACACTACCTTTCTTGTAGATAAATTCCACATGGCGCTGCAGCCGTTCGCTTTCAATAAAGTAGGACTTCAAATCCCCAATAATCTGCTTTTCTTCATCCGTCAGCTCATAAGGATTCTTAGGGTCCACCGTAGGGAAATAGGCACTGCTTAGCTCATAGCGCTTGCCATTAAGGTTATAGAAGCTGGCATTATAATCCACATTCTGCAGCTGAAGACGGCTTTCCATTTTGAAATCCGGATTCCGGAGAATCAACTGTCCCTCCAGCTTGAACATTATCATGGAAATAGCCTTTTCCGATGCCTTGAGCGGATTTTCATCGGGATATATTCGCTGGGCATACATGGTGAGAGGCCGCAGGCTAATAGCATAGCCTTTTTCCAGCACCTCGGTATTTTTGTATCGCAAACTGTTTCTTACTACCCCGGCAATACATACCTCACTGCCACTGGCAGCTCCCATCCACAAAATATCGTGGTTGCCCCACTGAATATCCAGGGAATGGTATTCCTGCACCATATCCAGGATGGTATCCGGCCGATTTCCCCGGTCAAAGAAATCCCCAATGATATGCATATGGCCCACAGCCAGACATTTTATCAGGCTGGTTAGAGCCACAATAAAATCTGACGCCCCTCCCACCTGCACAATCATATTCAGCAGTCTTTTGCTGTAAAGGAATTGTGCTCTATCTGCCTCTGGATGGGTGTTAAACAGCTCCGTAATTACACTGCGGTAGTTTTGAGGAATAAAGCTTTTCACCTTGGTCAACGGATATTTGTAGGTCATGAGCTTGCTAACCTCCAACAGACGGGATAGATTTTCCCGATACCATTCAGGAGTATCGCGCCGCTCTGCCTCCAACTGTTGGATTTTCTCCACAGGATAATATATCAGGGTGCAGAATTCCGCCTTTTCTTCATCTGTTAATCTGGCCCCAAAAACATAGTCTACCTTTTCCTTAATAACCCCGGAACAGTTATTGAGAATATGGTAAAAAAGCTCATATTCACCGTGCAAATCACTGACAAAATGCTCTACTGACTTAGGCAGGCACAGGCTGGCCTGAAGATTTATTAAATCCGCATAAACAGCCTCTTTGGTAGGATATTTTTCCGCCAACAACCGCAAATACTTTTGCTTTTGCCGCTGCATGGTATTTGCCGAATTAATCATACTAGCTCCCTTTCCAATTCCGGCAGTCATTAACCTCTATATACTGCTACAGAATCTTGCATAGTCAAAATACTGCTTCTCTAAATATCCGCTTCAAAAAAATTTTCTCTTCTCCTATTATAACATTTACATTGTGCAAAGAAAATGCCTCCCCCTTTCTTTCCGTAGCGAAACCTAAAGATTGATGAAATTCCCTCTTTCTTTAAATAGATACAGCCATCTTATTTTATGTAAAAAGAAAGTCGCTGTAGAAAGCAGAATTTTCCCTATCTGTTTCTCTACAGCGACATAACTTGACTATTTAATTGTGAAAATATTTTATTTCAGCAGGTTCAGGAACCAGCTAGAGTTCTGATAGGACTGAGCCAGCATGGCCTGAGTGGTCTGCATCAAAATATTGTCAGAAGCCAGATTGGTTATTTCCTTGGCCATATCTGCGCCAATTAAGGTGGTCTGAGCTGCCGTAAGATTCTCCGACTCGGTATTCAGATTCTTGTAGGTATATTCCAGGCGGCTGCTGACAGCACCTACAGTGGTGGACTGATCCAGCACCTTGCTAATGGCATTGTCTATAACAGCCAAAGCTGCCTGAGCATCCTCTGCGGTGGCTACACTAAGACAGGAACCATCACTGCCCTGCAAGCCTAGAGCACGAGCGGAAATATTCCCCAGCCCTACCTTGATGGACTGGTTGGCATCTGCACCTACCTGCAGGGTAAGAGCGTTGCCAGAGCGATTCTCTGCTGCCCCAATGGATTCATAGAAATTATTAAAGACATTGTTTACAGCCTTCCGCTCCTGACCATCTGCTGTCTGAACAGAAATGGCAAAACCTGCAATCTCTCCTGCCTTACCGGCCTGAGCTGCCTTGACTGTAATGGCGTTTTTCCCATCTGGGGTATTCAAGGTCTTGCCACTGGCATCTGTGCCAATTTCCTTGGTACTGCCTATATTGGTATCAAAAATATCTCCAATACCAGCCTTCTGGCCAGCCTGATTGGCACTGACAAAAATATCTGCCAGAGTAGCATTGCCGGCCTTGAAACTATTGGTATAGGTCTTGCCATCCTTCACAAAGGAAACTGTAACTGTATCTGTGGCCTGAATCTCCATACTGTCACCATGACGATAAGCCAAATCTGTCAGCTTGGTATCCCCGGCAGTATCTGCGCTGAAGGTCTTATTGGTATAAGCCTGGGTGGTCATACTGCTCTGACCGCCATGACTGCCATCCATTAAGCTCATGCCGTTATATTCCACCAACGAATTATCTGTAATCTGGTCAATATACTGGTTAAACTCCTTCTGAATGCTGGCTCTGTCGCTGTCCTTGGCAGTGGAGTTGGCAGCGGCCAAAGCCCGCTCCCGCATAGTGGCCAGAATATCCAGAGTATTGCTCATAGCTCCATCAGCTACCTTTAGCATAGCAGAACCAGTCTGGGTATTGGCTGCTGCTTGGTCTAAGGCGCCGATACGAATCCCCATCTTAGTGCCAATGGCATAAACGGAAGGGTTGTCTGCCGGACTATTTACCTTATTGCCTGTGGCAATGGCGGTCATATGCTTGTTAAAGGATTTATTCGCTCTATTCAGCTGATTCAGCAGGGCCAGCTGCTGAGGATAACCTCCTACTCTTGCTGCCATATTAATTCCTCCTTGATTGTATAAACATCCCTGTTTTTATGGGGCAGCCTGCTTTTTCCTTAGGAGCAAATATTATGGCTTCCCCATGAATATTTCAATTTATAGTTCCTAACTATGTTATCGACAATATAAACTACAATCTTTATAGGCTTGGAAAATTTTTAGAGGGTTATAATTTGTCCTAGCAGGACTTCAATGCTATAATATGAATATTGAAAAAAGAAGGGATGGACACAATGGGTAAATTTGATTGGCAACAGCAACTGGAACAGCGTCGCCGACGGACTCGCTATGAGCGTATAGGAGTCCTATTTCTGTTGATATTTGTATTAGGTTTTGGTCTGTGGCGTTTTTTTTATGCTGATTCTCCGGAATACGCCTTGGAACAGCTGCATCAGGCTATCAAAAATCATGATGCTAAGGCGCTGCAGGAATATTGCAATCTAGAAGCTGTTAGCGGACAGGCCTACGATGACCTCACCAGAGATATGTTTGCCCAAGATGACAATCTTTCCAATGATACCAAGGTGATGTTTGAGCAGTTCTACATCAAAATCAAGCCCCAGGTGGTAAGAGATACCATCCAGCTCCTTTTGGCCTATGCCGACAAGGGAAGCTGGCAGAATCCTTCTGATGACAATCTTCTCAAGGGACGACAGCTAGGTATGGATTATGAATATCTGATTGAGCGTTCTCAGATAAGAAATACCAGCATTGTAAAAATAGACAAAATTAATCGCAATAAGGATACTGCTTTGGCCAAGATACAGGTTAAGGATGATTATACCAACACCCTTTTTACTCTGAATCTCCTTATGAATAAGACTGAGGAGGGCTGGAAGGTAGTTCGGATTGTTAACTATCGTGACTATCTGGATTTTGTTACCCCGATTCAGACCTCCGGCCTGCTGGCCTACAAGCGGGCGACTGAGGATATTATTGACAAGTATAATGATATTCTGGATACCCAGCAAACCAGATTCAATCAGCTGACTGCTACCTCTGATGGCCGTCTGTCCGCTAGTCAGCGCAGTAAGCTGTCTGATTATATCAAATCTGATATTATACCAGCTCTGGAAAAACGGCAACAAGAGCTGGATGCTATTCCACCTAGAGATGGTGCCCAGTATCTACAAGCTCTAAGAGCAGAGGAAACCAAGACCTCTATTGCCCAGTGGCAGCATTTCCTAACAGGTATCCAGAATGACAATCTATCTGAGCTGAATACAGCCAATGCCTTTCATAAGAAAGCTCTGGATTTGCGGCACCGCATTGATGATGTTAGCAAAAATACAGCTATTACCAAAATGCCTCAAAGCATTCCTTAAGCAGTTGATGATATAAATTCTGATTTGCCGAATACATCAATTATCTATACACTTCTCGTAGGCATGGCATATACCCTTACAGGCACGCTCGCGCTATATTGATGTGCAAAACTATCCCCTATTAATGGCGATA
>NZ_JADYTY010000060.1 GCF_021531495.1 Anaerovibrio lipolyticus
ATAATATATATCCGGATGTATTAATACATATAGAAAGAGATTTAAATTTACATGAGAATAAAATTATTTGACAAACGTTATAATCGCAACAAGGATTTTTTGTATTGGCATGTAGATATTTGCACCGATGAACATTTTGTAGAGGATAAACTCCACGATTTTCATTGCCAGAAGAAAAATATTGTTACCGTGGACATTCTGCCCATGAATCTGCATACAGAAAACAAGTAAACCCACCAACATTTTCGCCGATGGGCTTATACATTGCTTCAAGAAACTATTCTCCGGGAGTTTTCAAAATTCTTTTACTCTTTCACCTTGTATTTGTAGTCTATTCAAAAAGTACACGAATTGATCTAATCCACTAATTTGATCATGCCCAATCATAATAAAATGATTTCGCTTATAAAATTCATGCAACTTATCTACAGGCTTACAATCAACGGCTATTAATCTACCTGACAAGCAAGAACTATACTCTCTAATTGTAGAAATCGCTGCCTGTAAAATTTCATCACCTGAAATCAACGATTTATATTGATCATTCTTTGCTAATTGCCCTATAAGATACACTGGGAGGCTATTTATTTTTTCTCTATTAATCTTACTAGAATACCCATCCAATTTCCGGATTTGATTATTAGATAAATTATCTGGTAACATCAATGTCTTTAACCCTATAGAAAAATAACCTAATATTGAAATTTTCTCATCCAATGCATCTTCGTCAATAAAAAGGTATGTCCGACTTTTAGATATCTGTTCATATAAAATAGCCCTTGTTGATAAAAATTCCTCTAAATCATTATTTTTCTTACAGGAAAACTCCAAAATTCCTTTATCTAATCTTTCTCTAAGCAACGGTATGCCTAATATATCTTTTAACGGGAACAGTATCTTTTTAATAGCATTTCCCCTCGCTCTCGCTCCTTTTTACCAACATATGGACTATCAGGAATTCTTGGCATTTTGGACATCTGATCTAAGGCATCGAAAAAACTATCCACGTATTCTTTTTTGAGCTCAAATTTGGAATCAAAACTTACAGTAGCCATATTATATCACTCCCTTCGTCAAGTTAATTATACCATTTAAACATAATAAACAAAAGTGGTATTTAAAGTATCCTCATAGTCAATACACATTGGGGTACATTTTGTAAATAAATCTTTAATATTGTTCCCCCATCTCACAAAATACACAATGTACTATGTCATGATTTCAAATTAGCTCCACATACATAAATATAGAAGAATAATAATTATACCAACATATACAAAATCCCTGTCATCTGTTTTCTCATTCCACTAACAAGTTCCCCTCTAGGTAAGGATATTTTCCATATAAAATAAATTTCCGCCAATTTTCCGCTGCATATAACTTTTATATTTATACACACTTTTATTTTTTTGATGATGTTAAATATTTTCCTTGCAATAAATTTAAAATTAGATTACAATAATATACAGTTGGATAAATTAATATATATGGAAAGGGATTTAAATTTACATGAGACTAAAATTATTTGACAAACGTTATAATCGCAACAAGGATTTTTTGTATTGGCATGTAGATATTTGCACTGATGAACATTTTGTAGAGGATAAACTCCACGATTTTCATTGCCAGAAGAAGAATATTGTTAATTGCTTCAAAATCTTCAGTATATGTAACTTCACCATGGATGTGGCCATTGCCAAAAACGACACCTACGAAAACTTTGAAGCAGAATTAAGAAAAAACGTACCAGGCATAACCCATATAACGGCATTACCAATTACCAGTATCATCAAATAATATAGGGAATACAAAATCCCTGTTAGGAGAATATCTATCATTGCTAAGCACGATAGCATAACTCTTAACAGGGATTTTTTAAGTCCCACCGGGTTGCGCTTAAATCAGAGGCGTGGTAAGTTCTATTCTTTAACAAAGGTATTTTCTTCACTGCGTTCCTTGCTTGCGAGAGTGCTGTCATTGCAGATCCTTCTTTGGGGAATAATTTCTTTGAATATTATATTGATTTGTACCCCAATAGTCAATATAAATTGGGGTACATTTTACAAATAATTCTTTAACATTGTTCCCCAATTTCACAAAAATACACAATATAGTATGCCATAATTTCAAATTAGCTCCACATATATAAATATAGGAGAATAGTAATTATACTATCGAGAGGATAAACTTCACGATTTTCATTGCCAGAAGAAAAATATTGTTAATTGTTTCAAAATCGGGAGTGTAAAATAGTTTGTGTAAAAAGTAATTGCGCAGATTTATTTTATGCCCCATACTGGGGTAAACAATT
>NZ_JADYTY010000061.1 GCF_021531495.1 Anaerovibrio lipolyticus
TAAAGGAGGAGATATTAAGTAACTGATTTTATAGACAAATATGTATATTGGTGATATAATGTGTCTATGGAGGTTAGAGCCATGAACACATCAAATATTACTAATTACAAGCCTAAAGAATTTGCAGAGCTTCTCAATGTCACAGTCAAGACACTTCAACGCTGGGACAGGGAGAAAACGCTTGTAGCAAACAGAACCCCCACAAATAGAAGATATTACACCTACGACCAGTATCTACAGTTCAAAGGCATTGGCAAAGATGCTGATTCTCGAAAGGTAGTCATTTACGCACGGGTGTCAACTAGAAATCAGACAGATGACCTTGAGAATCAAGTGGATTTTCTTCAACAGTATGTCAACGCCAAAGGTCTTATAGCTGATGATATTATCAGAGATTATGGCAGTGGTTTGAACTACAACCGAAAGAAATGGAATCAGCTTCTAAGCGAAGTTATGGAAAACAAAATCAAGATGATTCTCGTATCTCACAAGGATAGATTTGTCCGCTTCGGCTTTGACTGGTTTGAGAAATTCTGCAACAAGTTCAATGTAGAGATAGTAGTCGTCAAAAATGAGAAACTGTCTCCACACGAAGAGCTTGTGCAGGATATAGTAAGTATTCTTCATGTATTTTCATGTAGGCTGTATGGCTTACGAAAATACAAAAAACAGATTGAGGGGGATGAGACTATTGCTAAAGGCGTTCAAAACGGAGATAGCCCCAACTGAAGGACAGAAAACCAAAATCATTCGTTCTATCGGTGTGGCTAGATTTCTGTATAACCAATATATCGCCTACAATCTCCGTCTGTATAAGATGTATCAGCGTGGCATACTTGACGAAAAACAGAAACGTTTTGTTACTGCCAACGATTTTGACAAGTATGTTAATCATAAGCTGAAAAAGGAACTGCCATGGATTGCCCAGTGCGGTTCTAAGGCACGTAAGAAAGCCTTGGTAAACGCTGAACAGGCATTTCGGCGGTTTTTCTCTGGTACGTCTGGGTTTCCGAACTTCAAAAAGAAAGCGAATCAGGACGTAAAGCTGTATTTTCCCAAGAATAATAATGGCGACTGGACAATATGGCGACATAAACTAATGATACCTACGCTAAAACAAGTCAGGCTTAAAGAGTTTGGCTATTTGCCTGTGGGTGCTAAAGTCACCAATGGTACAGTATCTTATGTGGCTGGACGGTTTTATGTCTCCGTTGTGGTGGATATTGACGAAAAATCCAAGTATAACAAGGATTTGGAAGCATCGTATCATACGGTGACGGATGGTGTGGGCATAGATTTAGGCGTGAAAGACCTTGCTATTGTCAGTGATGGCAAAGCTTTTAAAAATATTAATAAGGGTTCAAAGGTCAAACGACTGGAGAAACGACTTCGTAGAGAGCAGAGGCGACTTAGCCGTAAATATGAGTTTAGAAAAAAGAAAGGTGGTATAACTGCTACTGCCTCTGCAAATATAGACAAGCAAAAGCTAAAGATACAGAAAATTCATCATCATATAACAACAATCCGAGAGGATTATGAAAACAAAACGGTTCACGAAATAGTGAAGCAAAAACCACGCTTCATTACGGTGGAAGATTTGAATGTTAAAGGTATGATGAAGAATCGGCATCTAGCAAAAGCGATAGCGGCACAGAGATTTAATCATCTGTTAGCCAAGCTAAAACGCAAAGCAGAAATAATAGGGATTGAACTTCGGGAAGTTGACAGATTCTATCCAAGTTCTAAAACCTGCCACACTTGTGGACATATACATAAAGGTTTGAAACTCAAAGACAGAATGTATGCTTGTCCAAAATGTGGCTATACAGCGGATAGAGATTACAATGCTTCGCTTAATTTGCGGGATGCTAAAGAATATCGGGTATCTTAATAACAAAAGTTTCGATATATGTACCGATGGCTAGTCGGGAACAGGCTTGCCTCCTTGTTTAAAACAAGGAGTGTATTGTCAACGCCTTTGGAGTGCTACACAAACGCTAGTAGCTTGCCCCTTTGGGACGGCGAGAGCGAGCACGATGAACAAGGAATTTTTCTAAGACATATACACTTTTGTCTATGTTTTTAGTAGCAG
>NZ_JADYTY010000062.1 GCF_021531495.1 Anaerovibrio lipolyticus
GTATTCCCTATGAAAAGGACAATATATCCTGTCCGCTTCTATATAGTCTGGTAGCCGTAACCGTCAAGGAAATAGAGAATAATTATGGGGAATTCATAAAGCTGCTATTTCCTAAAAATAAGTAATGGAAAATAATATCAGCATTAATATTGGTAGGAGCATTTGGTAGTACACATCAAATGAAAAGATGATGTAGGTTTAATTTAGAGAGTGCTCTAGTAGGGAGTTTGTACCCCAGGGAATTGTTCAACATATTCTATCGGTGTAACGCATTCTTTCGCCAAGGTACCATAATATTCCTGATAGAGAGGAATCAGGCGGATTTGAGTGCAGGTTTTGCCATATCTTTTGCTTAGACGGGTTTCGATATACCCAAACTCCACTAATTTTTTCAAATTGCGGGAAATAGTACTGTTAGAATGGTTGCCCATCTGGAGGGTAAGCATTCTGGAGCTGATGTATATCCATTCATCCCGCCAATGCAACCTGTTGAATTCGGAAAAAATAATCATATATAGCAGGCTGGCAGCAGGAGACAACTCATCATCAAATCGTTTATCCATGAAGGCGTTAAATTGAAGAATGTAGGAAATTTTTTTCATAGCAAATACCTCTCAAAAACTATATAGTAAAAAATTTAGACTGCTTGGCAAAGGTAAACAAAGAGTACACTGCCAATTTATCTTGATAAAGTGATTATATAATAAAATGAAGTGAAAATCACCAGGGATAAACTTAAAAAATTAAGAAGTTTAAGCCAGATAAGCGAAATAAAAAAACATATCCTATCTTAGCAAACTAATGTGGATAGAAATAATATCTATAATTATGTATACTTTCATACTAAGGTTAGCTATCAGAATGTATACTATCGAACTAGGTTAAACTAGCAAAACGGAAATTTTTTTTTCTTTTCTTTTTCTTTATATTAGGACGCTGGGAGGCCTTGCGGCACAAGAGATAAAAGATTATCACTGTACCTTCTTTGAGCCTTTTAGAGGTGCGATAACAGGATATGAATAATTCCATGCAAATTTTGTATTGCTTATAAAATTCGCCTATGTTATAATAAACATACAAACATACCTTCTTTTGCTGTTAATGATTGAAAGGGGTATCCTATGACAAATCGCAAAATACGCGATACTGTATTTTGCCATTACATGGCTACAGAATCACATTTGCTGGAACTGTTCAATGCTTTGAACGATACTCATTTAAAAAATTCCTCCAATGTTAATATCAATACGTTGGAAGGAAGTTTTTTCAGTAATATTAAAAATGACATTTCTTTTCTGATGGATGATTTGGTCATCGTACTTATTGAGCATCAAACAACAATTAATCCCAATATGCCCTTGCGGTTTTTAAGCTATCTTGACGAACTATATCGCAGAATTGTCAGCGGACAGTCAGCTAAGATTTATGGCAGCGAGTTGATCAAGGTACCTGCTCCCGAATTTTATGTTTTTTATGATGGAGATGATATGTCATTTGACCAGCAGATATTAAAATTAAGTAATGCATTTGAGTCAGCCTCAGAAAATCTGGAGTTAATTGTTCATGTGTATAACCTTGGCGATGGTAAAAGTGAGATACTAAAGCAGAAATGCTCTGCAATAAAGGAATACAGCATATTTTCCAACAAGTATAAATTTTACAGAAAGCAAAAATTTACCATTGACCAAGCTGTAAAAGAAGCTGTTCGTTATTGTTTGGAACACAATGTCATGACAGAATATTTAAGAAATAACGAAAAAGAGGTGATAGATATGTTTGGGTTTGAATGGAATGAAAAAGAAGAGAAAGATGCTCTGATTAAAGTTGGCGAAGCTAGAGGGGAAGCTAGAGGTGAAATCAGGGGGACATTAAGGGCCATAAAAAATCTAATGAGAACCACTAACTTATCTGCTGAGGCAGCC
>NZ_JADYTY010000064.1 GCF_021531495.1 Anaerovibrio lipolyticus
TTCAGACCGTAGACAAATATGGCAGCGAGTTATCCACACTCGCTGCCATATTTTTGCCTTATAAAGTAATCTGTATTTTATTTTCTCACAAAAACTATTTTTCCCATGTACAGGTGGCTTTGGTTGCCTCTTCCTGTGTTTCCATATTGCCAATTTCTTTAAATTCATGCACGCAAAAGTAAGCGTCGCCTGCATTTTTACCTTTTCCAGGCCACGCAGCATGGTATACCTTAAACCATGACGTTCCTTAGCATCTGCAAACACCCTCTCAATGGTTTCTCTGCGTTGCTTATAGATTTCCTTGTATTGGAATACATGCCGGTATTCCTCAGCATATTCCATATACTCTGACCATATATGGCGTGTCACAACCTTTGTATGGTTGCGGCTCATTGTACATTTTTCAATATATGGACATTGGCTGCATTCTAATGGATTGCTTTTATACTCACGGTAGCCTTCTCTATTAGTAGTAGAATAATGTAGCAGTTTGTTGGCTGGACATATATAGCAGTCATAGTATTCATCATAGACGTAATCAGTCTTTTTAAAGAAGCCCTTCTTGGTCATGGGACGTTTATATGGGACAACCGGTATCATGCCTCGCTGTATTATTTCTCGCATTATTCCAGGTGTCTTATATCCAGCATCCACTGCTACGGCTTTTATCTCAGACTTAAACACCTCCAGCTTCTTGAATACCTCATGAAACATCTGGCTGTCATGTATATTGCCAGCACCAAGATGAAATCCAAGCACAAAATTATGCTTGTCACAGGCTGTATTGGCAACATAAGCCAATTGACGCTCATGCTCACCTTTAACAAACATGCCGCTATCCGGATCGGTGGTGCTTACTGTACGCTTTATGGTTTTGTCATTGTTTCCATCACGGTCAAAGGGCTTCTTTCCCTTTTGGCTACGGTCATTATCAATTTCCTGATCCAGTTCAGATTTATACTGTGGTATAGGTTTGGTCACAGTGACCTTCTGAGTCTTATGCTTATTGGCACTAGCTTTTATATGGGTTCCATCAATAAAAACAGCACTGGCATCCACAAAACCGTTGTTTACAGCATCCTGTAGTATATGCTGAAATATTTTCTCAAATATATCTGTATCCTTGAACCGTCTCGTATAGTTCTTGCTGAATGTAGAAAAATGCGGTATAGGTTCTAAAAGCTCATATCCTATGAACCATCGGTATGCTGTATTTACCTCAATTTCCTTTATGGTTTGACGCATACTTCTTATACCAAATAGATATTGAATGAATATAATTTTAAACAGCGAAACTGGATCAATTCCAGGTCTGCCGTCTCTGCCGGAGGCATATAATCCCTCAACCTCATCATATATAAAGCTAAAATCTATAGCATCATCAATCAATCTAAGAATATGATCTGCTGGAACAAGGTCATCCAGGGTTATGAACTGCATCTGATGTTGTTTTGCACGATTCTTTTTCTTATACATAAAAACACCTCAATCATAATAATATTTTACCATGAATGGAGTGCCTTATGCTAGTTTGTCAACAATCTGA
>NZ_JADYTY010000065.1 GCF_021531495.1 Anaerovibrio lipolyticus
ATTCCAACACCGATTCTGATCGTCAGACCATCCAGAAGGAACTGGATCAGTCCATTGACCAGATTAACGATAACGCTAACGTAACTTTCAACGGCAAGTATCTGGTTGACGGTTCCAAGAACAGCAAGGGTAATGCTACCTATACTGTACTGACCAATCAGAGCCTGGCTACTGATACCAAGGCAACCACTCTGCTGAAGGATTTGAAGGCTCGCAGTGGCGATAGCTTGGAGATTGTAGATACTGATAAGGTAACTGTATCCTATGTACAGGCTGGTAAGACCTACAGCACTACCTTTGATGCTAAGGATGCTACCCTGCAGGATATTTTTACCAATGCAGAAAACTATGACAAAACTAGCAAGATTTTTGCAGATGCTACCAATAAGAGTGTAGCAGCATCTTTAGGCAAGGATGCTAATAATGCGCCAGCAGAGATTTTGGCTGCTGACACAGCGGTTTATGGCGCTACTACAGCAGGAAAGATTCAGGCAGGAACTATCACTCCAGGTGAAGCATTGGAGGATGCAGCTGTTGGAGGATCAGCAAAGACAGCTCTTGACAAGATAGATGCCATTGATTTGGCTAAGTTTAAAGAGTACAATACAACAACTCATGCTAATGATGGTAAAGCAATTGATATGTCTAAGTTGACAGATTATATAGATACTTCTGGTGCAGCTTATGCATGGAAAGCTGGTCTTAGCGCTCAGGAAAAAATGGATTTCATGGCTACTCTTAAAAAAGATGCCAATTATGCAACACTAGTGGCTGCTAATGATACTAAAGTGGGTGATGCTGATACTGCATATGCTACTTATGCGACTAACAAGCAAACATCTGATAATCTGCATACTTCTGTAGTTTCTAGTACAACTGTTGGTATTGATGCCGCTGGTGATAAGGTTGATACTGCTTCTGGCGAAAAGGGCATCAGCATTACTGCTAATACTGCTGGTATTGGTGGTCAGATTTCTGGTTTGAATATCAGCATTACTGATTCTAAGGGCAATGTGAAGAAGTCCGCTAATGCAGCTCTGGATGCCTTCTCCGAGACTGTTCGTGCTCAGAATGAGTCTCAGGATAATGCTATCAGCCTGCAGGTTGGTGCAGCTGCTAACCAGTCCATCAAGGTTGGTCTGACTGATATGCGTGCTGAGGCTTTGGGTTTGAAGGGTGCTGATGGAACTACCTTGAACATATCCACTCAGACCAAGGCAAATGCTGCTATCAATGTTTTGGACAATGCTATTCAGAAGGCTCTTGATCAGCAGACCACCATTGGCTCCGTTGAGTCCCGTTTGGAGTACACTTCCAGCAACCTGACCACTGCATCTGAGAATGTACAGGCTTCTGAGTCTACTATTCGCGATGCTGATATGGCTAAGGAAATGACCAACTATACCAAGAACAATGTTCTGCTGCAGGCTGCCCAGTCCATGTTGGCTCAGGCTAACCAGTCCAGCTCCAACGTACTGTCCCTGCTCCAGTAAGAGCATAGCTAGGATAGCTGGTTGATGG
>NZ_JADYTY010000067.1 GCF_021531495.1 Anaerovibrio lipolyticus
TGGTGCTATGTCAAGATTTAAAGCAAATTAAAATGAGAATTTTCCATCGAAAAATAAATATTTGTTCTCTAAGCTGCATTTATACCATTATCTAACGTCTTCTGATATAGCTTCTCAAATTGAGCCGGCGACATATAGTCGCAGTGACTGTGTATGCGCACGGTGTTATAGAACGATTCGATATACTCGAACACGAGACGACGCGCATGCTCGTAATCCTTGATTTTAAACCGATTGAGCCATTCACGCTTAATGAGCGAGTGGAACGATTCGATGCATGCGTTGTCCCATGGATATGCTTTCTTTGAGAAGCTGTGTTTCATGCCAGCAACTGCTTTGCTAAACTCAGCTGATACGTACTGGCTACCCCGGTCGCTGTGAATTATGAGCGGATTGGACAGTCTACGCCGCCTCTTGGCCTGTTCGATGGCCGAAACCACGTGTTCCACTTCCATCGTACGGGATAGCGTCCAGGCGATGATTCTGCGCGCGTATAGATCCATTACGCTCGTCAGGTAGACAAAGCCGCCATCAGTCCAAATATACGTTATGTCTGTACACCACACGGCGTTTGGCTTGTCTGGATTGAAATGCTCTCCCAGGTAGTTGCGAAGCTTGTGGCTAAAATCTGAATCCTTCGTTGTGACAGTCCAGTGCTTGACCCAAACGGCTCTAAGGCCCATTTGGCGCATATACAGGCCCACTGTACGCTCAGAGATGTGCTCGCCCTCCTGACGAAGCTCCTGCGTAATTTTAGGTGCGCCGTAGATACCCTTGGATGCGTCATACTTCTCCTTTATGCGCATCTTCATAGCCTCCCTGTGCTTCTGTTGCTCTGACGGCTCCCTGCGCTGCCAAGCGCGGTAGCCAGACCGTGACACGTCAAGATATTTAAGCATTCCGCAGACAGAAATACGACGGTGCTGCTCCTTAGCTTTTTCTGTCTTCACAGAGACCTCCTGATAGATGGCCTCTGTCATTTTCCCAGAATGCTGATTGCTTTTTTTAGCACGTCAAGTGCATCCGTAGCATCACGGAGTTCACGCTTCAACCGGGCGATTTCTTTCTCGGCATCCGATGAATAGTTGCCAGAGCCTCGGCAGGCCAGGTCTCCTGTCTCGCTTAGTTCTTTCTTCCAGCGCGATATGGACTGCTGGCTGACCCCTAGGTTCTTGGCACAGCCCTTCAGCCCAAGCTCCGCATGTTCCTTGTAGTACTGGACTGCATCCAGCTTAAATTGCTTGTCAAAATGGTTTGCCATGGTGAGATTCCTCCTGTCTCTATTATACCCCTATTGGGGCTATGTGAAATTCTCATCTTGACTTGCTCTATTTTTATTCTAACATCA
>NZ_JADYTY010000068.1 GCF_021531495.1 Anaerovibrio lipolyticus
TGGGGTAAACAATTAAAAGGATGGATATCAAATGGCAAAACGTAAAATGACACCGACCCCAGCTGAAAATATAGCAAAACAAATTATGGAAACTTACAAGCCGCAGAGTGCTCAGGAAATCCAGGATGTTGTCAAACAGATTTTTGCACCTATCTTCGAGGCTGCCTTGCAGGGTGAAATGGACAATCATCTCGGCTACGCGAACCATGAGCGTTCCGAGCAGGATTCTTCTAATTCCCGTAATGGTTTTTCTACTAAGAAATTAAAAACATCTATGGGAGAAGTTCCTATTCGTATTCCACGTGACAGGGAGAGTTCTTTCAATCCTCAGATTGTCAAAAAGCATCAGCGGGATGTCTCTGCTATTGAAGATAAAGTTCTGGCTATGTATGCCCGTGGAATGAGTCAGCGCGATATCTCTGCGACTATTGAGGATATCTATGGCTTTGAAATGTCACATGAGCAGATTTCCCATATTACAGACTGTGTTATGGAGGAAGTCAGGGAATGGCAGACGCGTGCGCTGAAGCCGTTCTATCCTTTCATATTCGTAGACTGTCTTTATGTATCTCTGCGCACAGAACAGGGAATACGCCAATCTGCGGTGCATGTTATCCTTGCTTACGACACGGAAGGCCGAAAGGATGTCCTTGGTCTTTGGATCAATGAAACCGAGAGCAAGCATGTCTGGATGCAGATTTTTGACGAGCTGAAAGCTCGCGGAATTGAAGAAATTGGTTTCTTGTCTATGGATGGTGTCTCTGGTCTTGAGGATGGAGCTCGTGCTATTTTTCCACAGGTTGTTGTGCAGCGTTGTATTGTGCACCTGATCCGGAATTCCGTGCGTTATATCCCGCGCAAGGAATGGTCCCGTTTCACTAAGGATCTGAAGCTTATATATGGCGCTGTGAACGTCAAGCAGGCAAGAGAGCGGTTTGAACAGTTCAAAAAAGACTGGGCAAACTATCCGGGAGCAGTATCTGTCTGGGAAAGCAACTTCACACATGTTGAGCAGCTGTTTAATTATGGCAGCGCCGTACGGAAAGTTATGTACACAACCAATGCAATTGAGAGCGTGAATTCCAGTTTCCGCAAGGTAACAAAAAAGGGCTCATTTCCTAATGAAGATGCTGTATTTAAAATCTTGTATTTGCGGGTATTAGAGCTCTACAAGAAATGGAATAAACATCGGCTGCAAAACTGGGCAATGATTCGAAACCAACTCCTGGCAGATGAACGTATGGCGAAACTCATGAAGCACTATGATGTAATCTACTAAA
>NZ_JADYTY010000069.1 GCF_021531495.1 Anaerovibrio lipolyticus
GGCGGATTGTATAATTAAGTTGAACACTTAAAAATCCATAGCGAACCCTTGTGGTAAAATGTAGTTGCACAAAAACATAAACACAAAGGAGAATCGCTATGGATCAAAATTATTCTACCACAGATACGTTACACAAAAAAGGGGCTCATTTAACTTTTGAGGAACGAGTCATCATCCAAACGCGTCTCCGCGACAATCAATCGTATCGGAGCATAGCCCGTGAGATTGGGTGCTGTGTCAATACGGTACGCAACGAGGTGAAGCGTGGCAAGGTCCTTTGTTATAACGGCAAGGTGGAACGCTATCGCGCAGCAGACGGGCAAAGCACCTATGAGGCGCATCGCGAAAACTGTGGTCGCAAATGCGACGCCATAGCAAAGGGAGCATTCCTCGACTATGTGCAGAAGAAACTTCAGGAACATCACTGGTCGCTCGATGCCTGCTTTGGCAGGGCACTTGTTACGGGAGAATTTCAACGTGACGAAATGGTCTGTACGAAAACCCTGTACAACTATGTCACGCTGGGGCTCCTAGGAAAAATCAAGAGTATTGACCTGCCCTTGCGCGTCAAGCGAAAAAACGCCAAGAAGCGGGTTCGTGAGCGTAAGAAGAAGTTCGGCCGCAGTATAGATGAGCGCGATCCTTCTGTGGATGAGCGTCAGGATTTCGGGCATTGGGAGTGTGACCTTGTACTGGGATCTCGCTCAAATGACGAAGTACTGCTGACTCTGGTTGAGCGCAAGACACGCTGTTCCCTCATCAGAAAACTGCCCAACAAAGAAAGTGCCTCTGTAATAGAAGCCTTCAGAGAATTGAAGGATGGAATGTTCCGCGACTGTTTCAGCCGAGTGTTCCTCAGCATTACGACAGACAATGGCAGTGAGTTTTCTAGCCTGTCGGAGCTGGAGAAACTAAGTCACACACGGATCTATTATGCGCATCCGTACTGCTCCAGCGATAAAGGCACGAATGAGAACCACAACGGCTTATTCCGTCGATTTCTTCCCAAAGGGAAGAAAATCCAGGATTACCCCGTGGAACACATTTCCAGAGTAGAGTGCTGGGCCAACACCCTGCCAAGAAAGATACTCGGATATAAGACACCCGAGGAGTGCTTTGAGGAAGAAATGCTTGCAGTACTTACTGCATAAAGGTTCGCCGGGTGTTCAACTTATTATTGCAATTCGGG
>NZ_JADYTY010000006.1 GCF_021531495.1 Anaerovibrio lipolyticus
ACGTATGGCGAAACTCATGAAGCACTATGATGTAATCTACTAAACTTTTTTACACAAAGTTCTTGACACACCCAAATGGTAAAGTAATATTACAGAATGAAAATAGATGATAAAGATAAATTAAGATTTAGAGCAATAAAAGGAATACAGAGGAGCGAAATTGACAAAAGTGTTGATGAGATTTATGACAGGGATGATTTAGTATTTCGTTTGTATGAAAGGTCAGAGTTTAAGTGTATTTGTTATAAAATATTTGATGGGAGTATTAAGTTAAGTGATTTGAAGAAAATGATTTGTGAAAAATATATTGAATTAGTATTGAAATTAATAGATGATAAAATGCAAATAGTGGGTACTCAATCGTAAAAGTTCTTTGTTGTAGATATTTTTTTGTGTATAATATAAATAGACATTGTTGTTTGTGCTGGGGGTGGGGGTATGAAAAGCAGAGTTATGAGGATTTTTCTGGTGGTCTTTATGGTAATGGCTTGTGGTGGCTTCTGGTGGCTTCTGGGGATTTTCTCAGGCATAGGCCAAGGATGTTTGGGTTTATACAGTGCCGGATTCGGAATTTGGTGCAGGCTATGAGGTTTATGTGGATGATGAAAGCATCAGCGGTGCTATTCAGCGAAGTGATGAAGGCCATGTTCAGGGCATTAGCAAGCAGGTACGGAATGGCAAGGTGCTAAAGACCATAAAATGGGATTTCATCCGCATTCAGAATGAATTTTGGCGGTATCATAATACCGCTATGGACGATGAGCATTTGACTGTAGTTATGCCAGAAAGTGAAAGCTATTATGTTTTGGAATTTTGTGGAAAGAAAATAGGTTTTCCTCTAGTTATAGAAGATTTGTGGGTATATTAAATTTTGGAGGTAGTTTATGTCAGAAAAGCATTTGAACTGGGCGGTATTAGGAACTGGTGTAATTGCCAATCAGATGGCGGCGGCTCTGGAGAAAATGGGGCGGCGGCTTTATGCAGTAGGTAATCGTACCCATGATAAGGCAGTAGCCTTTGCAGAGAAATACGGCGTAGAGAAGGTCTATGACACCATTGATGATATGTTTCTGGATGAAGCTGTGGACATTATCTACATAACTACCCCGCACAATACCCATTATGAATTTATGAAGAAGGCTTTGGAGCATGGCAAGCATATCTTCGTGGAAAAATCTATTACTCTGAACAGCCGTGAGCTGAATGAAATGCAGGCTCTGGCGGAGTCCAAGGGGCTGATTATTGGTGAGGCCATGACCATTTGGCATATGCCTATTTACAAGAAGCTGTGGGAGATTGTGCAAAGCGGCCAGTTAGGCAAGGTGCAGATGATTACCATGAATTTTGGTAGCTTCAAGGAATACAATATGGAGAATAGATTTTTCAATATGCATCTGGCAGGAGGAGCTATGCTGGATATTGGTGTCTATGCTTTGTCCATTGTCCGCAGCTTTATGGATGAAAAGCCAGAGGATATTGTGAGCCAGTGGCAGGCTTCCCCAACTGGATCTGACGAAATGGCTACTATTCTGCTGAAAAACGGTTTGGGACAGATGGCTACAGTGGCTCTGTCCATGCATTCCAAACAGCCAAAGCGGGCTATGATTAGCTGTGAAAAGGCCTATATTGAGATTATGGAATATCCTCGTGCTGATAAGGCGGTGATTGTAGATGCAGAAACCGGTGTCAGAACTGAGATTGAGGCAGGCAGTACTGCTGAGGCGCTGGGCTACGAGCTGCAGGATATGGAGCAGGCAGTAGTGACCGGGGATGTGTCTGGTTTGAAGCTGTCCTATTCTGCTGATGTAATGGAGATTATGACCAGATTACGGAAGGCCTGGAATATGAAATATCCTGGGGAACAATGGTAAGTTAGAATAGCTGTGCATCTCTCCCTTTTGTTGTATAATAAGAGGGAGAGATTTTTTGTGTAAAGGAATGGTTTGTATTATGAAAGCAGTTTTGACTATAGCAGGCAGTGATTGCAGCGGTGGGGCCGGGATTCAGGCAGATTTAAAGACCATGCTGGCCAATGGGGTATATGGCATGAGTGCCATTACTGCCCTGACGGCTCAGAATACTACTGGCGTATCGGCTATTATGAATGTTACCCCGGAGTTTCTAGGTCAGCAGCTGGATAGTATTTTTACAGATATTTTCCCCGATGCAGTGAAAATAGGCATGGTTTCTGATAAGGAGCTAATCAGAATGATAGCAGTAAAGCTTCGTCAGTATCAGCCAAAAAATATTGTTATTGATCCGGTTATGGTGGCCACCAGCGGAGCAAGATTGATTGCAGAGGATGCTGTGGCGGTGTTGAAGCAGGAGCTGTTTCCTTTGGCCGATGTGCTGACGCCAAATATTCCAGAGGCAGAGGTACTGCTGGGAAGCAGTATTGAGACAGCAGAGGATATGGAAAAGGCGGCAGAGGAAATCAGCCGTCAGTATGCTTGTGCTGTGCTTTGCAAGGGGGGACATAGCATTAACGATGCCAATGATCTTTTGTATAGTAGTAATCAGGCTACATGGTTTGCTGGTAAGAGAATTGCCAATCCCAATACCCACGGCACAGGCTGTACCCTGTCCTCAGCAATAGCTTCTAACCTGGCCAAGGGCCATACTATGGCAGAAGCAGTGAAGCTGGCTAAGGAGTATATATCTGGTGCCTTGGGGGCTATGCTGGATTTGGGCAAGGGCAGCGGCCCTATGGATCATGGTTATATGATATCCTGTGGCAAGTGATGCAGCGGTTCTTAAATTGAATTTCCAGATTTGCCAATGATGTGGCTCTATTAATGTACTTTGTGTTGACTATTGGCTTGGAAATATAATATAATAACATTTGGTTGATTATACGAATTTGCGCCCTGGTTGGAATACTCAGCCAGGGCAATTGATATTTTAGGAGGCTGTGTTGTGGAGAAGTATTCACCCCAGAGTATAGAAAAGAAATGGCAGTCCAAATGGCTGGCTGAGAATGTTTATAAGACCGAGATGGATCCAAAGAAGCCAAAGTATTATACTTTGGAAATGTTCCCATATCCATCTGGCAATCTACATATGGGCCATGTGCGGAATTATTCCATTGGCGATGTTTTGGCTCGCTACAAGACTATGGAGGGCTTTAATGTCATTCATCCAATGGGCTTTGATGCCTTTGGTATGCCAGCAGAGAATGCTGCTATTAAGCATGGTGTAAAGCCATCTGACTGGACCTATTCCAATATGGATAATATGAAGCGTCAGCAGCGTGAAATGGGCCTGTCCTATGACTGGGATCGCTCTGTAGCTACCTGCAGCCCTGATTATTATCGTTGGACTCAGTGGCTCTTCCAGTTGTTCTACAAGCGTGGCCTGGCTTACAAGAAAAAGGCCTATGTAAACTGGTGTGAAACCTGTGGCACAGTATTGGCCAATGAGCAGGTTATTGAGGGCAAGTGCTGGCGCTGTGATTCTCAGGTTATCAAGAAGGATTTGTCCCAGTGGTTCCTGAAGATTACTGATTATGCTGATGTACTGTTGAAGGATTTGGATCTCTTGAAGGGCTGGCCTGATAGAGTAAAGACCATGCAGGAAAACTGGATTGGCCGCAGTGAGGGCTTGGAGTTCAATCTGGAGGTTCCAGAGCTGGGAGAGAAGATTGCTGCTTATACCACTCGTACTGATACTGTATATGGTATTACCTTCCTGGCCCTGGCAGCTGAGCATCCTTTGATTGAAAAGATTTGTGAGAACAATCCAAAGGCTCAGGAGATTAAGGATTTCTGTCAGAAGGCTCAGAATCAGTCTGAGCTGGAGCGTACCTCCTCTGAGTCCGAAAAGGAAGGTATCTTTACTGGCCTTTATGCGGTAAACCCATTTAACGGCAACAAGGTAGAAATCTGGGTTACTAATTACGTACTGGCTGAGTACGGTACTGGTGCGGTTATTGGTGTTCCTTCTGAGGATCAGCGTGACTGGATGTTTGCTGAGAAGTACAAGCTGAATGTTATTATTACTCTCCAGCCAAAGGACAAGGAGCTGAAGCTGGAGGAAATGACTGAGGCTTATGTGGACAAGGCTGGTGTGCTGGTAAATTCTGCTGAGTTCTCTGGCATGGACATTAAGGCTGCTATGAAGGGCATTATGGACAAGGCTGAGGCGGAGGGCTTTGGTAAGCGCCGTGTCAACTATCGTCTCCGTGACTGGTTGATTTCCCGTCAGCGTTATTGGGGTGCCCCAATTCCGGTTATTTACTGTGATGACTGTGGTGAACAGCTTGTACCAGAGGATCAGCTGCCTGTAATGCTGCCAGAGGATGTAAAGTTCGAGCAGGGTTCTGTATCTCCATTGGCTCAGAGTGAGTCCTTTGTAAACTGCACCTGTCCAAAGTGTGGCAAGCCTGCCCGTCGAGAGACTGATACTATGGATACCTTTATTTGCTCCTCTTGGTATTATCTCCGCTATACAGATCCACACAATGACAAGATGCCATTTGCCAAGGACAAGGTAAATTACTGGGCGCCTGTAGACCAGTATATTGGCGGTATTGAGCATGCCATTCTTCATTTACTCTATTCCCGCTTCTTTACCAAGGTGCTGCGGGATGCCGGTATGGTGGATTTTGCAGAGCCATTTACCAATCTTTTGACTCAGGGCATGGTATTGAAGGACGGGGGCAAGATGTCCAAGTCCAAGGGCAATGTAGTTTCCCCAGAGGAGATTATCGGTCAGTATGGTGCTGATACGGCTCGTCTCTTCATTCTTTTTGCTGCTCCTGTAGACCGTGATCTGGATTGGAGCGATGATGGTGTTGCTGGTGCTTATCGTTTCCTGAGACGTGTATGGCGTATTATGGAAATCTTCGAGGATAAGATTAAATCCTCCAGTGATGAATATGATATTACTGCTCTTACTGCTGAGGAAAAGGAGCTGCGCCGGATTCTTCACACCACTATCAAGAAGGTAACTGAGGATATTCGTGACCGTTTCATGTTCAACACCGCTATCAGCTCTATTATGGAGCTGGTAAATGCTTTCTATGGCTTCCAGGATAGCAAGACCATTAATGGCGGCTTGGTAAGAGAGGTTAGCTTGAATCTCCTGAAGATGCTGGCGCCATTTGCCCCTCATATTACTGAGGAGCTGTGGAGCATTCTTGTAGCTCAGGGCAGTATTCATCAGCAGCAGTGGCCTCAGTATGAGGAAGCAGCTACTGTTCAGGCTGAAGTAGAGATTGTATTGCAGATTAATGGCAAGGTTCGGGATCGCATTATGATTGCCACCGGTATCAGCCGTGAGGAAATGGAAACTGCGGCCAAGGCTAATGTCAGAGTGCAGGAGCTGACTGAGGGCAAAACCATTGTAAAGATGATTTGCGTACCAGACAAGCTGGTTAATGTGGTTGTAAAATAATCAATCCATATAGTTAAGTCTAATTAACATGATGACAGTATTAGACAGGCTTAGATGTCTGTGATAATCTGTCATCATGTTTTTCTTTTCGCAAAATAATTGGGGATTATGATAATACCACAGCTTTATGGACAAAAATGAGAATTGTACACTGTACAAGGAAATATTACTCTTTGTCTACTGATGGTAGAAAAGTCTTGAATTATGTTCATAGACAGGGTATAATTGTGCATTGTTAATTAAATTTTCTATTAAAGGAGTTATTTGTTATGATGAGTAATGCTTTAGCCAAATGGCAGGGCATCAGCCTGATTCTCCGAATTATTATCGGTATGATTATAGGTATTGCCTTTGCTCTTTCCGTGCCTGGCAATACGGTTTTACCTATCTTTGGTAAGGTATTTGTAGGCTTATTGAAGGGTATTGCCCCAATATTGGTATTTGTTCTGGTTATTAGTGCCTTGGCCAATGCTTCCGGTAATATTGGCGGCCGCTTCAAAAATGTAATTTTTATTTATATTTTTGGCACTTTTTTTGCTTCTGTTACAGCAGTAATGGCCTGCCAGCTGTTTCCTGTTACTATGAAGCTGACTGATGCGGCTACAGATGCAGCTCCAGATGGTATTGGACAGATTCTTACCACCATTATTACTAATGTAGTAGCCAACCCTGTAAATGCTTTGATGAACGGTAATTATCTCAGTATTCTCTGCTGGGCCATTATCTTTGGCCTTGGCTTCAAGAAGCTGGCTTCCAAGGGAACCTGTGATATGGTAGCAGATTTGGCTGCTGTTGTATCCAAGGCTGTTTTCTGGATTATCCAGTTGGCACCTTTTGGTATTATGGGCTTGGTTTTCTCTGCTGTATCTGAGAACGGTCTGGAGATTTTCGTAGATTACGGTCATCTTTTGGTAGTTCTGGTTGGCTGTATGTTTGCTATGGCCTTAATTGTAAATCCATTGATTACCTTCCTCTTCCTGCATCGCAATCCATATCCATTGGTGTGGAAATGTCTGAAAATCAGTGGTGTTACTGCTTTCTTTACTAGAAGCTCCGCAGCCAATATTCCAGTTAATATGGAGTTGTGTAAGGATATGGGCTTGGATGAGGATTTCTATTCTGTGTCCATTCCTTTGGGAGCCACCATTAACATGGAGGGTGCTGCTATTACCATTACGGTTATGGCCATGTCTGTAGCTTATACTTTGGGCATTGCGGTAGATATTCCTACGGCAATTCTCCTGTCTGTACTGTCTGCCGTAGGTGCTTGCGGTGCCTCTGGTGTGGCTGGCGGATCCCTGCTGTTGATTCCTATGGCTTGCTCCCTTTTTGGCATTAGCAATGATATTGCCATGCAGGCTGTTGGTGTAGGCTTTATTATCGGCGTGATACAGGATTCCTGTGAAACTGGTCTGAATTCCTCTAGTGATGCTCTCTTTACGGCTATTGCTGAATTCTATGACCGCCGTAAGCAGGGCAAGGATTTTAGCTTCTAAAAATTCTTAGCATAAACTGTTGATTTGCTTAAAAATTACAACATCTGATTTTGTTCAGGGGTTGTTTTTTATGCGGGATTATAGCTTTTATTATTAATGATTACCTTGGGAAAAGAAGGAAAGGGCGGTGAGGAAACTAAATAAAACATTGTATACAATAGTCAAACAAAATGTTTTTTGTATTCATAAGCTTTTTTGTTGACAGCCATAAGCCATTTATGATATAAAATATACATCAAAAGGAAATACATTCCGAAACTAAATATTCTGGGACATGGTGGTCTCCGTCGCATAAGGCGGCGGAGGTTTTTTTTAGTCAGAATTCGGATTTTGAAATAATATTCTTCAATTTATTCTTACGGAATGTATAAATTATTAGGAAATGTAGGAGGTATGATTTATGGATTTTGCAAAACTTATGGCAGAAGTAAATGATTTTGTCTGGGGACCGATTATGCTTGCCTTTTTGGTGGGTACAGGAATTTTTCTTACCATTCGGTTAAAGTTCCTGCCTTGGAGGAATCTACCTTATGCAATCAAGATGATTCTTAGCAAGAAGTCAGATGCTCAGGGGGATATCAGTCCTTTCCAGTCTCTGATGACTGCTTTATCCGCTACTGTTGGTACTGGTAATATCGTAGGTGTTTCCACTGCTATGGTATTAGGTGGTCCTGGTGCCTTGGTGTGGATGTGGATTTCCGCCGCCTTTGGTCTTTCTACCAAGTATGGCGAGTCTGTACTGGCTGTTAAGTATCGCAAGACCAATAGTGTTGGTGAGATGGCTGGCGGCCCAATGTACGCTATGAAATATGGCTTTGGTAACAAGGTTATTGGCCGAGGCTTGGCTGCACTGTTTGCTTTCTTTGCCGTATGTGCTTCCTTCGGTATTGGCAATATGACTCAGGCCAATTCCATTTCCTCTTCCTTTAATGCAGCTTTGGGACTGGATACCACTGTTATCGGCGTGATTCTTACTCTATGCTGCTTGGCTGTACTGGTTAGAGGTATTCGCAGTATTGGTGCTGTATCCAGCGTAGTCGTACCAGCTATGGCTGCTTTCTATTTCGTAGTTTCCGTGATTGTTATTGTTGCCAATGCGGCTGCCCTGCCAGCTGGTATTGCTGAGATTTTCCGCATGGCCTTTGCACCAGAGGCAGTAGCCGGTGGTGTTGGTGGTTCCATTATTGCTTCCATGCTGAGTGCTATGCGTTGGGGTGTAGCTCGTGGTGTATTCTCCAATGAGGCAGGCCTTGGCTCTGCTCCTATTGCAGCCGCTGCTGCCAAGACTGACCATGCTTCCCGTCAGGGCTATGTAAATATGACTGGTACCTTCTTTGATACTATGATTATCTGTGCTTTGACTGGTTTGGTAATTGCTTCTTCTGGTATGCTGGGTACTATTGATCCTGCTACTGGCAAGGCAGTTTCCGGTGCTAATTTGACGATTTTGGCTTTTTCCACTGTTTTTGGTGAGGCTGCCAAGTATATCGTATCCATTGCTTTGGCCCTCTTTGCCTTTTCCACTATTCTTGGTTGGGAATATTACGGCGAAAAGGCTCTGGAATATCTAGTTAGCAAGCGTTCCGTGCTGATGGGCTATCGTGTTCTGTTCAGCCTGATTGCCTTTGTAGGCGCAACTCAGACTCTGGATTTTGTATGGAACTTCTCTGATACTATGAATGGTCTGATGGCAATTCCAAATCTTCTGTGCTTGCTGGTACTGAACAAGGATATTGCTCATGAGTGCTTTGAGTATCAGGAGCTGGTAGTAGAGAAGGAAAAGAAGGGTGAGGAGGTAAATCTCAGCCATCTTAGTCCTACAATTTAATTATTATTAAGCTCAAAAAGGGGTACAGTTGGCAGGTTGAAATAGGACCTGACCTTCTGTGCCCATTATTTTTTACCATATTGTAATAAAAGAGGATATCAGGACTACTCCGTATTGCGTTGGCGGAATACTCTAGGAGTACAGCCACAATACTTTTTAAAGGATTTGATAAAATGGCTGGGATTCATAAAGCCACAGTTCATACCTACATCCAGAATGGAATCAGTAGAGCTGATAAGCATTTCTTCTGCCACTTGCAGTCGGTAGCTATGGAGGTATTCCATAGGGGACATATCAAGGATAGTCTTAAAGCAACGCTGAGCCTCTCGACCGCTAATGCCGGCACTATCTGCAATCTGCTGCAGATTGACTTCCTCGTTGAAATGCCAGTGAAGAAAATCCAGCATAGTCTGCATTCTTTCCATGCGGAGAGGCTTTTTGGCAGTTTTGTAGGCCAAGGGCTTATATTCCAATAGGAGCTGCAACAGAGCTTTGCCAATATTATAGCGGATATCGTATTCATAGCCTGGCTGGGCAGTCTCAGCGGCTTGAAAGACAAGTTTTATTTTCTGCAGGATTTGTTTATCTACCTGCCGCTTTTCATCGAGAAATTGGCAGGGAAGGGTCTGGTCGTTGATTAAGGGAGCAATGTATTTTTGATGGTAGATGGTGCCAATACCGCCACTGATTAGCTCTGGATTGAAAATAATATAGCATACATGACACAGTTCATGTCCTTGAGCCTGATACCTGTGAAGGGCCTTGGTATTGACAAAAAAACCGTCTCCTGCTTCTAATAGATAGCTTTGGCCGTTGCAGTATGCCTTGACCTGACCGGAGACTACGCATATCAGCTCTACATCCTTGTGCCAATGCCAATGGCAGCCATCAATGCCGCCCTTTTTCCAATCGCTAATATAAGTACTGCAGGGAAAAAGGGGAATTTCATGGCGTTGTTCTTTTTCTTTGTCGCTGGCAATCCGCATGGTGGTCATTTGGCGAATCATGGTTTTACCTCCCTTGGAAAATAGCCAAATAATATGGTGAAATTTTGTTATGATTAGAGACTTGTTTTGTTAGAATTATCTTGTTGTCGCTTGCTGTATACAATGCGTAAAATTCATGGAAGAAAATAGAAAAATTGGCGTTTTTAGAATGTTTTCTGGCGTAAGGTTATTAGAAAATATATCTCAAGGTTATTATAATATAACCATAGACAGAAATAAAAAGCAAATAACACTCAAGACATTTTGTAGAGGTTTAGGATTGATTTTCGGACTGCAGGATGCTGGGTGAGAAATAGCTAGAGACTGAAAGGTGGTCACTATAATGAAAGCAATGTATAGACCTGTTGCAACTAATGGTATGGTAGAGGATGGATTCTTCATTGATTCTTTGCCAAAGCTTGATGCAAGCGGCACTGATTCTTTTAAGGCTATGGAAATGCGTGTTGCAGGCCTGGTTGGCATGCTGGCTATGGGCGCATTGATTATCGCTATGTAATTTTGATTCCTAACATTTTCCACAGGAGATGTTCTCTGTAGATACCACAGAGGCGGCTGTCCGTATGGACGGCCGTTTTTTTTGTGCTTTTTTGTGGCAAATAATGAGGTGTCCGATGCAGCCAATCTCTATAGAATAAGGCGGGATATTGTGCTAATAAAAAGGGCGGCTATAGCGGCCAAACCGCTATAACCGCCAGAATGTTGGGTGTCAATTACATATTACATTAGATATCTCAGATATACATAACCGGTGGAAATGATAATTGAGAGAATCATGCAAGGGAAGGCCACCTTCATAAAGCCCAGGAAGGAAATCTGCTGTCCATGCTGAGCTGCCAGAGAAGCCACTACTACGTTGGCGCTGGCACCAATCAGGGTGCCGTTGCCACCCAGACAAGCGCCTAGAGCCAAAGACCACCACAGTGGGTCCAGATTGGTAATACCCATAGCGCCCATATCCTTAATCAAAGGAATCATGGTAGCTACAAATGGGATATTGTCTACAAAGGCAGAGGCAATAGCGCTCATCCAGAGAATCAGAATGGCGGTGGACTCTACAGAGCCTTGGGTAATGGCCATAGCTTCAGCAGCCAGCATCTTGATAACACCAGTTTCTACCAGAGCACCAACCAGAATGAACAGGCCCGCAAAAAAGAAGATGGCCAGCCACTCGATTTTGCTCAGAACTTTGGCAATCTTTTCCTCATCTCTAGTGAAGGTCAGCAGTAACAAAAGGCCTGCGCCAAACATGGCTGCTGTAGCAGATTCCAGTCCAAGAGCACCGTGAGCCACAAACAAGGCCATGGTGAGAGCCAGAACGAAGAGGCAGCGCTTCAGCAGGGCAGGATCGCTAATCTGCTTGGCAGGCTTGAGGCTCATAACCTTGGCCTGAAGCTCAGGGGTGGTGTGAAGTCCCTTGCCGTAAAGAAATTCCAGAATAAAAGTGGTTACGATGAAGATAATAGCAGCTGGAGCAGCAAGATTCAGGATGAAGTCCATAAAGCTAAGACCAACAGCGGAGCCAATCATAATATTTGGAGGGTCTCCTACTAGAGTGGCGGTACCACCAATGTTGGAGGCCAAAATCTGTGCCATCAGGAAGGGCTTTACATCTACCTTCAACTGGGAAGTGATACTAAAGGTTACAGGTACAGTCAAAAGCACTGTGGTTACATTGTCCAGCAGGGCAGAGCAGACTGCGGTCAGGGTAGCCAGAGCCAACAGCAGCTTCATAGGCTGTGCTTTTACCTTCTGGGCAGCCCAGATGGCCAAGAAATTGAACAGACCGGTTTCTGCAGTGATATTTACGATAATCATCATACCCATCAGCAGGCCAAGGGTATTGAAGTCGATGTGATGAATGGCAACCTCTTGAGAGAGAATGCCAAACATAATCATAAGCATGGCTCCGAATATACCTACGATAGTACGATGTACTTTTTCCGAGATAATCAATGCATAGGCAACTAAAAAGATAGTTACCGCAGTAGTGGTAGCGTCAAACAATATAATGCCTCCTTTTGTTGGATTGAAAAAAACAGGCCGGTTATACAATGCCCATACTCATGGCTACTACAATAACAATAATGCAGATAAAATAGAAGACCAGCCATGGCAGCACTGCGGCTCGCAGCAACTTGCCTTCTGCACCCATCATGCCGGTAGTAGCACAGGTTGCTACGATGTTGTTGATGCAGACCATGTTACCGATGGCACCGCCCTGGTTCTGCAGAGCTACAATAACCAGATGTGGCAGGTTCAAAATGGTAGCTGTCTCAAACTGCAATGGGGTAAACATAATGTTGGAAACGGTGTTGGAGCCAAACATGAAAGCGCCAATGGAGCCAATCAATGGAGCTACATACAGGTAATGAGCACCGGCCAAATCAGCCATGCCCTTGGCCATGGAAACCAGCATGGAATCAAAGCCGTTGATATTGGCATTGGAATAACGGAACAGGTAGACCATAGCGAAGCCGAAGAGCAGGGCAATGGTAGCGCCGAATACCTGATTGTAGGATTTGGAAACTACAGTCTTAATCTGGTCACTGTTTAGGCTGAACATAGCAAAGCCGATGATTACTACCAGAATGAATGGGAAGAGACCTGGGTTGTTCAACCATTTCAGAGTGAAATCAGCACCAGCAACACCCATGATATTGGTAATTTCAATCTTAGGTACGCTCATATAAGGCTTGATGCCTAGCTGAGGAATACGAGTTGCTACCAGCCACAGAGTAACCAGCAGGTATGGAGTCCAAGCTTTCAGCAGGGACATGGAGGGAGTGGTGGACTGGCCACCAGAGGATTTGGTCTTTACCTCAGAGCCAGGGAAACGCCATATGGTTTTTGGCATCAGGAAGCCAGATTTAGCAGCGCCGATGGTTACGAAGATGGTTACGGCAGCTGCAGCCAAGGAGGTCAGCTCAGCACCAACGAATTTGGCAAAGGCCAAGTAGAATACGGAGAATACAGCAGCGGTGAACAAGCAGAAAGGAATAACAGGGAATACATCAGAGAAAGACTTGTTCTTGCCGTACTGTTTGGTAACAATACCGATAACCAGCCAGATAATAACGAAGGCACCAACAGTCAAACCCAGAGCAGAAACAAAGGACAGATCCTGCTTCCACAGGTCAAGGTCAGTAACTCCGAGAGCTGGCAGAGTATCCTTTAGAACCTCAGCAGCAGCATTGGTAGGTGTACCGGCAGCACCGAAGGATACAGGAGTGGAGTCCAAAAGCAGACAGGCAATAGCTGCTGCCATTGGAGGTGCACCCAAGCCAATCAGCAGAGGAGCACAGATAGCTGGAGGAGTACCGAAGCCGGCAGCACCCTCGATAAATGCTGAAAAAGCAAAGCCTACGATGACGATCTGAATACGGGAATCTTCGGTGATTCCGTTGAACATGGCTTCAATACGGCGCATGGCACCAGCCTCATTCAGCATATTCATCAGAAGAATAGCACCGAAGATAATTAACAGAGTATCAATGGAACCAAGGAATCCGGTAATGGTATAGGCGGCAATATGGCCGATGTCCATACCCCAATAAGTGAGTCCAATAATGGCACAAACAGCCCAGGAAATAGGCAGAACCTTTTTGGCTGGAACGTTAAAGCCTACGGTGAGGATAATGGTGAGAATAATTGGAACGGCAGCTATTATAGCCAACATAAACATTCATCTCCTAACATTTCATTCACATTATAAACACATACACAGGATTGATATCTGACTCATTGCTGGTCAGATTTGTACAAAAATATCAAATCAATTGACCTAGGTTGTGGCCTCGTCCTCTACGGTAATATCATTTTCGGTACTTGATTTTTGCACCATGAAATCCTTTAGGAGGCTGAGATGCATGTACATATACATCTTGGCTAGATTGGAATCTCCATCAATAATGGCCTGAAGGATTTTTTCGTGATAATGCAGCGTATTGCTTTTCTTTTGCACATTCATGGTCAAGGCGATATTTTTGTATATAGAAGTAAATAGAATATGAGTCAGATTGCTTATGACGCGGTTGCCACTGGCCTCAGCAATCAAAGTGTGGAAGTCACCATCCTCCTCAGCGTAGGAATCCCCTTTTTCGATACACTGTCTGAGAGAATCGGTGAGTTCCTGCATCTTTTCCTTTTGCTCTGGCGTAGCGTGAATTGCGGCTAGAGCAGCAATGGAAGGCTCCAGCATCATGCGTACATCCAGCATATCAACTGCCAGCAGCTTGTCATCATAAATAAAAGTCAGTCCCAGAGGATCATCGGGTATCCCCATATTCTGGGCGATAAAGGTACCAGAGCCCTGACGAGCTTCTAATATATTACGGGCAATAAGCACCTTGAAGGCATCTCGCAGTGTGCCTCGGCTTACCTTTAATACTGTGGTAAATTCCGCCTCTGTAGGCAGCTGCTGTCCAGGTTGCATTTTATTTGTCGTAATATATTCAATGATTTTTTCTGTAGTCTGCTCGACTAATGTCTTACCTTTTACCAACGCCATAGTAACAACCCTCTTTCAATCACTGAACAAATGTATAATACCGTTTTTGACAAATTTGTCTAACAATATAGAATTTGTCAAAATCTTTAGCAGGCACTTCTATTGTACAAAACAATTTGAAATACTGCAAGAAAAAAATGAAAAAAATAAATTTATAAATTAAACAGGATAAATAATAGGAAAAAATACAATTTTGTTGAATTATTTATCTTTGTTATTGACAAAATTCGTCGTGTATGATTTAATAAATGTATAAAAATTCATTGCACAAATTATACAAATTGTCTTTAGCAGGGCTCAAATTTGTAGAAAATTTGATGAAACAATGTCAACGTAGATTGCAATATGGAAGAAGTACAGCTTTTACAGCTTTGCAGTTATTGTACTGAACCATGAATCACTAACAGTTTGGCAGGGGTTGACCTGCAACTGGTGTGTAGGCCCTTGAGCAAGGCTGTTAATGTAGGCAATTGGAATGTGTGAGTAAAAGGAGAGTTTTATATGGAAAAGGTATGCCGAGATTGGGCAAAGCAGGCCTTTGGGGAAGGTCTGGTAGATGCCAAGTATTGGGATGAATTTGCAACCAATGCCCAGACTGCCGCTGCAGAGGTTTATAAGGTAAAGGACTTTGCTGCTGGTGAAGCCAAGCTGAAGGAACTGCTGGCTCAGTATGCACCAAAGGAAATTATCGCAGTTGGAGGAGAGGAAAATCCTGCTCTTCATGATATTTATGAAAGAATCGGGAACGATGGTACTCAGATTTATACCGATAAGTTTGATATTTATGACCACAGAGATTCAGCAGATGTAGGTATCTCTACTGCGGAGTTCTGTGTGGCAGAGACAGGCAGCCTCTGTGTGGATAACTATTCCTACGAGGCCAGAGTTACCAGTATGCTTCCTTTTGTTAACATTGTTTTTGTTAATGCCAACTATATTGTTAAGGATGTAACTGTGGCTTGCCAGATTATCGGCAAGGTTTTCGACAAGGGATATCTTGGCTTTGTTACTGGTCCAAGCCGTACCGCAGATATTGAGCGTGTTCTCAGTCTGGGTGTACATGGTCCTAACAAGCTGTTGATTATTGCTGTAGAAAATGTTGAAGGAGGGAGATAATCATGGCAGAACGGAATCTGAAAAAGGAAATACAGGAAAAGCTTCAGGATGATATTATGCAGAGTGCTCTCTCCAAATTTGCAGAGCAGTATCCAGGCTCCCGTCTGAATGCCTATAAGGATCAGGATATTGAGGAGCTTCGTGAAAATCTCCGGCAGATGAAGCATGATGCTGTACAGCATATTGATGAATTAGCAGATGAATTTCAGGCAAGCTTGGAGAAGCGTGGTACCAAAGTTTTCCGTGCTAAGGACGGAGATGAGGTAAAGAAAATCCTCATTGATATTTGCAAGGAAAACAATGTAAAACGGGTAGTAAAATCTAAATCCATGGCTTCCGAAGAAATTCATATGAATGAATGCTTTACTGATAATGGTATCCGGGTAAAGGAAACAGACCTGGGTGAGTGGATGATTGCTCTGGCTGGTCAGCGTCCATCCCATATGGTTATGCCAGCTATTCATTTGAATCGCTATCAGTGTGCCAAGATGTTTGAGAAAGAAGTTGACCATGAAGTACCTGGCGAGGATATTCCTAATATGATTCAGCTGGCCAGAAAGACTCTTCGGCAGGAATTTCTCCAAGCTGATATGGGTGTAACCGGTGCTAATTTCGGTATTGCGGAAAATGGTGCTATCGGTTTGGTTACCAATGAGGGTAATGCTCGTCTGGTAACTACCTTGCCAAGAATCCATGTTGTATTGATTGGTTATGAAAAGCTGATTCCTAAGACTGAGGATGCAGCTAGCATCCTGCGGCTCCTGCCTAGAAATGGTACCTGCCAGCGCATGACCAGCTATATGACTATGGTAGACGGACCTACCAAGGTAATTTACAAGGATGAAAATGGCAGACATGTGGAAACTGACCGCAAGCAGTATGTAATCCTTTTGGATAATGGTCGTCTGGAGGCTGCTAAGGATCCTGTATTGCAGCAGGCTTTCCAGTGTGTACGCTGTGCTTCCTGCTTGAATGTTTGCCCAATCTGGACTCTGGTTGGCGGTCATGTTTATGGTCATATCTATTCCGGTGGTATTGGTGCTATTCTTACAGGCTTGTTCCACGGTGTAGAAACATTCCACGAATTTAGTGATTTGTGTATTGGCTGTCGTAAGTGTGCCAGCATTTGCCCAGGCAAGATTCCTATTCCAGATTTGATTGATGAGCTGAGAGCACGTTATGTTAAGAAATATGGTGCTCCAGGCATGGATAAGACCATGTTTAATATGGTGCTGAATGATCGTGGTATGTTCCACAAGCTGCTGTTGAAGGCTGGTTCCATCGGTTCTGCACCATTCAAGAAAGGCAAGTTTATTCGCCATCTGCCTCTCTTTATGGAGGAGCTGACCAAGGGCCGCAGCCTGCCAACCATTGCTGAGGAATCCTTCCGTGATAGAGTGGAGCGCCTGAGTAAGAAGAACCCATCCAAGCCAAAGAAGAGAGTGGCATATTTCAGTGGCTGTAATATGGACTTTGTTTTTGCTGATACCTCTGAGAACGTAGTAAAGGTATTGCAGAGTCTGGATATGGAGGTTGTTTACCCAATGGAGCAGGCCTGCTGTGGCAAGCCAATCCTGGGTATTGGTGATAGAGAAGCCGGCAAGGAAACGGCTAAGAAGAATATTGCTGCCTTTGAAAAGGTACAGCCAGATGTAATTATTTCTGCCTGCCCAACCTGTACTGAGACTCTCCATGAGACTTATATGAAGCTCTTTGAGAATGATCCAGAGTGGAAGGCAAGAGCTGCCGCATTCTGCAGCAAGGTTCGTGAGTTCTCCAGCTTTGTGGCTGAGGAGTACAAGAAAACCGGTCGTCTGGTACATGCCAAGGGTGGTGAAAAGGTTACCTTCCATGATTCCTGCCACATGAAACGGGGCTTGGGAATTTATGAGGAGCCAAGAGCCTTGATTGATGCTACTCCAGGTGTGGAGCTGGTAGAAATGCACAATTGCGACAAGTGCTGCGGTATGGCTGGTTCCTTTGGTATGAAGTATCAGGAGGTTTCCATTCCTATGCTGAATGAGAAGGTAAAGAATATTCAGGATACTGGTGCTACCACTGCTGTTGTGGCCTGCCCAGCCTGCATGATGCAGATTGGCGGCGGCTTGGATAAGGCAGAGACTGGTATTAACACCAAGCATATTGCTGATTTGTTAGCAGAAAAATTGTAATCAAAAAATTGCATTCAAATAGGCCATCAGCTGCAATATATGCTATAAATGATGTTATCATTTAACATGATTATACTGCATAAGGGGAATGCAGCTGATGGTGTTGGATAGAAGAAGTGTTAAAAGAGCGATGCTATTGGGGGAAAGTTAGTATGGAAATTTTGGTTTGTATCAAGCAGGTTCCAGGCTCCAATAAGGTTGAAGTAGATCCTGTTACTGGTGTACTGAAGCGTAATGGTGCTGACAGCAAGATGAATCCCTATGATTTATACGCACTGGAATGTGGTATGAAGCTAAAGGAGCAGTATGGAGGCCGGGTAAGTGTTATTACCATGGGACCACCACCAGCTGCTGTTGTTATTAAGGAAGCCTTTGCTATGGGAGCCGATGAGGGAGCGCTCCTGTCTGATAGAGCTTTTGGAGGTGCTGATGTACTGGCTACCAGCTATACCTTGGCACAGGGTATCAAGAAAATGGGCAAATTCGATGTGATTATCTGCGGTTTGCAGACCACAGACGGTGATACTGCCCAGGTTGGCCCAGAGGTTTCTGAGGCATTGGATATTCCTTGTGTATGTAATGTAGCCAAAATAGACAAAGTTGAAGATAATAATATTTTTGTTGATATGGAGATGGCCAATGAGTTTGAGCAGCTGAAGGTTCAGTTCCCATGCCTTATTACCGTCAAGAAGGATATCAACCAGCCTAGACTTCCATCCTATAAGCTGAAAAAGGCCACTGAGAAGAAGGAAATTGCTGTATATGGCTTAAAGGATATGGAGGATCAGGACAAGAAGCATTATGGACTTTCTGGTTCTGCAACTCAGGTTCAGAGGATTTTCCCACCAGTTTCTGATAAGGAACAGGAAACCTGGGAGGGCAGCGGTCAGGAGCTGACAGATAAGCTCTTTGACAAGCTGAAGCAGTTGAAATTTATTTCCTAAGCAGGTGTGATAGGAATTGTGTGTATTGAATAACCAGAAAAGGAGATAATGCGAAATGGGAAAACTGATAGTTCATCAGGACAAAGTAACTGATATTGCTGCTATGGTTGCCCTTTGCCCATTCAAGGCTTTGGAGGACAACAATGGCAAGTTGGAAATAAATGCTGGCTGTAAGCTGTGCAAGCTCTGTGTAAAGAAGGGCCAGCCTGGGGCCATGGAATTCGTTGAAGAAGAAGCAGGTCCACAGGTAGACAAGAGCCTTTGGAAAGGTATTACCGTCTATGTAGACCATGTAGAGGGTGATATTCATCCTGTAACCTTGGAGCTTTTGGGCAAGGCTAGAGAGCTGGCTGACAAGATTGGCCATCCTGTACAGGCTTTGTTCCTGGGCAGTGGCATTGGGGACAAGGCTCACGAGCTGCTGCACTATGGTGTAGATAAGGTTTATGTAGTAGATACCCCTGAGCTGATGGATTTCAAGATTGAAAGCTATACCGCAGCTTTTGAAGCTTATATTAACAAGGTAAAGCCATCTGCTATATTGGTAGGTGCTACCTCTGTGGGACGCCAGCTGGCACCAAGAATTGCAGCTCGCTTCAAGACTGGCCTTACTGCTGACTGCACCATTTTGGATATGCATGATAATACAGATTTGGTTCAGATTCGTCCTGCTTTTGGCGGTAATATTATGGCGGAAATTCTTACCACCAATACCCGTCCTCAGCTGGCTACTGTAAGATATAAGGTTATGAATGCTCCAGAACGTTCTGAGGAAGCCAAGGGAGAGGTTGTTCCTTTGGAGGTGCCTGCGGATAAGCTGAAGGCTCGTATGGAAGTGCTGGGCATTATCAAAAAGGAAAAGAAAAAGACCATTGAGAGCGCTGAGGTGCTGGTGGTAGCAGGCCGTGGCCTTAAGAAGCCAGAGGATATTGCTATGGTTCGTCAGCTGGCAGAGGCTCTAGGGGGCGATGTAGCCTGCACCAGACCGCTGGTAGAGACAGGCTGGATGGAAGCTGCTCATCAGATTGGTCTTTCCGGCCGCACTGTTCGTCCAAAGCTGATTATTACCTGTGGTGTATCCGGTGCTATTCAGTTTGTGGCTGGCATGAATAACTCGGAGCAGGTTGTGGCTATTAATTCGGATCCTGAGGCTCCTATCTTCAAGGTAGCAAATTATGCTCTGGTGGGAGATATTTATGAGATTATTCCACAGCTGATTGAGAAGATAAAGCAGGGAGGGGCATTGGCATGAGCGAGTACAAGAAACTGACAGAAGCAGATTTGGAAGAAATCGCAAAGATTGTTCCTAGAGAGCGTATTCTCTGGGCTGATGAAGTAAATGAGGAATACAGCCATGATGAGCTAAGTGCAATTCCATCCTATCCTGATTTGGTAGTACGGGCTACCTCAGCTGAGGAAATTTCCAAGGTGTTGAAATATGCTAACCAGGAGCATATTGCTGTAACTCCTCGTGGTGCGGGTACTGGCTTGGTTGGTGCCTCTGTAGCTGTGGAGCATGGTATTATGATGGATACCACTCTCATGAATCACTTTTTGGAGCTGGACGAGGAGAATTTGACTCTGACTCTGGAGCCGGGCGTATTGCTGATGGAGATTTATCAGTATGTAGAGCCTAAGGGGTTGTTCTATCCACCAGATCCAGGTGAGAAAACAGCCACTATTGGCGGTAATATCAGCACCAATGCCGGTGGTATGAGAGCTGTAAAATATGGTGTAACTCGTGACTTCGTTCGTGGTTTGGAGGTTGTTCTGGCTGACGGCACTATTTTGGAGCTGGGGGGCAAGGTTGTAAAGAACAGTTCCGGCTATGATTTGAAGGATTTGATTATTGGTTCTGAGGGCACCTTGGCCTTTATTACCAAGGCTATTTTGAAGCTGCTGCCTCTGCCTCAGAAGGCTGTCAGCCTGCTGGTGCCATTCCCTAGTCTGGCTCAGGCTATTGGTACTGTACCATTGATTGTTAAGTCCAAGGCTATTCCTACCGCTATTGAGTTCATGGAGCGGGAGGTTATCATGGATGCTGAGCAGTTCCTAGGCCAGAGTTTCCCTGATAATCAGGCAGATGCTTATTTGCTGTTGAAATTTGATGGTGATACAGCAGAGGATATTGCCAAGGCTTATGATGGTGTAGCCCAGATTTGTCTGGAGCAGGGTGCTTGTGATGTGCTGATTGCTGATACTGACGAGCGGGCAGATGCTATCTGGAAAACCAGAGGCTCCTTCCTGCAGGCTATCAACGGCTCCACTACCATGATGGATGAGGTAGATGTAGTTGTACCTCGCAATCGTGTAAATGAATTTGTAGAATTTGTTCATGCTTTGCAGGAGGAGATGCACATCCGCATTAAGAGCTTCGGCCATGCAGGTGATGGCAATCTCCATGTATATATCCTGCGGGATGATTTGGATGAAGATGAATGGCATAGAGTCCTGGAGGCTACCATGGAAAA
Source organism: Anaerovibrio lipolyticus (assembly GCF_021531495.1). Lineage (GTDB taxonomy): Bacteria > Bacillota > Negativicutes > Selenomonadales > Selenomonadaceae > Anaerovibrio. The sequence continues at coordinate 20,935 of NZ_JADYTY010000006.1, forward strand.
GATGTATGCCAAGGCTCGTGCTATGGAAGGCCAGGTTTCTGGCGAGCATGGTATTGGCTTTGCCAAGAAGTCATATTTGAAGGAATCTCTGGATCCAGCTGCTGTAGCTGTTATGCAGGGCATCAAGAAGGCCTTTGATCCAAATAATATTCTCAATCCGCATAAGGTTTGCTTTGACTAACCCGTCAAAAGCATTTCCATAAAAAACTCTCTATAACCCTAACAATGAATTGCACTCTGGATTCTACCCCGTTTCCAGGGTGCTTTTCAATTGATGAAAAATGTGGAATATATATGGTGATTTTGGCAACAAAATGAAAACTTATTCATAGAACGGTAGAGCTTATCGAAACGGTTTTTAGAGAAGAAATGAGCAACTTTTGGAATAGTTTGTACACAATATACCAAAGTTTTCAGAAAAAATTCATGAAAAATTTACAGAAACTATTCAAAAAAGTATTTACAAAGAAACAATCATGGTATATAATATGCCCATGTTCCGCAAAGGAGGGATAGAAATGATTGAATCATTTGTAAATATTGAATCCGCCAGCCAGCTGGCAGGAAATGTTCCGTTTTTGAATTTTGTTGAAGCTGATGAGAGAGTAACTTCCTGCTCTGCGATTGAGGATGGCCGTGATTGTGCAATTACCGTAAGATGCAAGAATATGTCAGCCTTGGAGGAATTAACTAAAGAATTGAAGGATAAATGTGATATCCTTAACGTAAGTCACAATGTGATTGTAAGTCAATAAATATGAGGCAGAAGCCAGGTTGGAGACAGCCTGGCTTTTATTTTTGCATTTTCTTTGCACAATATAGGTGTTATAATGTATACAAAAACAATAAATTCTTGTTGGTAGAATTTTGTCTATATGCTATACTATTAGAGTTTTGAACAAAAGGAATGAGGTATATATGGAGCATAAAAAAGGACATAAGAAAAAGCGGGAAGGCAGACCAGATGGCCGAGAGCCGGAGCAGCTGCGCCGCTACAAGATACATAGACATTTTCAGCAGGGGCCTGCGGCTTCTGTCTTAATAGAAATGGGAAATACCAAGGTTATCTGCGCTGCCACTGTGGAAGAACGGGTGCCGGTGTTTCTCCGTGGTACTGGGGAAGGGTGGTTGAAGGCAGAATATTCTCTTTTGCCAAGTGCTACCTCCACCAGAACTCCCAGGGAATCCACCAGAGGCAAGCAGAGTGGCCGCACCCAGGAAATTCAGCGGCTTATTGGCCGCAGTTTGCGCTCTGTAATGGATTTGAAGGCTCTGGGAGAGCGTACCATTATTATTGATTGCGATGTTATTCAGGCTGATGGAGGTACTAGAACTGCCTCTATAACTGGTGCTTTTATTGCTTTGGTAGAGGCCTGTGAAACTATTTATGATGGCAAAAAGCCTTTCCCAGTGAAGGATTTTTTGGCAGCCATAAGTGTAGGTATTTCTCCAGAGGGAGCAGCTTTGCTGGATGTTTGCTACGAGGAGGATTCCACTGGCGTAGTGGATATGAATGTAGTGAGAACCGGAGAGGGCAATTATGTAGAGATACAGGGTACTGGAGAGGGACGGCCTTTTACCCCTCAGGAATTGACCAAGCTATTGGAACTGGCAGCCAAGGGCACTGATGAGCTTATTTCCTATGAAAAGGATGTGCTGGGCGGCGTGCTTGTTTGGCGTGTAGGCCGGGAGTAAATTATTATAGAAGCAAAGGATGTCAGATATGGCAAAAAGAATTGTAATAGCCACTGGCAATCAGGGCAAGGTACGGGAAATGATAAATGCCTTTAAAAATTTGGATGTGGAGCTGATATCCCTGAAGGAGCTGCCAGAAAAATATCCAGAGCCTGTGGAGGATGGGGATAGTTTTCAGGCTAATTCTCTGATAAAGGCAAAATATTATTGTGAGAAAACAGGTCTAGCCTGCTTGGCGGATGATTCTGGCCTAGAGGTGGAGGTTCTTGATGGAGCACCTGGTATTTATTCTGCCCGCTATGCTGGGGAAAATGCCACAGATGAGGAAAATAATGCCAAGCTGCAGTCCAAACTGCAGGACTTGGCATTGGCTGGCTCTCCAGCGGCTTATAAATGCGCTTTGACCTTTGTGGATACAAATGGGCATAAGTTATTTGCTGAGGGCAGCTGTTCCGGAGAGATTCATTTGGAGGCTAGAGGTCAGAATGGCTTTGGCTATGATCCTTATTTTTATGTAGGAGCAAAGACTATGGCGGAAATGACCTTGGAGGAAAAGCAGGCCATCAGTCATAGAGGAGAGGCTATTGCCAAAATGGCGGAGCTTCTGAAAAAATATTTGGCAAATTAAGCTTTTTAGGGAGGTTTGCTATGCGTATTGGCATAATTAGTGATTCCCACGGCAATACCAATGCTATTGACCAGGCGGTAAAGGCGGCGGGAGAAATAGATTTTTGGCTTCATGCAGGAGATTTAATCAATGATGCAGAATATTTACGTATGGCCTATGATGCAGAAGTGGTTAATGTAGCAGGAAACTGTGATTGGGGGCATCATGGAGCTGAGGATGAGGAACTGGTAACAGCAGCTGGCAGCAAAATATTTTTAACTCATGGCCATCTCTATGGGGTAAAGAGCAATCCAGCTAATTTTTTGCTGGCGGTGCGGGAAAAGGGAGCCAATATCGGAGTTTTTGGCCATACCCATGTGGCTTTCATAAAAAAAATTAATGGTATTTTGCTGATTAATCCAGGTAGTTTATCATACCCCCGAGATGGCAAAGGCCAATCCTTCATGGTTTTGGAGCTGGCGGAGGGCAAGGAGCCGGAAATATATCATTACCATTTACAAAAATAAAATGAAAGTATGTACATGACTTTGTGAACACAAATAAAAATTCGTTGGACGAATTAACAATTCTAAGTGAAGTCAACTGAGAAAAAAGGTGAATCTGATTCATATTGCAAATAGCTAAAACCCTTGCGGTTATTGGCTTGAAAGCTACTTGAAAATATGCTATTATTAGATAGCGAATGTAATTTATTATATATTTTTGGGGAGGGTTTAATTTGCGTACAATTAATGTAGAGCAGATTACTGCTGAAGTAGCGCAGATGTGCAAGGAAGCTGCCTATTATTTGCCAAAAGATGTGTATGAGGCATTGAAAAAAGGCAGAGAGACTGAAGAATCTCCTGTAGGCCAGGTCGTTCTTGATCAGATTATCAAAAACTCTGAGATTGCTCGTGCAGAGGATCGTCCAATCTGTCAGGATACCGGTATGACCATCATTTTCTTGGAGGTAGGTCAGGATCTGCATCTGGAGGGTGGCGATCTTACTGAGGCCATCAATGCAGGTGTTGCTAAGGGTTATACCGAGGGATATCTTCGTAAGTCTGTTGTAGCAGAGCCTTTGTTCAACCGCGTAAATACCCAGAACAATACTCCTGCTATTATCTATACCAAGATTGTTCCTGGTGATCAGCTGAGAATCGAGCTGACCTGCAAGGGCTTTGGTTCCGAGAACAAGGGCGGCATCAAGATGCTGGTGCCTGCTGATGGCGTAGAGGGTGTTAAGAAGGCTGTTCTGGATATTATTCAGCATGCAAGCTGCAATCCATGCCCACCAATGGTTGTTGGTGTAGGTATCGGCGGTACTATGGATCAGGCTGCATATCTGTCCAAGCGTGCTCTGATGCGTAACATTACCGTTCGTAATGAGCATCCTGATTATGCAAATCTGGAAAATGAGCTTCTTGAGATGATTAACAAGACTGGTATCGGACCTCAGCTGGGCGGCACTACTTCTGCTCTGGCTGTTAATATCGAGTGGGGTCCTACCCATATCGCCGGCCTGCCTGTTGCAGTAACTATCTGCTGCCATGCTTGCCGTCATGCTGTCCGTGTACTGTGATTTAGGAGGTCTTGATAATGGCTGAAACTATTCGTTTAACTACCCCTCTGACAGAGGAAAAGTCCCGCACCCTGCGTGCTGGCGACAGCGTATTGATTACCGGTACTATCTACAGTGCCCGTGATGCTGCTCACAAGGTTATGACTGAGGCTCTGGCTCGTGGCGAGAAGCTGCCAATTGATTGGCACAACCAGATTGTTTACTATCTTGGCCCTACTCCTGCAAAGCCAGGTGATCCAATCGGCTCCTGCGGTCCTACTACTGCTGGCCGTATGGATGCTTATACTCCTACCATGCTGGATCAGGGCATCAAGGGTATGATCGGTAAGGGTTCCCGTGCTCCAGAGGTTATTGAGTCCATGAAGAAGAACGGTGTTACTTATTTTGCTGCTGTAGGCGGCGCTGCTGCTCTGATTGCTAAGTCCGTAAAGAAGTACACTGTTATTGCTTATCCTGAGCTGGGCCCAGAGGCTTTGGCAGCTCTTGAGGTTGTAGATTTCCCTGCAATCGTTGTAATCGATTCTGAAGGCAATAATTTCTACGAAATGGGTCAGGCTCCATATCGTAGATTATAATTGCGCATCGGAGGCTCTGTCAGAACCTAACTGATTACTCCTCCAAGGCGTACAATTACTTTCCATAGGAAAGAATATATTTAGGAGGTCTAGAATGATTAACGTATCTTTTTATCTGCGCCGTTTACATTCCCTTTGCGGTCTGCTGTTACTGGGCGGCGTGCTGATTGAGCATTTGCTGACAAATGCTTCAGCTATGGGTGGTCCAGAGGTATTCAACCAGGGCTTGGAAATGATGGAGCTGATCCCAGCACCAATCTTCCTGGCTATTGAGATTTGCCTCTATGCTGTGCCTATTCTGTTCCACGGTATCTATGGTATTGTTATTGCCCTGGATGCAAAGAACAACACTGGCAGCTATGGCTACTCCCGTAACTGGAAGTTTGCTCTCCAGCGCTATACTGCTTGGTATATGGTAGCTTTCCTCATCTGGCATGTTGGCTATCTCCGTATCTACCTGAAGGGTATTATGGGCGAGCATATCAGCTATGCACTGGTTCAGAGTGTACTCTCTAACCCAGCTGTATTTGTACTGTATGCCCTGGGTATGTTTGCTGCAATATTCCATTTCTGCAACGGTATCACTACCTTCTGCATGACTTGGGGTATTGCAAAGGGTCCTCGCGCTCAGCGTGTAGTGGACAAGATGGCTATGGGTCTTTGCGCTTTGATGTGCCTGCTGACTTTGGCTTTCATGTTCTCCTACTTGGCATAAGCAGGACATTTTCGTAGTTAAAAATATTGTATAAGGAGAGAAACTACGTGGCTAAAAATAAGATTATTGTAGTTGGTGGCGGTCTTTCTGGTTTGATGGCTACCCTTAAAATTTGTGAAGCTGGCGGCGAAGTAGACCTGTTCTCTTACTGCCCAGTAAAGCGTTCTCACTCCCTCTGTGCTCAGGGCGGTATCAATGCCTGCATGGACACCAAGGGTGAGCATGACTCCATTTATGAGCATTTTGATGATACCGTATATGGCGGTGACTTCCTGGCTGACCAGCTGGCTGTAAAGGGCATGGTTGAGGCAGCTCCAAAGCTCATTAAGATGTTCGATCGTATGGGTGTACCTTTCACTCGTACTCCAGAGGGTGTTCTTGACCTGCGTAACTTCGGTGGTCAGAAGAATAAGCGTACCTGCTTTGCTGGTTCCACTACTGGTCAGCAGCTGCTGTATGCTCTGGACGAGCAGGTTCGTCGCTGGGAAGTTAAGGGCGGCGTAACCAAGTATGAGTTCTGGGAATTCATCAAAATCATTAAGAACAAGGATGGCATCTGCCGTGGTATCGTAGCTCAGAGCATGAACTCCATGGAGATTAAGGCTTTCCCTGCTGATGTTGTTATTCTGGCAACTGGTGGCCCTGGTCAGGTATTTGGCCGTTGCACCGCTTCCACTATTTGTAATGGTTCTGCAGTATCTGCTGTATATCAGCAGGGCGCTGCTATTGGTAACCCTGAGTTCATTCAGATTCATCCTACTGCTATCCCAGGCTCCGACAAGAACCGTCTGATGTCTGAGGCATGCCGTGGTGAGGGTGGCCGTGTATGGGTTTACAAGGATGGCAAGCCTTGGTACTTCCTGGAGGAAATGTACCCTGCATATGGTAACCTGGTTCCTCGTGATGTTGCATCCCGTGCTATTTTCAAGGTTTGCGATCACATGCATCTGGGTATCAACAACGAGCGTCGTGTATATCTGGATCTGTCCCATATTCCTGCAGATTATCTGGAGCGCAAGCTGGGCGGTATCATCGAGATCTACACTGAGTTCGTAGGTAAGGATCCTCGTAAGGTTCCTATGGAGATTTTCCCTTCCGTTCATTATTCCATGGGCGGTATCTATGTAGATAGAAAGCATTTCACCACTATTCCTGGCCTGATGGCTTCCGGTGAGTGCGACCATCAGTACCACGGTGCAAACCGTCTGGGTGCTAACTCTCTGCTGTCTGCTGCATATTCCGGTACTGTATCTGGCCCTGAGGCTATGAAGTACTGCAAGGAAGGTAAGCAGGGCGTGGCTCTGACCGATGCTGAGCTGGAAGCAGCTCGTCAGGAGGTTCAGGCTGAGTATGATAAGATTCGCCAGATGAATGGTCCTGAGAATGCTCATAAGCTGCATCAGGAAATGGGCGATATCATGTATGACTATGTATCCATCGAGCGTGATAACACTGGTTTGGATAAGTGTCTTGTAGAGCTGAAGAAGATTCTGAAGCGTTGGGACAATATTGGTCTGACTGACCATGGCAACTGGGCTAACCAGGAGGCTATGTTTGTTCGCCAGCTTCGCAATATGATTCTTTATGCAATGGCTATTACCAAGGCTGCTCGTTGCCGTGACGAGTCCCGTGGTGCTCATGCTAAGATCGTTCTGAAGAGCGATTATGATGCTATGACTGCTGAGCAGAAGGAGAAGCTGGTAGGCTTGGCTGAAAAGGATATTAAGTGGTCTGCAGATGGCCGTGCTCATGACAAGGACGACGAGCTGGTATTCTTCAAGCGTGACGACTCCAGATTCATGAAGACCACAGTTATTAACTATGATCCTGCAACTGAAGAGCCAATCGTAAAATATGAGGAGTTCGAGCATTCTCTCATCAAGGCTCGTCCTCGTAACTATGCTGTTGCGAAGAAGGAATAAGAGGAGGACAAAGTAGAATGGCAGAACAGAAGAAAACAGTTACTTTTATCATTGAGCGTCAGGACAGCCCTACCAGCGCACCTTATACTCAGGAATTTGAGATTCCTTATCGTCCTGCTCTTAATGTTGTTGCCTCCCTTATGGAGATTCAGAAGAATCCTGTAACCAAGGACGGCAAGAAGGTTGCTCCTGTAACTTGGGAATGCAACTGCTTGGAGAAGGTTTGCGGTGCTTGCATGATGGTTATCAACGGCAAGGCTCGTCAGGCTTGCTGTGCTCTGATTGATGAGTTGGAGCAGCCAATCCATCTGGCTCCAGCTAGAACCTTCCCTGTAATCCGTGACCTGCTGATTGACCGCTCCGTAATGTTCGAGAGCTTGAAGCGTGTACAGGCATGGGTTGAGGTTGATGGTACTTGGGAGGTTAAGGATGCTCCTATTCAGAATCCTTATACCGCTACCACTGCATATGAGATTTCTCACTGCATGACCTGCGGATGTTGCCTGGAGGCTTGCCCTAATGTTGGCCCACAGTCCGACTTTATTGGTGCATCTCCATCCGTTCAGGCATACCTGTTCAACCTGCATCCACTTGGAAAGTTCGACAAGGAGAAGCGCCTGAATGCTCTTATGGGCAAGGGCGGTATTACCGGTTGCGGTAACTCCCAGAACTGCGTTGAGGTTTGCCCTAAGAACATCAAGCTGACCACTTATCTGGCTCAGTTGAACCGTGATGTTAACAAGCAGGCCCTGAAGAATATTTTCAACAAATAATTCTAGACCTAAATTTGAGTCCTCTGGCATTGTCAGAGGGCTCTTTTTTGTAGTAGAATATAAGGTAAGAGTTTTGTGAAGGCTTAGATTGTTCCACGAGAGGATGGTTTGAATATGTCTACGATTTCTACAGGATATACTACGGAAATGGGTAAAAAGATGCGGAGTATGCCGGAGATTCACGCTCGGTATGAGAAATGCCGTCAGAGATATAAGGAGATGCGTGGTACTGGGGCAGATTTCCGTGAACAGCGGGCCATGATTTTTGGTGAGCTGAAAACCTTGGGCTGGGTGCTGGGGAAATCCGACCAGCAGATTAATCAGGAAGCAAATTCCTGATGGTAAGGTCTCAAAGAATTGCGTATTATTAAGTGAAGGGAAAATTTTATGCAGATTAATGATATTGTACATGGTTTTAGATTGGTGAGAAGGGAGGAGGTAAAGGAGACAGCTTCCACAGCTTATGAGTTCCACCATGAGAAAAGCGGCGCCCGCTTGCTGTATCTTCAGAATAAGGATGATAATAAGGTATTTTCTATTTCTTTTAGAACTCCTCCAGAGGATGATACTGGCGTACCTCATATTATTGAGCATTCCACCCTGTGTGGTTCTCGGAAGTTTCCCCTCAAGGAGCCTTTTGTGGAACTGGTGAAAGGCTCTTTGAATACCTTCCTGAATGCTATGACCTATCCGGATAAGACCATGTATCCAGTGGCCAGTTGCAATGATAAGGATTTTCACAATCTGATGGATGTGTATCTGGATGCGGTATTCTATCCTGCTATTTACAATCAGCCGGAGATTCTTATGCAGGAGGGATGGCACTACGAGATTGAAAAGCCAGAGGAGCCATTGCGTTATAGCGGTGTAGTATATAATGAAATGAAGGGTGCCTTGTCCTCTCCAGAGGATTTGCTGGAAATTCAGGTTATGAAGGCATTGTTCCCAGATAATACCTATGCCTGTGAATCCGGTGGCAATCCAGCAGCTATTCCTAACCTTACCTATGAGCAGTTTATTGATTTCCACAAGAAATACTATGCTCCTTCCAATAGCTATATTTACCTTTATGGTGATATGGATATTGAGGAAAAGCTGGCTTTTATTAACGATGAATATCTCAGTCATTTTGATGTGGTACAGGTGGATTCCCACATTCCTCTCCAGGAGAGCTTTGGCCATTTGAAGGAAATCCAGGCCACCTATCCTATTGTGGAGGAGGAAAGCACCGAGGGCAAGACCTTCCTGAGCTATAATCTGGTTATGGCTAAGGCTGGGGAGCATGAGCTGGTAAATGCCTTGCAGCTTTTAGAGCAGGCTTTGTTGAAAACTCCGGCAGCTCCTTTGCGGAAGGCATTGATAGATGCTGGTATTGGTATGGATGTTTCCTCTCATTTGGAAACCAATGTCCATCAGCCATATTTGACCATTACTGTTAATGGTGCCGAGGCTGATAAGGTGGAGTTATTCAAGGAGGTTATTCATAATACCCTGAGGGATTTGGCAGAAAAGGGCATTGATAGAGATAGCCTGGAGGCTGCCCTGAATCTCTTTGAGTTCCAGCTGCGGGAGGCAGATTTTGGTTCCTATCCAAAGGGATTGATTTATAATATCAGCTTGATGACAAACTGGCTTTATGATCAGGATCCTTTGACCAAGCTGAGATACGAGCAGGATATTGTAGATCTGCAGGAGAAGCTGGCAGGGAATTATTACGAGGAACTGCTGAAAAAATACTTCCTGGATAATACCTTTGGGGCTGTGGTTATTATGGCTCCTGATAAGGAAATGGCCAAAAAGCAGGAGCAGGCTATGGCTGAAAAGCTGGCAGACATTAAGGCTAAGATGTCCACGGAGGAGTTACAGCAGATTATTGAGAATACTGCTAAATTGAAGCTCCGGCAGCAGACACCGGATTCCCCAGAGGCTTTGGCCACTATTCCACTGCTGAAGATAGAGGATATTGAACCTAATGCTAAGAAGATTCCTTTGGAAGAGAAGGAACTAAAGGATATTAAGGTGCTTTATACTCCGGCAGACACCAATGGAATTGTCTATTTGAACCTTTATTTTAAGGCAGATGTAATACCACAGGAGCTGATTCCTTATGCCTATATCTATTGCGACATTCTTGGTTTGGTAGATACAGAAAACACCAGCTATGAGGATATGACCAATAGGGTAAATCTTAATACTGGCGGCATCAGCTTTGATATTGTTAATTTCACCCAGTCTGGCAAGGCTGATAGTATGGCACCTTATTTCAAGGTAACAGCCAAGGCCTTTGCCCGGAAGGTGCCAGAATTGGCAGATATTCTGGCAGAAATTCTTCTGACCACCAAATATGACGATAAGAAGCGTATTTTGGAGCTTTTGCAGCAGGATAGATCTGAAATGGAGCTGAATATGCTGCAATCCTCTGTGCAGGTAGCCTTGGCTCGGCTTAATTCCTTTATTTCCAAGTCTGGTGCCTACAATGAAATCGGTGAGCTGTCCTTGTACCCAGTGGTAAAGAAACTGACGGATGAATTTGAGGAAAATGTGGAGGATTTCTGTAGCAAGCTGCAGCAGGTTGGAGAGCTGCTCTTTAACAGCCAGAATCTGGTTATGGGCGTTACTATTGAGGAAGGGCTTTATAACAAATTTGCTCAGGAGATTACTCCGTTGCTGGAGGCATTGGCAGAAGCCAGTGCCAATAAGTCTGTACAGATGCAGGATTATGTTCTGCCAGTGGAGAACCAGCAGGAGGCTCTAATGTCCTCCAGCCAGGTGCAGTATGTAGCTAAGGGAGCCAATCTCTACAAGCTGGGCTACGAAATGACAGGAGCTTACCAGGTATTGGATATGCTGCTGAGATATGAATATTTCTGGGTGAAGATTCGTGTTCAGGGCGGTGCCTATGGTGCCATGACGAGATTTAATCTGGATGGTGATATGATGTTTGTATCCTATCGGGATCCAAATCTGGCAGAAACCATTAAGGTATTTGATGAAACTGCGGATTTCCTGAGAGGCTTTGAAGCTTCTGATAGAGAAATGACCAAATATATTATCGGCACCATGAGCGGGGTAGATACTCCTATGACGCCAAGACTCTTGGGTAACAATGCTCAGAGATTGTATTTCCGGGGTATTACCTATGAGGAAAGACAGAAGCGCCGTCAGCAGCTTTTACATACCACCGTGGAGGATATTCGCAATTTGGCACCAGCCATTGAGGCCTGCATGGAGGAGAATAACCTTTGTGTATTTGGCAATGCCGGGGTTATTAAGGCCAATGAGGGGTTGTTCCAGAAGCTGACTCCTGTTATGGATTAATACCTCTTGACTTTGGTTCAGGTAAATGTGATAATTGAAAGTAATATATGTCGATTAGGAGGAGTTCTTTTGAAGCAGGAAATTTTCAAGGGTGCTGGCGTAGCCATTATCACCCCTTATACAGAGGATGGCATCAATTTTGAGGAATTGGGCCGGATTATTGAGGATCAGATTGCTGGTGGCACAGATGCTATTATTATCACTGGTACTACTGGTGAGTCTGCTACCATGACTGATGATGAGCATAAGTCTGCTATCAAATATGCAGTAGAAAAGGTAGCTGGCCGTATTCCTGTTATTGCAGGTACTGGCTCCAATGAGACTGACTATGCTGTGAAGCTGTCTGTTTATGCAGAGCAGGTTGGTGCAGATGCCCTGCTGGTAGTTACCCCTTATTATAATAAGTGTACTCAGAAGGGCTTGGTAAAGCATTTTACCACCATTGCAGATGCGGTAAATATTCCTATTATTCTGTACAATGTACCATCCCGTACAGGTGTAAATATTCAGGTTCCTACCTTTGTTGAATTGGCCAAGCATCCACGGATTGTGGCTGTTAAGGAGGCCAGTGGCGATTTGAGTGCTGTAGCCAAGATTCGCCATGCTTGCGGTGATGAGCTGGCTATTTATTCCGGCAATGATGACCAGATTGTGCCTATTCTTTCTTTGGGGGGCTATGGTGTAATCTCTGTATTGTCCAACGTAGCACCAGCTATGGCTCATAATATCTGTCAGAATTATTTTGATGGCAAGGTAAAGGAAGCAGCGGATATGCAGATTAAGGCTATTGATTTGATTAATGCCTTGTTCTGCGAGGTAAATCCTATTCCAGTCAAGGTAGCTATGCGGAAGCTGGGCTATGCGGCTGGTCCATTGCGTCTGCCTCTTACTGAGATGGAGCCAGAGCATGAGCAGCAGTTGGAAAAGGCTTTGAAGGCTCATGGCTTGATTAAATAATTTTTTTGGTAGGCAAAGAAGCTGATTCTGTGAATATTTGCAGGATCAGCTTTTTTTAGAATAGGGGAGAATATATGAGAGGCGTATTTGATATAATCGGCCCAGTAATGATTGGCCCTTCCAGCTCTCATACGGCTGGGGCAGCCAGATTGGGACTGATGGCTGGAAAAATTCTGGGGGAAAATCCCGTAAAGGCAGAAATTTTGCTCCACGGCTCCTTTGCCCAGACCTATAGAGGACATGGTACGGACAAAGCGCTGTTAGGGGGAATCCTGGGTTTTGCTCCAGAGGATATGCGGTTGCGGGAGGCCTTGGATATAGCGGCACAGCAGGGACTGGTATATTCCTTTGCGCCAGTGGATATACCAGAGGCTCATCCTAATACGGCTATTATTAAGCTAACCGGGGAAAGTGGCCGGGTGATACAGGTAGAGGGGGCCTCTGTAGGGGGAGGTAATATTAGGATTACTAGAATTGGGGATTTTGATGTGGATTTAACAGGCAAATATCCGGCTTTGATAATTGTCCACAAGGATCGTCCTGGTGTTGTAAATAGGGTAACTTCTATTTTGGCTCGCTATAAGATTAATATTGCCTACATGAGAGTATCCCGCAAAATGCGGGGGCAGGAGGCCATGATGATTTTGGAAACCGATGATGAATTGTCAACAGAGGTGGTGGAGGATTGCAGTGAAATTCCTCGACTTCTGAAAGCCTTTGCTATTCCAGCTATTGGAGGAGGCAGTACTATATGATAAATTTTAATTCTATAGAGGAGCTTGTTCATCTGGCTAAGGAGGAGCATTGCCCTATTAGTCAGATTGTTATGGCTTGGGAAGCGGAAAACAATTTGACTTCTCAGGAGTCTCAAATAGAGGCTATGAGAAAAAATTGGCAGGTGATGGTGGATTCCTTGCAGCGAGGCTGTCAGAATCAGGAGAAATCACTTAGTGGATTAACCGGGGGAGATGCGGTAAAGCTATGCAGCTATAGCCAGCAGGGATATACTGGGGAAGCTGTTTTGCGGGCTGCTGCTAGTGCCATTGGCGTCAGCGAGGTTAATGCTGTTATGGGCAGAATTGTAGCCTGCCCTACGGCGGGTTCCTGTGGTATTGTGCCGGCTGCGGTTTATGCCGGGGCCAAGAAAAACGGCAACACAGAGGATGAGATTGTAGAGGCATTATTTACAGCCGCAGGTATTGGCATGGTAATAGAGGCCAATGCTTCCATTGCAGGAGCCTATGGCGGCTGTCAGGCGGAATGTGGCACAGCAGCTGGTATGGCTGCGGCGGCCTTGGTACAGCTGGCAGGGGGGAATCCTGAGCAGGTTGGTCATGGCATGGCCTTGGCGATTAAAAATCTCTTGGGGCTGGCTTGTGATCCTGTGGCTGGTCTGGTAGAGGTGCCCTGTGTAAAGCGCAATGGCTTTATTGCTGTTCATGCCATGCTGGCAGCAGATATGGCCTTGGCAGGGGTGGAGTCTGTGATTCCTCCAGATGATGTGATAGATGCTATGAATCGTATAGGTCGTTCCATGCCAAGGGCTATTAAGGAAACGGCGGAGGGGGGCTTGGCTACCACCAAAACAGGCTTGTCTTTGGCCAAGAAGATTTTTGGCCAATAAGCTTTCTGGAACTCTCATGTAATTTTAATGGACTTTTTGGCCGATTTGTAATAAAGTATACTGTGGTATGTTGATTGAGCTTGGCCTCATGGTAGAAAATCGGTGTGCCTTAATTTTGCAAATTAATAGGGAGGTTTTTGTATGAAGAGAGGTTTGCAGCTTGTATTGATGCTGTGTGTATTCCTGTTAGGTACTCAGGTATCCTTTGCAGGGGGACTGCTGGGGGGAACTGGTGTAAGTGATGCTCGTGTATATGATAGCGAAGGCTTGATAAAGATTCAGACCTTGGCTATTGCAGATTCTATTTATAATGGTCCTACCAGTGAGGGAGAGCCAGAAATAGATGATATTCCTGAGATTCTCATGAATGGTACTTTGGTGGATAAGAAGAATGTTTTGAATTACATTTCTTATAGAGAGGTTTGTCAGAATATTAAGATTGCCCGTCATATTGACATTCTTCGTTTGGACAGCCGCAAGGCCTTTAAGGAATACAAGAATAATATTGGCCTCTATGCTGATGCCTATGTTATTACTACTATTTCCAATGGTACTTCTATGAATGATGGTACTCGTCTGAATGTATTCTTTGATGTTTATGATGCTCGCACCAATAAGATTGTCTATGCTTATAGAAAGCTGGCTCCAAAGTCTGCGGTTAGAGATTCTTTGCTGTACACTGAGATAGCTAAGGATTTCTTCTCCGATTTTATTGATGCTCAGAAGCAGGCTATTGAGGATAAGGAAAAGGAAGATAAGGCTATCCTGAAGCTGGAAAAGGAAGAGGCTAAGAAAGCAGCTAAGGAAGCAGCTAAGGAAGTTAAATAATTTAGATATAAAAATTGCCAATAAAAAACTCTCTGAAGCGAAAATGTTTCAGAGAGTTTTGTTTTTCAGGGCAAGCTATTGAATTAGTGATGGATAGATTCTACTTCCCATTTTACAATAGCACCGGTATTGGCATCAATTTCATATTCATATTCGTTGCCATTGGCAATAAACTCGATTTCATATACAGCGCGGCCATGCTCCCAGTCCTGTTTGATTTTGATAAACTGTACCTGGTCAGCGGTTTTGCCAGCATGGTTCAGGGCAATCTCCTTGGCCTGTTCTACAGAAATACTGTTAACTTCTGCACTCTGGGCAGCAGAGATGTTGGTATCAAAGGTGGTAGTGCCCAAAGTACTAAAGGCACCAGCAGTTAAGGCTGCGGATAATACCATTGCGCAGGCCACGATTTTTAAGGTATGACTATTTTTCATTTTATATTCCCCCTTGCATGAATAGTGAACGTGCCTTATAGCCCCATGTCTAAAGTCAGGGGCTTTACAGCACACTTGTTAAGGTCATTATTTTTCTAAAAGACCTAAGTATTTTATTTCTTAAAGATATTATAATGAAAAAAAGTAGAATAAGTCAAGACTCTGTTCAAAGCTATCTCTGTTAATGGGCTAGGTAGATGGGCTTGATTTTGGCGTCGTCGGCTACGGATTCCCGCAGGTAGCCGGCGGCGGTCATGGCATCCAGGACAATGAATTGTCTTTTTTTGGCTAGCATGAAATCTACATAAGGGGAATAGAGGGATGGAGCATTGGGGATGCCTGCCAGCATGGCTGCTTCTGGGAGAGCCAGCATAGCAGGCTCCTTGCCGAAATATCCCGCACTGGCTTCTTTGATGCCATAATAGCCAGAACCAAAGTAAATGGTGTTGAGGTACAGTTCCAATATTTCATCCTTGGAATAATTCAGCTCCATATCCATAGCCAGAACAAATTCCTCTGCCTTGCGGCCCATAGTTTGCTCCTGGCTAAGGAAAAGATTTTTTACCAACTGCTGGGTAATGGTGCTGGCACCCTCTCTGACCTGGCCGTATTGCAGATTTACCAGAGAGGCCCGGAAGATACCCTCCATATCAAAGCCCCAGTGATTGTAGAACTTTCTATCTTCCACAGCTACTACTGCCTGTTGCAAGGATTCAGGAATATCTTGCAGCTTAACATAGTTAGCAGAATTAATCCGGGCATTTACCGCCTGCTTCAAGAAAAATACTCTTTCCAGCCTGTTTAGGGTACTGTTGCTTTCCATAGCATCTATGCCTTGAGACAGGCTGTTTTCTTGAGATACTTGATTTTCGCCTAGGGAAACAATCTGCTTCGTTCCCGTCAAAATCTGGTCGACAGATAAGCTGCCATTGGCGGCAGCAGTGCCTAGAAAGGAAATTACAAATACCAGGAGCATAGCCCCCAGCCACTTTAGGACTTTTTTTATTTTTCTCATTAACATATTATTCTTCCTTGTCTAATAAAAATTTCTGGTGTAAAATTAAAAAAGTATGTAAATATATTATAACCCCTATTTTGTGAAAAGAAAATGCCATTACAGTGGATATAATTTTTGCAACAAGCCAATATTAATTTTTCTAATATTGCATAATATACATAAAAGCTGTATAATTATGAAAAGCAAAAGGAGGATGTGCTTGTGAAAAAGGTTAGTATTATTGGTGCTACAGGCTATGCAGGTGCAGAACTTTTAAGAATTCTGCATAATCATCCAGAAGCAGAGGTAGTGCATATTACATCTGAAAGTCATGCCGGTGAGGCCATTTCCGATATTTATCCCCATCTAAAGGGAATTTATGATCAGAAGCTGATGAGCATGAAGGATATTGAAACTATCGGTCAGGATAGTGATTTTGTATTTATCGGACTGCCTCATGGCCATGCTATGAAGGTAGGTAAGGCATTGGAGAATATGCCTACCCGTATTATTGATTTAGGGGCTGACTACCGCTTCAATGACACAGATATCTATGAAGCTTGGTACAAGGTTCCTCATACCCACAAGGATGCACCAAGAGTATATGGTTTGGCAGAGCTGAACAGAGAGCAGATTAAGGATGCCAAGATTATTGGTAATGCAGGCTGCTATACCACCGCTAGTATTCTGGCCCTGGCACCTTTGGCCAAGCACCATCTGATTGATGTTAATACCATTATTATTGATGCCAAATCCGGCGTATCTGGAGCAGGCCGTTCCGCCAAGCAGGCCAATCATTTTCCTGAGCTATACGATAGCTTCAAGGCCTATGGCGTAGCCACCCATCGTCACACCCCAGAGATTGAGCAGGCCATTACCGAGCTGTCTGGCGAAAGCACTGTGCTGAACTTTACGCCTCATCTGGTGCCTATGTCCAGAGGTATTCTCAGCACCTGCTATGCAAAGCTGAAGGAAGGGGTTACTGATGATATGGTAACTGCTGCCTATGAGATGCTGTATGGCAAGGAGCACTTTATCCGTCTACTGGGCCTGGGAGGATATCCTGCTACCAAGAATGTTCGGGGTTCCAACTACTGCGACCTGGGTTGGCATGTGGATTCCCGCACCAACAGAGTTATTGTGCTGTCTGCTATTGACAATCTGGTTAAGGGTGCAGCAGGTCAGGCTGTGCAGAACTTCAATATTGCCAATGGTTTTGATGAAGCTTTGGGCTTGGATATGGTGCCTGTATATCCTTAAGGAAAATCCTGCAGAATATGCATAACAAAGGTTAAATGATGTATTTTTATACATTCATATACATTTTTAGGAGGAATTTCTATGTTTAGTGAAGAAAATGCAGCAGCGGGCGTTACCTTTGCTCGTGGCTTCAAGGCTGCTGGTGTCAAGGCTGGCATCAAGAAAAGCGGCAATCTTGATTTAGCAATGATTTATACAGAGAAGGAGGCTTCCGTAGCTGGTGTATTTACCCAGAATGCGGTAGCAGCAGCTCCTGTTATTGTTTCCCGTGAGGTGGTAAAGACCGGCAGTGCCCATGCTATTGTAGCAAACGCTGGCTGTGCCAATGCCTGCACTGGAGAGGTTGGACTGGCTAATGCCCACAAGATGGCTGCCCTGGCTGCTGAGGAGCTGGGCTGTAAGGCTGATGATGTACTGGTAGGCTCTACTGGTATTATTGGTGTTAACCTGCCTATGGACAAGCTGGCTGCTGGTATCAAGGCCGCTGCAGCAGAGCTTTCTGAGGATGGCAGCAAGAATGCTGGCAATGCTATTATTACTACTGATACTTATTCCAAGTCTTGCTCTACTGAGGTAGAGATTGGTGGCAAGGCTGTTCGCTTTGGTGCTATTGCTAAAGGCTCTGGTATGATTCAGCCAAATATGGCTACCATGCTTTGCTATATTACCACTGATGCCAATATTTCCAGCCAGCTGATGCAGAAGGCTTTGTCCGAAATCGTAGAGGTTACTTTCAATATGATTTCCGTAGATGGAGATATGAGCACCAATGATACTGTATTGGTATTGGCTAACGGTGAGTCCGGTATGGCTGAGATTCAGGCTGATACCCCTGAGTATGACAAGTTCTGTGAGGTATTGGGCAATATGTGTCGTGAGCTGTCCAAGCGCATTGCAGCCGATGGCGAGGGTGCTACCAAGTTCCTGACCATTAATGTGCATGGCACCAAGACCTTTGCTGATGCCAAGACCGTAGCTATGAGTGTGGCTAAGTCTCCATTGGTTAAGACCGCTTTCTTTGGAGAGGATCCAAATTGGGGCCGTGTAATCTGCGCTGTAGGCTATGCCGGCATTCCAATGGTGCCAGAAAAGACCGTTATTAAATTCGGCGGTGTGCCTGTTTATGCCAATGGCTTGGGGGCTGATTTCGACGAGAATGTTATTCGTGATATTATGGCGGAGCATGATATTGTTATTGATATAGAAATGGGCCTGGGAGAGGCTGAGGCTACTGTTTGGAGCTGTGATTTCTCCTATGAGTATGTAAAGATTAACGGTGAATATCATACCTGATAGCCACTGACTGGTTGAAACCGGGGTGAAAATATGGCAATTATGAAGCATGCAGAAAAAAAGGCTGGCACTCTGATTGAGGCCTTGCCTTATATTCAGGAATTTTATGGCAAAACCATCGTAGTTAAATACGGTGGTAATGCCATGATTAACGAGGATTTGAAGCAGAAGGTTATGGAGGATGTAAGCCTGCTGAAATACGTAGGTATTCGTCCTGTTATCGTTCATGGCGGCGGTCCAGATATTACCTCCTTTTTGAAAAAGGTTGGCAAGCAGTCTGATTTTGTCAGCGGTCTTAGAGTAACCGATGAGGAAACCGTAGAGATTGCAGAGATGGTATTGGATGGCAAGGTTAATTCCGATATTGTCAATATGCTGAACTGTCGTGGTGTTAGAGCTGTAGGTCTTAGCGGCAAGGATGCTGGTCTTATTAAGGCCAGCAAGAAAATGGCTACTGTTTACGATGATGCAGGCAATACGGAAAAGGTGGATATTGGCTATGTAGGTCAGGTAGAATCTGTAGATACCAAGATTTTGCAGGATTTGCTGGACAATGGCTACATACCTGTAGTTGCTCCTATTGGCGTTGGTGAGGATGGGGAAAGTTACAATATCAATGCTGATTATGTGGCAGCGGAAATAGCTGGTGCACTTCACGCCGAAAAGCTTTTGCTGTTGACGGATATTGAAGGTGTCTACAAGGATTTCAACGACAAGGACAGCTTTATTTCCTCCCTGACAGTGGCAGAGGCTAGAGAGTATATCAAGGATGGGATCATTTCCGGTGGTATGATTCCTAAGATTGAAGCCTGCTTGAAATCTATTGAATGCGGTACTAACAAGGTGCATATTATTGATGGCCGTCAGCCTCATTCCATTATTCTGGAGCTGTTGACCAATAGTGGTATTGGTACCCAGGTGGTAAAATAAGGAGATATTGATATGCAGTTAACTGATGAACAGATATATGCCAAGGATGCCCAGGATTATTTGCCGGTGTTTGCCCGCTACAAAATAGTTCTGGATCATGGTGATGGTGTATATGTATATGATACTCAGGGCAATAAATATATTGATTTTCTGGGCGGTATAGCGGTAAACGTGCTGGGGCATAATCACAAGGAACTGGTTAAGGCTGTGGCAGACCAGGCTGGCAAAATGATTCATTGCTCCAATCTGTACTACACCCAGGTACAGGCTGATGCGGCAGAAAAGCTGGTAAAGCTTAGCGGTTTGGGCAAGGTATTCTTTGGTAATTCCGGTGCGGAGGCCAATGAAGGCGCTATTAAGATTGCCCGTAAATATGCTCACAGCATTGATGCTGACAAATCTCAGATTATCTCTGCCATTCACAGCTTCCACGGCCGTACTATTGCTACGCTGACTGCTACTGGCCAGCCAAAATATCATGAGGGCTTTGGACCATTGCCAGCAGGCTTTGATTATGTGCCTTATAATGATATTGAGGCTTTGGAAAAGCTTATGAGTGACAAGACTGCTGCTGTTATGCTGGAGCCTATTCAGGGGGAGGGCGGTGTCCATGTTCCTGATGTGGCATATATGCAGAAGGTGCGCCAGCTTTGTGATAAGTACAATGCAGTTTTGATTTTTGATGAAATCCAGAGCGGTATGGGCAGAAGCGGCAAGTTCTTTGCTTATGAAAACTTCGGCATTAAGCCTGATGTGGTAACTCTGGCCAAGGGCTTGGCTGGCGGTGTACCTATCGGCGCCTTTATTGCTACTGACAAGATAGCAGCAGCCTTCCACGCAGGAGATCACGGCTCTACCTTTGGTGGCAATCCTTTGGCCTGTGCTGCAGCTAATGTGGTATTGGACATTGTAGGTAAGACAAACTTCCTGCAGCATGTAGTGGAAATGGGAGATTATATGAAGTCCCGTTTGGAGGCTATGCAGGCCAAGTATCCTGCTTTGATTAAGGAAGTGCGGGGCATGGGCCTGATTCTGGGCATGGAGCTGACCAAGCCTGGCCGGGAAATTGTTAATGACTGCCTGGGCAAGGGGGCTATTATTAACTGCACTGCTGGTAATGTACTGCGGTTTGTACCACCTTTGATTGTAACCAAGGAGCATATTGATGAGGTATGCGATGCTTTGGAGGCTGTATTGCCTGCTTATGTGTAATGTAGTATAATTTATGAAGGAGAAGACCTGCGAAATTCGTTCACGCAGTCGAAACGCGAAAACCAAGCAGTAGACTGCCAGTAGGTAATTTTTAAAGGTTACGTGTATTAACCTGCCGTAATTTAAAGACCTTGCGGTTGTAAAGATAACAAGCATTCATATACACAATACCGTGGGACACACGGAAATATACGCTTGGGGAGAGCGTGTAAGACATATAGGCTACGGTCTATATGCAGTGCTCAGGGAACCAAGAATCCCCTGCCTTTAGGCATGGGGAGAGTCAAGAGGTATACAAATTGGAGGTTTTTAGATGTTAAAAGGTAAGGATATGCTTTCCATCCACGATTTGTCTGTGGATGAGGTTAATGAAATCCTGGCATTGGGCCATGAGCTTAAGGCCAAGCAGAAGGCTGGTATTGAGCATCATATCCTCAAGGGCAAAACCTTGGGTATGATTTTTGAGAAATCTTCTACTCGTACCCGTCTTTCCTTTGAAACAGGTATGTATCAGCTGGGCGGTCAGGCTTTGTTCCTGTCCAATCGTGATTTGCAGCTGGGCCGTGGCGAGCCTATTAAGGATACAGCTAGAGTAATGTCCCGCTATCTGGATGGCATCATGATTCGTACCTATGGCCATGAGAGAGTAGAGGAGCTGGCTCAGTGGTCTGATATTCCTGTTATCAATGCCCTGACTGACCTTTTACATCCATGCCAGGTGTTGACAGATCTGCTGACCATTCAGGAGCACAAGGGCAAGAACATGAAGGGCTTGAAGATGGCTTATGTAGGTGATGGCAATAATATGACCAATTCCTACATGTATGGCTGTGCCAAGGCTGGTATTGATTTCGTTTCCGCTAATCCAAAGGGCTTTGAGCCTGATATGCAGGTTTATAAAAATGCCTGTGAGGATGCCAAGGAAACCGGGGCCAAAATCCAGCTGGTAAATGATCCATTTGAGGCTGCCAAGGATGCTGATATTGTGGTTACTGATACCTGGGCCAGCATGGGCCAGGAGGCAGAGCATGATGAGCGCAAGAAGATTTTCAAGGATTATCAGGTAAATGAGGAGCTTCTAAAGGTGGCTGACAAGCGGGTTATTGTTATGCACTGTCTCCCAGCTTATAGAGGCGAGGAAATTACTGATGATGTTCTGGAGGCCTATGCTGATGTTATTTTTGATGAAGCAGAAAACCGTCTCCACACCCAGAAGGCTATTATGGCCTTGACTATGGGCTGATAAATTTTGATAGCAGGTGCCACAGGCACATTTGCATAATATTGAATGATATTTAAGGAGTTGTAAATTATGGCAGAGTTTAAGAAAGTCGTATTGGCTTATTCCGGTGGTTTGGATACCTCCGTTATTATCCCTTGGTTGAAGGAAAATTATGGTGGCTGTGAGGTTATTGCTTGCTGTGCTGATATTGGCCAGGGCGATGATATGCAGGCTATTCACGACAAGGCACTGCGTTCCGGTGCTTCCAAGTGCTATATTCTGGATCTGACTCAGGAGTTCCTGGAGGATTATGTATGGCCTACTTTGAAGGCTGGTGCTGTATATGAGGGCAAGTATCTGCTGGGTACCTCCTTTGCACGTCCACTGATTGCTAAGCATTTGGTTGATGTAGCCAAGAAGGAAGGCGCTGATGCCATTGCTCACGGTGCTACCGGCAAGGGCAATGATCAGGTTCGTTTCGAGCTGACTGTTAAGGCTTTGGCTCCTAATATGGCTATTATTGCTCCTTGGCGTGAGTGGGATCTTCTGTCCCGTACTCAGGAGATTGAGTATGCCAAGGCTCACAATATTGAGATTCCTACTGATAACAAGAAGTATTCCATGGATAAGAATATCTGGCATCTGTCCCATGAGGGTTCCGATCTGGAGGATCCTTGGAATGAGCCTCACAACGAGATGATGCTGGTTTCTCAGGCTCCTGAGAATGCCAAGGATGAGGCTGAATATGTAACTATCGACTTCGAGAAGGGCAACCCTGTTGCTGTTAACGGCAAGAAGATGGGTGCTGTAGAGCTTTTGACTGCTCTCAATGAGATTGGTGCTCGCAACGGTGTAGGTATTGTGGATATCTGCGAGAACCGTCTGGTTGGCATGAAGTCCCGTGGTGTATATGAGAATCCTGGCGGAGCTATTCTCTACTATGCTCATCGTGAGCTGGAGTATCTGTGCCTGGATCGTGCTACCTTCCACTACAAAGAGGGTGTAGCTATCCGCTTTGGCGAGCTGGTATATGATGGAATGTGGTTCTGCCAGCTCCGTGAGGCTCTGACTGCTTTCGTTGACAGCACTCAGGAAACTGTAACCGGTACTGTAAAGCTGAAGCTCTACAAGGGCAATATTATGAGTGCTGGTGCCAAGTCTCCATATTCCCTGTACAATCAGGAATTTGTAACCTTCGAGGAGGATCATGTTTACAATCAGGCTGATGCAGAAGGCTTTATCAACCTCTTTGGCTTGCCACTGAAGGTTCGTGCTCTGATGCAGGAAAAGGCAGGTAAATAATATGGCAGAGCAGCTCTGGGGTGGTCGTTTTTCCAAGTCCACCGATGAGATGATAAATGATTTTCAGGCTTCTATTGATTTTGACAAGCGTATGTACAATGAGGATATTGCTGGCTCCATTGCCCATGCTACCATGCTGGCCAAGGTAGGCATTATCTCTGAGACAGACCGTGATGATATTATCAAGGGCTTGAAGGATATCTACAAGAAAATAGAAGAGGGCAATTTCTCCTTTGAGGTTGCCCTGGAAGATATTCACATGAATATCGAGAAAAGACTGACTGATGCTATTGGCGAGGCTGGCGGCAGACTGCATACCGCCCGCAGCCGTAACGACCAGGTGGCCTTGGACACCCATATGTTCATCCGCCGTCAGGTTGTGGAGGTAGAGAAGCTGATTCTGGATATGCAGGCAGCTTTGGTGGAAACCGCCCGCAAGTACAGCGATGTGATTATGCCTGGCTATACTCATCTTCAGAGAGCACAGCCTATTCTTTTCTCCCATCATATGATGGCTTATTTCTCCATGTTGAAGCGGGATTTTGACCGTTTCCGGGGAGTATATGAGCGCTGTGATATTATGCCTTTGGGAGCAGGTGCCCTGGCTGGTACTACCTTCCCAATTGACAGACCTTTTGTGGCTGAGCAGTTGAATTTTGATGCTATTTATAGCAACAGTCTGGATGCAGTATCTGATCGGGATTATATTATGGAGTTCCTGTCTGCGGCTTCCATTCTCATGGTTCATCTGTCCCGTCTTAGTGAGGAAACCATTCTGTGGTGTTCTCGTGAGTTCTTCTTTATTGAGCTGGATGATGCTCATTGCACTGGTTCTTCCATGATGCCTCAGAAGAAGAATCCTGATGTATCTGAGCTGGTAAGAGGCAAAACAGGTCGGGTTATGGGCCATCTTATGGCTATGCTGACCACTGTTAAGGGCTTGCCACTGGCTTACAACAAGGATTTGCAGGAGGACAAGGAGGGTATCTTTGATGCCATTGATACCATCAAGTTCAGTTTGGCAGTTTATGCCCGGATTCTCCGGGGCATGAAGGTGCGGAAGGATGTTATGCGTCGGGCTGTGGCAGAGGATTTCTCCAATGCTACAGATTTGGCAGACTATCTGGTGAAGAAGGGGATGCCTTTCCGTCAGGCCCATGCTGTATCTGGCAAGGCTGTTCACTACTGCATTGAGCAGGGTAAGTGGCTGGCAGATATGTCTATGGAGGAGTTCCAGAAGCTGTCTGACCTTTTTGCAGAGGATATTTACGAGGCTATCAGCCCAGAAACCTGTGTCAAAAACCGCAATTCCTATGGCGGTACTTCCTATCAGCAGGTAGAAATGCAGCTGCAGTTAGCTGACAAGCTGTTGGAGGCAGAGCAGGGATATATTACTGAAAAGGATGCCAAGCAGGCTAAAGTTCAGCTTTAAAATTTAAAAGGAAGTAGCAGTTCAATGCTGAGTATTGAATTGCTACTTTTTTGTTAATTGAAAAAAGGGAAAATGTGTGGCAAAATATACTTGCGGTAAGTTATGGTTGCGATTGTGGGAATAGTGTAGAAGATTGTGAGTTGATGATGTGAGTAAAACCATGAAGGGGGTAATCTGCCTTTCTCTGGCAGGAATCATCTGGGGCGGTTTGTTTCTGGCTGTAAGATTGGTAGTAGGCTCCATTGAGGCGGTGCCTTTAGTTTGGTGTCGTTATATATTGGCATTTTTTGCCCTTTATGCTTTGGGGAGCTATCGTCATGTAGATTGGCGTATTCAGCGGAAGGATTGGAAACTGGTGGCTTTGGTAGGGTTAATAGGTCAAACCTTGTCTATTGTTACTCAGGAATCAGGTACTTTGTTAACCTCTGCCCAGACAGGTTCCACTATAACAGCAGCTACACCGGCTTTTATGGTGGTTTTTGGCTGTTGGATATTAAAGGAAAAAATGACTCTGGGACGGATTATGTCTGTGGTTTTGGCTACTATTGGTGTTATGCTGATTGTTTACGATCCAGATAATTTTCAGGTAAATCTTTGGGGTGGCATATTGCTGATGATAGCAGCCATTACCTGGGCTTTAATGGCGGTATTTTTAAAGCTATTGGAGCATTATTCGCCTATTGTCTTGACGTTTTATGGGCTGATTGTGGCCTTGATATGCTTGGCTCCCTATTCTATTTGGTGGCTGGCCACCCAGGGAGATTGGAATCTGTTGCTAAGTCCTACAGTATTGCTAAGTATTGGCTATATGGGTGTAATTTCCACCACAGGAGGCTTTGTACTGTGGAATGAGGGCTTGCTTTATATGGATGCATCTACAGCAGGGCTGTTTATGTTCTGGCAGCCAGTGGTAGGTACTCTGCTGGGATGGCTGCTGTTGGGAGAGCCTATAACCCTGTGGTTCTGGCTAGGCTTTTTGCTGATTGTGGTAGGTGTAGTCATGGCTATGAGCAGAAATAAGTCTTAGTTAATTTGTTTCAATAAATGGTTGTTCTGTGCTATAATGAAAAGGAATTTAACGAAGATGATTGAGGAGGTGCATTATGAAGGGAATAGTGCTGGCAGGAGGTTCTGGGACTAGATTGTACCCGTTGACAACAGTAACATCCAAACAGCTTTTGCCTGTGTATGACAAGCCGATGATTTATTATCCCTTGTCTGTGCTTATGAATGCAGGAATTAGGGATATCTTGATTATATCTACCCCGGCAGATACACCTAGATTTGAGGCTTTGCTGAAGGATGGCAGTCAATTCGGCTTGCATCTTAGCTATGCAGTACAGCCATCGCCAGATGGTTTGGCTCAGGCCTTTATTATAGGTGCTGATTTTATTGGGGATGATACAGTGGCTATGGTGCTGGGAGATAATATTTTTGCTGGTCATGGCCTTAACGGTCGGCTGAAAAGGGCAGTGGATTTGGCAGAGGCAGGTCAGGGAGCTACTATTTTCGGCTACTATGTGGACGATCCAGAGCGCTTTGGTATTGTGGAATTTGACCAGCAGGGAAATGCCATTAGCATTGAGGAAAAGCCGGCTCAGCCAAAGAGCAACTACTGTGTTACTGGCTTGTATTTCTACGATAATCAGGTGGTGGAGCTGGCCAAGACCTTGAAGCCGTCTGCTCGTGGGGAGCTGGAGATAACGGATTTGAACAGGCTGTATCTGGAAGCTGGGCGGTTGAATGTGGAACTGCTTGGGCAGGGATTTACTTGGCTGGATACAGGAACCCACGAAAGTCTGGCAGAGGCTACCAATTTTGTTAAGACGGTGGAAACCCATCAGCATCGTAAGATTGCCTGTCTGGAGGAAATTGCCTATCTTAATGGTTGGATTACCAAAGAGCAGGTGATGTCCACCTATGAGGTGTTGAAGAAAAATCAGTATGGACGGTATTTGCTGGATGTACTGGAGGGCAAATTTATTGATATTTTGCCATAAGGCTGGCCATTTAAGGCAATTATGGTTTTAGGAGATATTTTATGACTATTATAGTAACTGGCGGTGCTGGATTTATTGGCAGCAATTTTGTATTTCATATGCTGCAGGCTCATCCAGATTATCGCATAGTGTGTCTGGACAAGCTGACTTATGCAGGAAATCTTTCTACTTTGGAGCCAGTGCTGCAACAGGATAATTTCCGCTTTGTCAAGGCAGATATTTGTGACAGACAGGCAGTGGATAAGCTGTTTCAGGAGGAAAAGCCTGATATAGTAGTAAATTTTGCGGCAGAATCCCATGTGGACAGATCCATTGAGAATCCGGGAATTTTTTTGGAAACCAATATTATGGGCACCGCAGTATTGATGGATGCCTGTCGCAAATACGGTATCCAGCGTTATCATCAGGTTTCTACCGATGAGGTTTATGGAGATTTGCCTTTGGATAGGCCGGATTTGTTCTTTACAGAGGAAACACCTCTCCATACCAGCAGTCCATATTCCAGCTCCAAGGCTAGTGCTGATTTGCTGGTTATGGCCTACTATCGTACCTACGGTCTGCCTGTGACCATTAGTCGCTGCAGCAATAATTATGGGCCTTATCACTTCCCAGAGAAGCTGATTCCCCTTATGATTGCCAATGCCCTGGCAGATAAGCCTTTGCCAGTGTACGGCAACGGCGAAAATGTGCGGGATTGGC
Organism: Anaerovibrio lipolyticus; assembly: GCF_021531495.1. Taxonomy (GTDB): domain Bacteria; phylum Bacillota; class Negativicutes; order Selenomonadales; family Selenomonadaceae; genus Anaerovibrio. Next base: position 48,312 of record NZ_JADYTY010000006.1, read on the forward strand.
TCTATGTAGAGGACCATTGCCGGGCTATTGATTTGATTATTCACGCTGGCAAGGTGGGAGAGGTCTACAATGTAGGCGGTCACAATGAAAAGCGCAATATAGATATTGTGCGGATTATTTGTCAGGAACTGGGCAAGCCGGAAAGCTTGATTGTTCATGTAGAGGACAGAAAGGGCCATGATCGTCGTTATGCTATAGATCCAGCCAAGATTCATAGGGAGCTGGGCTGGCTGCCAGAAACTAAATTTGAGGATGGTATCAAAAAGACGATTAAGTGGTATCTGGAGCACAAAAAATGGTGGCAGGACATTATCAATGGCGAATATCAGGAATACTATGCCAAGATGTATGGCAGCAAAGGCGAGGTAAAATAAATTGGGAAAGATAAAGGTAACAAAGGCTCCCATTGAAGGACTTTATGTTATAGAGCCTACTGTTTTTGGCGATAACAGGGGTTATTTTGTGGAAACCTATAATCAACAGGATATGCATGAGGCAGGTCTGGACATGGTTTTTGTGCAGGACAATCAAAGCATGAGTACCAAGGGGGTACTGCGAGGTTTGCATTTTCAGAAGAAGCATCCCCAGGGAAAGCTGGTGCGGGTAATCCAGGGCAAGGTCTTTGATGTGGCTGTGGATTTGCGTCCCGGCTCTAACACCTATGGCCAGTGGTACGGCGTGGAGCTTTCTGCCGAAAACATGAAGCAGTTTTATATTTCTGAGGGCTTTGCCCACGGTTTTTTGGTGCTTAGCGAGAAGGCAGAATTTTGCTACAAGGTAACGGATTTTTATCATCCTGGTGATGAAGGTGGTTTGGCTTGGAATGATCCGGAGATTGGTATAGATTGGCCTATGTTGACAGGTACATACAAGGGCACAGCAGATGCTGAGGGCTATCTGGTGGATGGTGTGGCCTTGAACCTTTCTGACAAGGATAAAAAATTGGGCACCTTGAAGGAGCTAATAAGATGAAGGTTTTTGTAACAGGAGCCAATGGTCAGCTAGGCCATGATGTAGTTAACGAGCTGGTGGCTAGAGGTCATGAAGCCATTGCCTCTGGCAGCGGGGAAAAATACACCGGGGTACAGGATGGTACGGCTGTCTGTAGTGCACCCTATTGTTCAATGGATATTTGTCAGCGGGAGAATGTACGACAGGTATTGCTGGCTGTAAAACCAGATGCGGTTATTCATTGTGCCGCCTGGACCAATGTGGATGGTGCAGAGGAGCCGGAGAACAAGCCAAAGGCCCTGGCGGTTAACGGTGAGGGCACATCCAATATAGTAGATGCTTGCAATTATTTGGATTGCAAGATGATGTATATTTCCACAGATTATGTCTTTAATGGTCAGGGCACAGAGCCTTGGCAGGCAGATTGTCAGGATTATGATCCCATGAATGTTTATGGCTTTGGCAAGCTAATGGGAGAGCTGGTAGTAAAGGAATGCCTCAAAAAATTCTTTGTGGTAAGGATTTCCTGGGTATTCGGCCGTAATGGAGGCAATTTTGTAGATACCATGCTGCGGGTAGGCAGTAATCATTCTCAGCTCAAGGTGGTTAATGACCAGATTGGCAGACCAACCTATACCTTGGATTTGTCCCGTCTGCTGGTGGATATGATAGAATCTGAAAAATATGGATTTTACAATGCCACCAATGAGGGCAATAATATTAGCTGGTATGATTTTGCCAAGGAAATATTCCGTCAGGGGGATATGCCTGTGGAGGTGCTGCCAGTTACCACCGAGGAATATGGCATCAGCAAGGCACAACGACCGTTTAATAGTCGGTTGGACACAAGCAAATTGGCAGAGCAGGGCTTTCGGCCTTTGCCTGATTGGCAGGATGCCTTGAAGCGCTATCTGCTGGACAAAAATAGATAATAGAAAAAATATATATAACGAGGTGTCCGATGTCTCCTAACTCTATAGGTGGCGGGAAGCTGTGCTAATGACATGGTGGAGTTAATATCTCAACCCTCGTCGAAACCCCATTGAAATAAAATGCAGAGGCATTTTCTTTGAATAATGTAGGGGTTATAGAAATGTATGAGCAATATTCGAAGTTGGTTTTACCATGAAAGGACGGTTTTTATTTTATGACAGGTAAATTATATGGTATTGGTGTAGGCCCTGGGGATCCAGAGCTTTTGACCGTCAAAGCAATAAACGCCATCAAGAAGCTGGATGTGATTATTGCCCCTAAGACGGAAAAGAAGGATGGCTCTGTGGCTTTGAATATTGCTAAGGAGCATATTCGTCCTGAGACAGAGATTATTTATCAGGTTTTTCCTATGACTGTTGGCTTTGCTGCTGATGATACTGCTTGGCAGAACAACAAAAAAGAGATATTGGCTCTGTTGGAGCAGGGAAAGAATGTGGGCTTTTTGACTATTGGGGACCCAATGTTTTACAGCACCTACATCTATGTTTTCCGTCTGCTGCAGCAGGAAAAGGTGGAGATTGAAACCATTCCTGGCATTCCAGCATTTTGCGCTATTGGCAGTGCTACCAATACCCCAATTGTGGAGGGAGATTGCATTCTCAGCATTATTCCTGCCAATATGCCAGAGGAAAGAGTCAAGGCAGCTCTTAAAACCTGTGATAATGCAGTGCTGATGAAGGTTTATAAGAACTCTGATGAGGTTATAGATATGCTGGCAGCAGAAGGCTTGGCAAAACAGGCTGTCTTGGCCAGCCGCTGCGGCCTGGACGATGAAGTGATTATTCGTGACATCAGTCAGGAAAAAGGCAGAAAGCTGAATTATCTTTCTACTATTTTGACTAGAAAAGATAAGTAATAGAAGGGAAATATCTAGCAATAGCTTTTCTCTAACATTAAAATATGGTAAATAAGGTCAATAAGTCTCTTCCTAGAGCACAATATGCCATTATTGTTCTCTAGGGGGGAACTTTTGTAGTTTTGATTTACAAACTGTGGATAAAGGGGTTGCCAATATGGAAGAGTATTCTGTTCGTCCATTGGAAGAAAAGGATTTGCGGCTGGTATTGGACTGGCGAAATTCGGAAAGAGTGCATAGCAAAATGCTGACTGATCACAAAATTACATGGGAGGAGCATTTGGCTTGGTTTCAAAGAAGCAAGGACAATCCGGTTAAGAGAAATTTGGTATTTTGTTATCAGGGCAGACCAATTGGTTATATAGGCTATACGGAATATGATGATGTAAATATGGTATGCTCACCTGGGGCATATCTAGGAGAGACGGATGTACCTATAGATGCAGGAATTACCCTTTTTTACATAGCGGTAGAATATGCCTTTGCAGAATTGCATATGAAATCACTGGAGACAAGTGTATTTAAAAGCAATAAGCAGGCAATGCGTATTGATAAATTTCTTGGCTATAAGGAGGTTCCGGGGAAAGAAGAAGTATATATCAAAAATGGCAAGGAAGAAATTGCCTTGCGAATGTCCATGAGCAAAGCAGATTGGGATAAGCATAAGCAGGCAATTATTTTGTAATTTATGAGGAGGAAATTGGATATGACAGAGGAATTATTTTTGGAGAAAATGGCAGATATTTTGGATGCAGAGGATGATGTAACAATGGATGCCGTTTTGGCCGATCTTGAGGAGTGGGATTCTCTTAGTGTAGTTAGCTATGTAGCTATGGCGAATACCTCCTGTGGCAAGAAGGTTAATGTTAAGGATGTGCGGGAGGCAGAAACTATTCAGGATTTGTACAATCTGCTGAAATGAGGTATGGACATGGTGAATTGTCTTGAAGGTATAAGCATCAAAGCTATTTCATGCTGTGTGCCTCACAATCATTATTCGTTGACAGAATATGCTCCAGATTTGTTTAATGATAAGTCAGCTCGCCGTATGGCAAAGGGGACAGGTTTTTCTGCTCTGAGAATTGCAGATGAAAATACTACCACTGCGGATTTGTGTCTAAAGGCAGCCGAAAAAATTCTACAGGATGAAGCAAGAGAAGATATAGGAGCTTTGGTTTTTGTTAGTCAGACTCCTGATTATGTGCTTCCAGCTACCAGTCATATTTTGCAAGAACGTCTGGGGTTGAAGAATGACATACTGTGTCTTGATATTAATGAGGGTTGTTCTGGTTATGTTACTGGTGTATACACAGCAGGATTACTAGCAAAGCAGTTAAATAAAGCCGTTTGTCTACTAGGGGGGGGACACAATCTCTAAGTTGACCTTGCCTGTGGATAGAGCTACTAGAAGCATTTTTGGTGATGCAGGTACTGCTACGATTATTGAACCAGGGGAGCAGAAGGTGTATTTTTCTTTTGCCAGCTATGGAGAGCGGGCAGATGCCATTATTGTAGAGAATAGCCGCCATCGTTCTGTGGCGGAACCTAAAAATGATGGTTGCTTGTATCTTGATGGTATAGGGATTATGAATTTTACCCTAAACGAAGTACCAGAACTAATGCAGGGACTATGTGCTGCAGCTGATGTCAAAATGGAGGATATTTCTCTATTTGCTTGCCATCAGGCCAATAAAATGATTTTGCAATCATTGGCAGAGAAGCTTTCTGTACCAGTAGAGAAGATTCCGTTTACAGCAGGAGATTGTGGCAATGAAAGTTCAGCATCCATTCCTATGGTTTTGACAGCCTCTCAGAATGAGGATTTGTCCAAGGTTTTGTGCTGTGGCTTTGGTGTTGGTTTGTCAGCTGGAGTATTTATTTATGATTTCGGTAATACAAAGTTTTATGGAGTTAGTGAACTATGAGTCGAGTGGTGTTCGATTTTACAGGTGAAAATTTTGTGGTAACAGGTGCTTCTTCAGGTATGGGGAGGCAGGTTGCTGTGGAATTGGCCACAGCTGGAGCAAATGTGCTGGCAATAGCTAGGAATGAAGCAAGATTGCAGGAGCTGCAGGCGCAATATCCAGCCAATATTTCTGTTGCAGCTCTGGATGTATGTGATAGCGAAAAAATGGAAAATGCTATCAAGGATTTTGTGGGAGAACATGGTAAATTGCATGGTGGTGTTCATGGGGCTGGTATAACAGATATTACTCCTCTAAAGTCCTATGATAAGGATAAGGCTCACAAAATTATGGATATAAATTTTTGGGCAGGAGCAAATTTTTTGCAATATGCCACAAAAAAGAGAATTTCTAATGATGGTGCATCCTTTGTGTTGTTTTCTTCTGTGTACGCCCAGTCATCTCCTAAAGGAATGTTTGTATATGGTGCTGCCAAGGCGGGAATTAATATTGCGGTGCAATCCATTAGCAAGGAGATTGCCAAGAGAAAGCAACGCGTAAATTCCATTATGCCAGGCTGGGTAGAAACAGGTATGACAGATATGATAGGCGATATTTCAAACAAATCAGATATTGTTGGTAATGAATTATTAGGTACTGGTTCTCCCTGTGATGTAACAGGTATGGTGCTATTTTTACTTAGTGATAGAGGAAGCTGGATTACAGGCAGTAATATAGCTGTTGATGGTGGGTATCTGGCTTAGAAAAAAGTAAGACGATTTTAGGAGTGATTTTGTGAAGGCTTATATAAAAAAGATTGCATACTATTTGCCAGAGATGGTGGAGGAAAATCCCCCTAATCGTCTGCGTAAAAAAACAGGCATTTTTCGCCGTCACATCTGTGGCACAAATGAAATTGCTTCGGATTTGGCCATTAAGGCAGTAGAAAAGATTTTTACCAATGGTATAGACAAAAGCAAGGTGGAAATGCTTTTGCTTTGTACTCAGTCACCTGATTATTTTTTGCCTACCACAGCCTGCATTTTGCAACACAAGCTGGGTTTGAAAAAATCCTGTGGTGCCATGGATTACAATCTGGGGTGTTCTGGCTATATTTATGGTTTGAGCCTAGCCAAGGGAATGATAGAATCTGGTCAGGTAAATAATGTCCTTCTGGTTACTACAGAAACCTATAGTAAATACATTAATGAAAAAGATCATAGTGTTAAGCCATTGTTCGGTGATGGGGCCACGGCAACCTTTGTTGAGGCTGTTGATACTGATATACCAGGTTTGGATGGCTTTGTATTTGGTACAGATGGCAGTGGCTTTGAAAATCTGATTGTTCCAGCTGGCGGCATGGTTCATCCATATGGCACAGTAAATGTAGAGGAAGAAGCTGATGAGTATGGCAATGTACGAACAGCTTCTAATATACATATGAAGGGCAGTGCAATTAGTGATTTTGCCTTGGAAGTAGTTCCTGATACTGTAGAGAAAATATTACACAAAACCAATAAGACAAAGGATGATATAGGTTATTTTGTCTTTCATCAGGCAAACAAATTTATGCTGGAATATCTACAGCAGAAGTGTGATTTGCTGGGTTATCCTTATTGGAACGATGTGGAGGAATATGGCAATACAGTATCAAGCTCCATCCCAATAGCCTTGGCAGATATGCTGACTAAGGAAAAACCACAAAATCCTCTTGTTATGTCAATAGGCTTCGGAGTAGGTTTATCCTGGGGTGGATGCTTAATAAACACAAAATATTGTAAATAGACTATGTATTGAAAAACATATTCGAAAAGAGATAGAATTTGCAGAGGGGAAGGCCGCTGTTTTGCGTTGATAGAAAAAGTGTGATAGTATAAGGAAAAGAGGTGTGGGATATTGTAGAAAAGGGGCGGTAATATGGGAATATATCTCAATCCTGGCAGTGATATGTTTCAGCAGTCACTTAACAGTATGATTTTTGTAGACAAGAGTGATATTATTGCGGAATTGAACAAAATCATCAATACAAATGAAAAATATATATGTATTAGCCGTCCAAGAAGATTTGGCAAGTCTATGACTATGAACATGGTGTCGGCATATTATGATAGGACAGTGGAAAGTAGTCTATTTGCAAGAACCAAAATTTCAAAAACAGACAATTATGCCAAACATAGAGGAGCATATGATGTGTTATTCATCAATATGCAAAATTTTTTATCAAAAACAAAAACTATGGAGGAATTACTTCGACTATTAGAAACTAGAGTAGGCAGGGAGCTTGTTTATGCCTATCCAGATATAGATTTTTTTGATAAGAATAGTTTGGCTTATCTACTAGAGGATGTCTACAGTGTTACCAAACGCAAATTTGTCATTTTGATTGATGAATGGGACTGCATTTTCCGGGAGGAAAAAAATCATCTGCAAGAACAAAAAATCTATCTGGATTTTTTGAGGGATTGGCTCAAGGACAATCCTTGTATTGCCTTGACCTATATGACAGGCATACTGCCTATCAAAAAATATGGCACCCACTCTGCCTTGAATATGTTTCGAGAGATTTCCATGATGAATCCTGTGGAATACGCTGGATTTACCGGCTTTACGGAAAGTGAAGTAAAAGAACTGTGCCAAAAATACCAGATGGATTTCGAGGAAACAAAAAAATGGTATGATGGATATACTTTCCCTATGTGCAGGTCTATCTATAATCCTCGGTCTATTGTTTCCGCTATGCAGTCTAGATTCTTTGACAGCTATTGGAATCAGACAGAAACCTTTGATGCATTGCGTATCTATATTGATATGAATTTCGACGGCCTGAGGGATGCTGTTATTACCCTAATGGCAGGGAACAGATTGCATATTGATGTGCGCAGTTTTACTAATGATATGGTGACTTTCAATACATATGAAGATATTTTCTCTCTTTTGGTGCACTTAGGTTACCTGGCCTATGATGTAGAAAAACAAGAGGTATTTATCCCCAACAAGGAAGTAATGCAGGAGTTTGTTACAGCAACCAGCGTTTCACGATGGCATGAGATTGTCAATTCTGTAAAAAAATCCAGACAGCTCCTTCAGGCAACATTTGATAGGGATGAGGAGGCCGTAGCAGCTGGTGTTGAAGCAGCCCATTTTGAAACCAGTCATTTGCAGTACAATGATGAAAATGCCCTTTCTTATGTTGTATCATTGGCATATTATGCGGCAAGAGAATATTATACCATGGTTAGAGAAATGCCCACAGGTAAAGGATTTGCTGACATGGTCTTTTTGCCTCGAAAAAAATATGCTGATAAACCAGCTATGATTGTTGAGCTGAAATGGGACAAGGGAGCAAATACTGCTATTAAGCAGATTAAGGCAAAACAGTATGTTGAGGCATTGCAGGACTATCATGGTCAGATACTGCTGGTGGGCATCAGTTATGACAAGAAAAGCCGCAAGCACCAATGTCGGATTGAGAAAATTGACTAAATACGAAGTGAAAGTTAGTTTTACAAATTACGGAGTCATAATTCTGTCAAACAGAGTTGTGGCTCTCTTTTTTTTATATAGAATTTCTGATATAATATTTCGGTTAGAACGAAATAGTTTCCCTAGGCTTTTTTGATCTAGGGTGTGTGGATAACGGAGGGTTTTATTGTGGTTGAGCTTTTGGCACCGGCTGGCAGTCGGGAAGCGTTGGCAGCAGCAGTGGAGAGCGGTGCCAATGCGGTATATCTGGCGGGAAATATGTTTGGCGCTCGTGCCTATGCGGATAATTTTGATGAAGAAGGGCTAAAGGAAGCCATACATTTTGCCCATATGCGAAATGTTCACATTCATGTAACTGTAAATACCATTGTTGATGATAATGAATTGCCAGGATTGAAGCAGTATTTGCGGTTTCTCGATGAAGCAGGAGCAGATGCTGTACTGGTGCAGGATTTGGGAGCAGCCCGCATAGTTAGAGAAGTTGTGCCAGAGCTTCCTATGCATGCCAGTACCCAGATGACAGTACACAATCTGGACGGAGTACGGGCATTGGAGGCTCTGGGCTTTAGCCGGGTGGTGCTGTCTAGAGAGCTGTCCTTGGAGGCTATTCGTCATATCTGTAGTGAAGCCAAGGCAGAGATAGAAGTTTTTGTTCATGGTGCTCTCTGTGTATGTTACTCTGGGCAGTGCCTGATGAGCAGTATGATTGGGGGACGCAGTGGCAATCGTGGTCGTTGCGCCCAGCCTTGCCGCCTGCCATATACTTTGGTGGATGAAAATGATAATGATTTGTTAGCTGGCAGCGCTGGTCAGTATCTTTTAAGTCCCAGGGATTTAAAAACCATTGATTTGTTGCCAGAGCTTCTAAAGGCAGGAGTAAGCTCCCTCAAAATCGAGGGGCGTATGAAACGGCCAGAATATGTGGCTACAGCAGTAGGCTGTTATCGGCGGGCTGTGGATAGCTGGCTTCAGGGAGATTTTCAGGTACGTCCCCAGGACAGTCAGGCTCTGGCTCAGATTTTTAATCGGGATTTTACTACAGCCTATTTGGAGGAAAAGCAGGGCCGAAATATGATGAGCGACAAACGGCCAAATAATAGAGGCCTGATGCTAGGTCGAGTTCTAAGCTATGATACCGGCAATGGCATGGTGTCTATGAAGCTGAATACAGATTTGCAGGTCGGAGATCAGGTAGACTTCTGGGTGAAGGTGGGGGGACGAGTTACTACTACCATTCAAAAGCTGTATCTGGTTAAGGAAGCTAAGAATAGCAAAAATGCCAAAAACACCAAGGGGAAGAAGCAGAAAGCAGGTAAGGCTGCATCCCATAAGGATAAATTATCGGATGGTCTGAATATGCAAAATCTGGTGCCTGTTCAGCAGGGGGCTTCTGGCACTGTAGTGGCCTTTGCTGTTGCAGGCAGAGTGTTCCCAGGAGATAGAGCCTTTAAGGTTCTGGATAGTAAATTAGTGGAGGAAGCCAAGGCTATGTACGCCTCTGGCGCTCCTGTCCGTAGATATAATATTAAGGCTCAGGTTACAGCATCTGTAGGGGAGCCATTGGTTATTCAGCTGGAGGATGAGGCAGGCCATGTAGCCGTGGCAGCTACTGAGTTTATTGGGGAACCAGCCTTGAAACGGCCTTTAAGCAGGGAAGTAGTGGAAAAACAGCTGGGCCGTTTGGGAAGCAGTATTTTCCATTTGCAGGAGCTGGCTGTAGATATTGCAGGTCAGGTTATGATTCCTGTTAGCGAGATTAACGAGGCGCGTCGCAAGGCTGTAGAGGAGCTGGAAAATCAGCGCTTGGCAGATTTTCAACAGCAGGCAGGAGAGTTTTCTCGTCAGGCAGCTAAAAATATTCGTCAAGGCATTGCCAATATTCAGCAGGAACTGCTTCGCCGACAGGCCAAAACCCAGGCCAGAGATATTGTAAGGCCTGCCACCAAGGGGGGCTATATTACGGTAGTGGCAGATAATATTCCTCGTGTAAAGGCAGCTTTGGCAAACGGTGCCAGAAGAATTGTCTTTGGCGGGGAAAGCTATAGCCATGAAAATATTACTTTGGATATGTGTCGTCAGGCAGCAGAGCTGGCTCATGAATATGGGGCGGCCATTGTACTGAACACACCTAGAATCATTAGAGATAGTGAGCTGGCAAGATTCCACAGCTGGCTGAAAATTGTGGATACTTATCCAATAGATGCTATTAGCGTGCATAATATTGGCACGCTCCATGCAGTGCGTCAGCTAACCAGTCTGCCTATAGAGGCTGATTATTCCCTGATTAGCTACAATGTAGAGGCATTGCGGCATTTGCAGGAGCTGGGGGCAGATAGAGTGGTGCTGTCACCAGAGCTGAATATGTCTCAGCTGGAGAAGCTAGGACAGGAAAGCCCTCTGCCTTTGGAATGCCTGGTAGATGCTCATTTGGAGCTGATGGTATCTGAATACTGCTGTACAGGCAGTTTTCTAGGAGGTTTGGATACAGGACATTGCTCAGCACCATGTGTGGCTATGAAAAAGAAATTTTATCTCAAGGATAGAAAAAATATACGCTTTCCATTGGTGATGGATCAATATTGCCATATGCATCTTCTCAATGCCAACAGGCTGAGTATGCTGCCTCATGCTATGAAATTCCGGTCTATGGGTATAGCTGGTTTGCGTATTGATGGCAGATATTTGACTCCGGATAAATTAGGCCAGCTAGTAAAGAACTATGGCATTTACATGGCTCGCCGTAAGGAAATCAGCGAGGCAGAAAGACCAGAGGTAGAGAAGCTGGAGGGCAGGAACATTACCAGAGGTCACTACTTTAGGGGCGTTTTGTAATATAGATATAGGAGAAATAAATTGAAACAGGAATCCTTCAAGGTTTTAGAATATAAGAGAATATTATCCAGACTGGCAGAAAAGGCAGGCACAAAATTAGGCAAGGAGCTGGCTTTGGGACTGCTGCCTGTTAGCGATAGTGAGGATGTTAAGGAAAGATTGCGCCAGACTGCTGAGGCGGTCTATGTATCTTCCACAGCTCATCCTCCTTTGGGTGGCATTAAGGATATTCGGGAGAGTATCAAAAAAATTGGTTTAGGGGCTGTTCTGGACCCGGCAGAGCTGTTGGATATTCTGACTACCATGTATGCCATGCGGGAAATTAAGCGGTTTTTCAAGGAGCTGGAAATGGAAGCTCCTATTCTGAAAAGCTGGGCTCGCAATCTGGAGATTCTGGGCCAGTTGGAGCGGAATCTGGAGCATATTGTAGACGAGCATGGCAATCTTCGAGATGATGCCAGCGTAGAGCTGCGGCGGATTCGTCGGGAAATCAAGGTTAGCCAGGTCAAAATCAAGGATCATCTGGCAGGGCTTTTGCACAACAATGAATATCAGAAATATTTTCAGGAAAATATCGTTACCATGCGTGGGGATAGATATGTACTGCCAGTAAAGCAGGAATATCGCCAGAGCATACCAGGTATTGTCCACGACCAGTCTGCCACCGGCTCCACCTTGTTTATTGAGCCAATGGCTGTGGTAAATCTTAACAATGATATTAAACAGCTTACGGCTGCGGAGCGCCATGAGGTGGAGCGGATTCTGCGGGAGGCCTCTCAGCAGATTCGCAAAAACGATGTACAACTTATGGACAATTGCGAAATCATGGCTCAGATTGATTTTGCCTTTGCCAAGGCAGCCTTGGCTTATGAAATGAAGGCCACAGAGCCTATTATTAGTGAGGACAGAGTAACCAAGCTGTTGTCAGCTCGCCATCCACTTTTGCCAGCAGACAAGGTAGTACCTATTGATATTACTCTGGGTGAAAAATTTACCATGCTGTTGGTAACAGGCCCTAATACTGGCGGTAAAACCGTTACAATGAAAACCCTTGGCCTTTTGGTGCTGATGTGTCAGGCAGGATTGTTCCTGCCAGCAGAGTCTGGTTCTAAGATGGCTGTTTATAATAATATTTACGCAGATATTGGCGATGAACAGAGCATTGAGCAAAGCCTTAGTACCTTTTCCGCTCATATGACTCATTTGGTGTCTATTTTGGAGCAGGTGGAATCTGATGATTTGCTGCTCCTAGATGAGCTGGGGGCTGGTACAGATCCAGAGGAGGGCGCGGCCTTGGCCATGTCTATTTTGGAACGGTTATTGACCATTAAGGCTTCTGTAGTGGCTACCACCCATTATTCCGAGCTAAAGACCTTTGCCTTTGGCCGGGAGGGGATTGAAAATGCCTGTGTGGAATTTGATGTGGCTACCCTGCGGCCTACCTATCGTCTGCTGATTGGTATTCCAGGAGCCAGCAACGCCTTTGCCATTAGCCGTAGACTGGGCCTAAGCGAATCCCTGATTATTCGGGCTAAGCAGTTGATTCAGGCTGACCATGCCCAGTTTGAGCAGGTTATTAATCAGCTGGAAAAGGAAAAAATGCTTTATGAGCAGATGAATGCGGATATTGAAACCAGATTGCGCCGGGCGGAGCAGATGGAGGCCAGAGCCGAGGCTATGAGGGTGGAGCTGAATCAGAAAAAGGCTGATATTATCCGCAAGGCCAAGGATGAGGGAGCTGTGTTGGTACGCCGTATGCGTCGGGAATCTGAGGCTGTTATCAAAGAACTGAAGGAGCAGTTTAATGATCAGGGCATCCAGAAGCGGCAGGCTGCCATTCAGGAGGCCAGAGCCAGAATTGATGAGGCAGCAGGCAAGGTCCGTCAGGGTATTGTTTCCGTCAAGGCCTATCGCAAGTCTGTGGATTTGAAGGAACTGGAGGCTGGAGATATTGTTTATGTCACCAAGCTGGATCAAAAGGGAACAGTGCTTTCTGTGAAGGGCAAGGAACTGGAGGTTCAGCTGGGCAGTATGAAGATAAATGTCAAGGCCAAGGAATGTAAATTTGTGGATAAGGCTCCTAAGGAGAAAAAGACATCTGCTGGCAATGGTAAAAAATCTTGCAGCAGGGGTAACAGCTTCATGGGCAAAACCCAGCAGGCCCATCGGGATATTGATATTCGCGGTATGATGGTGGATGAAGCCGAGGTAGCCTTGGATAGATTTATTGACGATTCTGTTATGGCAGGCCTGAGTCAGGTGTTGATTATTCATGGCAAGGGTACCGGGGCCCTGCGAAAGGGTGTACACAGTTATTTGAAGCGCCATCGCAATGTGGCCAATTTTCATTTCGCTGATATGAGCGAAGGAGGAACCGGGGCAACCTTGGTGGAACTGCAATAATTGTCTACCCAAGAAGGTATTTTTGTGGTAAAATGTATTCTGTATTTGTGTGATTAAATGTTTATCACTCTTACTAAGGAGGCATTCCATGGAAAAGCGTACAGGAGCGGCTAAAAGAACAAGACAGGCTCATAAACCGCCCCAGAAAAATAGCGGTACTAGAATATTGACTGTCTTTGCTGTAATTTTGGCGGTGATGATAGCAGGTGTTGGTTGCGGATTCCTGACAGCAACCCTGAATACCAAGCAGGATTTGGAGGATGTAAGGCCGGCGGCTTCCTCACATATTTATGATATTAATGGCAACGAGCTGGCTAATGTTCATGCTGAACAGAATCGAGTGCCAGTAAAAATCGATAAGATTCCAGAGCATTTGAAGGATGCTTTTATTGCCGTGGAGGATGTGCGGTTCTATGAGCATGCTGGTGTAGACCCCAAGGGTATTATGCGTGCTGTTATAGCCAATATTACCAACAAGGGTGTATCTGAGGGTGGCTCTACCATTACTCAACAGCTGGCTAAGAATGCTTACTTGACTCAGGATAGAACTCTGAAACGTAAGGTTCAGGAGGTTTTTCTGGCTTTGCAGCTGGAACGGAAATATACCAAGGATGAGATACTGGAGCTGTATCTGAATCAGATTTATTTTGGTCAGGGTGCCTATGGTGTTCAGGCTGCAGCCAAAACCTATTTTGGCAAAAATGTTGAGGATTTGGATTTGAATGAATGTGCCATGCTGGCCGGTATTCCCAAGAGTCCAAATTATTTCTCACCTTTGAACAATTTGAAGGCGGCTCAGGAGCGCAAGGGCGTAGTTTTGGACCAGATGTCTAAATATGGTTATATTAGCAGTTCCACAGCTGCCAAGACCAAGGCCGAGAATCTGAATCTAGTTAAATCTCAGCCACAGTCTGACAATCATTTTGCTTCATATTTCATTGACTATGTAACTCAGCAGATGATTGAAAAATATGGCGCCGATGCCGTATATCAGGAAGGTCTGAAGATTTATACTACCTTGGATAAGGATATGCAGCAGGCAGCAGAAGCTGCTATGCAGAATCTGCCTAATTACTCCACTGATGGCAGCGGCAACAAGCAGCCACAGGGCGCACTGGTAGCTATTGAACCATCCACAGGCTATATCAAGGCTATGGTAGGTGGTCGTGGCACAGATCAGTTTAATCGTGCTACTATGGCTGAAAGACAGCCAGGCTCAGCTTTCAAGCCATTTGTCTTTGCAGCAGCCTTGGAGAATGGTTTGACACCATCCTCTACTGTTGAGGATAAGCCGATTAATATTGGGGGCTGGCAGCCTCAGAACTATAGCCGTAATTTTAGCGGTACTGTTACCATGCGTTATGTGGCAGAACACTCCTTGAATGTACCTACGGTACGGATTGCTCAGGAGGTAGGCATGGATAAAATTATTTATCTGGCTGAGAAGATGGGTATTTCCACCTTCGTTAAGGAGGGCGCTGCCAATGATATGAACTACGCAGTGACTATTGGTGGTATGACCAAGGGTGTAACTCCTCTGGAAATGACCAGCGCCTATGGCACCTTTGCCAATGACGGTGTTCATGTGGCACCGGTGGCTATTGTCAAGGTAGTGAATCAGAAGGGGGAGGTTCTAGAGGAAGCTCATCCAAAATCTGAGCAGGCAATCAAAAAGACCTCTGCCAATGAGCTGACCAGCATGTTGATGGGGGTTATTGCCAGAGGTACTGGTACTGGTGCCAATATTGGCAGACCAGCAGCAGGCAAGACCGGTACTACAGATAATTATCAGGATGCCTGGTTTGTAGGCTATGTACCTGATTTGGTAGCCGGTGTCTGGGTAGGCTGTGATGATAATTCCCGCATGGGAAATATGACTGGCGGTACTACCCCGGCAGCCATTTGGAAAGCCTTTATGTCCAAGGCGGTTCAGTCCATGCCAAATAAGAACTTTAGCGGTGCATATCTGACACCATCCTCTGATAAGCCAGTGGCTTCCGATAAGGAAAAGGATAAGGATGCCAAGGACAAGGACGGTAAGGATACTAAAAAGGATGCCAAGAATCAGCAGCAGACCAATGGCAATAATGCTGGCGGCCAGTCTGCGCCACAGGCACCAGATGCAGCTCCGGCACCAGTAGCACCAGCACCGGTTCCAGGAGCTGGCGGTAAAAAAGCTAATTAATTGCTAAGTTGGGGCCGATAGGGAATAAAAACTATTGGCCCATACAAGGAGAGATAGATAAAGTGAGTACAAGTATTTTTGATGTATTGAAGGAAAGAGGCTATATTGCCCAATGCACCAACGAGGACGAAGTGCGGAAAATGCTGGCTAACGAGAAGGTAACCTTCTATATAGGCTTTGATCCAACAGCAGACAGCCTTCATGTAGGTCATTTTCTTGGCTTAATGGTTATGGCCCATATGCAGAGAGCAGGTCATCGTCCTATTTGTCTGGTAGGCGGCGGTACTGGTACTGTAGGTGATCCATCTGGTCGTACCGATATGCGCAAGATGCTTACAGATGAGGATATTGAGTACAATTGCAACCGCTTCAAGGAGCAGATGGCTAGATTTATTGATTTTAGCGACGACAAGGCTCTGATTGTCAACAACGGAGATTGGCTCCGCAAGCTGAACTACATTGAGCTGCTGCGGGATGTAGGACCTCATTTTACTGTTAATCGTATGCTGACAGCTGAGTGCTACAAGAATCGTATGGAAAAGGGCTTGACCTTCCTGGAGTTCAACTACATGATTATGCAGTCCTATGACTTCCTGGAGCTTCATCGTCGTTACAATCTGAAGCTGGAAATGGGTGGCGATGACCAGTGGTCCAATATTATTGGCGGTGTAGAGCTTACCCGTCGCAAGACAGGAGATGCGGTCTACGGTCTCACATTTACTCTGCTGACCAAAAGCGATGGCAAGAAGATGGGCAAAACTGCTGGTGGTGCTCTCTGGCTGGATAAGGAAAAGACTCCTGTCTATGATTTCTATCAGTACTGGCGCAATGTGGACGATGCTGATGTGGAGAAGTGCTTGGCACTTTTGACCTTCCTGCCTATGGAGGAGGTTCATCGCCTGGGCAGCCTGCAGGATGCCGCTATTAATGAGGCCAAGAAGGTACTGGCCTATGAGGTAACCAAGCTGGTACATGGTCAGGAGGAGGCAGACAAGGCTCAGGCTGCTGCAGAGGCTGTATTTGGCGGTTCCGGCTCCAATGAGAATATGCCTACCATTCAGCTGACTGCTGAGAATGAGGGCCAGAAGCTTTTGGATATTCTGGTGGGTGCTCAGGTATTTGAGTCCAAGGGCGAAGGCCGCCGCTTGATTAAGCAGAATGGTCTTTCTCTCAATGATGCCAAGTTGGCAGATCCAGATTACGTATTGACAGATGGGGATTTCACCGATGGTGAGGCTATTGTGAGAAAGGGCAAGAAGAAGTTCTACCGTCTAGTAAAATAATGCTATATGGCTGTAAGGCATATTTTCAGTTCATGCTCTTTGGGGCATAGGCTGTCAATATGCTGATTAACAGCTTTTTATCTGTCCTATGGACAGGCTATACAATAAACAAAGGAGTAATATACATGTCAGGACATTCTAAGTGGGCAAATATTAAGAGAAAAAAAGGCGCAAATGACGCAATTCGTGGCAAGATTACCACCAAAATCGGTCGTGAGATTACTATTGCTGTTCGTATGGGCGGTGCAGATCCTACCGGTAATATGCGTTTGAAGCTGGCTCTCAGCAAGGCCAAGTCTAACAATATTCCAAAGGACAATATCAATCGTGCTATCCAGAAGGGCCTGGGGGCATCTGATGGCAGCAATTATGAGGAGCTGACCTATGAGGGTTATGGTCCTGGCGGCACAGCTGTTATGCTGGATATTCTTACTGATAACCGCAATCGTACTGCAGCAGATATTCGTCACATCTTTTCCAAGCATGGCGGTAATCTGGGTGAGACTGGCTGTGTAGGCTGGATGTTCAAGAAGAGAGCCGTTTTCGTTGTAGAGAAGGAAACCTTTGATGATGAGGATGCCTTGATGGAGCTGGTACTGGAAGCTGGCGCTGAGGATCTGAAGAATGAGGATGATGTATTCGAAATTGTTGCAGAACCAGAGGCATTTGATGATATTGAAAAGGCTCTGGGCGAAAAGGGCATTGAGACCGTTTCCGCAGAGGTTACTATGGTTCCTGATAACACCGTTAAGGTTGAGGGTGATGCTGCTGTAAAGATGCAGAAGATGTTGGATGCTCTTGAAGAAAACGATGATGTTCAGGAAGTATACGGCAACTACGAAATGGACGAGGAAGAGTAAAATTTGATTTATGGGGGCTGCCACATTGCTATAATGTGACGGCTCCTTTTTTGCGAGGTGAATTTAGATATGCTGGCATTGGGCATAGATCCTGGCACGGCAATTTGCGGTTATGGTTTTGTGGAGGCTAGAGGCAGCAGGCTGATAGCTCATGAATATGGCGCTATTACCACCAGCCCCAAGGCGCCTATGCAGGATAGGCTGATGAAGATATACGACGGTCTGGATGAGCTGATAAAGAAGTATCAGCCAGATGCTATGGGAGTGGAGCAGTTATTTTTTAACCGCAATGTGGATACGGCTATTCCTGTAGGCCAGGCCAGGGGGGTTATTCTGCTAGCGGCAGCCAAGAACAATCTCCGTCTTATAGAGAGAACTCCTTTGCAGGTTAAACAGTCTGTAACAGGCTATGGCAAGGCCACCAAGGAGCAGGTTATCTATATGGTAACCAAGATTCTGAATTTGCCCAAGCCGCCTAAGCCTGATGATGTGGCAGATGCATTGGCAGTGGCCATTTGTACTTCCCATATGATGAACAGCTTTACATTTCGTAATAATTTATGAATGTATTCATGTATACATACGGTAAAATGTTAAAAAGTGTGTTTTTGAGGTAGACGAATGACTTTTTTTATATTATAATATAACTCGTTTGAAACGTATTCAGGCTAATAAACCTATTTTAGGGGGAGAGACATGGCTTTAATTGTTAAAAAGTTTGGCGGTAGTTCAGTAGGCTCTACTGAAAAGATTATGAATGTAGCCAAGAGAATTATTGAAGAAAAAAAGCCTGGTGACCAGATTGTTATGGTTGTATCTGCAATGGGTGATACCACAGATGACCTGATTGAGCTGGCCAAGGGCATAAATAGCAATCCTTATCAGTACTCCAGAGAGATGGATATGCTGCTGACCACTGGTGAGCAGGTTTCTATTTCCCTGCTGACAATGGCTTTCAAGAGCCTGGGCCAGAAGGCTATTTCTCTGACTGGTCCTATGGTAGGCATGCGTACCAATTCTGTTCATACCAAGGGCAAGATTGTAGATATTAAGCCATCCCGTGTCCGCAAGGAGCTGGAGAAGGGTAAGATCGTTGTTGTTGCAGGTTTCCAGGGCGCCGATGAAAAGGGCGATCCTGTAACTCTGGGCCGCGGTGGTTCAGATACCTCTGCTGTAGCATTGGCTGGTGCATTGAAGGCTGATGCCTGCGAAATCTATACAGATGTTGACGGTGTGTATTCTGCTGATCCTCGTCTGGTACCTGATGCTCGCAAGATGAAGGAGATTACCTACGATGAAATGCTGGAGATGGCTCGTCTGGGAGCTGGCGTTATGCAGCCTCGCTCTGTAGAGATGGGTATGTATTTCAACATTCCAATCCACGTTCGTTCAACCTTTACCAACAAACCAGGCACTATGATTAGGGAGGCATATACAATGGAAGAGAAGGATTTCTTAATTCGTGGCGTAGCCCATGATAGCAATGTAGCAAAGGTAGCAGTTCTGGGTGTTCCAAATGATCCAGGTGTAGCTCATGCTATTTTCTCCGCTTTGTCCGAGAAGAACATTGCTGTAGATATGATTGTTCAGAGTATCAGAAATATTGAGAAGAATGTAACTGATATGGTATTCACCATTACTCAGGATGATCTGGCTGAGGCTAAGAAGATTGTGGATGGCGTTGCTGAGAAGCTTCACGCTGTAGCTGTTCTCATTGAAGAGGATGTAGCCAAGGTTTCCATCGTTGGCGCAGGTATGCTGGGCAACCCTGGTATTGCTACCAGAATGTTTGGCGCTCTGGCTGATGCCAAGGTAAATATTGATGCTATCAGCACCTCTGAAATTAGTATTTCCTGCCTGATTAAGGGTTCTCAGCTGAAGGAAGCTGCCAATGCAATTCATAAGGAGTTCTTCCCAGAGAAGTAATTCTGCATTGAAATAGTTATATAAACAGCAGGTTTGCCAAGGCCTTGTGTTTTGGGTGCCTGCTGTTTGTAGGTTTTGATTTGTTATGAAATTTTGATATATCTAATATATAGGAGGCAATATATATGAGTTCTCAGGTTGCAACCAACCGTGTAGGTAAGAAGCTTGTTGATGTTATCTTTGGTGCCAGCGCTGCTTGCGGTGAGGCTATCAAGGAGCATGGTGCTGAGGCTGTTACCAATGCTACCATTGGTGCTATTATGGGCGAGGATGAGAAGCTGGCCTGCATTCCTACTATGGAGAAGGTTTTTCACAATCTGCCTATTGCTGATGCTATTGCTTATGCACCAATTGCTGGTTTGCCAGCTTATCTGAATACCGTTATTGACCTGACCTTTGCTGACAACAAGCCAGAGGGCCATCTGGCAGCCGTAGCTACTGCAGGTGGTACTGGTGCGATTCATCACGCTATTGTGAACTATTCTGAGATTGGTGATCAGGTATTGACCTCTGACTGGTTCTGGGGTACCTACAATGTACTGTGCCAGGAGCAGGGCCGCAGCCTGGCTACCTATAAGCTCTTTGACGAGAACCAGAACTATAATCTGGCTTCCTTGGCAGAGAAGATGGAGGAGCTTTTGGCCAAGCAGGATTCCCTGCTGTTGATTATCAACACTCCTGCTCACAATCCTACTGGCTACAGCCTGTCTGAGGCAGATTGGGATGGTGTACTGGAGCTGTGCAACAAATATGCAGCTCAGGGCAAGAAGGTTAATATTATGGTGGATATTGCCTATATTGACTATGCAGGTGAGAAGAACGAGAGCCGTCGCTTTATGAAGAAGTTCAGCAACCTGCCAGAGAATATCTTCACCATGTTTGCATTCTCTATGTCCAAGGGTTATACCATGTATGGTCAGCGTACTGGTGCTATTATCGGTTTGTCTGCCAACAAGGAGCTGGTTGACGAGTTCGTTAATGTAACCAAGTATTCCAGCCGTGCAACCTGGTCCAATATCAACCGTGGTGCTATGGCTGTACTTAGCAACATTCAGCAGGATCCAGAGCTGCTGGCTGCCTTTGAAAAGGAAAGAGATGATCTCTATGAGATTATTCGTGACCGCGCCGCTATCTTTATGAAAGAGGCCAAGGAATGTGGTCTGAATGCACTGCCATACAAGGCTGGCTTCTTCCTGTCTATTCCTGCCAAGGACTCCAAGGCTGTATGCGATGAACTCCACAAGGATCTGATTTTCGCAGTACCATTGAAGGCTGGCGTCCGCATTGCAGTATGCTCCGTACCAAAGAAAAAGATGTACGGCATGGCTGCCAAGGTGCTGAAAGCATTAAAGGCTGTAGAAGGCTGATAAAAAACACATAAATGTAGAAAACACTACTATTCATTAAAATAATTTGTGAATAGTAGTGTTTTTTAGTTAATCTTCATAATGATCACGACAGGAAAGAATTTCTAATTTATCATTATTGATTCTGTATACAAATCTGTTAGTGTCATCAATGTGGCGACTCCAAAAACCACTTAAATTACCTTTTAATGGTTCTGGCTTGCCAATACCTTCAAAAGGATTACGTTCTGTATCCTTGATAAGATTGTTAATGCGCTTTAAGGTTTTTTTATCCTGCGTTTGCCAGTAGATGTAGTCAATCCATGCTTCATCAAACCATATTTTATGCATTAGTCTACCTCGATAAGCTCATGTTCTGTTCCTTTTCCGGAATTTAGAGCCTCTATTCCGCGGCGTAAATGTGCCATGTTGGAATCAGAATAAAATGGATCTGAGGCTACAAGGGGAAATGGTAAAGTTCTAGTGCGGACAATAGCCTTCAGCAGCATTGTATAAGCGGTAGAAAGGGTAAAGCCCATATCATTACATAATGCCTCTGCTTGTCGTTTGAGATCAGGGTTTACGCGCATTGTAATAGTATCTGCTTTCATAAT
Source organism: Anaerovibrio lipolyticus (assembly GCF_021531495.1). Taxonomy (GTDB): domain Bacteria; phylum Bacillota; class Negativicutes; order Selenomonadales; family Selenomonadaceae; genus Anaerovibrio. The sequence goes on from NZ_JADYTY010000006.1 coordinate 69,948, forward strand.
ATCAACTCCTTTAAGTAAATTATAGCATGTTGTAAATACAAAGACAATACAAAATGCAATATACATTTGGTGCATATAGAAATGAAACTGTCGAAATTGGTGATGTTAAAATGAGAGAATATTAATTTTGTGATAAAACAAGGAAAAAAGTGCTGAAAAATGTGATTTTTTGAGGAAAAAAGGCAAGAATTTTGTGATGAGTTGTTTTTTATTGCACAGGAAAGGGATTAATGATAAAATAATAACGGAATAAGTATAATTTATCCTTAAAGGGGGATATACATGTTTGATTTAAAACCGAAAAAAAAGAGCAATGAGTTCTTTGAGCTGTTTGAAACCAGTGCTGATTATTTTTATCAGGGTGCTTTGTTGCTGGATGAAGTTATGATGGATCACCGCAAGGCGGACATCAAGGTGAAGGAGATTAACGATCTGGAGCATCAGGCCGATAAGGTAAACGATACCATTATTGACAAGCTGAACCAGACCTTTATTACTCCTATTGACCGTGAGGATATCTATGCCATTGCCAACGGCATGGATGACGGTGTAGACCAGTTGCAGGGAATGTTGCAGCGCATTGTTATCTATCATACCAACGAGGCAGCTAGAGAAGGAGCTTTGCGTCTTACCAAGCTGTTGATTGAATCCACAGCCGAGATAAAACGTGCTACTACACTTTTGCATGCCATTACCAAAAATCAGGATGAGCTTCTGAAGATTACTTCTCGTATTGACAAGCTGGAGAGCGAGGGAGACCATGTATTCCGCGGCGAGCTGGCTTATCTCTTTGAGAATTTCAAGGACCCTATTGAGCTGATAAAATGGAAGGACCTTTTGGAGGGATTAGAGGATACTCTGGATCACTGCGAAAAAATGGCAGATTTACTAAAAGGTGTGGTAATGAAGTATGCTTGATATTCATCCTTTTATAATTATTGTAGTGTTGCTGGCCTTGATATTCGACTTTATCAACGGCTTCCACGATACAGCCAATGCTATTGCTACCTCGGTATCTACTAGAGCCATATCGCCTAGTAAGGCCATTATTATGGCGGCAGTGCTGAACTTCCTGGGAGCTATGATTAGTACCGGTGTAGCCAAGACCATTGGTGGAGATATTGTAGTAGGAACCATTGAGGAACCGGTTATTATTGCTTCTTTGATGGGTGCCATTATTTGGAATCTGTTTACATGGAAAATTGGCTTGCCTAGCTCCTCTTCCCATGCCCTTGTAGGCGGTATGATTGGTGGTGTGCTCATGTCCGATATGGGTATGGCAGGTTTGAATTTTGCTGGTATCGGCAAGATTGTTATCGCTCTGGTAACATCTCCTTTGATTGGTATGGTAATGGGCTATATTATTATGACCATACTGTTTAGAATATTTGCCAATTCCAGCCCATCCAAGCTGAATCATCGCTTTAAGAAAATGCAGATTGTAACGGCAGCTACTATGGCCTTTTCTCACGGCTCTAATGATGCCCAGAAATCTATGGGTATTATTACCTTGGCTCTGTTTTCCGGCGGTGTAATCTCTGAGTTTGAGGTACCAAACATTGTTAAGATTCTGGCAGCTACGGCTATGGCTTTAGGAACCTCTCTAGGTGGTTGGAGTATTATCAAGACTGTGGGCGGTAAGATTTTCAAGCTGGAGCCTGTAAATGGCTTTGCAGCGGATTTGAATTCTTCCATCACAATTTTTACAGCTACCATGTTGCATCTGCCTGTTAGTACTACCCATGTAGTATCAGGCTCTATTATGGGTGTTGGTGCAGCCAAGCGTATTCACGCTGTGCGTTGGGGCGTTGCTCAGCAAATGGTTATGGCTTGGGTATTTACCATACCATGTACCGCGATTATGGGTGCCCTTTCTTATTTGGCTGTAATGGCCCTTTTTGGGTAAATCAAATAAAATTTTCTAGGAGAGTGGGAGCTCTCCTTTTTTTTGCAGGTTTTTTCAGATTTGTGTCGTATTATAGAGATTAGGAAATAAAATAAAAATAGGGGTGAGAATATGTCATTTCAGAAAACATTAGAAGCAAGTCAGGAATGGGCTAGAATTTTGCATTGTTCATATGTAACGGATTTGAATGAAATTGTGGAAAACGGAAATATTGGGGAGTTGATTAGAGTTTCGGAGGCTCTTCACGAAAAGCGTATTGCCAATATTGCCGATGAGATTGTCAGAAAGATTGCTACTAGGCGGTTGGTGCTGATAGCCGGCCCTAGCTCCTCTGGCAAGACCAGTTTTGCTCAGCGGCTTCGGGTGCAGTTGAGAGTTATGGGCTTGGAACCTGTTTCAATTTCTATGGATGATTATTTCCATAATCGGGAGGATACCCCCAAGAAGCCAAATGGAGAATATGATTTTGAATGTTTAGGAGCCATAGATTTGCCTCTGTTCAATCATGATCTGCAAAAGCTGTTGTCAGGGGAGCTGGTGCGTATACCGAAGTTTAATTTCAAAAAGGGTATTCGGGATAGCAAGCCATCGGCGGTGATTCAGCTCAAGCCTAATCAGCCTATTATTATTGAGGGGATTCATGGCCTAAATGACAGGGTAAGCAGCAGTATTCCTAGAGAGGAAAAGTTTAAAGTTTACGTTAGCTCCTTGACACCTTTGTACATGAATGAGGAGGTTCGTATTTCCACTACTCAGGCCAGATTGTTCCGTCGTATTGTGCGGGACTATCGCACCAGAGGTACATCAGCAGCTGAAACCATTCGCAGATGGCCAACAGTTCTGGAGGGAGAGCAGAAAAATATCTATCCATTCCAGGATGAGGTGGATGCTACCTTTAATTCTGCCTTGCTTTACGAGCTGGCTGTGTTAAAAAAATATGCTATGTACATGCTATCTGAGATTCCTCCAGAGGACGATGTTTATGGCAGAGCGGAGGAGCTGTTGGCATTCTGTCGGTATTTCAAGGCCATTATTGATGAAAAGGATATTCCGAATACCTCCATTTTGCGGGAATTTATTGGGGGTTCCTGTTTTGATGTAGGATAATCTAATCTGATTTTAATGAAACATTCAGGAATTTTTAAGACTGCCAGCATATACTATGTATGGTGAATAAAATATCCACAAGGATATAGGACATAGTAAAGGAGATGTTGGATATGAAAAATTTTTATAAAAAGCTCTTTGTAGGTTTGGCTGCGGGTGCCATTATTGTAACAGGCTCTACCATGCTGCTGGATACTGCCAATGCAGCTTCTAGTAGCAATAGGCCACGACCAGTAGTTACTCAGGAGCAGCCTCCACGGTATGATATTAATACTATGGCACAGGAACTGGCTGACAATTGTAATGTAAGCAAAGATGAAATTCTCAGCTATTGCAATAATGGAGGTTATTTCCATGAGGCTTGTAATGCAGCTTATATTGCCAAGCTTAGTGGCAAGTCCTTTACAGATGTGGTTAATGCCAAAACCAATATTAATAGCTGGCAGCAGGTAGCAGAGAAATTTGGTGTTACTCAGGAGGAGCTTTTGAATGAGCGCCGTTCCATGATGGCGGAACGTATAGCTGCCAACAGCAAGATTAATGCGGCTTCTGCCATGCAGCTGTTACAGGAGGGATATACCAGCAGGGATATTGGTATAGCAGCTGAGCTGGCGGATGCTTCTGGCAAGGATATTCATGCTGTTATGGATATGAAGAAGATTAACAATAGATGGGCTGATGTAGCCAAGGAGCTGGGGGTAGATTTTTCTACAATTGTGCCTCAGAGACCAGGTGGTGACCGGGGAATGGGCTATGGCAGACATCATGGGCATAACAGACCACATCATGGTCAAGGGTGGAACAATCCAGATGAAGAGCTGGACCCAGGTTTTACCTATCCGCCTAATGATTGCCCAAGAAGAGGAGATTGCCCTAACAACTAATCCTTGTATTAACCAGATTTTAGCTGGGAGAGTGGGATAAAGATATAAGTGACTGTCCTTGTGGCGGTCACTTTTTTCTTGAATTTTTCACATTAGAGGCTTATAATTACCCTTTACAGGGATGGTTTATAACCCTGTAGTTCTAAGGAAAGGCAGGAATTAATTTGGCTGAAAAGGATATTAGCAGAAAAATAAAAGGCCTGATAATCTGGGGTATTCCCTCATTGATTATCTTGGCAATTGTTGTGTCAAGTTTGGTGTGGTATACCATGTATGGCAAGGGAGATATGACTGTACGAGATGCTCAGGTGGCAAGTGATATGGTAGATGCCAAGGCCAGGGTAACAGGTACTGTGGATCAGATTTTGGTACAGGATGGAGATGTGGTTAAGGCTGGGGATGTGATTGCCACTGTGAAGATAAATGTAACAGATGAGCAGATTAAACAGCTGCAACAGACTGTAGAACTGTCCCAGCGAAATCTGGAGCAGGTGAAAAAAGGTGTTACTGTACAGACACCTAGAATGGTAAGCCAGCCATCCAGTGGGGCTTCCAGTGCAGAGGTGGAACGAGCTAGAAGCCGTATGGAGCGCATGAATCAGCTTTATGAAATGGGTGCTATTAGTGCTGTCAAGCGAGATCAGGCTGCAGCTGAATACCAGTCTATAGCGGCTTCGGCAGCCAGTGCCCAGAGTCAGTCTGCCGTAACCTATGATACGACTGTGCAGGCAGCCAATCCGGAAACCATCAAAAGAGCAGAGCTGCAGGTAAAGCAGGCTCAGGCTGCTTTGGACAAGGCTAAGGGCGCTGGAGCTGCCACAGAGATTACGGCTCCTGTGGATGGTGTGGTTCATTTGGGAGATATTGCTCAGGGTACTGAGGTTCAGGCAGGGCAGGCTGTAGCCAGTATTGGTAGTTCTGATGAAATGTGGATAGAGGTCTATCCAACCCAGGAACAGCTGGACAAAATTCGTTTGGGACAGGCTGTTGATTATTATGTGGATAGGGAAAAATATCATGGTCTGGTTATTGATATTATTGAACCAGAAGCTGAGGAGCAGGAACAGCAGGCCAATACTGAGGGACAGCAGGTAGAGGAAAATAAACCAATTGTGAAGATTTCCATATCTCAGGAGAATAAGGGGCTGTTTTCTGTAGGGCAGCCTGCAGAAGTTAGATTTTTGCAAAAAGGATGATAGGGTGTTAAAACTATGAGGGGTTAGATGCTGAATATTTGGTATACAAAAAACTTTGTAAAATACCTTGTCAAAGCAGATTTTATATGCTAATATAATTCATGTAAGCAAGTTAAATATTCTACGGCAATGAAGCCGCACAGAGATATATGGTCTGGGACCTTTTTTCTGTGCGGTTATTTTTATTGCCACAGTTAGTCAAGGATAATAATGAAAAGGTGGTTTTAAAATGGAAGATTTACTGTATGTCATCCCTGCGAATTCTGAGAAGAAGGATATTGTAGCCATGCTGGAGGCTCATCCAGAGATTAAATTTGTTTCTCTGGTTGGTATTGACCATGCAGGTAACGATACTGATGAGAAGATTCCTGTAAGAATTTTCTTGAAGGATATGGATGATTTCTATGCTGGTTCAGCAGTACAGACAGATGGTTCTTCTGTTGTGTTGGCTGGTATTGCAACTCTGAACAATGCCAAGGTTGATATGCCTATTGATCCATCCGTAAACTGGTTTGTTGATTATAATTTTGAGAATTATGACGAGGAAACTGATAAGCCAATCGGTACTCTGCGTATTCCTGCTTTCCTGATTCATGAGGGCAAGCGCGTAGATTCCCGTGCTGTTTTGAAGGATACCTTGGATTATGTAAAGAAGGAATTGCTGAACATCTTCCATACTGCTGGCACTATTTCCGGTTTGGAGCATATCAACGGTGCAGATGTTAAGGATATTTGCTTCACTTCCGCTACTGAGCTGGAGTTCTGGGTAAAGACTCCGCTGGAGGATGCCAACATTGAGGAAATGTCTGCTTCCCAGGTAATGCAGGAGCAGTATTGGCAGCGTACCCACGGCATTGTCCGCAATGCTTTGGAGCAGGCTGTACTGCTGTTGGATAAGTATGGTCTTAGCGTTGAGATGGGCCATAAGGAAGTTGGCGGTATCAAGGCTCATTTGGATGAGTCCGGTCGCATGGTCAGCGTATGTGAGCAGATTGAGGTTGACTGGAAGTATGCTGATGCCCTGCAGGCTGCTGATAACGAGCTGATTGTCCGCACTCTAGTTCGTGAAGTATTCCGTATGAATGGCTTGGAGGTTTCCTTTAAGGCTAAGCCAATGATTGGTCTGGCTGGTAATGGTGAGCATACTCATATTGGTATGGGTGCTATCATGAAGGATGGCAAGTTCTATAACCTGTTTGCACCAAAGGATATGAAGGCTGACTTTATGAGTGCTATTGGTTATGGTGCTATCATGGGTCTTTTGAAGAACTATGAGGTTATTAACCCATTTGTATCTGCTACCAATGACTCTTTGAATCGTTTGAAGCCAGGCTTCGAGGCTCCTGTATGTATTGTTACCTCTCTGGGCCACACTCCTGCTGTTCCATCTCGTAACCGTACTATCTTGGCTGGCCTGATTCGTGATATTAACAATCCTGCCGCTACTCGTTTCGAGCTCCGTGCTTGCAACCCATATACCAATACTTATCTGGTACTGGCTGCTATTTACTCTGCTGCATTGGATGGTATTAAGTATTCTGCTTACAAGACCACTACTGAGCTGTTGGCTGAGTTGTCCAAGGAAGCTGGTGATGAGGCTGGCTATCTGGAGAAGAATCGTGCTTATCGCTCTGAGAAGGATGTATTCGAGGATTATACCGAGGAAGAGCGTAACCGTCTCTTTGGTGCACCTCCTGCTACTGTTTGGGAGAACCTGTCTGGTTTGGATAACTATCCTGAGAAGCGGGCTGCTGTATGTGCTGCTGGTGCCTTCACAGATGCTATTATTGAAGCCTTCAAGGCTGGTGCTCTGGTTCGTTGGCAGACTGAGTTGATTAGCCGTATTATCCCAGAGAATCGCGATATTGTTCGTGCTTGCAAGGAAATCGTTTCTGACTATGTTACTGATCAGGATTCCTACAACTGGAACAAGATTAATGGCCTCCGTTGCTATCTGGCCAAGGACAGCATTGATGAGAAGTCCCTCTTCACTCTGTTAAAGACTGCTCTCTTGGAGGGTGATTATGAGACTGCATCTGGCCTGCAGGTTGAGATGTATGACAAGATGGAGGAGCTGAAGGCTCTCTATGATGCATATCAGAAAAATATGATTTGACCTGAGCTGTTGCTTCATAGGTTGAAGGGATAAAAATAACGGCCTTTCAGAGTTAGAGTCTAACTTTGAGAGGTCGTTTTTTTGCCAATTTCTGATTTGGCGGGTTGACTATTTCCCTAAGGATGTAAATATAATTTGATATGGCAAAATTTCTCGAAATACAGCCTGCGGTCATAACGACTTTTGCTCTGTCCGACTTAATGGCCCTAACTGATGGGATATCCTTACGCATCAGTACCGCTTGTCGCTGAGCCAATTCACAGAGGCCGTAATGATAGAGAGTGCCACCGGGCCACTTTTGCTACGCAAAAGCAGGAGTCTCCCGACGCAAAAGTGTCATGCCCCTCCGGCTGTTGCCGAATCACCAAGGCTTATCGATACTATCAATCCCAATAATTCTGCTATTTTCGTAATAATAGGTTGTTCCAAATTGTGCCAAAGCAGGAAGGTGCAATGAATATGCTAATAAGCGGTATGGGAGTACCCTGCACAGGTACTCTTCGCGCCTCGGTACTTAGCGATTCATGAGCTTTCGGGGCGTCAGCCACGAATTGCCTCATGAGAGCTTTAGTACCGCTAGGCGAGAAAAGTAGCGAGAGCGTGCCTGAAAGGGTACTCCCATATCGCCATTAATAGTGATATAGGTTTGCACATCAATATAGCGAGAGCGTGCCTGTAAGGGTATATGCCATGCCTGCAGAAATCGTATATGTATGCCATTGCTAAGATTAGCATTTGGCTCGACAAATCAGAATTTCAGTGATTAAATTATAGAGTGTGTTTGATAATATTTTGTATACAATTTGACATATCCGACGCAATGTGGTAAAGTACAATACATAGTTTTAATATATGTTATAAAGATGTTTTAGCTGAAGGAAGGTTATATTTATGGAAAATAATAAGTCTGTTGAGGAGACTGCCAAGGAGGCCATGGCCAAGAACAGTCCTCAGGCTCAGAGAAAGCAGCTGATACTTTGGTTTGGTGCTTTGCTAATAGGTGCTGTTTTGGGCTGGATGCAGATACCGTCTCTCAATGGTTTCTTTGATTTTGTGGCTACCGTATTTACCAGATTATTTCAGTTTATCGCTGTGCCAACTATTGCCTTGGCTGTTATTACTACCTTGGCAGAGCTGGGAGGTAAGAAGGAAACCGGTAAAATATTTATCCATGCCGTTACTTATACTCTGCTGACTACTTTTTCAGCAGCATTGGTAGGGTTGGTTCTCTACAATATTATTGCTCCTGGTAATTTGCCAGCGGATATTGTTGGCGCAGCTGCTGGGGATGTACCTCAAAAGCTGGAGAAGCTGACATATTATGAGCATTTTCTCTCAGTAATTCCTAACAATGTGCTGCAGCCATTTCTGGCTGGCAACGTGCTTTCTGTATTGTTGATTGCAGCCTTTGCAGGCTTGGCTTTGGCCTTTATGCCTAAGACTGATAATAGAGAGGTGCTATTGAAGGGCATCAAGGGCTTGCAGGAACTGCTTTTCACCATGATAAGAGGTATTCTCTATGTTTTGCCTATTGGTATTTTGGCCTTTGCGGCTCAGCTTTCCGCTCAGATTGAGGCTGGTGTTATTGTGGGTTCTCTGGGCAAATATGTGGCTGTAGTGCTGGGGGGCAATATGATTCAGTTCTTCATTGTACTGCCATTATTTTTGTTGGTTAGAGGTTTGAATCCTTTGTATGTTTTCCGTCAAATGTCCCCAGCGGTGGCTGTAGCTCTCTTTACTAAAAGCTCTGCTGGTACCTTGCCAGTTACTCTGGCTTCTGCAGAAAATAATCTGAAGGTGAATACCAAGGTTTCTCGTTTTGTTCTGCCTATTTGCACCACTATTAATATGAATGGCTGTGCGGCTTTTATATTGACCACATCCTTATTCGTTATGCAGAATGCAGGCATTGAGCTGACTATGGGCACTATGATTACCTGGCTTTTTGTAGCTGTGCTGGCAGCAGTAGGTAATGCAGGTGTGCCAATGGGCTGCTATTTCCTTACCCTGTCTCTTATGTCATCTTTGGGAGTGCCTCTGGGAATAATGGGTATTATTCTGCCTATCTTTACAGTTATTGATATGATTGAGACAGCAGAAAATGTTTGGTCTGATTCCTGTGTATGCGCCATGACGGATCATGATTTGCAGGGAAAAATCTAAATCGATTTTGAGAAGCTCCAGCAGGGGCTTCTTTTTTTCTTGTTGACAATGAGTTATAATGTTAGTTACAGATCAATCATGGAGGCAAAATATGGTAAAGTTAATGGGGTATTATCAGCTGCCAGGCAGTATGCCTGTGCAGGTTAGCTTTGAGGATTTGCCAGAGGAAAATATGGATGCCCATGTGGTAAAAAATACAAGATTCAGCAGTTGGAAGGAAATGCTGGATGTAGCTACTGATACTTATGTACGAAAAGTAAAATGAAATGAGAAATTAGTAAAAATTGGCAGGTGATATTTTTGATAAAAGTTAAGGGATTGACCAAGGAATTTATTCGTAAGGGCCGGGATGGCAAAATGACCGCCAAGAAGGCTGTGGATGATTTGTCCTTTGAAATTGCCCAGGGAGAAATTTTTGGCTTGCTGGGACCTAATGGTGCAGGCAAAACAACTACCATTAGAATGTTGACCATGCAGACAAGGAAAACTTCTGGGGATATTCAATATAATGGTATATCCATAGAAAAGAATGAGAAGGCCATTAAGGCTATGATTGGGGTAGTACCGCAGCATATAAATTTTGATATGGATTTGACAGTGGGGCAGAATATGGAGCTTCACGGCAGACTGCATCATATGGATAAGCAGCAGCGGCAGAAGAGAATACAGGAATTGCTTCACTATATTGAGCTGGAAGATACTGTGAATATGTCTCCAAGACAGCTGTCAGGGGGCATGAAAAGACGGCTTTTGATAGCCAGAGCCTTGATTCACAAACCACAGATTTTGTTTATGGATGAGCCTACAGTGGCCTTGGATCCCCAGGTTCGCCATCGTATATGGGATTTGATACGAGAAATGGCGGCTCAGGGCGTAACCGTGCTGTTGACCACCCATTATATTGAGGAAGCGGAAAAACTTTGCAATAGAGTAGCTATTATCAACAAAGGTAAGCTGGTGGATATAGATACACCAGCCTCCTTCTGTCAGCAAATGGGACGCTATACTGTGGAATGGCAGACAGAGGAAGGTCGTCAGTTCAAATTCTTTGATAGCAAGGAGGAGGCAGCTGGCTTTGCCGCTACATTGGACTCCTCCCATATTCGTCGTTCCAATCTGGAAGATGTATTTATAGAGTTAACTGGCCGAAGGGAGGGTATATAATGCTTTGGCAGGATATATGGACTGTCTTTTGGCGGGATTGGGTTGTACTGCGCCGTAGACTTAAAAAATTTATTTTTAGCCGTATGGTGGCTCCTTTGTTATATATGGTAGCCTTTGGCTGGGGGCTGGGCCGTAGTATACAGGTAACAGGTGGTTCCTATTTGGACTTTTTAGTACCAGGTATTTTGGCGCTAAATTCCATGAACATCAGCTTTAATAGTGTTACACCGGTACATTCAGAAAGGATTTATCACAAAAGCTTGGAAGAATATATTATTGCGCCGGTAATCCCAGAGGCTTTTGTTATTGGCAAGGTGCTGGCTGCAGTGTTGCGAGGTTTGATTTCCTCAGCTATTATTTTGTTTTTGGCAGGATTATTTGGAGCTCAATTGCAGTTGTCGGCACTGTTTTTGTTGGTTTTGGTGCTGAATTGCATTATATTTTCGGAGATTGGCTTTTTTGCGGCCATGACCATTAGTACCTATGAGGAAATGGGCCAAGTGAATACCTATATTTTGCTGCCTATGTCCTTTCTGTGTGGCACATTTTTCTCAGTGCATACTCTGCCGGATTTGGTACGCTATGCTATTCAGATGCTGCCATTAACCCATACCAGCTATTTGTTACGGGGGATTGCCCTGTCTCAGCCAGTGGCCTTGACATCAGTGATAGTATTAATATTATATGCATTGCTGTTTTTCGGTATGGCTCGCTGGGCTTATCTTAGATTGACCAAATAAAGAGGATTGTTTATGTTAAAAAAGCTTTTTCATCATGCCAGCTCCCAAAAGGATTGCGCTAGATTGTGCTGTACTAAAATAGAGAATTTTGGTGTCAAGGCAGGCAGATTGGTGATTTTTGAAGATGTAAATATACATGTTCACTGTGGCCAGCTAACTGCCATTATCGGGCCTAATGGAGCAGGCAAAAGTACCCTGCTGAAGGCTATATTGGGAGAAATTCCCCACACGGGCAAATTGAAATATACAGATGCTAAGGGAAAGCATACAGGAAATCCAGTTATTGGCTATGTGCCTCAGTATTTGAAATTTGATGTTAGCGCTCCTATTACGGTACAGGATTTGTTTGCGGCCTGTCTTAGTCAAAGGCCTGTGTGGCTGCTGCCGGTAAAAAATAGGCAGGAAATCATCAGATGCCTGAGTCGTGTTAGAGCGGCAGAGTTAATAGACCGCCGTTTAGGGGCCTTGTCCGGCGGTGAACTGCAGCGGGTATTGGTGGCCCTGGCCTTAAATCCTATGCCGGATTTACTGCTGTTGGATGAACCTGTATCAGGTGTGGACCAAAATGGTTTGGAAATTTTCTATGAAATTTTGGAGGATTTGCAAAATAATGAGGATATGGCTATTATTCTTGTGTCCCATGATTTGAATATGGTGGCTCGTCATGCAGATCAGGTTGTTTTGATGGACAAGGGTGTGGTATGCAGCGGTACATCAAGAGAGGTATTTCAGGATGCCAGAACCCGCAAGATTTTTGGTATGCTGGCTGAGGGGAGATAATTAATGGATATCATATACGATTTATTGTCAATGCTGCCCTTTGATTGGTTAAGCTATGGTTTTATGAAAAATGCCTTGCTGGCGGTGCTTTTGATAACCCCATTATTTGGCCTGCTAAGTACAATGGTGGTGTCCAATCGCATGGCTTTTTTCTCTGATTCCTTGGGGCATGGTGCCTTTACAGGCTTGGCCTTGGGCGCGATTCTGGGGATTTTTTCACCTACTATGTCCTTGATTTTGTTTTCTGTAGTTTTTGCCCTGCTGATTACTTGGATAAAAAATAATAGCACCGCTTCCACAGATACGATTATTGGCGTTTTTTCTTCTGTAGGTATTGCAGCTGGTTTGATGATGATGTCCTATGGCGGTGGCTTCAACAAATATTCCAGCTATCTTATTGGTGATATTCTGAGTATTACTCAGGAGGAAATTCAATCCTTGGGTTTGGTGCTGGTGGTTGTTCTTTTGGCCTGGGGATGGATATTCAACCGCTTGTTGATACTTAGTGTTAATAGTTCCTTTGCCAGAAGTCGTGGTATTTCTGTTATGCTTGTAGAGGGCGTATTTGCGGCAATGGTGGCTGTGGTAGTAGCCATTAGTATTCAATGGGTGGGCCTGTTGATTATTAATTCCCTGCTAGTACTGCCGGGAGCGGCAGCGAGAAATGTAGCTCAGAGCGTGAAGCAATATCATCTGTTTTCTGTAGCCTTTGCTATGGTGGCAGGTATAATCGGTCTGGTGCTGGCCTATTATTTCAATATGGCTGCCGGTGCTACCATTGTGGTGATTGCAGCAGGTATCTTCTTTGCCACCCTGCTGTTAAAGGGGAAAATGGCCAAATAGGCTATTGGTATAACTAATTCTTGCCATAAAGGAGAAATTGTGTTATACTATTTGAGTCGCTGGTGAAAGGGATGTATCCTTGTGTGGCGATGATTCAAAATGTGCGCTCGTAGTCCAGTGGATAGGACGTTAGCCTCCGGAGCTGAAAGCGTGGGTTCGACTCCCGCCGAGCGCACCAGCTGACTCCAACTTTTCCAGTCTGTCATCGACTGGTGTGAAACGGTATCCGATAGTAATATTGCTATCGGATACTTTTATTTTGTCTACAAATGCGGCAATAGTGCCTGCAATATTAGGAGCTTTGCCTGTGGCCATTTCTTTCCGGTAGCGTTCAATGTATTTTCTGATGGTTGCTCTGGAGATACTAGCAGGCCGTACAGCCTCTTTTTTCTCTATCTGCTTAGAGTAATTGCTGTATTCTTCTTTCATGGCTCTATAGCGCTCTCTGGCCCTATCATCCACATTGCCACCGTCACATACAAAGTCATAAAACTTATCTATCTTTCTATCAATGGCTGCCAGCTTCTTTTTCAGCTCAGCCAGCTCTGCATCAGTATTTTCTACCATTTTTTTGTAGCTGATTTCTACTTTGTCCATCAGCTGATCCAAAGTATCTTCATCGAGGAAAAGTTCTTGAATCTGGCTGATAACTAGATCTTCTAGCTTATCAGCGGAAATGGATTTATTGGGGCATACATTGGTGCCAAGACGGGTTTTTTTAGGACACCGGTAGTAACGGTATTCCTTGCCGTATTTGTTCTTTGATGTATCGCCTGTCATAGCTTGACCGCAATGCTCGCAAATAATCAAGCCGGACAGCAGATATTCTCTTTTAGCTCTATTGGCACCTTTACGGCGCTTTCTCATTTGCATTTTTTCCTGTGCTTCCATAAAAATCTCCTTATCTATAATCGCAGGGCATACATCCTCAATAATCAGCATATCATCAGGATCCGGGCGGTGGTTGTTCCTCTTTCCTGATGCCGTCATGGTGTTCTTACCTAGAATAGCCGTACCAATGTAACGGCGGTTTATCAGCAGGTCGTGGAGAGAATTTTTCCCGAATAGGTTTCCGAGACGGGTACGGAATCCCATACCATTGAGTTTCTTGGCAATCTGTAGATAGCCATAGCCAGCGTTGTACATATCAAAGAGGATCCGCACAGCTTCAGCTTCGTGCGCATCTATCTCATAATGCTTATCAGCTGTGTATCTGTAGCCGAATAAGGGGCGCCCACCTGTGGACTTTCCTTGCCGTACATTTTCTCTAAGGCCTTTCTTGGCTTCTTTGGATAGATTGCGGGAGTAGTAGGCTGCCAAGCCGATAAGAGTGTTGTTCATCAGCGCACCCTCTGGAGTGCTGGCATCAAATCCCTGGGCGGCAAAGGCAAGCTGTACACCGTAGGATTCCAGTTTGTGGCGGTTGCTGTAGTAATCAAACTCGTTACGGCCGATGCGGTCGACTTTATGGGCAATTACCATCTCAAACATCCCTGCTTCTGCATCTCGAAGCATCTGCTGAAACTGTGGCCTGTGGTCATTGGTGCCTGTCATGGCCTCGTCAGCATACTCTTTGATAATAGTATAGCCATATCTTTGACAATACTCTCTGCAAGCTCTCAGTTGAGCTACAATAGATTCAACCCGCTTATTATCTGATGAATAGCGGGCATATAGTGCAACAATCATAGATAAAAACTCCTTTCAGGTTCATACAACATAAAAATATTTCCTCAATGCGTGTCAATAATGACACAAAAACTGATTGACTGGCCAATTTCCACCGTATATAATTCCTATAAGGGGAGGTGATGATAATGTGCAACATGCAAAAAGCCAGAATTGCCTATGCAGGTCCTGCATTGACAGATGGCGAAATGGATGTCAGGGAACTTGCTCCAGCGCTTATTGCCTTTGCTGAATTTGTTTCCAATGCTGGCAAAGCTATAGGCTGTGAGCGAAATATAAAGGTCATGCTCAATCAGGACAGTCTCAACAAAGGCTCCTTTGACATAACATTTATTCTTAACATGAGCATCCTGGAACAGGCAAAGCTATTCATGGAAGGTTCTAAAGCTACAGGGCTGGATGACCTGATGGCTGTTCTTGGCTATGTTGCCAATGCAGGCGGCACTTTTGCAGCTGTTAAAAGCGTTTTTGAATTGATTTCCGTCATCGGAAAAAGAGCAATGACGAAAATCACGAAAAAATCTTCTGATACCTCTGAAATTCACCTTGATGATGGGACGAAAATAGAGGTCAATATAAACACATTAAAAGTATTTCTTGATGCTGGATGCCGAAAAAGTATTGAAGGCATCATCAGGCCGTTGGAAACTGCTGGGATAGATTCCTTCGAGGTAAGAAATCCGGCAGACAAAACCGACAAGAAGCCTGTTGCCACGGTAAAAAAATCAGAAGCAGAGCTGTTTAAGGCACCTCCTGCTAAAGATATAACCGAGGAGCTCCCAGAAGCGCAATCACAGGAAATGCTTGTAAAATTAGTCACTATCAATTTTGAGCAGGGAAAGTGGAAGGTTACTGATGGAACAAACCCTGCTATATGGGTGACTATTGCCGATGAAGCGTTTCTCAGCCAGATAAGCAATCATGAGCTTACATTTGGCAGCGGGGATATGCTCCGCATTGTTTATCGACATGTACAAAAGCTGAAGAATGGCATCCTTTCATCTGAGTACATAGTGGATAAGATACTGGAGGTTCGTCCGGCACCGAGGCAGATAAAACTTGATTTTGAATATGAGGAATAGTCTCGAGCTACCGCAACTATCTTGCAATACTGGATAGTTGCGGTATTTTTATGAAAAGCTTTGTGCGCTGGTAGGCACATTAGCAATTTTTATAGACAGCATAAATATCACATCCTTTTTGTATCGCACTTCTTATGAAGCGATGGTATAATATAAGAAAAGTATCGCAGAAAGTGAGTTGATGATAATGTATAGGCTGATATTCGATATTGTTGCAGTAGTTATGGGCGCAGCTGGAATTCTAAAAATGTCTGGGGCTCCTTTACTAACTGCAAACATCTTGCTCCTATTCCTTATCTCTTGGGATGCGGTGAGAGATTATATACGCAAGTATAATGATAAGTGAACTTAATTGGTTAATACCGGTTCGTACAGGCTCATCGATGAATGGTGAAATGAAATTTAAATATTGCGCTAATTTCAACAGATACTGGTGCAAATTAGATATTGTAACTGTGTCTTTAAGCTTTGATAGCAGTTCCTGAATGTATTGCTCAATAGACTTCTCTTCATCCATTTCAACAGACAAAATACTATCAACCTGTTGATAAGAATCGGGATGCTCAGTGTGAAGATATTCCAAAGCGGGGAGTATCATTGACATATTTGATACTGCTGGAGGTATTATAACGGCTGGCATAAAACGCTCTAAATGGAGAAAAGTATTTTGCATCTTAATCAGCGAAGGAACTCTGTTAATATAGTCTAGCGTTCTTTGATATTCAGCCATTGTTTCAACTATAGACATATATGGTTGTTGATACATTGCAACGGCACTAATAGCAGGGTGGAATGCTTCTGCTGCAGTAGCATACACCTGTGTAAGATGTGCCGTAAGCGTCGCACTCTGCATAGCCAACGGAGCGTAGGATGGTATTTTCATGCCATGCTGTAAGGCTTTTAGTGCTGGCGGGTTGTATATATGTTGTATATTGTTTATCAATGTTAAATAGTTCTCAATGGTAGTCAATTATATTGACTCCTTTCTCATAGCCGTCCTCCTGGGTGGCTTATTTTTATGCCCTTGCTATATCAGATTTCAAGATATAGACAGCATAAATATCACATCCTTATGAAACACTAACACCTAGCTCCTGGCATAGTGCTTTTTGCAATAC
>NZ_JADYTY010000070.1 GCF_021531495.1 Anaerovibrio lipolyticus
CTTAGAGAACAAATATTTATTTTTCGATGGAAAATTCTCATTTTAATTTGCTTTAAATCTTGACATAGCACCATGGACTATGCTGCAAGCTGGAGAGAATCGTAGTATCTCTGTCGCTTGATCATTGGAGGAAGACCACCATTGGCGGTACAGATCCTCCGATTGTTCCAGTAACTGATGAAGTATCTCCAGATCATAACATTAAGTTCCTCCACCGTCAAATCCTCAGTGTTGACCCTGTCGTAGAGCAGTTCACTCTTCAGACGAGCCCACATGCTTTCGCATTTTGCATTATCATGGCAAGTCCACCAGCACTATTCATACTCTGAACGATGCCATATTTGGCTAATGTTGTGCGATAGAGTTCGCTGGTGTACTGTGTCCCGTGATAAGAATGAAGAATTGCCCCACGGATCTCCGGATATGCCATATAAGCATTCTCGACCGTGTGCTGGCAGAGAGTAGCTTTCATGTTTGTCTCCATTGCCAGACCAAGAACAGCTGAATCGAAGCAATCAAAAATGCCAGATACGTAGAGTTTACCATCTTTAGCCTTAATCTCGGTTATGTCAGTTACACACTTGGTCAGAGGTTGATCTGCTGTAAAATCCCGTTTTACGAGATCATCTGATTTACGAGCTTCTTTATCTGCCTTGGTAATACCATTTGGCTTCCGTTTAGGGCGATGGCTGAGTCCAATCTCTTTCATGACTCTATAAACGGTACGCTCACTTGGAATGTGCACGCCCTCTGGCTGCTTAAGCTGTAGTGCCTGATACATTCGGATACGACCATAGGTATCGTTGCAGGTATCTTCAGCATTGATTTCTCGCATAGCATCCGCCAAATCCTGATCTTTCACTTTCTTGCGAAGCATTGCAAGCTATTCTGCAATACTCATTGCGGATTCTGGAGTATGGGATCCTTCTCCAATATCCATACCTCCAGAGTTGGCTGCTTTCAACCAAGTATGAATAGTTCCCTCCGGAACACCTAATTCTTTGGATGCTTTAGCGCCACCAATTTCACGTGCAAACTTCACTGCCTGAACCTTGTATTCATGATCGTACTTACGTTGACTTCGTGCCATAGTTTTGGAACCTCCTCATGGCAGGAGGTTCTTTTTATGGGCAAATTTCAAACAAAGTGAATGATTTTTTCT
>NZ_JADYTY010000071.1 GCF_021531495.1 Anaerovibrio lipolyticus
TTCGGCGCAGGGCCTCTCGACCAGTGAGCTATTACGCACTCTTTAAATGGTGGCTGCTTCTGAGCCAACATCCTGGTTGTTTCTGAAGTCCTACATCCTTTTCCACTTAGTACAGCATTCGGGACCTTAGTCGGCGGTCTGGGCTGTTTCCCTCTTGACTACGGGTCTTATCACTCGCAGTCTGACTCCCAGGTTCTTCTCACATAGCCATTCGCAGTTTGACTGGGGTCGGTAGGCTTTACGCCCCCTAGCCCGATCAGAGCTCTACCGTCTATGTGCATTCCCTGAGGCTAGCCCTAAAGCTATTTCGGGGAGAACCAGCTATCTCCACGTTCGATTGGCATTTCACCCCTATGCACAGCTCATCCCAAAGTTTTTCAACACTCACGGGTTCGGTCCTCCACTCATTTTTACCTGAGCTTCAACCTGGCCATGCATAGATCACTGTGGTTTCGGGTCTACCCGCTGTGACTTGCCGCCCTATTAAGACTCGCTTTCGCTTCGGCTCCGTGTCTTCCACTTAACCTCGCCACAACGGATAACTCGCCGGTTCATTCTTCAATAGGCACGCCGTCGCACATATAAAGTGCTTCGACTGCTTGTAGACATACGGTTTCAGGTTCTATTTCACTCCCCTCCAGGGGTACTTTTCACCTTTCCCTCACGGTACTATGCGCTATCGGTCATTGAGTAGTATTTTGCCTTGGATGGTGGTCCACCCTGCTTCCCACAAGGTTTCACGTGTCTCGTGGTACTCTGGATACCAGCCCTCTCAAAATGTTTTTAAATACGGGGGTCTCACCCTCTGCGCCAGGCCTTCCCATGCCTTTCTTCTAACACTTCTTTGATTTATGCTGGTCCTCAACCCCCGTCGTCCGAAGACAACGGGTTTGGGCTCTTCCCTGTTCGCTCGCCGCTACTATGGGAATCTCGTTTGATTACTCTTCCTCCGGCTACTTAGATGTTTCAGTTCACCGGGTTATCCTCCCGTAGGATGGTACGACATGACTCGTACCGGGTTGCCCCATTCGGAGATGTATGGATCATTGCCTGCTTGCGGCTCCCCATACCTTTTCGCAGCTTACCGCGTCCTTCATCGACTCTCAATGCCTAGGCATCCACCGTATGCCCTTTGTAGCTTAATTAC
>NZ_JADYTY010000072.1 GCF_021531495.1 Anaerovibrio lipolyticus
GATTGCGGACACAGACAATACGGGCATCAATGCCATTGTCGCCATTTTTGTCCTGGCCTACCTTCACTGGAACGGAAAGAAGATATTTAGAGCGGCCACGTTGCTTCTTGCAAGAGGCAAATATCTTCTTGATGTTCATCTGTTTGCCTTCAAATATGTAGTTCCGTTTGCTGCTGCGTTTGACCATAGCTATTACATTAAGCCCTAGTTCCTTTACATCAAGAATCTGTTTGGGATTGGAAAACCAGCTGTCAAACAACACATATTTTGCCTGGTGTCCTGCTCCCAATGCTGTTTTCAGCAAATATATCATGACATCGGTAGCTTTTTGGCAAGCCATAAGACGACGCTGGCCAGAGATAGTCCTTTTGTCAATCTTGCTACGTGTACCAAGGATGTTTTCTTCCTTATTTGAAGCCAGCAAAGAAGAATTGATTGGCATGAACGTGCAGCCATCTGTCCAGCCCAAGGTCAATAGCCTGAAGCCCTTCATATATCGCTTTGACACATGGTCAAACACACGGGAGGCATATTCAGTCCGCTTGAATCCAGTCCTTTCATACAAGGAGTCATCAATAACAAAACAGTCATCGCGTTTCTCAGATGTAAGCGGACGAATGTGACTATTGATGATACGCTCAGAAAGAAGCGTAGTAAAGCGCAGCCAGTTTATACGGGGGTTCGCAAGAAAACGATAATATGTGTTTTTAGAAAATTCCTCCCGAATCGTTCCAACCTTCTGCTGCATATAGAAGCTGCCCATGCGGAAAGCATTCGTAACTGTGTAGGTGAAAAGCTCCCTTACAGGAACTCCCTTAAGTTTTAGTCCACCACAATTTCTTAAAAGACTGATAATTCCGTATACAGCAAAAAATTGAGCGATCGACATAGAAATGTTCTTTTCATCTTTGGATTCAAGTGATACAATAGACATGGCGTAAACCTCCTTGGTCATGGTTGATGTTCACTTCTATTGTACCAAGTTTTGA
>NZ_JADYTY010000073.1 GCF_021531495.1 Anaerovibrio lipolyticus
GAGCATATAATTCCAGTTTCTCAGATGAAGTAATTACTATAAAAAACAATCAACAATTTAGAAAAACTTCCACCAAACTCAGCCGTAGTTAATCTATGGCTTTCGTTATTTCTTGTTGCCTGTAATATATTCCTATGCTATAATAAAATAAAAACATACTTTCTTATACAAGGATATTTTATAGTGATTAGAAAGGAAAATTTGCATGGATATATACACCAATTATTCAATAAAGCCATGGAATGAACTTACTTTTACAGATGATTACATGTTCAAGCTGGTGATGTCAAAACATCCAAAATTCATAAAGAAACTACTTGAAATAATTCTACAGGTAAAAGTACGAGATATTCGCTTTCACGAAACAGAAAAAACATTTAAAGAAAGCTATGACGGCCATGGTATACGTTTTGATCTTTATGTAGAGGATTCTGATAATACTATGTATGATATAGAAATGCAGATCGGATATTACAACTCAAATGATCTTGCCAAACGTATGAGATTCTATCAGGGCATATTTGATGTTGATTCCCTGAAGGCAGGACAAAGATATACTCTGCTAAAGAAAAGTATTATTATTTTTCTTTGCCCTTTCAAATTTCTCAATGGTGAACGTAGTTTATATACATTTAACACATACTGTCAACAAGATAAATCCTTGCTGCTTCCTGATGAAACTACCAAAATAGTAGTATCAAGTGCAGGTAATAGAACTACAGATACGCCTAAAGCCCTTATTCCAATACTAGATTATATGAATGGAAAATCCGCCAATAGCAATTTTACAAAAGCTATTGATGATGCTATCAAGGAAGAAAAAAATATTGAAACAGAAAGGATGAGCTATATGACATACGAAATGAAATTACAGGAAATGCAAGATTTTGGTTACAATAAAGGTAAA
>NZ_JADYTY010000074.1 GCF_021531495.1 Anaerovibrio lipolyticus
ATTGTTTACCCCAGTATGGGGCATAAAATAAATCTGCGCAATTACTTTTTACACAAACTATTTTACACTCCCTAATTTTCTTTTCTTATATTATATTCTACTATATAGAAGGGAAGGTTATATTATGGCAACTAACAAAGTAGCACTACAGGTACGACTTGATGAAAAAGTTCATGCTAAGCTGAGAATTGTGGCGGAGGAAGAAGTGCGCTCACTTAATTCCCAGATTGAATACTTCGTCATCAAGGGTATTCAAAAGTATGAACAGGAAAACGGCATAATATCTATTAACACGCACGAGAAATAAACTACTATCATGAAAACAAAAGTGGCAGGTCTAAAAATGACCTGCCACTTTTGTTTTCATGATATAACGCAAATTCTCAAACATATACTATATATATGAACGTTATTTAGTTTTATAATATCTCCCATACAAATAGTTGTGTATTATCTTGCCGGATAACAATGCCTCTCCCATATAATGGTTAATATTCGATGTAGAAATATCAATAAACATATCCGAATTAACCATACTAGCAAGCCGCTGATCACCTTGCTGATACAAAAGTATTCTTCTCAACTTATCTGTTACATCTAAATCCCCATTTATGATACTCCCAATAATATCAGAAACATGCTCATCTGTAACAAAATATACTGAACGTATCATAGAACCCACAATGTCTTTAGTTTCGTCAATATCAGAAGAAATACTAGGCTTAAATTCATCATCCATTTTTAGAAAAAGAGGCTTATCTATATACCTATAACTACTATCGTCATCTAATGCTCTTGGTGCATTCTCAGCCAAAATGGGAGTGTAAAATAGTTTGTGTAAAAAGTAATTGCGCAGATTTATTTTATGCCCCATACTGGGGTAAACAA
>NZ_JADYTY010000075.1 GCF_021531495.1 Anaerovibrio lipolyticus
TTGTGCAACTACATTTTACCACAAGGGTTCGCTATGGATTTTTAAGTGTTCAACTTAATTATACAATCCGCCTGATTAATTTCCAAAATCTAACAATGTAAATCAGCTCAGATTTCCTTATACCCCACAATCATAGACTTGACCTTCACAATAGGTGTAATATATTAGACTATTTTGTACATTTTTATTTTCCACTAAATGCACATTTTATATTACCATCTATAAATCCCAGCCACAGGACTATCTGTGGCTGGGATTTTTTCAACAACAAATCAAATCATATTCATTTAATTTACCATATTTATTATTGACGGAATGACATATTAAAAGTTTTATCTAAACGCATTGTATTTAAAATAATCTCAATTTGAGGATCTTTTATTTCCATACTTTTCATATACTTATTAAAAGTTTTAGTATCACTATTCAGTGCTGCCGACTTCATTTTCAATAATTTCTCCATATTTTCCTGGGCAAATTTTTCATCGCAACGAGATACTAATCTAATATACCGATCCGCATATTTAGATTTTTCTTCCTCAGTTCCTCTAAACACAGTTTCTATAATAATATTTTCCACTGATTTTGTACTTCTATCTATTTTACGTATACAATATGTACCTGCTACGCAATCAATTTGAGTCAAATCTAATTCTAAGTACCATTCAAAAAATGTTTTAGAATACATAGGAACATTTATCAATGTTCCACAGATTGTTGACAAACTAGCATAAGGCACTCCATTCATGGTAAAATATTAGGGTGTGTCAAGAACTTTGTGTAAAAAAATTTAGTAGATTACATCATAGTGCTTCATGAGTTTCGCCATA
>NZ_JADYTY010000076.1 GCF_021531495.1 Anaerovibrio lipolyticus
ACTGGGGTGAAGTCGTAACAAGGTAGCCGTATCGGAAGGTGCGGCTGGATCACCTCCTTTCTAAGGAGTAAGCTTAGAGCTTATATCCAGGTCGTAGCATCAGGCTTTGCATTGTCTAGTTTTGAGGGAACACATTAAGTGTAAACTCAAAAATGGTGATGTTCTGAATAAGAATATGTCACGTATATGTATTGCCTTATTGTAGAGGTAATAATATGGCGAGAAATTTTTCGCAAGACGAGGCGTAACAAGGAGCATGAGGAAAACGTAGTAACCTACGTTGACGAAATGCGACGCAGTTGCAACAAAGTATTGCGGAAAATAGCGAAGCCAGATTTGGGGGCGTAGCTCAGCTGGGAGAGCACCTGCCTTGCAAGCAGGGGGTCAGGAGTTCGATTCTCCTCGTCTCCACCATAATATGGGCCTATAGCTCAGCTGGTTAGAGCGCACGCCTGATAAGCGTGAGGTCAGTGGTTCAAGTCCACTTAGGCCCACCATGATGTACATTGAAAACTACACAGAAACAATCAAATGTAAATTTTACCAACATAATGTCCAAGAGCGTAAGCGATTGGGTAACATTATGAGTGTCGAACCATCCAAGAGCGCAAGCGATTGGCGAATGTTCGACCATCCAATAGATAGTGTAAACAATCTAATGAGGTAAGAACGACATTTTAGGATAACATACTTTAACAAAAA
>NZ_JADYTY010000077.1 GCF_021531495.1 Anaerovibrio lipolyticus
AGTAGAATTATCTTTTACTGGTCTATGTCTTTGGGCCTGCACAGCTCATAGCTAATGACTCCAGTGTTGATATGGAGCAGGCTGGGGAAAATACTTGTTATGTCTTCCTGAAGATATTTATACTTGTATTCGTAAGGCAGAGTAATATCCAGATAGTACTGACAAGTATCTTTGCATTCTGTGCAAGAATTAATTAATTCCTCATCTGCTACATAGGATAAAAACTTATCTTTGGGAAAATAGTCATCGTAATGAATACTTACCCTAAAGATAAATGAATTAATGGGATAACGCCTTTTTCTTGAAAAATTATCCATTGATTTTTCACCTTGTCCCTATATTTATTTTCGCGAGATATAAGAAGTGTTTGAACGTGCAATCTAGCATAGAGTTATGGAATCACCTTACTTTATGTTGGTATTTTGAGAGGGTGGCTATTGCTTTTTCAGGTTTTCTTAGAATTGGATACTGAATGTTGCTTTAGTTAAACATATTATATATTAGTTTTATCAAGTTTACAAGCGCCATGCTCAGGCACTGTGGCCTTGGTATATATGTGAATAAATATGCTGCGATAAAAGTCTGTACATAGTGTAAATATGTATTTCTTATGCGCACAAATGATAAGAATTCTAATGCAGCTATGA
>NZ_JADYTY010000078.1 GCF_021531495.1 Anaerovibrio lipolyticus
AAATTACTATTGCCTATGACATGTCACGGAAGTATCATAAGGTTGTAGCCAAGAGCAGGGCTAACAAAAACAAGGAAAGGAGATATGTCAAATGGCAAAGGAGATTGCAGCTTCTACTATGAAGCTGAAACTGGTCAGTGGTCAGGATGCCAAGGATAACCCAAAGTATTCTACCCGCAGTTTCAAGGACATTAACACTGAGCTGTCTGACGAAGATATGATGTCTGTAGGCACCGCTATGGCAGGCTTGCAGACCATGCCTCTGGGCCAGGTTCTTCGTACAGATACCACCGAGCTGGATGCCTAAGTCCCAGACCAGGCACAGCCAATCCATTGTTTAGCGAAAGGAGGAATTTTCATGTCAGCAGATCTTCATCTGGTATTTTCCCGCGACAAGTCCAGTCGCACTCTCACCATTACCGATCCAAACCCAAACCTGACCAAGGCCAAGGTTTTGAAGGCTATGGAGAACATGGTAGCCCACAAGGCTATTCTTGCAAACAAGCAGGTTGTAGATGGTGTCAAGACCGCTTATCTCAGCGAAGTAATCGTTACTGAGCTGAACGATGAACAGGTTGCCTAAGATTAATTGTTTTTTGAAAGGAGAATGTTTATGGTAAATCGCACTG
>NZ_JADYTY010000079.1 GCF_021531495.1 Anaerovibrio lipolyticus
ACTGAGGCATGGCATATACCCTTACAGGCACGCTCGCGCTATATTGATGTGCCTTCTATTTTGTGTATTCATTTCACCTTCCTGCTTTGGCACTGCAAAAACAATTTACTTGCTATCATCTGTAACTATAGGGTATAATTACCATAGTGCTACCATAACGGTAGGCGGTTAGCCCTCTGAGCATTTTTGGAGGGATTCTTACCCTCCAAAATGAGGCCGTAGGCTTAAGCGGTCATCCTATTGCGGAGGGGGTGATGCTTTGTCCTTGGATATTATTGGCATTTTTGTGACTCTCTTAGGAGTTGCTATCGCTTGTATAGCTTTTGGCTACCAAATCGGCAAGGATATCAACAAAAGAAAATAACCGCCCCAAGCCATCACTCTTGAACGGTTATTTTCAACTGATTTTAATTTGAGGGCTAACCGTCTATCGGTAGCACTTTTCTTACGCCTATTATACTACAAAACTTAGCATTGTGCAATAAATTCTGATTTGTAGAGCCAAAGACTTATTTGCATAATTGCATACATATACTCTTTACTGAGGCACGGCATATACCCTTACAGGCACGCTCGCGCTATATTGATGTGCCTCACGCTGCTAAACTCATTTAATCACATGA
>NZ_JADYTY010000007.1 GCF_021531495.1 Anaerovibrio lipolyticus
AATTGTTTACCCCAGTATGGGGCATAAAATAAATCTGCGCAATTACTTTTTACACAAACTATTTTACACTCCCCAGATTTACAAAGGAGGGTTGCCATGAAGTTAGAGGAAGAGTTTAGTTCGATAAACGATGAGAAGATGCAGCGGATATATGATATTTTGAAAGGAGACGAGTAATTATCATTTGCGCAAAAATGGTTATAGCAGATTTTAGTGAGTTAATTCATCGGATTGCAAGATACATCATGGACATAATTCGCGATGAAGAGAACGAGCAAGGTATTGCTCCAGAAAATCCGTTATATATTCTGGAAAATATACTTCCTGATATTTGTGAAGGTTATGTATTTGAGGTCGTTGATGATAATAAACGAAATCATCAAATGTGTAGACTGAAAAATGGCATTGTTAGGGTGACTAATTCCCTATATTTACAGGCTTTGCGTGATGTAAAAAGTGCTCTGTTCGAGCTTTGGAAAATTCTTGCAGAGGTTGTTGCTCATGTATTATCGGTGAAGTTAAACAAGAAAGACTTAGGCTATGTGCTTGATGGTGTAGCAAAAAATATGATGTCTGTGGTATATAAATCTCAGATTGCATAAGGATACTAAGAGAAAGGATGATTTTATAGAGTAAAAAAGTCTATTTGGGGATGATAATGTATTATATGTTCTAGCATCAACACCTAAAATATGTATGTATTATCATCTCATCATCCTTAAATAAAGAATCAAGGATGGTGATTATAAATGGGTACTACGAGATCTGGTGCGTATATCAATACAAAAGGAAGTGGTAAAAGAGCCAGTGATTTTGCTGTAATACATTCCATCGAAGGTGATTTTACAAAGCAGTTAGTTAAGATAAATGGCAAGAAGGTTACAAGGCTGCGTTTGACTAATGGTGGACACGGACAGCGTGGCACGGAGGAAAAAATAATGTTATTAGACGAAATGAAGCCTGTCTTACAGGAACGAATACGTGTCTCGGAGGAAACACAAGATAATTGGGCATATGGAATAGATCAGTGTTGGAAAAAGGAGTTAGAGCTTCTCAGCAAAAATCCAGCAGATACATTGCATTTTATAAAATATGAATGTACAGATGATGAATTAAGCTGGATAGCGGAAGTATTTGATGAACTGGCAAAAGTGATTACTGATATAAAATTCTGGAGGGAGGTGAGCAAAAGAGCAAATCAAATAACGGATGCAGAATTGCTAGCAAGTGTTAAGGTAGACTTGGAATACGCTGAGGGCAATCTGAAGGAAGAGATATAAAAAAGAGCTGCGATTTCTCGCAGCCCATAGGATGATAATATATTATACATCCTAGCATCAACACCTATAGTATAACATATTATCATCCTGTCTGGAAATAAATTTAGTAAAGGATGATAAACATGAAGCTAATTATTGATGATGGTTTTAGAGCAGATTTGGTGAAGGACGCATTCTTCGAGGGAGCAATGGAAATTCCCATTATAAAAAAGCCTGAAAAAATTGTCATACCAGAGGCTCTAATACCATTTTCCAAACGTAAACGTAGCAATGAGCATAAAGAAGCAATACATTTTTATGAGCATGATAGAGTATTTGCTCCTATAATCATGGATGTGGAGAAGTATTTGGATGAAATAAAAAGATTTCCAGCGGTCATATCTCCAGACTGTTCTCTTTATGTAGACATGCCTCTATGTCTACAAATTGCTAATACTTATATGAACCGAGCTATTGGAGCATATCTACAGTCAAAGGGGATATATGTTATTCCAAATGTTCGTTGGGGAGATGAAAGAAGTTATACAACCTGTGAACTACCAAAGAAATTTGCTTTTTTAGGAATAGAAAAACATAGTATCGTTTCAATAGGCACATATGGCTGCATTCAGGGGAAGGAATATCGCAGATATTTCTATGAAGGACTAAAAGCAATGCTGGAGGAATTAGAACCGAAGGTAGTATTGGTATATGGAGCTATGCCAGATGATATTTTTGAAGAAGTAAAAAAGACGACGGAATTTGTTCAGTACTATGACTGGATTAGTAGTAAAAAATCCCCTAAAGCTGTCTTTTCCTGACCTGCTTTAGGAGATTTGCGTTTTGGGGTATGATATTCCCTTGTCAGCCCAAGGCAGGATGTTACCGGGCCAGAGGTGCACGGTGTTATGAAGGATATTATCGCCACTGTCCAGCCATAAATAACGAAAAAAGGCAACAGATTCTCAAAAAATCTGTTGCCTTTTTTATTGCAGTTAAAGCCGCTACAAAAACAACTTCAACCCTTTTACAAAAACCTTCTTTATTTTACCGCAGGAAGCCGCCGATTATCTGGGCTTCCGCCTCAGCCTCAGTCAATCCCAAAGACATAAGCTTTATCAACTGATCCCCAGCGATTTTGCCAATAGCCGCCTCATGAATCAAAGCTGCATCCACATCCTTGGCATCCAGCTTTGGTATGGCCACTACATGAGCCTTGTCCATAATAATGGCATCACATTCAGCATGACCGCTGCAGGCTGTCTCACCTACAATAGCTGCCTCAAAAACCTGCTCGGAATTATCTCTAGCTACAGAACGGGAAATAACATCGGTGCTGGAACCCTTCCCTTGCAGCTTTACCTCGTAAACACTGGTAGCCACCTGGTCTCCATGAGTCATCAACCGCTCATGGACAATCATGGTTGCCCCCTCAGCCAATTCAGCCTTGGTAATGCGATGGGTAGAATCTACCCCCTTTATCTGTACCATTTCCATATCCACATAGCTATCAGCCTGCTGATAAACCTCGGTTACAGGGTTCAATATCCGCTTACCCTTGCCATCCCCTTCGCCATAATGCTTTTCCACATAGCGCACCTTGGAATTTTTGCCCACATAGAAGCGATGAACACCATCATGCTGGGAATCCTGATTGCCACAATTGTGAATACCGCAACCTGCTACAATAACCACGTCACAATTATCACCTACATAGAAATCATTATAGACGGTTTCCTTAATACCGCTTTCACTAAGAACAACAGGAATATGCACGCTTTCATTCTTGGTGCCATCCTTGATGCGGATATCTATACCGCTTTTGCCGTCGGTTTTGGTGGCAATATCAATATTGGCTGTGGTATTCCGCCCAGCCTTTTCACCATTAACCCGGAAATTATAGGCTCCCTCTGGTACACCGTGCAGGTCAGCCACCTCTGTCAGCATATGCATCTGAATATTGTCTAACATCTTAGAAACCTCCCTTTGGGTCCAGCTTGGAGCAAGCCGCATTAACAGCAGAAGCCGTACCTAATAGCTCTGGCAAAATATCTGCCTTGGCCCCTTGCTTGGCCACCTTGCCATTTTCAATAACCACGATTTCATCAGCAATATTCAGGATTCTTTCCTGATGGGAAATAATCAAAACTGTCCCCTGTACAGTCTTGCGAATATTTTCAAATACCTGAATTAGATTCTGAAAGCTCCAAATATCAATACCAGCCTCTGGCTCATCAAAAATAGAGAACTTGGTGCCTCTAGCCAGCACAGTAGCAATCTCAATGCGCTTCAACTCACCGCCAGACAAAGAATTATTTACCTCACGGTTAATATACTCCTTGGCGCACAGACCAACCTTGGACAGATATTCACATGCACTGTCCTTGGAAATATTCTTACCAGTAGCCAAACGCAAAAGGTCA
Source organism: Anaerovibrio lipolyticus (assembly GCF_021531495.1). Taxonomy (GTDB): domain Bacteria; phylum Bacillota; class Negativicutes; order Selenomonadales; family Selenomonadaceae; genus Anaerovibrio. The sequence goes on from NZ_JADYTY010000007.1 coordinate 3,683, forward strand.
ATAACCTTAATGCCCTTAAAATGCACTGGCTGCTGAAAAGCAAAACTGATTCCCAGCTTGGCACGTTCCGTAATATTCTTTGCTGTAATATCTTCTCCATCAAAAAGCAGACGACCAGAGCTAATATGGTTAATGCCCATAATTGTCTTGGCCAAAGTAGATTTACCGCCACCATTGGGGCCGGTTATTACTACGAATTTGCCATCTGGAATCACCAAATCCATATGGTCAATAATATTTTTCTCTATGTTATTTTCTGTTACTGTATAAGTAACATTTTGCAGCTCTAACATAAAACTCTCCCCTACACAAATCCTTTAAAAGTCACAAAAAAGGTTTGCCAATCTGCAAGCAGACCAGCAAACCCTCTTTAGCAGGCCTTCAACAATCCCTGCAATATTAATCTATTTAGTTAGATTAGAACAAATCCTTGGCCAAAACGATGGTCTGATCACGATTTGGACCTACAGATACAATACCCAGGTCAATACCAGTAACCTCGGCCATGCGCTCCAAATAGATGCGAGCCTTCTCAGGCAGCTCCTCATAGGTACGGATACCGCTAATATCAGTTTTCCAACCCTCGAAAGTCTCATAAACAGGCTCTACCTCAGCCAATACCTTCAAGGAAGCAGGAATCTCGTTGAGAATCTCACCCTTATACTTATAGGCAACACACATCTTGATTTCATCCATGCAATCCAAAATATCCAGACGAGTAATAGCCATATAATCAATACCAGACAAGAGGCCAGCATAGCGTACAACGCAGGCATCCAACCAGCCAGTACGGCGAGGACGGCCAGTTACAGTACCATATTCATGACCAGCATCACGAATGGTGTCACCAATCTCATTCAGCTGCTCAGTTGGGAATGGGCCTTCACCTACACGGGTGCAATATGCCTTTACTACGCCTACAACCTTGTCAATATCACGAGGCGCTACACCAGCACCAACACCGATACCACCGGAAATAGGATGGGAAGCAGTAACATATGGATAGGTACCATAGTCAATATCCAGCATGGTAGCCTGAGCACCCTCAAAGAGAATCTTGCGATCAGCCTTCAGCTCATCATGCAACAAAGCAATGGTATCACATACATATGGACGGAGACGATCTGCATAGCCCTCATACTCCTTCAGCATGGACTCATAGTCCATAGGCTCCTTGCCATAGAGCTTGACAATCTCCATGTTCTTCAGCTCCAGATTTTCCTTCAGGCGCTTGGCGAACTCTTCCTTGTCAATAAAATCACAGACACGGATACCAATACGGTTATCACGATCTGCATAGCATGGGCCAATACCATTCTTGGTAGTACCAACCTTGTTATCGCCCTTCAGCTCCTCAATGTAGCCATCCATCTCGCAATGATATGGCAGAACCACATGAGCGCGGTTGCTGATACGGATACCGCTGACATCAATACCCTGAGCAATCATGCCGTCCATTTCCTGCAGCATAACCTTTGGGTTAAAGGCAACACCATTGCCTACTACGCACAGGGTTCCCTTGTACAGAATACCAGATGGCATCAAGCGCAGCTTGTATTCTACACCATCAACAGCAACAGTATGGCCAGCATTGCTGCCGCCCTGATAACGGACAACAGTCTCAGCCTTCTGTGCCAAATAATCTACAATCTTACCTTTGCCTTCGTCACCCCACTGGGTGCCTAAAACTACAACAGCTGACATACAGCAGTCTCCCCTCATGTTATCTAAATGAAATCCACCAGCTTGGCAAATTTCTTCATTGTTTGACTCATATAGCATAGCATATCTAAACCGTTAATGTCAATCAAAACAGCCCTGCTATACCTTTCACCAATTACTATTACGCTTCCAGAACCCCGGCTGCAGCATAGCCAAAAAAGTAAATATTTCCAACCTGCCTATGATCATGCAAAGACAGCAAACCAGCTTGGTTACATCCGGCAAATCATAAAAGGTATAAGCCACGCCAAAGGCCACCCCCGCATTGCCCATACAGGACAGTCCCAGCAAAATAGAATCCACCACCGGCAGTCCATCAAAATTAAAGGCACAGGCCGCCAGCAAAGCTATCATCACATACAGAAAGAAGAATCTGGCCACTCTATACACCACTGTGGAAGATTGGCTCTGACTCTCCATCGTAACCCTGGCAATACTATTAGGATGAAGTTTCTCCTGAATAATCGTCCCCACCATTTTCCAAAGAATAATCACACGAGAAACCTTCATACCACCACTGGTAGAACCGCCGCAACCTCCCATCAGCATTAACAGAATAATACAGAACTGAGAAAAAGCTGGCCACTCATCAAAATTATAGGTACTCAAACCAGTAGTAGTCATAATAGAAGAAATTTGAAAGGCCGCTCCCCGCAATGCCTCTCCCGGCTGCCACCCCATAGCATCATAAAGATTCAGAGCCACCAGCAAAGTGATTACACCATAAATAGCCAGATAAACCCTAAACTCCGTATCTCTAATAATATACTTATAACCCTTTTTATAAGCCAAAAAATACAAGCCAAAATTGCCACCGCCGATGAGCATAAAGATAATCAGCACCAGCTCCACAGGCAGGCTGTGAAAATCTGCTGCACTGCCATTAGTGGTAGCAAAACCACCTGTAGCTATAGCTGACATAGCCAGATTCACTGCATCAAAAAGACTTGTGCCGCACAGTAACAGCAAGGTAGTTAGGATAACAGAAAAAAACACATACATAAGCAAAAGGGCATTGGCTGTGGATTTCATTCTAGGCACCACCCGCATCTCTGTAGGCCCTGCCCCTTCTGCATTAAACATTTTGGCGGCGCCGCTGCCTGCCTGGGGAAACATGGCAATATAAATAACTATAATCCCCAAGCCTCCCACCCAATGGGTAATACTGCGCCACAGAATAATACTTCTCGGCACAGCATCTAAATCCTTAATAACAGAAGCTCCCGTACAGGTCAAACCAGATACCCCTTCAAAAATACTGTCAATAGGATTCAAATAATGACCTGCCAAAAAAGGCAGGGAAGCCAGCAAAGGAATAATAAACCAAGCAATGCCTGTAACCGCAATGCCCTCTCGAATGGTCAGGCTATCATGCTCCAGCTCGCCATAATTACTAAGGGCCACACCTACCCCCAGACTTATCAGCATTGTACCGGCAAAATCCATAGCGCAGGCTTCTCCCCAATACAAGGCCATGACAAAGGGGACACCTAGGGACAGGGTAACCGCAAATTGCAGCTGGCTTAGCACATATGCAATAACCTTTAGATTCATTTACCCCACCTACCAATACCTTTCTCTCAATCCTGTCCAAGCTCCATGAGCCAGAAGCAGGAAGGTAAAAATATTTATCTTGCCAATAATCATAAGCAAACTACAATATAGCTTGGCCCAATCCGGCAGTATCCGAACCTCCTGAGCATCAAGATGAAACATCATCATTGGCCCAGAACTGGTAAGACAAGCAATGGTCATATCCATAGTCTGCTGCATATTCAATCCCGTCAAGGACAAAACCAGCAAAGAAAACAGCATACACAGGAAAAACATAAAGAAATACCCCAGAATACGCTCAATAATCTTCTGAGGCACTGTCCGCCCATCAATAACAATATGGACTACCATATTAGGATGCAAAGTACGCTTCATTTCAGCCAAAGAGCTTTTCAACAGCACCTGCAGGCGAAATATTTTGAAACCTCCGGAAATCGAGCCCATGCAGCCACCAATCAATGCAATACACATCAAAAAGAATTTGTCTACATCATCCCAATGATACATATTCTCTGCCATAATACCATTGGTACAGCCAAAGGAAACCACATGAAACAGGGAATTGCTCACCGCATCTGGCAAGCTGTAAAATCCACCCAAATATAGATGCAAGGCTATAATCCCTGTAAAGGCTGCCACCATCAGGCCAAAAAGCCGCATCTCGCTATTTTTCCAAGTGTGGATTACAAACCGCCATTCCTTGAAATCCAAGGCCTGCCAATACATAAAAACATTACAGCCAGCAGCCACGATTCCCAACAGCGCCGTAACCACCACCCAGCCACTAAAGCTAATATCGGCAGCTGGTGTATAACAGCCTCCTGTGGATATGGTCACCAGAGCCATATTAACCCCATCAAAAAATTCCAAGCCACTAAGCATATACAAAAGAAAGCCTAAAACAGTTACTAAAGTATAAATACGCAGAATTTTTACCGAGGTACGGTTTATCCGTCGCAAAGTAATAGGTCCAGTGCGCAAGCTGCCCGGCATAATAAATGTCGTGCCAAAGCAGCCACTGGTGCCAGGCAGTACCGTACTCAACAGCAGCAGGACCATATAGCCTCCCAGCCATTGGGACAGACTGCGCCATAGGATTATCGCATCATCGGCCCTGTAAGGCAAATCCATAACACCTGTAGTGGTAAAACAGGAAATACTATCAAATATACCATTTATCAGGGTTAAATCCCCATCTAAATAATAGGGCAGCCCCCCAAAGATGGACATTATCCACCAACACACAAAGAGAAATCCTGCTCCAGCCAAAACGCTAAGGCTTTCCTCCGGCTCCTGGCCTCGTCCTATCAAAATTACGCCTGCCAGCAGGGCTGCCAAAATAGACGCCGCAAAAGCCCCTACAGTTTGCCACATCCCATGATATAGACTATAGCAAAAAGGTATCAGCTGTAGGCCTCCACAAAGGAGAATTACTCGGCCCATTAACAACAGAACCAGTTTATTCATTCTGTCACTCAATCCTTTTGAAAATATTTCAATACATTTTTCGAATGCTTCATCTGAACAATAATAATAGCTCTATCCCCAGGATTCAGCACCGTATTACCATTTGGCACAAAGGCTTCCTCATTCCGCACATAGCCACATACCAAGCATTCCCTAGGCAAAGCAGCATCCATCAGCTTTTTGCCAGCTACCTTGGCTCCCGGCTGAACCAGAACCTCGATAGCCTCTGCCTTGGCCCCCTCCAACAGGGATACGGAAACAATGCCCCCTCGCCGTACAAAGGCCAACACTTCGCTGGCTGCCAAAAAGCGTGAAGACAACACGATATCCACGCCCACCTTTTCCATTAGGTCAATATAATCATATCTATTTACCATAACTATGGTTTTGGCCGCCCCCAGATGCCGCCCCATCAAGGCCAGCAGCAAATTCAGCTTATCGTCATCCGTCATACAGATCATAATGTCAGCATCGCTGATTCCCTCTGACTGCAGCAAATCAATATTAGTACCATCGCCATGAATAGCCATGCTGTGGCTGGACAGGGTGCCAGCAATCAAGCGGCAGCGTTCCCGGTTCATATCAAATATTTTCACCTGAACCCCTTGCTTGTCTAGAATCCTAGCGGTAAATCTGCCAGCTCGGCCAGCACCAATAATCACCGCCCGACTAATTTTTCGCGCATCACTTCTGACCAGATTCTTGCTAAAGTTAGCAATTGCGCCAGCTTCCCCCACAAAATAAGCATTATCATGAGGCAGCAAGCAATCATCACCATGAGGAATAATCATGCGATGATCTCGGAAAATCATAGCAGCCAAAATGGATTTTGGTATATCCAGATTCTTCAAAGGGGTACCAGCTAAAGGTGAATTGCGCCGCACCTTTGTCTCAAAAAGCCGCACCCTCCCCTCAGCAAAATCCTCCACGTTAAGGGCTGCTGGCACCATGAGAATCCGATTAATCTCCATAGAGGTAATATACTCAGGGTTCAGCATCAGATCAATATCAAAATTAGCCTTGAGATAATCCTTGGCCTCAGACATAAACTGCATATCTCTGATTCTAGCCACAGTATGAGTTATGCCATGCTTCTTGGCCAGAATACAGCACACCATATTTACCTCATCACTGCCTGTAACAGCAATGAGAATATCTGCCCCCTGTACATCAGGATTGTCCATGGTAATAGGGCTGGAACCGTTGGCCGCCATAGTCAAAACATCCAGATTCTCCTTAATGTTCTCCAGCTGCCCTTCCTCTTTGTCGATTACGACAATATCGTATTCCTCCTGAGAGAGCAGCTCTGCTATGCTATAGCCCAGCTTGCCGGCACCGATAATTATTACCCGCATTATATTCACTCCATCTTCTCTGCATTACATACATTTCGCCTAAATTATCTTTATATATATTACACTTTTTAAGCAGGAAAAGCTATAGGCAAAAAAATTCTCAAAACATAGCAATACTGTATACATTCTATATCACTGGACAATAGCAAGGTTTTTCTTCTATAATAATTAGGAAGAAACTTTTTGGCCAAAGGTGGTATAGTATGAAAAATAACAACAAAGTATCTCTTCTGCGCCGGCGCAAAACCGCTATGGACTGGATAAAAAAATATCTGGTTCTGATTATCGGTTCTCTGATTTACAGTGCTGGTCTGGAGATATTTTTGGTTCCCAACAACATTATTGATGGTGGCATAGTAGGTATTTCCATTATGGCCAGCTATTTGACAGGCATTCCCTTTGGTGTCTACATGCTGGTCCTGAATCTGCCATTTCTTTATCTTGGGTACAAGCAGATTGGCAAAACCTTTGCCATTTCTACTATAATATCTATCATAGCCCTTTCTATCTTTTCTGAATTTTTGGAGCCTGTGCCCCAAATCACTCAAGACTACTTCCTAGCAGCCATCTTCGGCGGCATTATTGCCGGTGCTGGTGTAGGACTGGTTATCAGGCAGGGTGGCTCTCTGGATGGTACTGAGATTACAGCCATTATCCTAGACCGCAAAACTTCCTTCTCCGTAGGCGAGGTTGTTATGTTCTTCAACCTATTTATCTTAGGTGCTGCCGGCTTCGTTTTTGGCTGGGACAAGGCCATGTATTCCTTGGTAGCCTATTTTATCATTTCCAAAATGATTGATGTGGTATTGAAGGGCTTGGACGAATCCTATGCTGTGATGATTGTCTCTGACGAATATGAGGAGATTGCCGATGCTCTTATGCATCGTCTAGGCCGTGGCGTAACCTATCTTCACGGACAGGGGGCATATACAGGAGACGACAAGCAGGTTCTCTACTGCGTAGTTACCAGATTGGAAGTAGTAAAGCTAAAGGAAATTGCCCTAGAAAAGGACGAAACAGCCTTTGTAACCATCAATCCAGTTCACGATATTGTGGGTGGCCGTTTCAAGAAAAAATCTATCCATTAAATACAAAATAGCAATCCTCACCTGAGAATTGCTATTTTTTTAATTGGTTTCTTCTTATTTACATATTTAAAAACCTATGTTAAAATAAAAATGAACTTTCGTTAAAATTTTCTATTATTCTTGCAGTTTCGTTAGCCTTATTAATTTATTTTCACAAATACCTTGACTTTTTTCCTATTTTTCTCTCATAATAAATATGCGAATATTGTCAACGTAAACAATAACGGATTCTAGGGGGACATCATATGTACCGAGATAAAGACAAATTGGCCATCAATGTGGCCAAATTATATTACCGTTCAGATTTTAGCCAACAGAAAATAGCCCAGGAATTGGGCGTATCCAGGCCTTCTATTTCTCGCCTGCTTCAGTATGCCAAGGATAAGGGCTATGTCAACATCCAGATTGTAGATCCTGTAGAGGATATGAGTATTATGGAGCAGCGCCTCAAGGACAAGCTTCATCTCAAGGATGTAAAAATCGCCTCATCTACCATCAATGATGAGGAAGAAATCAAAAAATATATCTCCATTGCTGCTGCCCAGTATCTGGATGGCATTATTAAAGATGGGGATATTATTGGTGTGGGCTGGGGTACGACCCTGTACAATATGTCTCAAGCTTTAATTTCTCGTTCTATAAAGGGATCTCAGGTAGTACAACTGGAGGGTGGCTTAAGCAATTCCGAATGGAACAATTACTCACGGGAGATTTTAGAGAATTTTGCGAATAATTTTAATACTGTAGCCCAGTATCTTCCTTTGCCAGTTATTTTTGATAACAAAGCTACTAAGGAGCAGGTGGACAAGGATAGATATATCAAACGGATACTGGAGCTGGGCCGTCATGCCAATATTGCCCTGTTCAGCGTAGGTACAGTGCGTCCTAATGCCCTGTTCTTCCGCCTTGGCTATACCGACATTCAGGAGCAGGAAAAGATCCAGCGAACTTCCGCAGGTGATATTTGCTCCCGATTCTTTGATGTAGAGGGCAGAGTCTGCAATAGAGATTTGGATGAACGCACAGTAGGCATTACTCTGAGTGAGCTGCGGGACAAGGAATACAGCATTATGATTTCCGGTGGTGAAGGCAAAATCAATGCCATTAAGGCCGCCCTAAGGGGACGTTATGCCAATGTATTAATCACAGACCAGTTTACAGGCAAGGCTCTGCTGGAAGATTAATTAGCAAAGAGCAAAACCGTCTTAGTTATGGTACTAATTCATAGGTATAAATTTACTTATGAAATTTTCCCATAACTAAGGCGTTTTTTTATGCCCAAATATAAATATTGGAAAATTAGCCAGATTTAGGGCCAAATATATGCCTCAAAAAGTGGTTGAAGTTTTCAATTATATTTAAAACCACCTTTGTCCTCCATTTATATCTAATTAATCACACAAAAAAACTGCCCCATAGGCAAAGATAATCAGCAAAATTCAACATAATCCGCTTTTATCTTTATTTTCCCTATGGGACAGTTCTAAGTTTTTATTGCGTTATTACAGCATATGAGCTCTCAGCTCTTCACCGCTTAATGGAGACAGATAGGCTGGGGCAATATCAAATACAGTCTTACAGCCATTAGTACCTTCCTGATGGAGACGATTTACAGCCCGTGCATAGGCCAGAATTACAGAGGAAGTAAATTCTGGATTAGAATCCAGCTTCAAGCTATATTCAATAACATGCTTGTGCTCACCATTAAAGCCTGTTGCACCAGTACGGAATACAAAACCGCCATGAGGAATACCGCTATGGTTAGCCTTAAGCTCCTCCTCACTGATAAAATGTACGGTAGTATCATAGTCAGAGAAATAATTTGGCATATTCTTAATATCTGCTTCAATCTGAGCCAGATCTGCCCCTTCCTCAGCTACCACAAAGCACTCCCGCACATGCTTCTGACGAGTAGTCAGCTCTGGGTTCTCACCGTTTCGTACAGACTTCAGGGCAGCTTCTACAGGAATGGTGTACTGCTTGCCATCCTTAACACCTTTAACCCGGCGAATAGCATCAGAATGTCCCTGGCTAACCCCCTTGCCCCAGAAGGTATAATCATTACCCTGTGGCAAAACGGCATTGGCATAGAGACGATTCAGAGAAAACATACCTGGGTCCCAGCCACAGGAAATCAAAGCAGTATGACCGCTTGCCTGGGCAGCCTTATCTACATTGGCAAAATGCTCTGGAATACGGGCATGAGTGTCAAAACTATCAATTACATTAAAGTATTTAGCCAGCTCTGGAGTCTGTTTTGGCAAATCTGTAGCGCTGCCGCCGCAAAGTACCAATACATCAATCTCATCAGCATGATTAGCAGCCTCAGCAGCAGGATATACCTTAACCCCTTCAGTCTGCAGCTTTACAGTCTCAGGATTGCGGCGGGTAAAAACAGCTACCAGCTCCATATCATCGTTCTGACGTACAGCAGCCTCTACGCCACGGCCCAAATTACCATAACCATAAATACCAATTCTCATAATCTATTCTTCCTTTCACAGCATATACCACCCCTAGATGATATACATATAATGGTATAGTTAGGTGTAAATATATAACGATATTTACATAGATAATAATAACACAAAATTCCCATATTGGGTATATATTTATAGAGTATACAATGTACAGTGAAAATTTTTGTTGCACCTAATGAGGGAATTTTATATGCTGTAATTAACATACTCCCTTCAATTAATACTTGAGGGGATGGATATCGAACAAAATACTCTAAAAAGGAGGTACATTATGAACATCGTTATCGCCATAGATTCCTTCAAGGGCAGTATTTCCTCCATTGAGGCTGGCAATACCGTCAGAGAAGCTATTTTAGCCCGTTATCCCCAGGAGCAGGTACAGGTATTCCCGCTAGCAGATGGTGGTGAGGGCACAGTAGATGCTCTTACTCAGGGACTAGGTGGCTCCATTGTGCCGGTTAAAGTCACAGGACCTTTGGGAAAGCCTGTGAAAAGCCGTTATGGCTATATTCCTGTCTTGGAAGCAGCTGTAATTGAAATGGCTGATGCCTCTGGACTAACCTTAGTACCTGTAGAGAAACGCAATCCTCTTTATACCACCACTTATGGTCTAGGAGAACTTATACTGACGGCCATTGACAATGGCTGTCGACACTTTATTATTGGCATTGGAGGCAGTGCCACCAATGATGCAGGGTTAGGTATGCTTACTGCTTTAGGCTATAAATTTTATCAGGAAGATGGTAGCCCCTGCGATGTATATGGCAAAAATCTTCAGGATGTTGTCCGTATTGACACCACCTCCTGCCATCCACTACTAAAGGAATGCCAATTTGAAATCGCCTGTGATGTTACCAATCCTCTCTGTGGCCCCCAGGGTTGCTCGGCTATCTACGGCCCTCAAAAAGGTGCTACTCCAGAAATTATCCAGAGAATGGACAAGGATATTGCCGCTTTTGCTGATTTAGCCGAAAAGGCTACAGGCATAAAAGGAGACAAACTTCCCGGTGCAGGAGCTGCTGGTGGCCTTGGTTTTGCCTTTTACACCTTCCTCCAAGGTACATTAACTCCTGGCATTGAACTGGTACTAAAATCCATCAAAATTAAACAGGCATTGGAAACAGCTGATATTTTGATTACCGGTGAAGGACGCATGGATGGACAGACAGCCATGGGAAAAGCACCTGTAGGCATTGCGCAGTTAGCCAAGAAAGCAAATCCTCAATGTCGTACTATTGGCCTCTGTGGCTGTGCCACCCATGATGCAGAGCCTGTTAATAAACATGGCATTGATGCCTATTTCCCTATCCTTCATGCCCCCATGTCTGTTGAGGAAGCTATGGAAGCCCATATCACTAAGCAAAATCTCACTCAAACTATCCAGCAGATTATGAATTTGCTACATTGGTAATTTCTGATTTGCCGAATTGCCTATCTACTCAAATATTGTAACTGAAAGTCCTTATGTCAGTGGATTCTCGAAATACAGCCTGCGGTCATAACGACTTTTGCTCTGTCCGACTTAATGGCCCTACCTGAGGGTTTATCCTTACGCACAAATACCGCTTGTCGCTGAGCCAATTCACAGAGGCCGTAATGATAGAGAGTGCCACCGGGCCACTTTTGCTACGCAAAAGCAAGAGTCTCCCGACGCAAAAGTGTCATGCCCCTCCGGCTGTTGTCGAATCATCGTGATTTTTCGATTATATCTACATAACCACAGCCGAGATAGTCTGAACTAAATATCGCTCGTCGCGGAATAAAGTGACACAGCGGTCTCTTTATTCCGGGCAATATGTCGCTGGCATATTGCCCGCTCCTAGCTAAGCCTAGCGGATGCTAAATTCCTTCTGCGCCTTACGGCTTGAACTCATTAAGCACCGAGGCTTAGCAAGGGTTTTCTTAGGGTACTATCATCTGCTGTTCCATTTCAGTAAATACGTCAAAATTACGAATAGTGCCAAAGCAGAAAGACGCAATGAATACACAAAATAGAAGGCATGACATATACCCTTAACAGGTATATCGATGTGCCTCGCTTCTTAACGAATTTAAGCCATGAAAAGATGAACATCGTGAAGCTTTTCATGCGATTAAATGAGTTTAGCAGCGTGAGGCACATCAATATAGCGCGAGCGTGCCTGTAAGGATATATGCCATGCCTACGAGAAGTGTATAGATAATTGATGTATTTGGCAAATCAGAATTTGTAGAGCTAAATTGGATATTTACTATCTCAGCTGTGGCTGTAGAGGATAGTAAAAGCAGAGTGAATATTCTAACTGAAAGGTATGGGTTTTTTGACATAATTTCCTCCTTTTTCTATAATAATTAATGGAAAAGGGGGAGAATACATGGTTGGACTTGGTACTTTAGTTAATGTCGTGGGAATTGTTATAGGTGGTATAATAGGCTGTTTTTGTGGAAAATTATTAAATGAAAAGCAACAGGAATCCATGAATAAGGTATGTGGCCTATGTGTCATATTTATTTCTATAGCAGGTGCGATGGAGGGGATGCTTTCTATTGCAAATAACGATATAGTAAGCGGTAAAGCAATGTTTATAACATTAAGCATGGCATTTGGAACATTGCTTGGAGAAATAATAGATATAGAGGCACTGATTGAAAGATTTGGAGAATGGCTGAAAACATACAGTGGAAGCTCAGAGGACGGTAATTTTGCAGAAGCATTTGCCAATGCTTCATTTACTGTGTGTATAGGAGCTATGGCTATAGTAGGGGCAATTCAAGATGGTTTGACGGGGAATCCTATGATGCTTTGGGTAAAAACTATTCTTGATTTTGTTATTATTGCGGTAATGACATCAAGTATGGGAAAGGGGTGTATTTTTTCTGCAATACCAGTGTTATTGCTGGAAGGCTCTATAACATTATTGGCTAACTCCATTTCAGCATTTATGACCAGTTCCATGCTAGATGCAATATCCCTAGTAGGTTCGCTTCTAATTTTTTGCGTAGGTGTTAATCTTGTTTGGGGCAAGATGTTTAGGGTTGCTAATATGCTTCCTGCAATTGTTTTGGCAACGATAATAATCCCTTTTGTAAAATGATAAAGCCTATCAGAGACACCAGCTGTTTTCAAGGGAAGATAGCTGGTGTTTTTTGTGACATTATTTTGGGTAGATGATATAATATTGTTATTATTGATTGTGACGAGGTGGTAGTGATATGCTGAAAAATGTCAAATTAAATGGGATTGGTGATGTATTTAAGCCAAATGCACTGCCAGATCATACTTATGTTGATCGAAGGATTGATGAATATGGCGATACCTATACGGAGCAGCTGCAGAAGGCTCTCTTGAATCCTGGAACCTTGATTGCTATAACAGGAGCCTCTAAATCAGGTAAGACGGTTTTGTGCCATAAGGCTATTCGCAATACAATCATAGATTTAAGTGCTTCACAAATAGAATCTAGGGAGGATTTTTGGAATCAAATAGGCGAGCAGTTGGAATTGCCTGATGAGGTGCAGATAAAAACTTCCCAAAGTGAAAACGATGTTGAAAAAACTCAAATTACTGGAGAATTAAGTATCAAGGTTGCCAAAATAAATATTTCTGCTGGCAAGGATAATACTGGATCTAAGGGAAATGAAATATCCCATAGAATATTGCGTAGCCAAAGCTCTATGATGAAATACATCATAGATAATGATTTTGTCTTGGTTATAGATGACTTTCATTATGCCTCAGAAGATATCCAATTATATATTGCTAGAACCATTAAAACATATCTTATTAATGGATTGAAGGTGATTATATTATCCTTGCCTCATAGGGCAGATGACGCAATTAGATTGAATCCTGATTTAATAGGACGCACTAGCTTTATCGAGATTGCTCCTTGGAGTATAGATGAGCTTAAGGAGATTGGCTTGAAGGGATTTCCTTTGCTAAACATAGCTGTAGATGATGTCGTTTTGGAGCATATGGCTGTGGAAAGTATTAGCTCTCCTCAATTAATGCAGGATATTTGCTTCAATTTGGCTTATCGCATGGAAAAAAATAATGCTACTACAGTTAGCAGGGAAATGGTTGCTGTTGCTCTCAGGGAAACTGTAAAAAAACATAAGCAGGTATATAGTCATGTGCTAAAAGCAGCTTTGGAAGGACCAGCTCAGGGAAAAAATAAAAGAACTCATTATATTTTGCAGGATGGCAGACAGGTAGATATTTATATGCTTTTGTTGATAAGCATTAGCTCAGATCCACCAGAGCTGTCTCTACCTGTACAGGAAATTCAAAGAAGATTTTCTAATCTGCTGGCAGAAAATAATGTCAAACAACCTCGGTCCATAGATATTAGCAATGCTGTAAAAAACATAAAAAATATCATGAAGGAGAGAGCCAAGAATCTAGATACTATAGATTGGAAAGCTAAGACTTTGTATATACTAGACTCCTTCTTGCTTTTCTATTTGCGCTGTTCAGACGATTGGAAAAATGCATAATTATAAACATCAGCTGTTTTCAAGGAAAGATAGCTGGTGTTTTTTTGTTGGAATTTTGTTTTGGGATAGGTTGGAGTGGTTAAAAGGGAAGTTTATGGAGTATAGTTTGTCTCTATGTTGTCAATTTCTATGTAGGTGTGATAAAATTAATTAGTTATGATGTAATTTTGGAGGTTGATATAAATGGCAGTTTTGGAGATTGTCAAGGCAGGTAATCCTGTGTTGAAGCAGAAGGCTGAGCCTATAGGCAAGGTGGACAGCAGATTGAGGAAGCTGTTGAATGATATGGCTGAAACCATGTACAGTGCAGATGGGGTAGGTTTGGCAGCCCCTCAGGTGGCCAAATCCATTCGCTGTGTAGTTATTGATGTTGGTGATGACAATGGACTTTTGGAGCTGATAGATCCTGTAATTACGGAGCGTGAGGGAAGCGAGATAGATTCCGAAGGGTGTCTTAGCGTGCCTAATGTTTTTGGGGATGTGGAGCGCTCTGCCAAGGTAGTGGTGGAATATACCAATCGCTGGAACAAGAGAAAGCGCTTGGCTGCTGGCGGTCTTTTGGCTAGATGTATTCAGCATGAGCTGGATCATCTGGAGGGAACTTTGTTTATTGATGTGGCTAAGAGCCTGCGGAATGGAGATAAAAAGCAATGAGCAAGCTAAAGACAATATTTATGGGTACACCGGATTTTGCTGTACCCTGCTTGGAGGTTTTGCAGGCCAAGACTGAGGTTTTGGCAGTAATTACCCAGCCTGATAGACCAAAGGGCAGAGGCCATAATTTGCAGGCATCTCCTGTAAAACAGAAAGCCTTGGAATATAATCTGCCAGTGCTGCAGCCGGAAAAAATCAAAACCGAGGAATTTACTGCAGAGCTGGAGAGATTACAGCCGGATTTGATTGTAGTAGTGGCCTTTGGTCAGATTCTGTCCCAGCGGATTTTGGATATTCCTCCTTTGGGCTGTGTTAATGTGCATGCTTCTTTACTGCCAAGATACAGAGGGGCAGCACCTATTCACTGGTCCATTATTAACGGAGAAAAGGAAACCGGTGTTACTACCATGCTGATGGATGCTGGTTTGGATACAGGTGATATGCTGTTAATGGACAAGGTTACTATTACTGAGGAAATGACCACAGAGGAGCTTCATGACCAGCTAATGGCTATGGGGGGAAAGCTGCTGGCAGAAACTATAGATGGTTTGGCCAATGGCACTATAACCCCAGAAAAGCAGGATGATAGCATTTCTAATTATGCCGGTATGCTGAATAAGGAAACCGGTCATATTGATTGGAGCAAATCTGCAGTAGAGATACATAATCTCATTAGAGGTTTAAATTCCTGGCCTGTGGCTTGGAGCATGAAGGATGGCAAAAACTATAAGTTCTGGCGTACAAAGGTAGAGAACAGCAACAGTGATAAGGCACCTGGTACAGTGGTAGAGCTGCGAAAAAACAGCTTTTGTATTGCTACAGGAGAAGGTCTGCTGGAGGTGCTGGAGATACAGCCACCTAGTAAAAAACGCATGAGCGCAGGGGATTTGCTTCGTGGTCATGGTGTAGCAGTTGGAGATATCTTTAACTGATATTCTGAGGAAAAGCTATGAAATGTTATACGGATAATCAGGGTAGGAATCCTAAGAGATTGTTTGTCAGCTTGATGACAGGCAGTTTTGTGGCTTTGGTGGCAGTATTTGCTACTATGTGGTGGATTGCCCGCCCAGGATTGTTGGAGCTGAATAGCTGGCTGCCAGAGGTTTTTGGCCTGTGTCTGCTAGTTCTGGCAGGCTTAATGGCCTTGGGAATATTCAGTATGGTGGCTGGCATTATGGGCTGGCCGGTGCCCCGCTTCCTGCATCGACAGACCTACGGGCTAATGAATATATTGTTCTATGTGGCTCTGGGAGCTGGGCGGTTATTACATATCCCCAGACGAAGGATTGAAGGCTCCTTTGTGGCAGTTAGCAACCAAATTATCAAAAATCGTCATCTAAAGGTAACACCGGATAAGCTTTTGGTGGTAACACCTCATTGTTTGCAGCTGGCTACCTGTCCCCACAAAATAACTAGAGATCCTAATAATTGCAGGCGCTGTGGGGGCTGTGATATTGGTGCCTTGGTAACTATGGCAGAGGAAATGGGCTTTCATTTCTTCGTAGTTACAGGGGGAACCCTAGCTCGGCAAACTGTTATGAAGATTCGGCCCAAGGCAGTGGTGGCCATTGCCTGTGAGCGGGATTTGGCCAGCGGTATTCAGGATGTTTACCCTATTCCCTCTGTGGGGGTGCTGAATCTACGGCCTAATGGCCCCTGCTACAATACCCATGTGGATTTGGAGGAATTTCGTCGGGCCATAGAGGAGATTCTGATTTTGCCATCAAAGGATGAAAAGCATTAGAAAAATCGGGATATTCTTCGGCATATTTGATTGACTATAAAGGAGAAGTTTATTTAATGGATAAGGCAAGGGAAGCGGCTCTGAAAATTATGACTGCTGTCCACCAGCAGGGAGCCTATGCCAATGTGGCACTGGCCAAGGAGCTAAGACATGGCCAGCTGTCTGATATGGATAGGCGATTTGTGACAGAGCTGGTATATGGTGCTGTCAAGGCAGGGGGAACTCTGGATTGGATTATCAAAAAATATTTGACACGGCCTTGGAACAAGGTTAATCCTTTGGTGCAGGAAATTCTGCGGCTAGGTACTTACCAGCTGCGCTACATGGACAAGGTGCCTGCTTCTGCTGCTTGTAATGAATCTGTGGAACTGGCCAAGAAATTTACCAATCTGGGCGCGACAAAATTTGTTAATGGTGTATTAAGAACTATGGTGCGGGAGCCGGAAAAGGGTAATTTTCCTCAGGGCAAGGGGAATGCTACCCTGCAGCTAGCTTTGTCTCAGCAGCATCCTGAGTGGCTGGTACGCCGTTGGATAAAGGAGTTTGGCTATGAGGAAGCCGAAAAGCTGTGTCAGTTTGACAATCAGCAGGCTCCTTTGACCATTCGCACCAATACCCTGAAAACCAGTCCATCAGAGCTGTTTTTGCAGCTTACTTCTCTGGGGGTAGAGGCAACCCGTAGTCAACTGGTGGACGAAGGCTATGTATTGGAAAATTACGGTTCACTGGATAATCTGGCTCCTTTGCAGGAGGGCTATTGTCAGGTGCAGGATGAAAGCTCCATGCTGGTAGCTCATGTGGTGGACCCTCAGCCGGGAGAGCTGGTACTGGACGTATGCAGTGCTCCTGGTGGCAAAACTACCCATATGGCAGCTCTTATGGAAAATCGGGGACGGATTGTGGCCTGTGATATTTATGACCACAAGCTGCAGAGAGTTATGGAAAATGCGGCCAGGTTGGGCATTAATATTATAGATCCTATGCTGAAGGATGCTAGAGAGATTCATCAGGATTTTTCTCAGCAGGCGGATAGGGTTCTGGTGGATGCCCCTTGCTCAGGTCTAGGGGTTCTGCGTCGGAAGCCAGATTCCCGCTGGCGCAAAACTCAGCAGTTATTGAAGGAGCTGCCAGAGCTGCAGTTGGAGATACTAAAAAGCGGTGCAGTCTGTGTTAAGCCGGGAGGAATTTTGGTTTATAGTACCTGTACTATAGCTAGGGAGGAAAATCAGTCTGTGGTGGAAAAATTCCTTAAGGATAATGCAGAATTTCAGTTGGAGCATACAGGCAGCCGTTTGCCTGTTCCAAGAGAGGATGCAATGGTACAGCTTTATCCCCAGCGGGATGGCACAGATGGGTTTTTTATTGCCTGCATGAGGAGAAAATAGGCTATGGAAAATATTTTTGGCAAAAATCTGGCTGAATTAACAGAGCTGGTTCTAGGTCTTGGCCTGCCTAAATTCAGAGGCAAGCAGCTGGCAGAATGGCTTTACAAGCGAAGTGTTACTGATTTTCAGCAGATGCAGAATCTTCCCAAGGATATGCGTAATAAATTGGCAGAGGGCTATGTAATTGATAGGGCCGCCAGAGTGGATCAGATGGATTCCGGGGATGGCAAAACCTCCAAATTCCTGCTGAATTTTTCTGATGGTTCCGGGGTGGAAACTGTTTTGATGCGTCAGCCCTATGGCAATAGCATTTGTGTATCTTCTCAGGTAGGCTGTAATATGGGCTGTCGTTTTTGTGCCTCCACCTTACATGGTATGGTGCGGAATCTTACCCCTGGGGAAATGCTGGCCCAGACCTACTATATAAACGATTTACTGGCCAAAGAGGGACAGAAGGTTGACACTATTGTTATTATGGGTTCAGGGGAACCTTTAAATAATTATGATAATGTGTTGGCTTATATTCGCCTGCTCCATGAGGATTATTGCCTTGGCATGAGCTATCGCAGTATTACCCTGTCTACTTCTGGCATTGTGCCTAATATTTATAAATTGGCTGCTGAGGAGCTGCCTATTACCCTTTCTATTTCCCTTCATGCTCCAGAGGATGAACTGCGTTCTGAGTTGATGCCTATTAATCGCAAATATCCTTTGGCAGATGTATTGAAGGCAGGACGGGATTATGGCCAGTCCACTGGCAGACGGGTAACCTATGAATATATATTGATAGATGGGGTTAATGACAATCTTAAGCAGGCCAGAGAGCTGGCTTCCCTGCTAAGGGGACAGCTGGCCAGTGTGAACCTTATTCCTATCAATCCTGTGGCGGAAAGGGATTGGCGGCGTCCGTCTCTGGCTCGTATAGAGTTTTTTGCCAATTATCTGACGGAGCATCATATTACGGCTACAGTTAGACGGGAAATGGGCAATGATATACAGGCTGCCTGTGGACAGCTTCGCAACAAGCATTTGGATCAATGATAGCTATTATCATATTATAAGAAAATGGAGAGGCATTTTCTTTGTACAATATAAGGGTTATAATAGATAAGTAAAGCTTTCCATAGGAGGTTCGATTTTTATGTCAATAGGCAAGCTCGAATCATTTTTAGAGACTCATATAGAGGGATTTTTTAACCGCAAGCTAGGCGGTGCTGTTGAGCAATCAGAGATTATGAAGCAGATGGAGCGGGAGCTTTTGCACCGCCGCAAAAAAGGCCACAAGGAAACTATAGTGCCTAACTGCTTTTATATAGAATTGACGCCGGGGGATTATCAGCGGCTTTGTGTCCGGAAATTTTTGGATGATCTGTATATCCAGGCGGAAAAACTGGTTATTAGCAATGATTGTTTTATGGATGGGGATTTATCTATTACCATTAATAGCGATGAAAATATTGACAAGGGAACCTGTGTGGTAACAGCCAATTTTACAGATGATGAAGATATTGACTCCATACCACAGCAGGTGGAATGTAACACCATTATTTTGGATAAATCAGAATTCAATCCTCCTATGAATTTGCCAGTGGAATACAAAACTGTTAGTCTGCTGGCTTTGGAGGGACCGGATATAGATTCATATTTGGAATTTGGTGAAAAACAGATTTATATTGGCAGACGGGTAAATAATGATTTTATTTTGACAGATGGGAATGCTTCCAGAGTACATGCCTATATTGCCTATGAAAGACATAGACATATTCTCTATGATGCAGATAGTCTGAATGGTACCTTTGTCAATGGACAAAGAGTGTTATCTCCTCAACTGCTTCATGCAGGAGATGAGATTACTATTGGTGAGACAGTATTGCTGTATGAGGTGATATAAATGCAAGCTACAGCCATGATTATAAAGGTCCTTAGTGTGGGACTGCAATATGGCATGCTTTTCTTTTTGTTGTATTTTGTGTATAAGGCAGTAAGGTTTATGGCAAAAGATGCCAAGCCGGTGGTGGAGGATATCTATGCAGAATCCCAGATAACTCCAGATGAGGCAGTGCTGACGGTTTTGGAGGCTGCGGATGAAGCTATGGTAGGCAGGCGCTTTGCCTTTGGCCAAAGCATTTCTATTGGCAGAGGGGCAGATAATGATATTGTCATTCAGGATGGCTATGTGTCCCATCATCATGCAGTGGTAGAGCTGATGAATAATTTGTATGTAATACAGGATTTGGGAAGTGTAAATAGAACCTATGTAAATGGCCAGGAGATTAATGGCCGTCAATATCTGCAATCTGGAGATATTATTAACATAGGTACTGTAAGCTTCCAGTTTGGGCGGTGAAAAAGTTGATAGAAGTATTTCAGATGTCAGATATAGGATTGCACCGCAATCTTAATGAGGACAGCCTGCTGTGCAGACCGCCTTCAGATTTTGCTGTGGCTGATGGCATGGGTGGCCATGTGGCCGGCGAAGTAGCCAGCCATATCTTTACAGCCACTATGGAGGAGCTGTTAGCTCAGCGGGGACAGAATATGGATCAGGATGGCCTGCGGGAAATAGTTATTGCCGGCAATCGGGCTATTTTGTCCAGTATCCGCTCTCATCCAGAACGGAAGGGAATGGGTACAACGGCCACTTGCCTCCATTTGGGCCAAGGCAAGGGGATTTGGGCTCATGTAGGAGATAGCCGTTTGTATCTTCTGCGCCAAGGTAATATGCGGCAGCTTACCCAGGATCATACCTATGTAAATGATTTGATTGCCAGTGGCAGTATTACTCCTTTGGAGGCAGAAAATCATCCCAAGCGGAATATGCTGCTGCGAGCTGTAGGAGTTGAAGAATTTGTTCAGGTAGATACAGGGGAATTTACTCTGGAAACTGGAGATATTATGCTTCTGTGTTCTGATGGCCTTACCAATATGGTAACAGAGGAGGCTATTAGAACGGTGCTGGAGGCCAAAAACTGTACCAATCCGGCGGCTTCTTTGGTGGATTGTGCCAAGGCTGGCGGAGGCTTAGATAATATAAGTGTTATCGTGGTGAAATATCATGAAGAATAAAAGCCTCATATTATTGGGGATAGATGCAGGAATTATGCTGGTGGGGCTGAGTATTTTGCTGTTGAAGCAGTACCCCAATCAGGATTATACCGTGTTGTGCTGGGCTGGAGGGGCCATTGCTGCTTCCTTTGCGGTTCAGCTGTTCCTGCTAAAAAGTAATTTTACTCAGGATCAGTGGCTGCTGCCTATGGTGATGTTCTTTGCCAGCATTGGCGTCGTGATGCTGGGTAGGTTGAAGCCGGTGCTGTGTATACCACAGCTTAGGTGGTTGATTATAGGCTTGGCAGTGCTGTTGGTGGTACTGCGCCTTTCCAGCAAGCTGCGGGAGCTAATGCAGTATCAATATATTCTAGGGATTTTGACCTTGATAGTTTTATGCTTATCCTTGATTTTTGGTACAGAGATTGGCGGTAGTAAAAACTGGTTGGTTTTGGGACCTTTTCAGGTGCAGCCTTCGGAATTTGGTAAAATTCTGCTGGTGCTGTTTCTGGCAGCCTATCTGTCAGACCATAAGCAGGTACTGCAAGATGCCCAGCGTAGCTTTGGGCCTCTCAAGCTGCCACCTTTGAGGTTTATTGCTCCTTTGCTTTGCATATGGGGCATGGCTATATTGATGTTTGTGGTGCAAAGGGATTTGGGCTCTGCTTTGCTGTTTTTCTGCATGGCGGTGTTTATGACCTATATGGCTACCGGCAGCAAATCCTATGTTTTTATAGCTTTGGGATTTTTTATGGCAGGAGCCTGCCTAAGCTACCAGCTATTTGGTCATGTACGGGTAAGATTTGATATTTGGCTGAATCCCTGGGTGGATCCTGCTGGTCAGGCCTATCAGGTGGTGCAATCCCTTTTTGCCTTTGCCGCCGGGGGAACCTGGGGCACTGGCTTGACTCACGGACATCCGGGGCTGATACCGGAGGTGCACACAGATTTTATTTTTTCGGCTATTGGGGAGGAGCTGGGGCTTATAGGCTGTACAGCTGTTATGCTGGCCTATACACTGTTCTTTTATCGTGGCATATCCATTGCTCTGGCTTGTCGTCAGGAGCTATATATGCTGATTGCCGCAGGACTGTCCATTAGCTTTTATCTACAGGCCTTTATCATTATTGCCGGGGTAACAAAATTTCTGCCTTTGACAGGTATTACCCTGCCCTTTATCAGTTATGGCGGCAGCTCTATGGTATCCGGCTTTATTATGCTAGGCTTGTTAATGGCTATGGCCAAAAAGGAGTAGCTATGGGTGATAAGACAATCAAAAAGCAGATTCTTCATTGCAGTCTCTTTTTGCTAGGCTGTTTTGGTCTATTGTTTTGTTATCTGCTTTATATAGACTTTATTCAAGGTCCAGAGCTGAATGCCAATCCCTTGAATCGCAGGGGAGCAGCTTTGGATATGGTCAGGGGCAGTATATTGGATGTTCATGGTGAAAAGCTGGCCTACAGCGATGCACCGGGACAGCGCAGCTATCCCTATGGGGCAGCTATGGCTCCTGTTACTGGTTATGTAGGGGAGACCTTGGGCAGTGCCGGTCTGGAAAGTACCTTGGGAGATGAGCTATCTGGTCAGTCAAGACAACTGCGGGGCATGGGGCCTATAGGACAGCTGTTGCAGGCTGATAGAGGTAATGATATTAAGCTGACAGTGGATGCCAGATTGCAGCAGCTAGCCTATGATGCTCTTGGGGAGTATCGAGGCGCTGTAGTGGTGCTGGACGCCAATACTGGGGCTGTACTGGCCCTGGTTAGCAAGCCAGCAGTGGACCCTTCTGTGGTGGAGGCTCAGTGGTCAGAGCTGTCTAACCGGCAGGATAGTCCTTTGCTGAATAGAGCTGCTCAGGGCTTATACCCACCTGGCTCAACTATTAAGGCAATGATGGCAGATGCAGCTTTGGATGAAAAGGTTACAGATTTGAATGAAACCTTTAATTGTACAGGCAAGCTGCAAATTGGTAATGAGTATATCGAGGAAAGTCACGGAGCTGTCCACGGCAAGGTAAATCTAAAGGAGGCTTTGACTCATTCCTGTAATTTTACCTTTGGTACATTGGCTATGCGGATGGGAAGCAGTGGCTTGCAGGATGCTTTCCAGCGTTTTGGTTTTGCGGATACCTTTCAGGGAGAAATACAGGAAACTGCCTCTCATTTGCCGGATTTTGGCAAGCTGGAGCAGGGAGATATTGCCCAGCTAGGTCTAGGCCAGTCCTCCCTGCTGGTAACGCCTTTGCGGATGGCTATGCTGGCTCAGGCCTTTGCCAATGGTGGCAAAATGATGGTGCCTTACATGGTGGATGCAGTAATTTCGCCTCAGGGCTTATGTATTCGCAAGGGAGAGCCTGCTCAATGGCGGGAGGTTACTACCAGTCAGCGGGCAGCTTTGATTAATAGTTATATGGAGAATGTAGTAGAAAATGGTACTGGCGGCGCTGCAGCCGTATCTGGTATCAAGGTGAGAGGCAAAACTGGCACAGCAGAAAATAGTGCTGGTGCTGATCACGGTTGGTTTATTGGCTCGGCAGAGCTGCCAGGCAGAACCATAGCCTTTGGGATTATTGTGGAAAATAGTGGCGGTGGTGGCTCCACAGCAGCACCTATTGCCCGGAGAATTATACAGGATTTAATGAATAGATAAATTTTGCAAAATAGGGGGTAAAGTTTCATGATACAGCGTATTTTAGCCAGACGTTATGAGCTGCAGGAGCTTATTGGCGGTGGCGGCATGGCTGATGTGTACAAGGCGCAGGATAAGCTGCTGGATAGGGCAGTTGCCGTAAAAATTCTGCATCAGCAATATGCCAACGATGCAGAATTCGTGGAAAAATTCCGTCGAGAGGCTACAGCAGCAGCCAAGCTGGCTCATCCCAATATTGTCAATATCTACGATGTTGGGGAGGATGGGGGAAGCCAATACATTGTTATGGAATATGTATCAGGCCCTACCCTGAAGGAGGTTATCCAGCAGAAGGGCTGTTTGGAGCCTATAGAGGCTGTTCGGATTGCCAAGGAAATAGCCAGCGCTTTGGAATCTGCCCATAGAAATAATTTGGTTCATTGTGATATTAAGCCTCATAACATTCTGGTTATGCCTGATGGTCATATCAAGGTAACTGATTTTGGTATTGCCAGAGCAGTTTCTGCTTCTACCATGACCTACAGCGGCAGCGTCATGGGCTCTGTGCATTATTTTTCTCCAGAGCAGGCTAAGGGGACGGTGATTACCACTAAATCAGATGTTTATTCTCTGGGGGTGGTTCTTTACGAAATGTTGACCGGGCAGCTGCCTTTTAATGGTGAGACCTCTGTTAGCATTGCCCTGAAGCATTTGCAGGAGGAGCCAGTGCCTATTAGACAGCTGAATCCATCTATACCTCCAGTGCTGGAGGCTATTGTGCAAAAGGCTATGTCCAAGGATCCTGCCGATAGGCCTAACAGTACGGAGTTATACGCTGATTTGAATCAGGCCAAAGCCATGCTGGCAGACAGAGGGACTAGCCAGGAAGCAGTTTCCAATGATCCTTTTGCTACCAGAATGATACCTCGCATCACGCCGGAGATGATGGCTGAGCAGAGGTCAGAACGTCCTGCTAATAAGCCAATAGGCAGTAGAGAAGATTATCAGCCTCAGTACCAGCCACAGGAAGAAAAATCCATTTTTAAATCCAAGAGCTTTATTGCTGTTTTGGTGGGTATTTTGCTCATGGGCTTTTTTGTAGGTTCCTTCCTATCCTTTGGCAAGTTCTGGAGCTCTGCGGAAATCAACGTGCCAGATGTGGTAGGCAAGTCCTCTGTGGTGGCGCAGCAGATTTTGGAGGATAAGAATTTGCGGGTAAAGATAGTGGAGGCCAATGATGATTCGGTGCCAGCCGGTCAGGTGGTTTCTCAATATCCAGAAGCGGGAGCCAAGGTTAAGGAACAGCGTCTGGTTACCATTACTGTCAGCAAGGGTGGTCAGGAGCTGACCATGCCGGATTTGAAAAGCATGAGCCGCAGTAATGCTGAGGAAAAGCTGAAGAAGATGGGCTTGAAGCTTGGTGCTGTTTTTGAGGAAAATGCCAAGGAACCTGCAGGTACAGTTATTAATCAGGACCCAAGAAGCGGTTCCAAGATTACCAAAGGACAGACAGTGGATATTACTGTAAGTCTAGGTGAGAAAAAGAAGGAAATTACAGTTCAGAACTATACTGGACTTAGTGTAGATAGTGCTAAATCTAATTTGGAGGCCAATGGCCTGTCCCTGGGGGGAATTAGTGAGGAAGCTAGCACAAGGCCAAAGGGAACTGTTATCGGTCAGAGTCCGTCAGCAGGCAGTACCACCACTGAAGGCGGTAGTGTCAGCCTGATTATATCCTCTGGCAGCAGTGGTGGAGCCAAGAGTGATAACAATCAGGCTCCTACCCCTTCAGCAGCTACTGCCAAGGGCAAAACTGATGCTGGCAAATCCAGCACCGGTGCAGCTCAGTAAATTCGTGGGAAATAGGATGTGCATATAGGAGAATTGCTATGCCAACAGCTCAGGTTATAAAAATGTATAATGGATTCTACTATCTGCAGGTGGCAGGACAGGAGGAGCTTTTGTCCTGCCGGCTGAGGGGCAGAATTAAGCGAAATAAGGGGGCAGTGGTTACTGGCGATTATGTGGAGTATCAAATGCTGGAGGACGGCACCGGTGTAATTGAAAGGTGTCTTCCTAGGCGAACTTTGCTGAAAAGACCTGCTGTGGCCAATATTGATCAGGTTTTGATAACCTTTGCAGCACGCCAGCCGGATTTGAATCAGCTGTTATTGAATCGCTTCCTTGTTTTGGCAGAGTGGTCTGGGATTCCAGAGATTGTTATTTGCATTAACAAATGTGATTTGCTGGAGGAAAAGGCGGATTTTTTGCAGGACTATGTGCAGGCAGGTTATAAATTGTTAATGGTTTCGGCTCAGGAAGGTCAGGGAATTCAGAAATTGAAAAATCTGCTTACTGGGCGGGTAACGGTATTTGCCGGCCCCTCCGGGGTAGGAAAGTCATCTCTTCTTAACGCAGTAGATAGCAATTTGGAGCTGGTCACTGGCAAAATCAGTGACAAGATTAAAAGGGGCAAGCATACCACTAGAGCAGCTTGTCTGCTGCCATTGCCAGAGGGAGGCACGGTGGTGGATACCCCTGGCTTTAGTGCTGCAGAGCTGGAAAATATAGACAAGGCTCAGTTGGCTCATTATTTCCCAGAGTTCCGTCCTTACATTGAAAAATGTTATTATAATACCTGTACTCACAGCCATGAGCCGGATTGTGCTGTTAAGGAGGCTGTGGCAGCAGGGGCTATTTGTCAGGCCCGTTATGAGGCTTATTTGAATATTTTACAGACAATTAATGAGAGAAAGAAGGCTTATTGATATGATAAAAATCGCTCCTTCCATCCTTTCCGCAGATTTTGCTAATTTGGGAGCAGAAGTAAAAAAAGTTGTAGATGCAGGGGCAGAATTTGTCCATATTGATGTTATGGATGGTACCTTTGTGCCAGAGATTACTTTGGGAGCAGGCATTGTGAAGGC
This sequence comes from Anaerovibrio lipolyticus, assembly GCF_021531495.1. GTDB lineage: Bacteria > Bacillota > Negativicutes > Selenomonadales > Selenomonadaceae > Anaerovibrio. The sequence continues at coordinate 30,208 of NZ_JADYTY010000007.1, forward strand.
TATTCGTCCTATAACTGATGCTGTATTTGATGTACATCTCATGGTAGAGCATCCTGATACCCATATTGAAGCCTTTGCCAAGGCTGGGGCAGATTATATAACCTTCCATGTGGAGGCTGCCAAGCATCCTCATCGCATGATTCAGGCTATTCATGCTTTAGGCTGCAAGGCTGGCGTATCCCTGAATCCTGGCACTCCTGTTGCTATGATTGAGGAACTGCTGCCAGATGTGGATATGGTGCTGGTTATGTCTGTGAATCCTGGTTATGGCGGACAGAAGTTTATTCCTGGTTCCATAAGCAAGCTGCAGCGCATTCGCAAGGCTTTGGATGAGATAGGTTCTCAGGCTGAACTGCAGGTAGACGGGGGCGTTAACGAGGAAAATGCTCAGTCTATTATTGATGCTGGGGCAACTGTGCTGGTAGCTGGATCTGCTGTGTACAAGAGCAAGGATATTCCTGCTACTATCAAAAAGCTTCACGGCCGTGGTTAATGAACTTTGCTAAAAAAGGAGAAAAACAATGAAGAAAGCAGTTATTTTGCTATCTGGCGGTTTGGATTCTACTACCTGTATGGCAGTAGCCAAGGAGCAGGGCTATGATTTGTACCCTATTAGCTTTGACTATCATCAGCGTCACAGCATTGAGCTGGAGGGAGCCAAAAAGATAGCAGACTTTTATCAGGTAAAAAAACATTTGATTATTGAAACCAATATGGATCAGGTGGGAGGCTCTGCCCTTACCGATAAGGATATTCAGGTGCCAGAGGGGGAGATTGTTCACGAGGATAATGACATTCCTGTAACCTATGTGCCTGCCAGAAATTTAACCTTTTTGAGCTATGCCTTGGGCTATGCTGAGGTTATTGGGGCAGATCATATCTTTATCGGTGTTAATGCGGTAGATTATTCTGGTTATCCAGATTGTCGTCCAGAGTTTATTGCCAAATTCCAAGATCTGGCTGATTATGCCACCAAGGCAGGGGCGGCTGATGGCAGACATATTCGCATTGAAACTCCTTTGCAGGATTTGACCAAGAAGGAGATTGTGCAGCTGGCCAATCGTTTAGGGGCACCTTTGCAGTTTACCCATAGCTGTTATAATGGAGGGGCCAAGGCCTGCGGCGTTTGCGATAGCTGCAAGCTGCGCCTGAAGGGCTTCCGTGAGGCTGGTGTGGTAGATCCTGTAGAATATGAAAATGATGTTAATAGATAAGCAGGTGATTCAGTGAAGGACGTTCAGAATAGTATTGACCAGCGAGGGATTGCCATTCAGCGTGTAGGCATCAAGGATGCCTATTTGCCGTTTCTGATAAAAACCAAGGCAGAAGGTTATCAGCAGGTAACAGCCAAGGTATGCTTTACCGTAGCTCTGCCTATGGAATACAAGGGCACTCATATGAGCCGTTTTTTGGAGATTCTGAATCCTTGGTCCACCAAGCCACTGGCGGAGCCAGAGATGGCGGAAATATTAAGTGAAGCCCTAGACAAGCTGCAGGCCGAAGAGGCAGCTATTAGAATTGATTTCAAATACTTTGTGGAGCGTCAGGCTCCTGTTAGCGGCCGCTGTTCCGTGTTGGATGTGGATTGCTTCTTTGCAGGGAAGATGTCTAGAGGCAAAGCTCTGGAATTTACTCTGGGAGTAAAAGTCCCATATACATCTTTGTGTCCTTGCAGTAAGGAGATTTCCCGTTATGGGGCTCATAATCAGCGGGGGATTTTGGCTGCGGAGTTAAGGTTCCGCCCAGGCTATGAATGTATTCTTATTGAAGATTTGGTGGAACTTTTGGAAAAGCAGGCTTCCTGTCAGATTTATCCTTTGCTGAAGCGGGAGGATGAAAAATACGTTACAGAAACCGCCTATGAAAATCCTAAATTTGTAGAGGATATTCTTCGGGATGGTGTGCTGGCTATGCGTGGTCTAGAGGGATTGGGTTGGTTCTCCCTGGCTTGTGAAAATTTTGAATCCATTCATAATCATAGTGCCTATGCTGCACATGAGGAAACAATAGGTGAGTAGGTTTTGAAAAAGCTAATTGTAAATGCAGATGATTTTGGCCTTCATACTGAGGTAAATAAGGCTGTTATTAAAGGGTATCAGCAGGGGTGCTTGAGAAGTACCTCCCTGATGCCCACGGGGGCAGCTGTGGAGGAGGCTAGCCAGCTGGCCCGGCAGAACCCTGAACTGGGAATCGGGATTCATATTACTCTGGTGGCAGAAAAGCCTGTACTGCCTTTGGACAAGGTATCCACCTTGGTGGATGAACAGGGACATTTTCATGCTGACCATATGGTTTTTATCAAAAAATATTTGCAGGGACAGATTGATAAGGGACAGCTTTACGCAGAGTGTGAGGCTCAGATTGCCAAAGCTATGTCTTTGGGCTTGAATATTACCCATTTGGACAGCCACCAGCATCTTCATACTCTGCCTGGGGTAACGGAAATCTGCTTGGAGCTAATGAAAAAATATAATATTCATAGGATGCGTTATCCCGGAGAAGCCTTTGGTTTTACGGGAGGCTATCATAGCGGTATGTTTCGCCGACTAGCAAAATGTGGACTTACTGCCTGTGCCATGTTGGCAAGACGCCGGGCAAAATGTTATAATATGATGATGCCTGAGCACTTCTTTGGTATGTTGGCAGGAGGCCATATGGAGAAAAAATATTTCCTGAATATTCTGAAGGCCCTGCCTGATGGGATTTCGGAGATTATGGTTCATCCTGGTTGTGATGCCAAGGCTTTGGGCAGTGTCTATGATTGGCAGTATCACTGGGAGGATGAGCTGGCTTCTGTAACCTCTGAGGAAGCTATGAGTTATTTACGGCAGCAGAAGATAGAGCTTATATCCTTCAAGGAGTTAACTCATGAATAAGGTCTACGGACGAATTTTACTTTTAACATTGTTTATATTGGTAATATCCGGCGTGGTTATTTATTCCACTGTGGATATTAATACCATTCGCAATCTCCATGTATTTCAGCCTTGGTCAGTGGCATTGGCTATTTTGGCTATTACCATTGGCCTTATATTGGATGGTACAAGGCTGATGCATCTGGTGAAAATATCAGGGGAACGTATTACCTTGAAGCAGTCTGTACAGGTGGTTTTTGGTAATTATTTTCTGGCTATGCTGGGGCCGGGAGCGGCGGCAGGAGCCATTGCCCAGATTATGTTCTTGCAAAAGGCCGGGATACCTGCCGGCAAGGCTGCGGTGCTGGCTATGGTCCGCACTATTGTTTCCATTTTGTTTCTGGCCTGCTGTCTGCCCTTTGTCTTTCTACATGATGCAGGGATTTTGCCGGGAGTATCCAATGATGTTATGGTGGCAGTAGGTTCAGGTATATTGCTGTTAATGGTATTGCTGGTTTATGGTATTCGCTACAATGCCTGTGATTATATGGCTGTGCGGATTTCTCGCCGGATTTCCTCACATAATGTGCGGCGAAAATTTCTTAATGTTTATCGAGATAGCAAAACTGGCATCCAGATGTTGGTCAAATCCCCTACTTCTCTGATTCGGGTATTTTTTGAATCAGGTCTGAGTTTGATTTTTATCTACATGGTGGTTCCTTGCCTGATGTTGGGCTTGGGGGCAGAGGTGGATTGGCTGACAGTAATGGGCAGAATGATGTTTTTGAATATTCTGCTGTATTTTTCTCCTACTCCGGGAGGTTCCGGTATTGCCGAGGGCGGTTTTGTTCTGCTGTTCAGCAATAGTGTACCAGCAGGCACGGTGGGAATTTTGGCTGTTGCCTGGCGGTTTATTGCGGAATATCTGCCATTTTTCGTGGGACTGTATTATTCCATTACGGTTCTAGGCAAAGATATTCTCCACAAGTCCATTGAGGAGACAGAGACATGAGAGCAGTTGCATAGTATACTGCTTTCATGATATTATATATACCATTATTTTAATTGTGTTTGCGTTGGGGGCATAGATTGTGAAAACTAAAAAGATTTTATCCATTGCAGCCTGCGGTTTAAGCCTGCTGTTGTTTTCCGGTGCAGTGAATGTAGAGGCATCTATTGCTATTAAGGATGGCAGTAAAACTAGAACAGTGGTCAAGGTTAATAGACAGCAAAGTCAGACTGCCCAGCATAATACCATAGCCAAGAAGGTGAAAAAGGCCCAAAAGGCTGAAGCTGGTCAGCAGGTGGAGGCTATGGACAGTGAAAGGGAGCTGAGCTTTCAGGAGCGTATTTATCAGATTTTGCATCCACGTGAGGCCGAACCTGATAAGAAGGCTGCTATCGCCAGCAGAGATGATAATATGATTATGGGTGGTGCGGTGGCTACCCAGGAGCAGTGTGTTCGTTATCTTCTCAAGCACAATCCCAACCCTAAGCTGAATGTTAGTCCACAGGAGTTGGTTTCCTACTATTATGAGGAAGGAAGCAGAACCGGTATCCGTCCAGATATTGCTTTTGCTCAGGCCTTGAAGGAAACTGGTTATTTCCGCTATGGCGGTACTGTAATTCCTGCTCAGAATAATTATTGTGGTTTGGGTACCACCAGTGCTACGGTTCAGGGGGCTTATTTTGCTACTCCTAGACTGGGGGTAAAGGCTCATATCCAGCATTTGCTGGCCTATGCTTCTGTGGAGCCTCCTCAGGACAATATTGTAGATCCCCGCTATGAATTGGTGCGTCGGTCTTATGGCAGCAACACCCTGACTCAGTGGAAGGATTTGAATGGCCGCTGGGCAGTGCCTGGTGTAGGCTATGGCCAGAGTATTCTGGAGGATTATTATCAGGGAATTTTAAATTCCTAAGTGTGTTAACAAATAATAGAGATGTGAGGTATAGATAAAAATGATTTCAACTAGCGGCGTAACCCTGCAATTTGGTAAACGTGTCCTGTTTAAGGATGTATCCATCAAATTTACTCCGGGCAACTGCTATGGCGTTATTGGTGCCAATGGTGCTGGTAAATCTACTTTTTTGAAGCTTTTGAGTGGCGATATTGAGCCAACCAAGGGCTCTATTGATATTACTCCTGGCGAGCGTATGTCTGTATTGAAGCAGGATCACTTTGCCTTTGATGAGTATGAGGTTCTTCGTACTGTTATTATGGGTAATCAGCATCTGGTAGACATTATGGACGAAAAGGATGCTATTTATGCCAAGCCTGATTTCAGTGATGAAGATGGTATCCGTGCTGGCGAGCTGGAGGCTGAATTTGCTGAGTTGAACGGTTGGGATGCTGAGTCTGATGCAGCCAAGCTGTTGAATGGCTTGGGTATCGGTGAGGAGTATCACTATCAGAAGATGTCTGAGCTGGATCCTGCCTTGAAGGTACGTGTGCTTTTGGCTCAGGCTCTCTTTGGCAATCCAGATATTCTGCTGTTGGACGAGCCTACCAACCATTTGGATTTGGCTTCCATTAACTGGCTGGAGGACTTCTTGGCAGGCTTCGAGAACACTGTTATTGTTGTATCCCATGACCGTCATTTCCTGAATCAGGTATGTACCCATATTGCTGATGTTGACTTTGGCAAGATTCAGCTTTATGTTGGTAACTATGATTTCTGGTATCATTCCAGTCAGCTGGCTCTCCAGCTAGCCAAGGATGCTAACAAGAAGAAGGAAGAAAAAATCAAAGAGCTGCAGACCTTTATTGCCCGCTTTGCAGCCAATGCGTCCAAGTCCAAGCAGGCTACTTCCCGTAAGAAGCTGCTGGATAAGATTACCTTGGATGATATTAAGCCATCCTCCCGCCGTTATCCTTATATTGCCTTTACTCCTGACCGTGAGGCTGGAGATCAGCTGCTGCTGGTAGAGGGGATTTCCAAGACTATTGACGGGGAGAAGGTATTGAACAATGTTTCCTTTACCGTGCGTAAGGGAGATAAGATTGCCTTTACTGGCCCTAATAGCGCCGGCAAGACCGCTCTGTTCCAGATTCTCATGGGTGAGATGGAGCCAGATGAGGGTTCCTTCAAATGGGGTGTAACCACTACCCAGGCTTATTTGCCAAATGATAATACTGAATATTTTGAGGGCTGTGAGCTGAGCCTGACCGATTGGCTGCGGCAGTATTCCAAGGATCCAGATGAGTCATTTGTTCGTGGCTTCCTGGGCCGTATGCTGTTCAGTGGTGAGGAAAGCTTGAAGCAGGCCTCTGTTATCTCCGGTGGTGAGAAGGTTCGCTGTATGCTGTCCAAGATGATGCTGAGCGGTGCTAATGTATTACTGATGGATGAGCCTACCAATCATTTGGATTTGGAGTCTATTACTGCTCTCAATGATGGTTTGATTAACTTCAAGGGTACCCTGTTGTTTGTATCCCATGACCATCAGTTTGTTCAGACTATTGCAGATAGAATTATTGAGCTGACTCCAGAGGGAGTATTTGATAAGCTTACCAGCTATGATGATTTCCTGGCTGATGAGGATGTACAGGCAAGATTGGCTAAGATGTACGAGGCATAAAAATGGCAAATAAAACATTTTATGATTTAAGTGTATCAGAGTCTTTGTGCCAGTCCTTGGAGAAATTGGGCATCAAGGAGCCCACCCCGGTACAGGCAGAGGCCATTCCTGCCCTGCGAAATGGCAAGGATACCATTGTGCAGGCTCAGACCGGTACAGGCAAGACCTTGGCTTTTCTCCTGCCTATCTACGATAGAATCAAGGTGCAGGCTGACAATATTCAGACCTTGATTCTTACTCCTACCAGAGAGCTGACCTTGCAGATTGCCAAGGTGGCAGCTCAGCTGGGGAAAGCCAATGGAGTTCGTTCTCTAGCTATTTATGGCGGTCAGGATATTGAACGGCAGAAGCAGAAACTGGGGAGAGAGCCTCATGTGATTATTGGTACTCCGGGGCGTATTCTGGATCATATGCGTCGCAAGACCATTACCTTTGCTAATACTAATCGCATTGTGCTGGACGAAGCAGATGAAATGCTGCGTCGAGGCTTTTTGGAGGATGTGGAGCAGATTCTGGGTACTATGGCCAGAGATAGACAGATTATGCTGTTTTCTGCTACCATGCCGGACAAGGTAAAGGCTCTGGCTCATCGCTATATGACAAACTTCCAGCATGTAATTATCAAGACTGAGAACATTACCTTGGACAATATTCAGCAGCGGGTTGTGGATACGGTAGAGGATTCCAAGCTGGACAAGCTGTGCGAGCTGATTAACGAGCAGAATCCATATCTGGCTATGGTATTTTGCGGTACCAAGAGCCGGGTTTCTCAGGTGGCTATGGCCTTGGCCCGTCGAGGCTATTTGGCTGATGAGCTTCATGGGGATTTGTCCCAGTTGCAGAGAACTAATGTCCTGAAGAAGTTCAGGGAGGCCAAGCTGCAGATTTTGGTTACTACAGATATTGCAGCCAGAGGGCTGGATATTGAAGGGGTAACTCATGTCTTTAACTATGATTTGCCTCGCAATACAGAGGAATATATTCATCGCATTGGCCGTACAGGTAGAGCAGGTCAGCAGGGTACAGCTATTACCTTTGTTAATGCTCGCCAGTATTCCCAGTTGCGGCGTATTGAGGCCGGCATTAAGAACCATATCCAGAAGGATGTGTCCTCTCGTAGTCTGGCTTCCCGTCTTAAAAGGGAAAAGCGGGAGCGGGAAATGGCTGCCAAAAAGGCTGCTGCCGAAAAGGAACAGTCCAAGCAGGCCAAGAGCCGTTATGCCAACCGCAAAGGTTCAGAGCATAAGGGCCGTAACAATCGCTCCAGACGATTGAGAGACAAGGCCAAAAACGCCAGCCACGGTAGAAGATAAAGTAAAAATAAACCGCCTACTAATTAACAGTAGACGGTCAGACCGTAGACAAATATGGCAGCGAGTTATCCACACTCGCTGCCATATTTGTCTACAGTCTGTCTGCTGTATGCCTTTGGGGGGATACAGCAGTATTTTTTTGTCCAAATTGGTTGAAAAACAAATGTAATCTTGTTTTTCCTTGTTTTTTGGCCTACAATAGAAACGAGATTGAAATGGAGATGAAATTACGGAGGCCTCAAAATGAATTTTGAATTAGATATGCATACTCATACTATTGCCAGCGGACATGCCTATGGCACCATTAGAGAAATGGCCCAGGGAGCAGCGGAAAAGGGATTGAAGCTGCTAGGGATTACAGAACATTCTCCCTCTATGCCAGGCACAGTAGAAGATATATATTATTGCAATTTGCATTTGGTGCCTAAAAGGCTGTATGGGGTAGAGCTGTTATTTGGCAGTGAAATAAATGTGTTGCAGGACGGCACCTTGGATATACCTGGTAAGGTGCTGAACAATCAGATTGATTATGGCATTGTGGGCATTCACAGCTGTTGCTACAAGGATGCAGGCCGGGAGCAGAATACAGACAATCTCATTAGCTGTATGAAGCATCCTCGGATCAAATTCGTTTCCCATCCAGATGATGACCATACGCCACTGAATTATGAGAGATTGGTGCAGGCAGCCAAGGAATATCATGTGGCTTTGGAGGTTAACAATAGCTCCTTTTTGAAGCCGGAATATCGTTGGAACTGTGTAGAGAATTATCGAACAATGTTGTCCTTGTGCCGGCAGTATGACGCTCCTATTATTGTGGATTCCGATGCCCATGATCCATCCTGGGTAGGCTGTTTTGAGGAAGCTCAGAAGTTGTTGACGGAAATTGACTTCCCAGAGGAGCTGGTATTGAATCGCAGTGTGGCAGAAGTAAAAAAATTCATTGCTAAGGCATAGTGTTTTTGTTGATATAAGGAGATTTTGCAGGAAGAGGATATGGCAAGAATTAAGGATGTTGCAAAGGAAGCCGGGGTAGCACCTAGTACGGTATCTCTGGTGTTGAATAAAAAAGGCTATGTTTCTGAGGAAACCCGTCTCAAGGTAGAAGCAGCTGTGGAAAAGCTGAATTATATTCCCAGCGAAATGGCCAGGAATTTGTCCCTGCAGCGGACGAATATTATCGGAGTTATAGTACCATCTATTTCCCATCCATTTTTCTCTGAGCTGGCAGAGGCTTTGGAAACAGAGCTGTACAGTCTGGGTTATAAGATGATGCTTTGCTGTACCAAATACAAGGAAAATTCAGAGCGGAAATTTATTGAAATGCTAAAAAGACAAACTATGGATGGCATTATAATGGGGGCTCATTCTCTGGATGTGTCTATTTATGAGGGGCTAAAGGAGCCAGTTATTGCCTTTGACCGTTACCTCAATGACAATATTCCCATTGTTCACTGTGACCATTGCATAGGTGGCCGGCTGGCGGCAGAGGCTTTTTTACAGCATGATTGTCATCATGTCATTGGTATTGAGGGGTATCAGGGGGTGCACACTCCTGCTAATGATTACCACAGGGTATTTCACGAAACCATGCGGCAGCATGGCGTGACAACGGATATTTTGGAAATGCCTTGGAATGCTTTTACCTATGAGGATTTTTTGGCAACAGCCGAAAAACTGTTTAAGGAATATCGGGATATTGATGGTATATTTGGTTCCGATATGGCCATAGCCAGCTGTATGCGGGTGGCGGCTCAAAGGGGGTATCGCATACCCCGGGATATAAAAATGGTGGCTTATGATGGCACCGGGATGACTCAGACTGGTATTCAACCCATAACAGCAGTAAGGCAGCCTATTGAGAAATTGGCGGCTATTGCAGCTCAGAAGGTGGTCAGCAAGGTAAAAGGTACAAAAGATAATCTACCTTGGGTGTTACAGCCAAGGCTTTTGAAGGGCGAGACCTGTTAGACAGGTTTCGCTTTTTATTATCAAAAATCGTTTATACAAATCTCAAAAAGCTATTGACAAATTATTGTTTTATAACTATTATAGAAGTATCAAACCGGTTCGAGATAATAAGTGCGAAGAAAAATGGGGGTATTTTGGTGAAAGAAGAAATGCAGGTAACAAATCAGCGGTATCGTTTGGGCTATCATTTGATGCCAAAAAGTGGTTGGATTAATGATCCAAATGGTTTTTCCTATTTCAAGGGCTATTATCATATGTTTTATCAGTATTATCCATATGCAGCAGAGTGGGGGCCTATGCATTGGGGACACGCCCGCAGCAAGGATATGATTCATTGGGAGACTTTGCCAACAGCTTTGGTTCCAGGTGATATGGAAAGCGGCTGCTTTTCTGGCAGTGCTATTGAGCATGATGGCAAGCTGTGGCTGATTTACACTGGTCATCATTATTTTGAGCCAAATGACAATGAATCCTTCTATGAGAATCAGAACTTGGCTTATAGTGAGGATGGGGTACATTTTACCAAATATGAAGGCAATCCAGTTCTCAGAGTGCCAGCAGACAATACCAAGCATTTCCGTGATCCAAAGGTTTGGAAAGAGGGAGATACCTTCTACATGGTTTTGGGCAGTCAGGGAGAGGACGAGCTGGGACGGGCTTTGCTCTTTGTCTCCAAGGATTTGATTAATTGGGAGCGGGTATCCATACTTTCCAAGGCCAAGAATCTGAAGGAGGAAGGCTATATGTGGGAGTGTCCTGATTTCTTCCATCTGGATGGACAGGATGTACTGCTGATGTCTCCACAGGGGTTGGAGGCAGATGGAGATAGATTCCGCAATCTGAACCAGACTGGCTATATTATGGGCCAGCTGGGAGAGGACAAGGTTCTCTCCAGAGGTGAATTTGTAGAAATCGACAATGGTCACGATTTCTATGCTACTCAGACCATGCTGACTCCAGATGGCCGTAGAGTTATGGTGGCTTGGATGAATGCCTGGGATTCTGATATGCATGAAAAGCAGGATGGCTGGGCTGGTGCTTTGACTATTCCTAGAGAATTGCATATCAAGGATGACCATATTTATCAGCAGCCTGTTAATGAAATGGAAGCATTGAGAACTGCCAAGCTTATAGCAGGTGTGATGGAGACTGGTCATGAATATGAGCTGCCAAGAACAGCTGAGTTGAACCTGGCTTTTGAGGCAGCAGATGGAGAACTGTTTACCATTACCGATGGAGAGCACAATCTTACCATTGGAGCAGATACAGAAGGCGGCCGTTTGGTTATTCAGCGCAATACCAAGGATGGGGAGAGAGCAGCTCAGGTAGCAGATTTTGCCAATCTGAAATTACAGATTTTTGTGGACAAGACCTCTGCTGAAATCTTTGTAAATGAAGGGGAAAGAACATTTACTGAGAGAATCTATTGGGATGCACCACTGACCATAGAAATGGGCAGCAGCTGTCAGGCAGTTGTCTACAAATTGGAAGAAGAAACTAATAAGTATTAAGACGAGGGGTTAAAGGTTATGGATAAGTTAAAGGCATTTGCCAATCCTTTTTATAGAGCAAGCTCCGCAGAAATTCTGCTGTTCTTTGCTGGCTGGGGTATCTACAGGTATTCCTGGAGTTCCTGATGATGGGTGTAGTACCAGTTGTGATGAAGAAAATCGGTGTCCGCAAGTTAATTCTGCTCCATGCACCAGAAACTGCTTTGTTCATTCTGGGTATCTTCCGCTATTTCACTTTGCATTTTGATACCCGTATGTCTGCCACCATTTATATGGTAGGCTTCCAGATTGCGGCTCAGGTAGGCCAGATTATCTTCTCCACCCCATTGGGGGCATTGCATGACGATATCGGCTATCAGAGCACCTTCCTGGTAATTTCCGGTATTGTTATGGTAGCCAGCATCTATGCCTTTGCTATTCTGAAAAAGGACGGTCAGGATGTAGGCGGCCAGCCATTGGAAAGCTAATTACATAATATTAAAAACTCCCTTTTGATTTTGGATATACCCTCCTCCCTTTACGGTATATCCCTAATCAGCAGGGATTTTTGCCATATTAAGAAATCTTAAATTTTGACGATAGATATAGTGGCAGGGATTTTGCCGAACAGTAATCAAAGGAATGAAAGGCGTTTCGACGGCATGGTATGCCGTGCGTGAAAGGAGCTTTTGGATATGAGTGCAAGAATTGATGGTGCTTCTACGGGTATTGGCTTTGGCGTATCAGGTACAGTTAAAAAGAATAGCTCAGATACCAGCGAAATGTTTTCTCAGATTTTGGAGAAGATGAAGAAAGGCGAGAGCCCGTCTCTAGGAGCAGGCAGTGATGATGCTAGTGATGAAGATACAGTTACTGTAACGAGGATTTTGTCAGATGGTTCTACGCTTATCACTACGATGAAGGATGGCAAGATTGTTTCTCAGACCAAGACACATGCAGCAGTTCAGGAGGAGAGCCCTAAGCTGCTAGACACTGTCGTAGAAAAAGGCATCTGGAAAGCAGAAGAGACAGAAACTGCTGAAGCTGTGGCATCATATATGGCAGCAAATTCAGGAAATGACATATTAGGATTGCTTAACACAAAATAATAATGTTTTTTTCAAAAAGTGCTTGACTCTTTGATGATAAACTGCTATAGTATATATCTGTCAGCGGGTTACACACTGTATAGCTGACAGATGATGTGGGTAGGTGCCCGAGTGGTTAAAGGGAACGGACTGTAAATCCGTCGCCGTAGGCTACGATGGTTCGAATCCATCCCTGCCCACCATTTATCATCGCGGGATGGAGCAGTAGGTAGCTCGTCGGGCTCATAACCCGAAGGTCAGAGGTTCGAGTCCTCTTCCCGCAACCAAATTGTTATTATGCTGATATAGCTCAGTAGGTAGAGCGCATCCTTGGTAAGGATGAGGTCACCAGTTCAACTCTGGTTATCAGCTCCATTATATGGCTGCGTAGCTCAGTTGGCTAGAGCATTCGGTTCATACCCGGAGTGTCAGGAGTTCAAATCTCTTCGCAGCCACCAACTATGTGATTTAACCCCTTGCTTGTGAGGGGTTTTATTATGCCGATAAATAAAATGTCAGGATTGTCAGTATTTCCTTATGAAGTTATTGACATGCGTAGGTATTTGTGATAAATTATATCAGTGACATTTTGTGGTGTCTCAATAATCTAATCAGAAGGAGTGCATAAAATGCGCAATGCAGTTACGTTGGCCTGCACTGAGTGCAAGAGCCGCAACTATCAGACCAACAAGAACAAGAAGAACGATCCTGATAGAATCGAATTCAACAAGTATTGTAAGTTCTGCAAGAAGCACACTCTGCATAAGGAGACTAAGTAATTAGTCCGCAGTTGTTGGGTTTTGCAGTATAAGACAGGATGTGAAGCAATGGCGGAGACAAAGACGTCAGGTGCTCAGCCGAAGTCTTCAGGCTTTAACCCTGTGCAGTTTTTGCGTGAAGTCTCTGCTGAGATGAAGAAGGTATCCTGGTCTACCAGACGTGAGCTGGCGAAATACACTGTAGTGGTTAGCATTACCGTGTTTATCGTTTGCGCACTTATCTGGATTTGTGATAGCTTCTTCGCAAGATTGTTTAATCTCATTGTACGTTAAAGACTGGAGGGTGCGTCTGGGATGGGATCCGAGAAAGAATCAGCTAGACACTGGTATGTAGTCCATACCTATTCCGGTTACGAAAACAAGGTGCTGGAAAGTCTCAAACAGAAGGTTCAGTCCATGGGTCTGGAGAACGAGATCTTCGATGTAATCATTCCTGAAAAGGAAGAGGTTGAGAAGAAGGATGGCGTCGAAAAAGTAATCAAGAGGAAGATTTTCCCAGGTTATGTCCTGGTGAATATGATTGTCAATGAAAAAACCTGGTATGATGTCCGCAATACGGATGGCGTTACTGGTTTTGTAGGTTCTGGCACCAAGCCGATTCCTTTGACTGAAGATGAGTATGAGAACATTCTGAGGGAAATGGGCGTAGAAAAGACCAAGGTTGTACATGATATTGATGTAGAAGTTGGGGAGACAGTAAAAATCTGCTCCGGCCCATTTGAAAATTTTGCAGCAAAAGTTGTATCTGTTGACGACGAGAAGGGTAAGATTAAAGCTCTTGTTGATATGTTCGGCAGAGAAACTAATGTTGAACTTGACTTCGATCAAGTTGAAAAGAATTAATTTCCATTTAAGGAGGTGGATTCAAGATGGCAAAGAAAGTCGCTAAAATGGTAAAGTTACAGGTTCAGGCTGGTAAAGCTACTCCAGCTCCTCCAGTAGGTCCTGCACTTGGTCAGGCTGGTGTTAACATCATGGCCTTCGTTAAGGAGTTCAATGAGAGAACTGCTAAGCAGGCTGGTCTGATTATTCCAGTAGAGATTACTGTATTTGAGGATAGATCCTTTACCTTTATTACCAAGACTCCTCCAGCTGCTGTACTTCTGAAGAAGGCTGCAGGTATTGAGAAGGCTTCTGGTGAACCAAACAAGAATAAGGTTGCTACCCTGCCTCGTGCTAAGGCACAGGAGATTGCTGAGAGCAAGATGCAGGATCTGAACGCTGCAAGCGTTGAGGCTGCTACCCGTATGATTGAGGGTACTGCCCGCAGCATGGGTATCGTTATCACTGACTAATAGTCAATGAACGAAGCACCCGTGGGAGGAAAATCCGTTATTACCACGAAGGGAGAATTTTTTCATGGCAAAAGCAGGTAAGAAGTATCAGGACGCTGTAAAGCTTCTTGAGACTGGCAAGGTTTATACTGTTGAAGAGGCTATTGAGCTCGTAAAGAAGACTGCAACTGCAAAGTTCGACGAGACCATTGAGCTTCATGTGCGTCTGGGTGTAGATCCTAAGTACGCTGATCAGCAGGTTCGTGGCGCAATGGTGCTGCCACATGGCACTGGTAAGTCCAAGCGTGTATTGGTATTTGCCAAGGGTGCAAAGGTAGACGAGGCTGAGGCCGCTGGCGCAGACTTCGTTGGCTCCGATGAAATCGTAGCAAAGATTCAGGGCGGTTGGACCGATTTTGATGTAGCTGTTGCTACCCCTGATATGATGGGTACCGTAGGTCGTATTGGTAAGATCCTCGGTCCTCGTGGCTTGATGCCGAACCCTAAGTTGGGTACTGTTACTATGGACCTGACTAAGGCTATCAGTGAGATTAAGGCTGGTAAGGTTGAGTACCGTACCGATAAGGCTGGTAATGTACATTGCCCTATCGGCAAGGCTTCTTTCGATGCAGAGAAGCTGGTTGCTAACTTTAACGCACTGATGGATACTTTAATTAGAGTAAAACCGGCTGCTGCAAAAGGTCAGTATATCCGCTCTGTAACTGTCAGCGCTACTATGGGCCCTGGCGTTCCAGTAGTTCACGCATAATATTTGACATTTTGCGGGCTGTATAATAAAATAGTCTATGGCTGTAGACAGCAGGTAGGATTTTAGATTACTGAAATCCATAAAGGAAACGCCTGCCGAGGCCGGATGGTTAAGCATGAAACACTGCGGCCTCCGGTAAATCAGCCGGAGGCCGTTTTTGCTCTTAAAATTTGAGAGGAGGTGTATTCATGGCTGTTACTGAAAAGAAAAAAGCAATTGTTGCTGAATTAAAGGACAAACTCACTAGCGCAAAGGGTGCCGTATTGGTTTCCTACAAGGGCTTGACTGTTGCTCAGGATACTGAGCTGCGTTCCGAGCTGCGTAAGGCTGGTGTAAATTACCATGTAGTTAAGAACACAATGACTCGTATTGCAGCTACCGAGGCTGGTATGGAGGATCTGGTATCTCATTTGGAGGGTACCACTGCTCTGGCTGTATCTGCAGAGGATGCAGTTGCACCTGCAAAGGTTATTAGCGAGTTCATGAAGAAGAACAACCTGGAGGATCAGGGTATCCTGACCATCAAGGCTGGTATTGTAGAGGGTCAGGTTGTAACCGCTGACGAGGTTAAGGCTATCGCTTCTCTGCCATCCCGCGAGGTTCTTCTGGGCAAGCTGCTGGGCAGCATTCAGGCTCCACTGTCCAACACCGTTGGCGTTATGGGTTCTATGCTCCGCAGTATCGTTACTGTGCTTGATGCAGTTCGTAAGCAGAAGGAGGAGCAGGCATCTGCATAATTGGCAGATAGCTGCTTTGGCTGCTTAATATATTTTCGAAAATTAATTAATGATTATACGGAGGATTTTAAAATGACTAACGAAGAGATTTTAGAGGCAATTGGTAACCTGACTGTTCTGGAGCTGTCCGAGCTCGTAAAGGCTGCTGAGGAGAAGTTCGGCGTATCCGCTGCTGCTCCTGTAGCTGTTGCTGCTGCTGCTCCTGCTGCTGGCGGCGCTGCTGCTGAGAAGTCCGAGTTCGATGTAGTTCTGAAGGACGCTGGCGCAAGCAAGATCAACGTAATCAAGGCTGTTCGTGAGGCTACTGGTCTCGGCCTGAAGGAAGCTAAGGCTCTGGTTGATGGCGCTCCTGCTCCTGTAAAGGAAGGCGTATCCAAGGCTGACGCTGAGGATCTGAAGGGCAAGCTCGAGGCTGCTGGTGCAACTGTAGAGTTGAAGTAATTTTTGCTTCAAGCCTAAAATTTCAACTGAAATTTTCAAGACCGTTCCGCAAGGGACGGTCTTTTTTCTTGACAAGTAATATATTTACGATGTATAATTAAATGCTACTAATAGAGAAATTAATTCGTGCATTTTCAAATGGAGTCATCAGAAGGGAGTAGTCCTTTTGGCAACGCGCCGTGTGGTTTTAGCCCATGAAGGGGTGTTGTGATTCCATTCTATTTTCATGTACGGATTTTTGTTGTTTTCAGTATTTTTTGCTAAGGAGTGAAGTTTTTAATGTTTCATCCTGTGCCCGTGGGCAAACGAACCAGGTATAGCTATGCAAAGATTAAAGAAGTCATGGAGATGCCACATTTGCTGGACATTCAGAGAAAGTCCTATGAGTGGTTTATCGGTGACTGGGAAAATAACACCAAGGGCGAGGGCCTTATGGAGATTTTCCAGGATATTTCTCCAATCTCAGATTTTCAGGGCAAGGTAAGCCTTTCCCTGCTGGACTATGAGCTGGGAGAGCCTAAGTATAGCCTTGATGAAAGCAAGGAAAGAGATGCTACTTATGCAGCTCCATTGCGTGTCAAGGTTCGCCTTTTGGACAGAACCACTGGTATCTTCCAGGATTCTGAGGTATTCATGGGGGATTTCCCTCTGATGACTGCTTCTGGTACCTTTATTATTAATGGTGCTGAGCGTGTTATTGTCAGCCAGCTTGTACGTTCTCCAGGCGCTTATTATGGCGTTACTGTAGACCAGTCTGGTAAGTCCCTCTTCAACTCCACTGTGATTCCAAACCGTGGTGCCTGGATTGAGCTGGAAACCGATGCTAATGATGTAATTTCTGTTCGTATCGACCGTACCCGTAAGCTGCCTGTAACTGTATTCCTCCGTGCTTTGAACTATATCAATCAGCAGGAGAAGCTGCGTCTGGCTGAGCTGGCTGCTTCCGACGGCACTGTACCAACTATGCAGGGCCGTAATGATGACCACCTCAATGTAGGCACTACCAATCTGGTATTTGGCAGCAATGAGGAAATTTTGGCACTCTTCGATAACGATGATGCTATTAGATCCACTTTGGAGCGCGATAATACCGCTACTGGTGCTGACGCTTTGGAGGAGATTTATCGTCGTATTCGTCCTGGTGAGCCTTTCAACGTAGATAATGCTCATCAGATGCTCCGCAGCCTGTTCTTTGATGCTAAGCGTTATGATTTGGCAACTGTAGGTCGTTACAAGCTGACCAAGAAGCTGGGCTGGAAGCGTCGTATTCAGGGCCAGATTCTGGCAGAGCCTCTGCTGGATAAGGAAACTGGTGAGATTCTGGTTCCTGCTGATACCCTGATTGATGCAGATATGCTGGAAAATATTACCACTGAGCAGGAGCAGGCAATCTTTGGTGAGGGCAATGCCATCGTTCTTCATGTTAAGAGCAATGATGAGGGTGGTTCTCTCCAGATGATTTGTTCCCCAACCTTGGAATATCGTCAGCGTACCATTGCTATTAACGATATTCTTGCTTCCATCAGCTATCTGCTGAATTTGATGCACGGTGTAGGCAAGACTGATGATATTGACCATTTGGGCAACCGTCGTGTTCGCTCTGTAGGCGAGCTGCTGCAGAACCAGTTCCGCATTGGCCTTTCCCGTATGGAGCGGGTAGTCAAGGAGCGCATGTCCATGCAGGAGGATGTAACCAATCCTTCTACCTTGATTAATATTCGTCCTGTTGTGGCAGCTATCAAGGAATTCTTTGGTTCCTCCCAGCTGTCCCAGTTCATGGATCAGCATAACCCACTGGCTGAGCTGACTCATAAGCGGCGTCTGTCTGCCCTTGGCCCTGGCGGTTTGTCCCGTGAGCGTGCAGGCTTCGAGGTTCGAGATGTACACAACTCTCATTACGGCCGTATGTGTCCTATCGAGACACCAGAAGGTCCTAACATCGGTTTGATTGGTTCCTTGTCCAACTATGCAAGAATCAACCGCTTTGGCTTTATGGAGACTCCTTATCGCCGGGTGGATAAGGAAAACAAGCGGGTTACTGATGATGTAAGATATTTGACTGCTGATGAAGAGGACAGCCTGATTATTGCTCAGGCCAACGAGCCTCTTGATGATCATGATTGGTTCGAGAATGAGCGTGTAGTTGCTCGTATTCACGAGGAGACCACTGAGGTTCGCCGTGAAAAGGTTGACTACATGGACGTATCACCAAAGCAGGTTGTATCCATTGCAACAGCTATGATTCCATTCCTGGAAAACGATGATGCTAACCGTGCGCTGATGGGTGCAAACATGCAGCGTCAGGCTGTACCGTTGCTCCGTACTCAGGCTCCTTTGGTTGGTACTGGTATGGAGTACAAGGCTGCCTGTGACTCCGGTGTTATGATTCTGGCTAAGCATGCCGGTGTGGTTGAAACTGTAACTGCTGATAATATTGTAGTTCGTACTGCTGATGGCAAGCGTGATGAATACAAGCTGCAGAAGTTCCTTCGTTCCAACCAGGGTACCTGCATTAACCAGCTGCCTATCGTATTTAAGGGTGACGAGGTAGAAGCAAATCAGCCAATCGCTGACGGTCCTTCTACTGACCACGGCGAGCTGGCTTTGGGCTATAACATTATCGTAGCCTACATGCCTTGGGAAGGTTACAACTACGAGGATGCTATTCTTCTTAGTGAAAACCTGATTAAGCGTGATATTTATACCTCCATTCATATTGAGGAATATGATTGTGAGGCTCGTGATACCAAGCTTGGACCAGAGGAAATTACCCGTGATATTCCAAATGTTTCCGACGAAAGCCTGAAGGATTTGGATGAATATGGTATTATTCGCAAGGGTGCCGATGTGCGTACTGGTGATATTCTGGTAGGCAAGGTTACACCAAAGGGTGAGACTGAGCTGTCTGCTGAGGAGCGCCTCCTGCGGGCTATCTTTGGTGAGAAGGCTCGTGAGGTTCGTGATACTTCTTTGAAGGTTCCTCATGGTGAGGCTGGTAAGGTTGTAGATGTTAAGATTTACAGCCGTGAGAATAATGATGAGCTGAACCCTGGTGTAAATAAGATGATTCGTGTCTACATTGCCCAGAAGCGTAAGATTTCTGTTGGTGATAAGATGTCCGGTCGTCATGGTAACAAGGGTGTAGTTTCCCGCATTATGCGTGAAGAGGATATGCCGTTCCTGCCAGACGGTACTCCAGTGGATATTGTATTGAACCCATTGGGCGTGCCTTCTCGTATGAACATTGGTCAGATTCTGGAGACTCATCTGGGTATGGCTATCCGCAATCTGGGCACTCAGATTAAGGAAGGAGATCCTACCGTTGAAAGACGTCTCCGGGCTATTGGCTATGACTTTGATCAGTATGGTATGCCAAAGCCAGATGTGGCAGGTATTCATATTGCTACTCCTGTATTTGATGGTGCTCGTGAGAACGATGTATTTGATACTATTCGTGCTTCTGGCATGGACCCAACCGCCAAGACTGTCCTCTATGATGGACGTACCGGTGAGCCATTTAAGAATAAAGTAACTGTAGGCTGCGTATACATGCTGAAGCTGCATCATTTGGTTGATGATAAGATTCATGCCCGTTCCGTAGGTCCATACTCTCTGGTTACTCAGCAGCCACTGGGTGGTAAAGCTCAGTTCGGCGGCCAGCGTTTCGGTGAGATGGAGGTTTGGGCACTGGAGGCATATGGTGCTGCTTACACTCTGCAGGAGATTCTGACTGTTAAGTCCGATGATGTTGTAGGCCGTGTTAAGACCTATGAGGCTATTGTTAAGGGCGAGAATATCCCTGAGCCTGGTGTACCAGAGTCCTTCAAGGTTCTGATCAAGGAATTGCAGTCCATCGGCCTTGATATTAAGGTACAGGATGAGAATGCCAACGAGATTATGGTTCAGGATGATGATGATGATGACATCAGCATCAAGGACGTAGTTCGTGAGGCAGATATGGCTTCTGTAGATGATAGCGGCAGAGCTAATGAAAGCGATGAATATGCTAGCGATTATGACGAGCCATCTCAGTCCGATGAAGATGATGACAGCTTTGATGGTGATATTATTGCTGATATTGGCGGCGATGATGTTGAACCAGCAGATGATGACGAGGACATGGATATGTTCCTGTCCGATGATGATAATACTGAAGAATAATGGAAGGGAAGTGACACCTCCTTGTTGGATGTAAATAACTTTGATTCAATGCGCATAGGCCTGGCCTCTCCTGACAAGATTCGTGAGTGGTCTCATGGCGAGGTACTGAAACCAGAGACTATTAACTATCGTACTTTGAAGCCAGAGAAGGACGGTCTTTTCTGCGAGAAAATTTTTGGACCAACTCGTGATTGGGAATGTCATTGCGGTAAGTACAAGCGTATCCGTCATAAGGGTACTATCTGCGATCGCTGTGGTGTTGAGGTCACTCGCTCCAAGGTACGCCGTGAGCGTATGGGCCATATTGAGTTGGCAGCTCCTGTATCTCATATTTGGTATTTCAAGGGTATCCCAAGCCGTATGGGCTTGATTCTGGATATTCCACCACGGGCTATGGAGAAGGTTCTCTACTTTGCTTCCTACATTGTTCTGGATCCAAAGGATACTCCTCTTTCCAAGAAGCAGCTTTTGTCTGAGCTGGAGTATCGCAAGGCTCGTGAGGACTACGGTCGTGATTTTGTAGTAGGCATGGGTGCCGAGGCTATCAAGGAGCTTTTGGTTGAGCTGGAGGCAGATTTGCCAGAGGAACAGCAGACTGAGGACATGAAAAATGGTCTGGATGTCCTGCACAAGGAGCTGACTGACGAGTTGAAGCATGTAGCCAGCCAGCAGCGCCGTATTCGTGCTATCCGTCGTCTGGAGGTTGTTGAGGCCTTCAGACGCTCCGGCAACAAGCCATCCTGGATGATTATGGATGTAGTTCCAGTTATTCCTCCAGAGCTGCGCCCAATGGTTCAGCTGGATGGTGGCCGTTTTGCTACCTCTGATCTGAACGATCTGTATCGTCGTGTCATTAACAGAAACAATCGCTTGAAGCGTTTGCTTGAACTTCGTGCTCCAGACATTATTGTCCGCAACGAGAAGCGTATGCTGCAGGAGGCTGTAGATGCTCTGATTGATAATGGTCGTCGTGGCCGTCCTGTAACCGGTCCTGGCAATCGTCCTCTGAAGTCCTTGTCTGACATGCTTAAGGGTAAGCAGGGACGTTTCCGTCAGAACCTGCTGGGTAAGCGTGTTGACTACTCTGGACGTTCCGTTATCGTTGTAGGCCCTGAGCTGAAGCTCCATCAGTGCGGTCTGCCAAAGGAAATGGCTTTGGAGCTCTTCAAGCCATTTGTTATGAAGAAGCTGGTTAGTGAGAAGATTGCTCACAATATCAAGAACGCTAAGCGTATGGTTGAGCGTGCCCAGGAAGAAGTATGGGATGTTCTTGAGGATGTTATTAAGCAGCATCCAGTGCTCCTGAACCGTGCACCTACCCTGCATCGTCTGGGTATTCAGGCCTTTGAGCCAGTCCTCACTGAGGGACGTGCCTTGAAGCTCCATCCATTGGCTTGCTCTGCATACAACGCGGACTTCGATGGTGACCAGATGGCTATCCATCTGCCATTGTCTGCTGAAGCTCAGGCTGAGGCTCGTGTCTTGATGCTGGCAGCTAACCACATTTTGGCACCAAAGGATGGCAGCCCTATTATCGTTCCTTCCCAGGATATGATTTTGGGTGCTTACTACCTGACCAAGCTGCGCAAATCCTCTCCAGAGCATCCAGTTATTGGTGAGGGCAAGATTTTCACCGGTATTGATGAAGCTCTGCTGGCGTATCAGCATCAGGAGCTGGATATTCAGGCTGAGATTCAGGTTAAGATTGTGGAGAAGCAGGAAGATGGTACTACCAAGGATTATGGCTTGGTTACTACCTCTCTGGGCCGCATGATCTTCAACGAGATTCTGCCTCCACAGGTTCGTTCTTACGAGCAGGATAAGGAAACTGGCAAGTGGTCCCTGGGTGTTCTGATGAACAAGAAGCAGCTGGGCAAGCTGGTTGCTAAGTGCTTTGATGAACTGGGAGCCAGCCGTACTGCCGAGGTTATTGATGGCGTAAAGAATCTTGGCTATCACTATGCATGTATTGCAGGTATGACTGTAGCTATTTCCGATATTACTGTTCCTCCTAAGAAGAAGGATATTCTGGAAGCAGCTCAGGCTCAGGTTACCAAGACTGAGCGTCAGTTCTCCCGTGGTTTGATTACTGATGATGAGCGTTATAAGAAGGTCTGCGCCGTATGGAACAAGGCTACTGAGGACGTTGCTGATGAAATGTATGACAACTACGAGATTAATGACCCATTCAATCCAATCTACATGATGGCTGACTCTGGTGCCCGCGGTAATAAGTCTCAGATGCGTCAGCTGGCAGGTATGCGTGGTCTGATGGCGGATCCATCTGGTAAAACCATTGAGATTCCTATTACTGCTAACTTCCGTGAAGGTCTGTCCGTATCCGATTACTTTATTTCTTCCCATGGTGCTAGAAAGGGTTTGGCGGATACTGCACTGCGTACCGCAGACTCTGGTTATTTGACTCGTCGTTTGGTAGATGTTGCTCAGGATGTAATCGTTCGTGAGGATGACTGTGATGTTGTAGGCATTAATCTGGTTCGTGAGCGTGCTAAGCTGGCTGAGACTGCTGCAGATGCAGTTAAGGTTTTGACTGATTCCTTGGCAGGTCGTCTGCTGGCTCAGGATGTTATCAGCCCTGAGACTGGTGAGATTATTCTGGAAACTGGTACTGAGCTTACCGCTGAGGACATGGAGCTGGTAGGAGAGGCTGGTGTATCTGAGCTGGTTCTCCGTGGCCAGTCCGACAACAATGATACCATCGTTGGTAGCTCCTCTGTTACCGAGACTGTACAGCTGGGTGCACCAGAAGAAAATGTTCGTGCATCTATCCGCAAGGCTATGATGGATCAGATGCTGGGCAAGGAAGTTACTGCCGATGTTGTTGACAGCATGGGCAATGAGATTATTCCTGCCGGTGTTAAGCTTACTGAGGAATATATCGAGGCTGTTCTCAACAGTGATGCCAAGGAAGTTCGGGTTCGCAACAACAATGTTCGCGGTATTTCCGTTGAGGAGATTGTTGATGGCAACCGCGTAATCGAGCCTTTGGCAGATCGTATTCTGGGCCGTGTACTGGCTGAGGATATTATTGATCCTGCTACTGGTGAGAAGATTGCTTCCGTTAACGATACTGTGGAAAAGGATCTGGCAGAGAAGATCTGCAAGGTTCGCAAGAGCGTATCTATCCGCAGCGTACTGACCTGTAAGTCTCAGTACGGTGTCTGCATCAAGTGCTATGGTCGTGATTTGGCCAACAATACCGAGGTTAATGTAGGTGAGACTGTTGGTATTATTGCTGCTCAGTCCATCGGTGAGCCTGGTACTCAGCTGACCATGCGTACATTCCATTCCGGCGGTATCGCAGGCGGCGACGATATTACCCAGGGTCTGCCTCGTGTCGAGGAATTGTTCGAGGCTAGAAAGCCTAAGCATAATGCTATTATCTCCGAGGTTGAGGGTACTGTTACCGTCAAGGAGAATGGCAACCTCTTTACTGTATATGTTATGCCTGAATCTGGTGAGGCTCGTGAATATATTATTCCATTCGGCTCTCATCTGGCAGTTAAGGATGGCCAGCACATTCAGACTGGTGGCAAGATTACCGAAGGTTCCATCAATCCACATGATATTCTCCATATCTGCGGCATGAAGGCTACTCAGAGCTACATTGTATATGAAGTTCAGAAGGTATACCAGTCTCAGGGTGTAGGCATTAACGATAAGCATATTGAGGTAATGGTACGTCAGATGCTCCACAAGGTTAAGATTGAGGAAGCTGGCGGTACTGAGTTCCTGCCTGGTGATCAGGTGGATATCAATATCTTCGAGGCAGCTAATACCAAGGCTATCGAAGAGGGCAAGGAGCCAGCAGTGGCTAAGCCAGTTCTGCTGGGTATTACCAAGGCTTCCTTGGCTACTGATTCCTTCCTGTCTGCTGCGTCCTTCCAGGAGACCACTCGTGTTCTCACCGATGCAGCTATCAAGGGCAAGGTTGATCCACTTATCGGCTTGAAGGAAAATGTTATTATCGGTAAGCTGATTCCAGCTGGTACCGGTATGAGCCGCTACCGCAATATCAAGGTAGTATATCAGGGTGAAGAGGATGCTTCTGATAAAGATATTCTGGACAGCCTGGCTAATGCAGAAAATGCGTAAGCAAAAATAATATTATTTCTCTAGGGAAATATTGATTCCTTCGGGATGGCAGCTGCTGTTCCGAAGGAATTTTTTTTGCCTAAAAATAAACTAAGGTATTATCTGCAAAATAAAACAACCTGCTCCGAAATTAATCAGAGCAGGTTGTTAATGGGATATATGTGGGAATATGGGATATTCTTAAAGAAAATTACTTGTTGAAATAACGCTTCAGGAGACCAGCGAAGCCCTTGCAATGACGAGCCTCGTCTTTGCACATCTCATGAACGGTATCGTGGATAGCATCCAGATTCAATTCCTTAGCACGAACAGCCAGCTTCTTCTTGCCTTCGGTTGCACCAAATTCAGCATCTACACGCATGGACAAGTTCTTCTCAGTGCTATCGGTAAGTACCTCGCCTAACAGCTCAGCAAACTTAGCTGCATGCTCAGCTTCCTCAAAAGCGTAACGCTTGAAAGCCTCAGCAACCTCTGGATATCCCTCACGGTCAGCTACACGGCTCATAGCCAAGTACATACCAACCTCGGAGCACTCGCCATTGAAGTTATCACGGAGGCCCTGAACGATTTCTGCATCAACGCCCTGAGCAACACCCAGCTTGTGCTCATCAGCCAGCTGCATCTCACCCTCTACCTCTTTGAACTTATCAGCGCCAACATGGCAGATTGGGCACTCAGCTGGAGGAGTATCTCCCTCATGTACATAACCACAAACGGTGCAAACAAACTTCTTCATAATCTTTTCCTCCTAAATATATAACACACAAATTTACTCATCCATATGAAACAGCTCCTAAACTGTCCCTGACAGTCACAGCCTTTGCTCATGTTGTACTGCCCTTCGGTCTCTCAACCTTATGGCTTTATTATATAGGAAATTCCCTCAAAAGAAAACCACGAAATCCAGCGAAATTTGACGATTATTATTCATTATCTTCTTAATGCTACTTATTTCTCTATATTTTAAAGATTATAAAAAATATCAACGGATAATAATTATCGATAAAATCAAGGGAATTTTGGGAACTATTTTGCTATAATACAGGCAATGTGATAAAATTTTAAGATGACAAAAATACATATTGGATATAGAATAGGTAGATGATTTTTATGCAGAGGGTATGGATAAAGCTGGCTATGTTTTTGGCGGTAGCCTTGGTTTTTCAGAGTATTCGCCTGATTATGCCCATGATTCCTGGGCCGGTGAATATGTTTTTGATAGGCAGTCTTTTGAATACAGTCATGGTGCTGAGTATTTGGTGTACCAATAGCCGGTGGGCTGGTATTATAGGTATAATATTGCCATTGGGGGCCTTTATGCAGGGCCAGCTGCCTGTGGTGTTGATGATTCCCGTGGTAGCTTTGGGCAATGCAGTTTACATTTTGTTGTCAGGAAGATGGCAACAGAGTAGGTTGTTGTATCTAAGCCCTTTTGTCAAAGCCTTAATATTATATGCAGGTACTTTGTCGGTTATTCATATTATAGATTTGCCAGCACCTGTTAGTGGCATGATATTGCTGATGATGAGCTGGCCCCAGATTGTAACAGGTACTATCGGTTTGCTTTTGGCAAAAAGGGTTTTCAAATATTTAGAAAATACAATATTGTGAAAAATAGATTTGCTTTGCTGGGAGATCCAGCACCCATTAATATGTGTGATATAAAGAGAAAGGTGGTAAAACTGCTGTCCTGATTTTGACAGCAGGAATAATTTATGTTTGAATATAAATCAGCCAGTCCTGAGCAAACAGCTTTGCTGGCAAAAAAAATAGCAGATATTATTCAGCCTGGTACCGTAATCTGCCTCAATGGTGATTTAGGTGCTGGCAAAACCCTGTTTGTGCAGAACTTGGCTAAAGCATTGGGGGTGCAGGGGGATGTAACCAGTCCCACCTTTAACCTGATGAATATATATGAAGGAAGAATCAGCATTTTTCACTTTGATTTGTACAGACTAGAGCAGGAGTATGAATTGGAGGAAATCGGCTTTTATGATTATGTTGAGGAACCAGAGGGACTGGTATTGATTGAATGGGCTGAGAAATTTATGGACTGCTTGCCAGAAAATTACATATCCTTGGAAATTCAGAGAACGGAGCAGGAACAGCAGCGAATTCTTCGCTTTGAGCTGGTAGGCCAGGAATTAGAAAATGTATATAAGGAGATGGAAGCGCTTTGCCAATTTTAGCAATAGATACAGCCACTATGGTTTCCAGTGTAGCTGTAGCAGATGAAAAAAAGCTCCTTGGGGAGCTGACAGTACAGACTAGATTAACTCATTCGGAAACATTGCTGCCTCATATTCAACAGGTTCTAAAAATGGCTGGTGTAGGAAAAAATCAGCTGAAAGCAGTAGCCGTAAGTTTGGGGCCAGGCTCCTTTACAGGTTTGCGTATTGGCTTGGGGGCTGCCAAGGCTATTGCCTATGGCCTAAATATTCCTATTATTGGAGTGCCTACTACAGAAGCGTTGGCTTGGCATTATCCTGTGCCCGGTATAGTAACAATTCCTTTCATAGATGCTCAGAAGGGAAATGTATATAGTGGAATTTATGCTTGGCAGGAGAGCAAAATAGTTGAGCTGTCTCCAGTGCAGGTATATACCCTGGATGAAGCTCTGGAGCTGTGTGGTCAGCAGGACACAACTGTAATGGCTGTAGGGGATATGGTGCAGAAAAAGCTGGCCAATAGACAGGATTTACCTGCTAATTTTCAGATACCACCTCAGCATATGGTTATGCCTAGAGCTGCCAATGTGGCTATGGCGGGGCTAAGCAGATTGGCTCAGGCTAAGGTGGATTCTGTGATGAATCTGGAGCCTATTTACATCCGTCGTTCTGAGGCGGAGGTTTTGTGGGAAAAGCGTCAGGCAGCCCTAAAGGAAGCCACTGGAACCAGTGATGAGGCTGAGAAATAAGGATGGCAAATATTGAATTTTACCGCATGGTTCAGGAGGATGCTGATGGCGTAGCCAGAGTGGAGGCGGCTTGTATGCCTGTGCCCTGGTCCAGACAGTCCTTTTGGGAGGAGGCCTCCCACACTGATGCCTACTATCTTATAGCCAGAGATGTGGACAGAGATAATCTGATTGTAGCCTATGCAGGTTGCTGGGTACTGGCAAATGAGGGCCATATTACCAATGTGGCTGTAGATCCTGATTATCAGGGACAGGGACTGGGGCGAAGGCTGATGAATGAGCTAACCAGTCGGGTAAAGGCTCTGGGGGTGGACTCTATGACCTTGGAGGTTCGTCCTTCCAATACGGTGGCTATCAATCTCTATACCAGCCTGGGCTTTCGCAGTGTAGGCCAGCGGCCCAAATATTATACAAATCCTGTAGAGGCCGCGGAGATTATGTGGAATACCAAGCTTTGAAGCGTAATATAGATAAATGGAGAAATTATGGACGAGAAAATTACTCTTGCAATAGAATCAAGCTGTGATGAAACCTCTGCCGCTATTCTGCGAGGAGGGCGGCAGGTTTTGTCCAATATTATATCAACTCAGATACCTATACATCAGAAATTTGGTGGTGTTGTGCCGGAGATTGCCTCCCGCAAGCATATTGTTAATATTATGCCTGTCATTGATGAGGCTTTGGCCAAGGCTGGCGTGGAGCTTGCTGATATTGACCAGATAGCTGTTACTTATGGCCCTGGCTTGGTAGGTGCTCTGCTGGTAGGAGTATCTGCTGCCAAGGCTTTGGCCTTTACACTAGATGTGCCTTTGATTGGGGTAAATCATCTGGAGGGGCATATCTTTGCCAATTTTATCAGCCATCAGGATTTGAAACCACCATTTATGGCCTTGGTGGTATCTGGGGGACATACCTCCTTGGTGCATGTAAAGGATTATAATTCCTTTAGCCTAATGGGACAGACCAGAGACGATGCAGCAGGGGAAGCCTTTGATAAGGTAGCCAGAGTTATGGGATTGCCATATCCAGGAGGCCCTCAGATTGATAAATTAGCCCAGGAGGGAAATCCTAATGCTATTGATTTCCCTAAGGCCTTGCAGGAAAAGGGCAATTATGAATTTAGCTTTAGCGGTCTGAAATCTGCTGTGCTGAATTATCTTAACAGCATGAAATGCAAAAAAATAGAAATAGATAAGGCAGATGTGGCTGCTTCTTTCCAGAATACTGTGATTGAGGTGCTGATTGCCAAGGCTCTTAGTGCTGTTAAGGAAGTAGGATGTAATACTTTGGTATTGGCTGGGGGGGTAGCGGCCAACAGCTCTTTGGAAAGCAGATTACGGGCTGCTACGGAGAAGGCTGGTATTAGATTCTGCTATCCAGATAAAATTCTTTGCACGGACAATGCTGCTATGATTGGTTGTCGAGGCTATTATCAATCCTTGGCTAGCAATTTTGCCGATTTATATCTCAACGCAGTTCCAGGGCTGGAATTGCAGGATTTGTAAAGGACAGGTAATTCACTATGGAGCAGGGCGGAGAGGCATACAGCGTAAATATTACATCCCAGTGTCGCAAAAGAACCAATCTTACAGCCATGCAGATTGAGCATTTAAAAAGAATCGAGATAAGTCTGCCCTTTGTGGCAGATTTGGCTCATGCCTATCTGTATCTTTATGTGCAAACCAAGGAACCGGGCAAGATGCTGGTATTGAAGCACTACAGGCCTCATACCTTTTTTTCAGAGGTGGAGCTGACAGGAGAAGGAGCTTTTGTTTCTACTCTGGAGGAGCCACTGATTGCAGCGGCCTTTGCCAAGGGAAAATTTATCCAAGGCCAGCGGGAATGGCGTTTTGGTATCAATCTGGAAATGTATGTACAGCCCATTAAATGTGGCAATGATGTTATTGGGGTGGTAAGTCTGGAAACAGGTCATAGTTATGCCAATTCCAGCAATTATCATCAGCTGATGGATACGGCCTTATATCTGTTGGATTATGCCAAAAAGCCTTTGGATAAGGATGAGTTCCACCCTATGAGTCCTGGTACTGGTATTATTATTGCTGATAGCAACAATAGGATTGTCTTTGCCAATCTGTCTGCCAATAGAATTTATAGAGCCCTGGGTATTGCTAGTCTTGTGGGCTGTCGTATGCAGGATAGAGAGCTAAGTGCTATGCTCCACAAGGAAACCATTGACAGCAGCCGTCCTTATGAGCGGGAAATTCAGATTCGGGATTTTGTGCTGGTACAGCGGGATATTAAGCTGGAAGAAGCAGGTATGCTAAAAAGACGGATTATGCTGCTTTCCGATGTGTCCGAGCTTAGAAAAAAGGAGCGGGAGATAAAGATAAAATCTGCTGTTATTCAGGAGATTCATCATCGTGTCAAAAATAATCTCCAAACCATAGCCAGCCTTTTGCGGCTGCAAGCCCGCCGTTCCAAGGTGCCAGAGGTAAAGTCTGCCTTGCAGGAAAGCACCAATCGAATTCTCAGTATGTCCGTGGTTCACGAATTTCTGTCTCAGCAGGATGCGGAGGAAATTCGTGTTATGGAGGTAACGCGAAATATCCTTAATACAGTGGCTCCCAATATGATTGCTGGGGATTTTCAATTGGAGCAAAGCTTTGATGGGCCAGAAGTGATACTGCCCTCTAGAACAGCCAGCAATCTGGCGGTAATCATTAATGAGCTGATACTTAATTCCATTGAGCATGGCTTTGAGGGACGCCAGCAGGGACTTATCGGCCTGCATACCGAAGAGTCGGCTGATGGGTATGTGCTGGAGCTTTATGATAATGGCTGTGGTCTGCCACCGGATTTTGATGTGGAGAAAACGCGCTCCCTAGGCTTGCAGATTATCCGCACTCTGGTCAGGGATGACATGGGAGGAGAGATAGAGCTATATAATCAGCAGGGTACCCGTGCTCGAATTAGTATACCGAAGAATCCTGAGGGAGGAGAATACTGATGAAATCCTTGAAAATTGTTATTGCCGACAATGAATCTGTTATCCGCATGGATGTCAGAGAAATGCTGGAGGAAGCAGGTCATGAGGTGGTAGGAGAGGCTGTTAATGGCAAAAAAGCTGTGGAGCTGGCTCGTCGCTACAAGCCTGATTTGTGCATTCTTGATGTAAAGATGCCTGAGATGGATGGCATTACTGCGGCCAAGATTATTACAGAGGAAAAAATAGCTCCTGTGCTGCTGTTGACAGCCTTTAGTCAGGCTGATATGGTTAAGCGGGCTACAGAGGCTGGTGTACTGGCTTATCT
Source organism: Anaerovibrio lipolyticus (assembly GCF_021531495.1). Lineage (GTDB taxonomy): Bacteria > Bacillota > Negativicutes > Selenomonadales > Selenomonadaceae > Anaerovibrio. The sequence goes on from NZ_JADYTY010000007.1 coordinate 60,973, forward strand.
GGTAAAGCCGGTACAGGAAAGTAATCTTTTTCCTGCCATAGAGGTGGCTCTTTCCCGTTATCAGGAAATGCATGAGCTGGAGGATGAGCTGTTCAAGGTGAAGGATACCTTGGCTATGCGTAAAACCTTGGATAGAGCCAAGGGGATTCTGATGGATGCCCATGGATATACAGAATCGGAGGCCTTTAAGAAGATTCAGCAATATAGTATGGCCAAGCGGAAAACCATCAAAGAGGTGGCAGAGGCTATTATTCGCGCTGCCACCAAATAAAAAAATTTGAGAAAAATATTTGCTTTTAGGCGTACCTATGATGGGTGCGCCTTTTGTATTTTGCCAAATAATTTTTTATAAATCGCTTGTGAAAATTTATTTATTTTGTAATGAATAGGGAAAATGCCTAAAAATAAATTTGTTGTACAAATGTCTATGGACAGGGGATTTGACAGAAATATTTAACAATTGTCAAAAAAATAGTAGACAAGATTGCTGGATTGTAGTATTATAACAACCAATATATAGCACGTATCAATATTTGATATGTAGTATATAACATATAGAAAAAATATATGGGTTCTTAAATGTATGGAAGGTGTGGTAATTATGAGCAACGTAGATAAGGCAGCTTTGGAATTGCATAAGGAAAATCAGGGTAAGCTGGAAATTGTCAGCAAGGTGGATTTGGGTTCCTCCAAGGATTTGACTTTGGCCTATACTCCTGGTGTTGCTGCGCCATGCCTGGAAATAAAGGATGATTATAACAAGATTTATGATTATACAACCAAATCCAATATGGTAGCTGTAGTAACTAATGGTACTGCTGTATTGGGCTTGGGCAATATTGGTGCTGGCGCTGGTCTGCCAGTAATGGAAGGCAAAGCGGTTCTCTTCAAGAGTTTTGCCGGTGTGGATGCCGTGCCTCTTTGTTTGAATTCCCGCAATGTGGATGATATTTGCCAGACTGTAGAGATGCTGGAGCCAGGCTTTGGTGGCATCAATCTGGAGGATATTAAGGCTCCTGAGTGCTTTGATATTGAGACTCGTCTCAAGGAGACTATGAATATTCCTGTTTTCCATGATGATCAGCATGGTACTGCTGTTGTTGCAGTATCTGCTTTGATGAATGGCTTCAAGCTGATTGGCAAGCGTTTCCGGGATGCCAAGGTTGTGGTAAATGGTGCTGGTGCTGCTGGTATGGCGATTACTCGTCTGCTGCAGGCTGTAGGGACTAAGCATATTATTCTCTGTGATACCAAGGGGGCTATCTATGAGGGCCGGCTTGAGGGTATGAATCCTTATAAGGAGGATATTGCTAGAATTACCAATAAGCGTAAGGAAGCTGGTTCTCTGGTGGATGTTATCAAGGGTGCTGATGTGTTTATTGGTGTTTCTGTGGCTAAGTGTGTAACTGAGGAAATGGTTAGGTCTATGAATAAGGATGCCATTATTATGGCTATGGCTAATCCAGAGCCTGAGATTATGCCTGAGCTGGCTAAGAAGGCTGGAGCTCGTATTGTTTGCACTGGCCGCTCTGATTTCCCTAATCAGGTAAATAATCTGTTGGCGTTCCCTGGTATTTTCCGTGGGGCCTTGGATGTAAGAGCTACGGATATTAATACTGAGATGAAGATTGCGGCTGCTACAGCGATTGCTTCCTTGATTCCAGAGGAGGAGCTGAGTGAGGATAATATTATTATCAGCCCATTTGATAAGCGGGTAGCGCCTAGAGTGGCTTCTGCTGTGGCGCAGGCTGCTATTGATACTGGGGTGGCTACTAATGATGGCATGACTGCGGAACTGGTGGCTGAGCATACTATGGAAATGCTGGGAGCCTAAGAGAGTTTTTCGCATAAATCTATAAAGTGAATTAAAGTCCTGATACCGATTATGGAATTGGGACTTTTTCATTTTGCTAAATCTTGATTTGCCGAATACATCAATTCTCTATATGGCGATATGGGAGTACCCTTTCAGGCACGCTCTCGCTACTTTTCTCGCCTAGCGGTACTAAAGCTCTCATGAGGCAATTCGTGGCTGACGCCCCGAAAGCTCATGAATCGCTAAGTACCGAGGCGCGAAGAGTACCTGTGCAGGGTATTCCCATACCGCTTATTAGTGTATTCATTGCGTCTTTCTGCTTTGGCACAATTTGGAACGACCTATTTTTTACTAAGATAGAGGAAAATAAAAATTATTCCTACTCAAGCAGGAGATTGGAAAATATTATCGAATATATAAATATGTAAATCCTTTGTAAGTTTATTTTTGCAAAGGGTTTTTTTGTTGTCTATGAATAAAATATTGGGAGGTGCAAAGACAAGAAATGGCTTATGGTATCACATTTTTTAGTATCAACTTGATTTGGATTTTCTAATTTGCGATAATATAGGAAAGGTGTTGTGATTATGGGACAAAAGGATATTACGCAGAAAAATTTTGAAGCGTATAACGATGTTTTTTCGGATATAGTTAATGGCACACTTTTTGATGGACGAGAGGTAATCAAACCAGAAGCTCTTGTTGATGCAATGGCGAAATCACAGTATAAAGCTGATGATAATGTAATACACGAACAGGAGCGGGATGTAGCCAAATATTGGACGGATAAGAACTGTTACATTCGTTTAGCCCTGCTGGGAGTAGAGAATCAATTGGCTATAGATATGGATATGCCCTTGCGGGTAATTGGTTATGATGGCAGTTCCTATCGGGATGAAATGAACCAAGACGAAATAGTTATTGATGAAGAAACAGGTAAAAAGCATAAAATCCGCCATAAGCGTTATCCAGTTGTAACTATTGTGCTATATTTTGGCAAAGTACCTTGGAAGAAGCCACTTAGCTTATATGATGTATTGGAAATATCTGATGATTTGAAGCCATTTGTTAATGACTACAAAATCAATTTGATTGATGTGCCAAGACTTACAGGGGAGCAGGTAAAAAAATTTACCAGTGATTTTCAGATTATTGCAGACTATTTTGTACAGCTTAATGAAAATAAAGGTTATGTACCAAAGGACATAAAAATCAGGCATACAGATAGTTTCCTAAAATTGATGTCTGTGTTAACACAGGATGATAAATATGTAGAAATTTACAGAGAACTTTCTCATGAAAAGGAGGAATTCAATATGTGTGAAGTATTGGACAAGGTAGAAGCACGTGGCAAAGCCATTGGTGCTTTGAATAAAACTGTAGAAATTTTGCGGGTGATTATTGCCAAGAATAGTTGGTCCAAAGAACAGGCTATGGAGTTTATTGGTATACCTAGGAGTGAATTTGCTAAATATGCTGCTTTATTGTAAGGTTATCGGATATAGTTCATGAAATATCCGATACAATAAACTTACTTAATTAATTACAAATAAAAAATATATATTTACAAAATTTGTGAAAAAGGGGCGTATTCGGTTTGTATGGCAGATATGCCCTTATTTTTCTGCTAATAATAATGTTGTTGCAAACTATCGATTTCTTAATGATTAAAGATAAAAATATATGATGAAGCTATGTATCAGTGAAGAAAAATATAGCCAAGTAAGCACGATGAGAAATTTCATTGTGTTTTTTTATGCAAAAATGTTGGTGGTAAGTGAAATAGCCTAAAAATGTTGTCACATATTGAGATAAAATATCGAAAAGAGTTATATTTGATATAAATAAATAATAAATTGCAATTATCAATTCCAAACTGTAGACAAAAAATGCCAAATGTGATAATGAAGTCAAATATATTTATACCGCATCATAACATATATCTTAAAAAGTCGGTTAAGAAACCTTGGAAAAATGGGAGAAATTTTTATTGACTTATTGACTTTTTGACGAAAAGGATTTATTATAATACTTGCAGTTAGCACTCAAAGGAAAAGAGTGCTAACAACGGAAATGTTTAATATGATTTTAAATATTAGGAGGCAGATTAACATGATTAGACCATTAGGTGACAGAGTTGTTATCCAGGTTGCAGAGGCAGAGACCAAGACCGCTAGCGGCATTATTTTGGCAGATACCGCCAAGGAGAAGCCAATGAAGGGCGTTGTTGTAGCTGTAGGCCCTGGTGAGTTCAAGGATGGTCAGAGAAGCCCTATGGACGTAAAGGTTGGCGACGCAGTAATCTACTCCAAGTACGCAGGTACTGAGGTAAAGGTTGACGGTGAGGATTATCTGGTATGCCGTCAGAGTGACATTCTGGCAATTGCTGAGTAAGAACAGATTGCATGGACAATCTTATGACTATATATTGGAGGTAAATACAAAATGGCAAAGCAGATTTTATTTAACGAAGAAGCACGCCGTGCACTGGGCAAAGGCGTAGATGCATTGGCTGACGCAGTAAAGGTTACTCTTGGTCCAAAGGGCCGCAATGTAGTACTGGACAAGAAGTTTGGTGCTCCTACTATTACCAATGATGGTGTTACCATTGCTCGTGATATTGAGCTGGAGGATCCATTTGAGAACATGGGTGCACAGCTGGTTCGTGAGGTTGCTACCAAGACCAACGATATTGCTGGTGATGGTACTACCACTGCTACCCTGTTGGCTCAGGCTATGATTCATGAGGGTATGAGAAACGTAGCTGCTGGCGCTAACCCAATGGTACTGAAGAAGGGTATTGAGACTGCAGTTAAGACCTTGGTTGAGGAGATTAAGTCCGTATCCAAGTCTGTAAACAGCAAATCTGAGATTGCTCAGGTTGCTACTATTTCTTCCGCAGATGCTGAAATCGGTAACTACATTGCCGATGCTATGGAGAAGGTAGGTAAGGAAGGCGTTATTACCGTTGAGGAGTCCAAGGGTATGGAAACCAGCCTGTCCGTTGTAGAGGGCATGCAGTTTGACCGTGGTTATATCTCTCCTTACATGGTTACTGATACCGATAAGATGGAAGCCGTTATGAACGATCCATATATCCTGATTACCGACAAGAAGATTTCCTCCATCAACGAGATTCTGCCTATTTTGGAGCAGGTTGTTAAGATGGGCAAGGAGCTGGTTGTTATTGCTGAAGATCTGGATGGCGAGGCTCTGGCTACCATCGTTGTTAATAAGCTCCGTGGTACTTTCAAGGCTTTGGCTGTTAAGGCTCCTGGCTTTGGTGATCGCCGTAAGGCTATGCTGGAGGATATTGCTATCCTTACCGGTGGTCAGGTTATCTCCGAGGAAGTTGGCCGTAAGCTGGATAGCGTAACCATCGAGGATCTGGGCCGTGCTCGTCAGGTACATTCCTCCAAGGAAAACACTACCATCGTTGATGGTATGGGTGACAAGGAAGCAATTGCAGCTCGTGTTGAGATGATTAAGAAGCAGATTGCTGATACTACTTCTGATTTCGACAAGGAGAAGCTCCAGGAGCGTCTGGCTAAGCTGTCCGGCGGTGTAGCTGTTATCGAAATTGGTGCTGCTACTGAGGTAGAGATGAAGGACAAGAAGTATCGTGTAGAGGATGCTTTGAACGCTACCCGTGCTGCTGTTGAGGAAGGTATTGTAGCCGGCGGTGGTACTACTTTCGTTGACATTCTGCCAGCTCTCGATAAGCTGGAGGCTGAGGGCGATGTAAAGACTGGTATCAATATCGTTCGTCGCGCTATTGAGGAGCCTGTTCGCCAGATTGCTAACAATGCAGGCCTGGAGGGCAGCGTAGTTGTTGCTGAGGTTAAGAAGGCCGGCGTTGGCATTGGTTACGATGCAGCTAACGACAAGTATGTCAACATGATTGAGGCTGGTATTGTAGACCCTGCCAAGGTAACTCGTTCCGCTCTGCAGAATGCAGCCAGCATTGCAGCTATGGTTCTCACTACTGAGACTTTGGTTGCTGATAAGCCAGCTCCAGAGGGCGCAGCTCCTGCAGCACCAGCTATGGGTGGTATGCCAGGCATGATGTAATTGCCAGCAAATGACAATTAAATAAAATATTTAGGGACTGTCTCGCTAAATTATCTTCTCATTAGGCTTCAAGCCAGAATGTTATAGATAATGGGACAGTCCCTTTCTTATTTTCTATGGTTTACAGGTTTACACAATTTTGCTAAATTTATTGTATTAAATGTATGTGAGATTTTTAAATTATCAGAAAATTACTTCTTTCCTTTACTCCATTGACATCTAAAAACCATAGTGATAATATACTTCTCAAATATATTATACAACTCAGTCGCAACGGTGCGAATTGTGAGAAATCTAAATTATGGTTATATACCGATTTTCATTCCCGCTGACAGTGTCGTTGTTGGCGGGAATTATTTTTATGTATGTATTATAAAGGAAAGAAGGATTTGTGATGAATGGTTTAACTCTTATTGGCATAGCCATCGTCGTCTTTGCTGCAGCCTATTTAGGTTACGGCCGCTGGCTGGTAAAGACCTGGGGAATAGATCCACAGGCCAAGACTCCAGCCGTAGAATTTGAGGATGGTCAGGACTATTCCCCTGCCTCCAGATTTACAGTATTTTCCCATCAGTTTTCTTCCATAACTGGTGCAGGTCCTGTTACCGGCCCTATTATTGCTGCCATGTTTGGCTGGGCGCCAGCTTTGCTGTGGCTCCTCTTTGGCGGTGTATTCTTCGGTGCTGTACAGGATTTTACCGCTCTTTATGCTTCTGTAAAGAATAAGGGCAAGTCCATGGGTATGCTGATTGAGCAGTATGTAGGCAAGACTGGTAGAAGACTTTTCCTGTTGTTCTGCTGGCTTTTCACACTGCTGGTTATTGCAGCCTTCTCTGATATTATTGCCAATACCTTTAATGGCATGACCAAGACTGGTGAGCTGAATGTACCTGGTGCTCAGGCAGCTACCATTTCCCTGCTGTACATTGTAGTGGCTATGGGTTTTGGCCAGTACATTAGAAAGTTCCAGCCATCTGGTGCTGTAAAATTCTTTGTGGCTTTGGTACTGGTTGCTCTCATGTTTGTAGTGGGTATGAACTTCCCATTGTATCTGGATGTGGCCAGCTGGCGTTATGTAGTCTTTGGCTACTGCTTCATTGCTTCCGTTTTGCCAATGTGGCTGTTGATGGAGCCTCGTGATTATCTTAGCTCCTTCCTGCTGCTGGGCATGGTTGCAGGTGGTGTTATCGGTGTTATCGTAGCTAACCCACAGATTAATATGCCTGCCTTCGTTGGCTTCGAGGTAAATGGCAAGCCATTGTTCCCAATCCTGTTTATTACCATTGCCTGTGGCGCGGTTTCTGGCTTCCACAGCTTGGTTTCTTCCGGTACTTCTTCCAAGGCAATTGCCAACGAAAAGGATATGCTTACTGTTGGCTATGGCGCCATGCTGGTTGAATCCCTGCTAGGTGTAGTTGCTCTGGTTATCGCCTGTGCTGCTGCTACTGATGGCGTACTGCCAAAGGGAACCCCGTTCCAGATTTTTGCCGGCTCCATTAGTAATTTCTTCAATATGTTTGGCCTGCCTGCTGGCCTGTCCTCCTGCTTCATTACCATGTGTGTATCTGCCCTTGGTATGACCACCATTGATTCTGTAGCTCGTATTGGTAGAATGTCCTTCCAGGAGCTTTTTGCTCCAAGTGAGGGCCAGGAGGCAAGTGGTGTTGCTGGTTTTTGCATGAACACTTATTTTTCCACCATTGTAACCTTGGTTCTGGCATATTTCCTGTGCCTGGCAGGTTATATGAATATCTGGCCACTCTTCGGTGCAGCCAACCAGCTTCTGTCTGCTCTGGTACTTATTTCTCTGGCTGTATTCCTGCGGACCACTGGTCGTCAGGGTTGGATGCTTTATGTGCCTATGACCATGATGTTCCTGGTTACCATGTCTGCCTTGGTTATGAGTGTGTGGGGTATTGTCAACAAGCCTGCTGACCAGTTTGTCTTTATGGTTGATGGCCTGCAGCTGATTCTGGCTTTGGCTCTGATGACCTTGGCATTGCTGGTGGTTAAGCACTGTGGCAAGGAATTGATTAGCGGCGAAGTTGATGAATGTGAAAGCCGTGGCTGCGAAAAAACAGCGTAATATAATATAGTAGGAAAAAGTTTCCGCAGTTGGTTTTCTGACTGTGGAAATTTTTTTTGTAATTTATCCACAAATTATACACAAAACCATTGACAGACGTATATGAAACTGATAAAATCTTTTAAGTGAGCCTATGTGGCCACACGAAATTTTGAAAGGAGGATATCGATTTACATGGTAATGACTGATCCTATTGCAGACATGCTTACTCGTCTGCGCAACGCAAATTCCGTATTCCATGAGAAGGTAGAAATCCCTGGTTCCAAGATTAAGAAGGCTATTGCTGAGGTACTCAAGGAAGAGGGTTTCATCAAGGATTACACCTTCACTGAGGATGGCAAGCAGGGGGTAATCACTATTTCCCTGAAGTATGGTCCAGCCCGTGAAAAGGTAATTACCGGTATTAAGCGTATTTCCAAGCCTGGTCTGCGTCAGTACGCAAAGGCAGCTGAGCTCCCTCGTGTTCTCGGCGGTTTGGGTATCGCCATTATTTCCACTTCCAAGGGAATCATGAGCGATAAGGATGCTCGCAAGGCTGGTCTCGGCGGCGAGGTTGTAGCTTACGTTTGGTAATTATTTAATAGTTAGGAGGTGTACTAATGTCAAGAATTGGTAGAGCACCTATCACTATCCCAGCCGGCGTAACTGTTAAGGTTGAGGATGGCAACAAGGTGACTGTAAAGGGTCCTAAGGGTGAATTGGTACGCGAGATTCATCAGGACATGAAGATTAACATTGAGGAGAACACTCTGACTGTAGAGCGTCCTTCTGATAATAAGGATCACAGAGCACTGCACGGTTTGAGCCGTACCCTGCTGCACAATATGATTATTGGTGTAAGCGAGGGTTTTGCAAAGACTCTCGAGATCAATGGTGTTGGTTACAGAGCAGCTGTAAAGGGCAAGAACCTGGAGCTGTCCCTGGGCTTCTCTCACCCTGTAGTTGTTGAGCCACCTGAGGGCATCAAGTTTGAGTGCCCAGCTGCAACTAAGATTGTAGTAAGTGGTGTCAGCAAGGAAGCTGTTGGCGCAATCTCCGCAAAGATTCGCGACTACAGAAAGCCAGAGCCATATAAGGGCAAGGGTATTAAGTACGAAGGTGAGTTTGTTCGTCGCAAGGTTGGTAAAGCTGGCGCGAAGGGCAAGAAATAATTAGCAGAAAGGAGTAACCGACAGTGTTTGTTAAGGAAGATAAGAATAAAGCTCGTCAGAAGCGTCACCTGCGTGTACGCAATCACATTTCCGGCACTGCTGAGAGACCACGTCTTAACGTGTTCCGTAGCTTGAGCAACATCTATGCACAGGTTATTGATGATGTTAAAGGTGTTACTCTCGTATCTGCCAGCACAAAGGATAAGGATTTCCAGAACTATGGCGGCAATGTTGAGGCAGCTAAGGCAATCGGCGAGGCCGTTGCAAAGCGCGCTATCGAAAAGGGCATTACCGAGGTAGTATTCGACCGTGGTGGTTATGTATATCATGGCCGTGTTGCAGCACTTGCTGAAGCAGCTCGTGAAGCAGGCTTGAAATTCTAAAATTTGTAAAGGAGGTACATAAATGGCTAGAATTGACAACGAGACTCCTGAGTTCCAGGAAAGAGTTGTATTTATTAACCGCGTTGCCAAGGTAGTAAAGGGCGGCCGTCGCTTCTCCTTCAGCGCATTGGTAGTTGTTGGTAATGAGAAGGGTCAGGTTGGTGCAGGCTTGGGTAAGGCTGCAGAGGTACCTGAGGCAATTCGTAAGGGCGTTGAAGATGCCAAGAAGAATTTGATTAGTGTTTCCCTGAAGGATACCACCATTCCTCATGAGATGATTGGTGTATTCGGTGCAGGCCGTGTGCTGATGAAGCCAGCTGCCAAAGGTACTGGTGTTATCGCTGGTGGCCCAGCTCGTGCCGTTCTCGAGTTGGCTGGTATTAAGGACATCCTGACTAAGTCTCTGGGTTCCTCTAATCCAAACAACATGGTACGTGCTACCCTGAAGGGCTTGGAGCAGTTGAAGCAGGCTGAGAAGGTTGCTGAGCTCCGTGGCAAGACTGTACAGGAACTTTTGGGTTAAGGAGGATTTGAAAATGGCAAAGTTGAAGATTACTCTGACCAGAAGCCTGATTGGCAGACCCGCTACACAGTGTGCTACTATTAAAGCATTGGGTCTTAAGAAGTTAAATTCCTCAGTTGAGCTTCCAGATAATGAGTCCATCCGTGGCCAGCTCCACAAGGTTGAGCATCTCATTACTGTTGAAGAGCAGGCTTGAGTTCAGGGAGGTGCAATAGACAGATGAAATTGAATGAATTATCTCCAGCTCCTGGCGCCCGCAAGGTACGTTTCCGTGTAGGTCGTGGTCTGGGTTCCGGTAATGGCAAGACCTCCGGTAAGGGTCAGAAGGGTCAGAAGTCTCGTTCCGGCGGCGGCGTTCGCACTGGTTTCGAGGGTGGCCAGATGCCTATCTATCGTAGATTACCAAAGCGTGGTTTCAAGAACATCTTTGCTAACGTATATGCAGAGGTTAACGTTGAAACTCTGAATCGTTTTGAGGATGGCACCACTGTTGATGCAGTAGCATTGGTAGAGGCTGGCGTTCTGAAGAACATCCAGGATGGCGTTCGCATTCTGGGCAATGGTGAGCTCACCAAGAAGCTGACTGTTGTAGCAAACGGCTTTACCAAGACTGCAGAGGAAAAGATTACTGCAGCAGGCGGTAAGGTTGAAAAGTTGGGGTGATCTGATTGGTTTCAGCCCTCTCAAACATCGTTAAGATTCCGGAGCTGAGGACAAAGGTTATCTTTACTCTGGTTATGTTCGCTGTGTTCAGAATGGGTACTCATATACCTGTTCCAGGCGTTGATCCATCAGCCATTGAAAGACTGTTTAACAGCGGAACTCTTTTCGGTTTGTTGGATTTGTTCTCTGGTGGTGCTCTTAGCAAGTTTTCCATATTTGCCATGAGTATTACCCCGTATATTAACGCATCCATCATTATCCAGCTGTTGAATGTAGTAATACCTACACTGGAGCAATGGTCAAAGGAAGGCGAAGAGGGGCACAAGAAAACCACCAAGGTCACACGCTACTTCACTGTAGCATTGGCATTCCTCCAGGCAATGGGTATGTCCATCGGTCTGAAGGAGGCTGTTCTAAATCCTGGTCCGGCATCAACATTGATTATTGCAATTACCTTGACTGCCGGTACGGTATTCCTCATGTGGGTCGGTGAGCAGATTACTGCTAACGGCGTGGGGAATGGTATTTCACTAATTATTTTTGCAGGTATTGTGGCAGCTCTGCCATCTAATATTGGCAAGATTTATCATTATTTGCAGGCAGGAACCATTTCCTATATAAATGTGTTCTTCTTTGTAGCAATTGCGGTGGCTATGATTGTCTTTGTTATAGCAATTCATACCGCCTATCGTAGGATTCCAATTTCCTACGCCAAAAGGGTTGTCGGCAACAAACAGTATGGCGGGCAATCCAGCTTTATCCCGCTGAAGGTAAACCACGCGGGAGTAATTCCAATAATCTTTGCGTCATCCGTGCTGATGTTTCCAGTAACTATTGCCCAGTTTATTGATATCCCCTGGGTAAAAGATTTTGCCGGGTATTTTGCGTGGGGTACACCGCTACATTCGACAGTGTACGCACTGCTGATTATCTTCTTCACGTATTTTTACACCGCGGTTACTGTAAAGATATCGGATATGGCAGAGAATCTGAAAAAATACGGTGGCTTTATCCCGGGTATTCGTCCGGGAGAGCCTACTGCAGAATATTTAGATCATGTCATGACTCGTATTACCCTTGCAGGAGCATTCTTCCTTGCGTTCATAGCTATTCTGCCAACCGTAATAGCTAGTGCCACCCATTTAGAGGGCGTTAACTTCGGCGGAACAGCACTGCTGATTGTTGTAGGCGTAGGCTTGGATACTATGAAGCAGATTGAATCCATGGTAGTGATGCGACATTACGAAGGATTCATGAAGTAAGGAGGAAAAAATGCATATTCTTTTGATGGGGCCTCCTGGTGCTGGCAAAGGCACCCAGGCAGCTAATATCGTTAAGAAGTTCAATATCCCGCATATTTCCACTGGCGACATGTTCCGTGCCGCTATCAAGGAAGGAACCGAGCTGGGAAAAAAGGCCAAGGCATGTATTGATGCCGGTAACCTGGTTCCAGATGAGATTACTGTAGGTATCGTCAAGGAGCGTTTGGCTCAGGACGATTGCAAGAAGGGTTTTATTCTGGATGGCTTTCCTCGTACTGTTGAGCAGGCAGATGCTCTCAGCAAGATTCTTGTTGAGCTGGGCTTGAGCCTGCAGAGTGTTATCAACATCACTGTTCCATCTTCTGATCTGGTGGAGAGAGCAGTTGGTCGTAGAATCTGCCGCAGCTGCGGTGCTACTTATCACATTAAGTTCAGCCCATCCAAGGTTGAGGGCAAGTGTGATGCCTGTGGCGGCGAGCTTTATCAGCGTGCAGATGACACCGAGGAAACTATGAAGAATCGGTTGTCAGTATACGAGGCACAGACAAAGCCATTAATCGAGTATTACCAGAAGGCTGGTCTTTATGTAGAGATTGATGGTCGTCAGGCAATCGACAAGGTTTTTGCAGACGTTGTTGAAACCCTGAAGTAAAAAGGAGTCATTATGTCTAAGCAAGATGTAATTGAAGTTGAAGGTAAGGTTCTGGAGGCATTGCCAAATGCAATGTTCCAGGTAGAGTTGGAGAACGGTCACGTTGTTTTAGCCCATGTTTCCGGCAAGATTCGCATGAATTTCATCCGCATCCTGCCAGGTGACAAGGTAACCATTGAGCTTACACCATATGATCTGACTCGTGGCCGTATCACCTATCGTTTTAAATAGTCAAAACAAGGCTTTTGGCAGTATATGAAAGGGGCATAACGCAATGAAAGTTAAACCGTCGGTTAAACCTATTTGTGAAAAGTGCAAGGTTATTAAGCGTAAGGGTCGCGTAATGGTTATTTGCGAAAACCCAAAACATAAGCAGAGACAGGGATAATTTTAGAAGGAGGTGCTTGATGTATGGCACGTATTGCCGGTGTAGATTTGCCACGTGATAAGAGAATTGAGATTGCATTAACATATATCTATGGTATTGGTCTGACCACTTCCCAGAGATTGCTGAAGGAGACTGGTATCAATCCTGATACCCGCGCTCGTGATCTGACTGAGGACGAGGTTGTAAAGCTTCGTGATATCATTGACAAGCAGGTTATCGTAGAGGGTGACTTGCGTCGTGAGCAGTCCCTGAATATAAAGCGACTCGTTGAGATCGGCTGCTATCGCGGTCGCCGTCATCGTATGGGTCTGCCAGTTCGTGGACAGAATACTAAGAATAACGCTCGTACTCGCAAGGGTCCTAAAAAGGCTGTTGCTGGTAAGAAGAAATAAGGGAGGGCTAAAGAGTGGCAGTTAAGAAGTCTGTTCGTCCTAAGAAGAAGGACCGCAAAAATATTGAATTTGGTGTTGCTCATATCAGCTCCACCTTTAATAACACTATCGTTACTTTGACTGATAAGAACGGTAATGCACTTTCCTGGGCAAGCGCAGGCGGACTTGGTTTCCGTGGCTCCAGAAAGAGCACTCCATTCGCAGCACAGATGGCAGCAGAGGTTGCTGCAAAGGCTGCTATGGAGCATGGCTTGAAGCAGGTTGATGTTTACGTTAAGGGTCCTGGTGCTGGCCGTGAGGCAGCTATCCGTTCCCTGCAGGCTACCGGCCTTGAGGTTAGCATGATTAAGGATGTTACCCCAATTCCACATAATGGATGCCGTCCGCCAAAGCGTAGAAGAGTTTAATGGGAGGTGCAGAATAAATGGCAATTGATAGAGTACCAGCACTGAAGAGATGCCGTTCTCTCGGTATTGAGCCAGGCGTTGTAGGCCTCGGCAAGAGTTCCAAGCGTCAGCCTCGCCGCACCCGTGGTAAGGTTAGCGAGTATGGCATGCAGTTGAAGGAAAAGCAGAAGGCAAAGTTCATCTATGGTGTACTTGAGAAGCAGTTCCGCGCTTACTATGCAAAAGCAAAGAAGATGCCAGGTATCGCCGGTGATAACTTGATTAGCCTTTTGGAGAGAAGACTGGACAATGTAGTATTCCGTCTGGGCCTTGCTTCCACCCGTAAGCAGGCACGTCAGGTTGTTCGTCATGGTCATATTACTGTAAATGGCAAGCGTTGTGACATTCCATCTGCACTTGTTAATGAAAATGATGTTGTTGCAGTAGCTGAGAAGAGCCGTTCCAACGAGTTCTTCAAGGCACAGGCTGAGTCCAACAATGCACTCAGCACTCCTGCCTGGATTACTGTTGGCGCTGATAACTTCAGCGGCACTGTAAATCGTTTCCCTGCCAGCGAGGATTTCGATATCCCTGTTGACAGCCAGGCAATCGTTGAGTTGTACTCCAAATAATAATTTCTGTGTATTTTTTGCATTTGTTATCGGATATGTACAGAGATGCATTGAATTATTGAGGAGGGCAATTCCACATGATCGAAATCGCAACACCAAAGATTGAGATACAGGAAAGTAATGAGGATCTTTGCTATGGTAAGTTTGTCTGCGAGCCTATGACCCGCGGCTATGGTATTACCATTGGAAACAGCATGCGCCGCATACTGTTGTCCTCTATTCAAGGTGCAGCTATTACCTCTGTCAAGATTGACGGAGTGCTGCATGAGTTCTCCACAGTTCCTGGAGTTCGGGATGATGTAACTAACATCATCCTGCACTTGAAAGAGCTTTGCCTCAAAATGCACTGCGATGAATCTAAGGTCATCCGGATTGACGTGCAGGGTGAGAAAGAGGTAACAGCAGCAGATATTATTCATGATGCTGATATCGAGATTCTCAATCCTGACTTGCATATTGCAACCGTCAATGAGGCAGGTTCCTTGAAGATAGATATGATTGTTGAGCATGGTCTGGGCTATGTTACAGCAGAGAAAAAGAAGAGTCCTGATGATGCCATCGGTACTATTCTTGTAGATTCTATCTTCTCACCGATTCGTCGAGTAAATTACAAGGTTGAAGACATTCGTGTTGGTGATGCCACTGATTACGATAAGCTGACTTTGGAGGTTTGGACCGATGGTTCCGTTCAGCCAGAAGAAGCTGTCAGCAAGGCAGCAGCCATTCTGATTGGCCGTCTGAAGCTTTTCCAGAATCTGACCGTTGCTCCAGAGGTGGAGTTTGTGCCAGAGGAAGAGGTAGAGGCAAGCACTGAAACTGTTGTCAGCAATCCAGAGTTGGATTCCATTCTGGCAACCAGAGTGGAGGATATGGATTTGACTGTCCGTTCCTTTAATTGCTTGATGCGGGCAGATATAAAGACTGTTGGTGACCTGGTAAACAAGACTGAGGAGGAGATTATGAAGGTTCGTAATCTTGGCCGCAAGTCTTTGGATGAGGTTAAGGACAAGCTGAAGTCTATGGGTTTATCCTTAAAGGAAAGTGATCCTTCAGCAATGGGAGGATTTCCTGGAGACGATTCGGAAGCTTGATTGACATTATTTTTGATACAAGGAAAGAGGGAAATAAATGGCTTATAGAAAGTTAGGTCGTAATTCTAGTGCCCGTAAGGCACTGTTTAAGAGCATTCTGACTTCCTTCTTCAAGCACGAGCGCATTGAGACTACCGAGGCTAAGGCTAAGGAAATCAGCGGTCTTGCAGATCAGCTGATCACCCTGGCAAAGCGCGGTGATTTGTCTGCACGCCGTCAGGCTATTGCTCAGCTTGCTGATGAGGATGTTGTTAGAAAGCTGTTCACTGATATTGTTAACTACGACTCTGTAAAGAACCGTCAGGGCGGTTACACCCGTACCTTGAAGCTGGGCGTTCGCCGTGGCGACGCAGCTCCTATGGTTATTCTTGAGTTGGTAAAATAATCATCGGTATATTAAGAGGCTGTTGCTTCCAATTTGGAGGCAGCAGCTTTTTTGTTGTCAAAAAACGGAAAAATGAATATTTTCTATGAATTTTCATTGATAAATAATAATGAGAAATATTATCAATAAAGTGAATTATAACCCCTAGATTATTCAAAGAAAATGCCATTGCATTTTCTTTCAATGGGGTTTCGACGAGGGTGGAGATATTAGCTCCACCCTGTCATTAGCACAGCATCCCGCCACCTATAGAGGGATTATGGTGCTCCATGATTTGCTTGCCACATAATGTTATAAGTGCTTAAATATAAATAGAAAATTGGCAAGGGGAAATATCCCTATATTATGTATGATATTGTTAGGAGGACTTTATGAAAAGTATCGTTGTTGTATCAAGTTTGACAGGTAATACCTTGAAATTGGCCAGTGCTGTGGCCTATGCCCTCAATAATAATGTAGAGGCCGTAAAAGTGGAGGAAAAGCCTGATGTTAGTGACTATGATTTGGTAGCTGTAGGCTGCTGGATTAATCGAGGAACTGCTGACGATAAGGCCCAGGAGTTTATTAAAACCATTAAAGGTAAGAAGGTAGCTATCTTTGCTACTTTGGGAGCTTATCCTGATTCTGATCACGCTAAGAAATCCTTGGAAAATATTGCCGCTCTCTTTGATAGCAGTAATGAGGTGGTAGGTCAGTATATCTGTCAAGGCTCTGTTTCCTACAAAATGGTGGAAATGATGACCAAAATGTTCCCAGCGGGACATCCTCATGCCATGACTGAGGAGCGTAAGGCTAGGATTCAGGAGTCCTACAGTCACCCTGATAATCAGGATTTGTTAAAGGCAAGGGAGTATTTTACGGAGCTGAAAAATCGACTGGAGGGATAATATGTCAGTTAGTTTGCAAGCTTACGGTAAATCCCGGCATTCAGGCTATAGAAGCCATGAAAACCTTGGCTGAGTATATGTACCCATAATATCCTGGAAATAAAATTAAATTGTCTTAGAAGGAAAAACTAGCAGTGAGTTTGCAAGGCTCATTGCTAGTTTTTTTGTATGAGAGGCACATAGAGGGGCATTTTCTTTGCCCCATATAGATGTTATAATAAAGTAAAATAAAATAAATGCTTCGGGGGGATGGAGATGAAGTCCAATTTTGCTTTTTTGGCAACGGATTTTCCAATTTTATATAAATACGGCCTTTTGGCAGAGCAGTATCTCTATAGCGATCCCAATACCTGTCTTTATAAGCTGGGGAAAATGGGAGAGGCCATTATAAATTTAATGTATCAATATGACAATATTGAATATCCAGAGCCTAACAAGGCTGTTTCCCGCATTAACAAATTGCGTCGTTATGATTTGCTGGATGATGCTTTGGCCACCTTATTTCATAAGTTGCGGAAGATAAGAAATGATGCAGTCCATGAGGATGAGGACAGCATTGAAATCTGCAAAAGCTATTTGCCTGTAGCCCATAGTATATCTGCTTGGTTTCAGGAGGTTTATGGTCAAAATGGAGACTTTGATGCATCTCAGGCAGGATTTATCATGCCTGAGCCTCAGAAAGTTTCCCAACCAAATCCTGTGGCAGAAAATGATATAGAAGAAAAGCTTATGGAGGAGGCCAACAGCAAAGCCCGTAAGACTAAGGCTGTGGCTGCTGGGGAAAGGCAGAAACGCATTGTCAAGGCTGCCTATGGTCGGCGGAAGTCTGAGGCAGAAACCAGATTGTTGATTGATGAACAGCTTCGGCAGGTAGGCTGGGAGGCAGATACTCAGCTTTTGCGGTATAGCAAGGGAATTAGACCAGCCAAGGGCCGGAATATGGCCATTGCGGAGTGGCCTACCCGCTCCAAGACCGGTCAGAATGGCTACGCAGATTATGCCCTCTTTATAGGCTTGAAGCTGGTGGCTATCGTAGAAGCTAAGGCTGCCCACAAGGATGTATCTACTGTTATAGATTTTCAAGGCAAGCAATATCCCCGGGAAATACGCTCAGAGGATGAGAAATATCTTCTTGGTCATTGGGGAGAATACAAGGTTCCCTTTAGTTTTGCCACCAATGGCAGGCCTTATCTGGAACAGCTGAAAACCAAATCTGGTATTTGGTTTTTGGATTTGCGAAAAAGCAGCAATATTCCCAAGCCTCTAAAGGGCTGGATTAGCCCTGTGGGCTTTCAGGATTTGCTAGCCAAGGATGTAGAGGCAGGCAATACCGCCCTACAGCATATGTCTCAGGATGTACTTCGAGATCCAGACGGTCTGAATCTTCGCTATTATCAGATTGAGGCCATTATGGCAGCGGAGCAGGCGGTTATCTCCGGCGCAAATACCTGTCTTTTAGCTATGGCTACTGGTACAGGCAAAACCAGAACTGTATTGGGCATGATTTACCGTTTTTTGAAAACCAATAGGTTCCAGCGGATTCTCTTTTTGGTAGACCGAAACTCCTTGGGAGTACAGGCTCATGATGTGTTCAAGGACGTAAAGCTGGAGGAGCTGATGTCCCTTGACAAAATCTATAATATCAAGGGCTTGGAGGACAAACTGGTGGACAAGGAAACCCGGGTGCAGGTAGCCACTGTTCAGGGTATGATACAGCGGATTCTCTATAACAATGATGAACAGAAGCCAGCGGTATCAGATTTTGATTTGATTATTGTGGATGAGGCTCACCGGGGCTATACTTTGGACAAGCTGATGGCAGAGGAAGAGCTGGCCTTTCGGGATCAGCGGGATTTTCAGAGCAAATATCGCTCTGTAATTGAATATTTTGATTGCGTTAAAATAGCCCTTACGGCTACCCCTGCCATACATACCACCCAGATTTTTGGTCAGCCTATATATACCTACAGCTATCGAGAGGCTGTGATTGATGGCTATCTGGTGGACCATGATGTACCTCATAATATCAAAACCCAGCTTAGCCAGCAGGGTATCAAATATCACAAAGGTGATTCGGCAGCCGTTTATGATCCTGTTACTGGTTTGATTACCAATATTGATAACTTGGAGGATGAACTGAATTTTGATATTGATGATTTCAATCGGCAGGTAATATCAGAAAGCTTTAACCGGGCAGTGCTGGAGGAAATTTGTCAGGATATTGATCCTACAGATGAGGGGGCTGGCAAAACCCTTATTTATGCAGTAAGTGATCATCATGCAGATATGATTGTAAATATCCTGAAAAATATCTATCAGTCCTATGATGTAGATAACAGTGCCATTCAGAAGATTACTGGCAGTATTGAAAACGGCAATCAGAAGAAGATTCAGGAAGCTATCAAGAGATTCAAAAACGAGGCCTATCCTAATATTGTGGTTACAGTGGATTTGCTAACCACAGGTATTGATGTGCCAGAGATTACCAAGCTGGTATTTTTGCGCCGGGTGAAGTCCCGTATTCTTTTTGAGCAGATGCTGGGACGGGCCACCAGATTGTGTCCTGCCATCAAGAAGGACCATTTTGATATATACGATGCCGTGCAGATTTATGATGCCATTGCCAGCAATATGAAGCCTGTCACCAGCAATCCAGCTATTAGTCTGGTGGAGCTGATTGATACCCTCAAAGAAGTAGAGGACGGAGACAATAAGGTGCTCAGTTTCCAGCTAGGACAGATTGAGGCCAAGCTGCAGCGAAAAAGGCAGAGGCTGATGGCCAACAAAGAAGAGCAGTTTATCAGCATGACGCAGGGGCGGAATCTGGAGCAGTATATTCAAGAGTTAGTCCATATGGATGCTCCATCAGCTAAAAAGAAGCTGCTGGAGGATAGGGAAATCTTTGTGGAGCTGGAGAAAAAATCCGGCCCTGCCTACACAAGACCTATTATTGTGGACAATCATGCTGACAAAATTACAGAGCATACTAGAAATTATGGTACGGGCAAACGGCCAGAGGACTATATTGAGGAATTTGCCAGCTTTGTTAAGGGAAATATTAATCAGATAGCAGCGCTACAGATTATTTGTACCCGCCCTGCTGATTTAACCCGGGAGGGGCTAAAGGAATTGCGTCTTTTGCTGGATAGAAATGGTTTTACCCTGCCCCAGCTAAATACAGCGGTCTCCCAGACCAGCAATGAGGAGATTGTGGCGGATATTATTAGTTTGGTGCGTCGTTATGCCATTGGTTCCACCCTCTTGAGCCATGAGGAAAAGGTGGCTCAGGCCATTAAAAGATTGAAGAAAAATCACAAATTTACTGCCATGCAGGAAGGCTGGATAAAGATGATTGGGGACTATCTTCAGCATGAACCAGTTCTGAATAAGGCTGTTTTTGACCAGGATTCCCGCTTCCGCCAGAAGGGTGGCTTCAAACGGATTGATAAAATGCTGAACAACCAACTGGAAAGCATTATTAGGGATTTGAATGACTATATGTATGACGATAATGGAGGGAAATTTGCTTGAATACTCAGGAAATTGTTGCGAAGCTGTGGAGATTGTGTGATGTACTGCGGGATGATGGTATTACCTATCATCAGTATGTTACGGAGCTAACCTATATTTTGTTTTTGAAAATGGCTAAGGAAACCTATACCGAGGACAAAATTCCAGAGGGTTATCGCTGGGATGATTTGGTTGCCAAGGATGGCATTGAGCTAAAAAAATTTTACAAGAGGCTTTTGCAGTATTTGGGAGAAGAAAGCACCGGCAGGATTCGGGAAATCTATCAGGGCTCCAGCAGTAATATTGACGAGCCAAAAAATCTCAACAAGATTATTACTTCCATTGATGAGCTGGACTGGTATTCTGCCAAGGAGGAAGGACTTGGCAATCTTTATGAGGGCTTGCTGGAGAAAAACGCCAATGAAAAGAAATCCGGTGCTGGCCAGTATTTTACCCCTAGGCCTTTGATTGATGTTATGACCAAGCTGATTAAACCTCAGTTGGGGGAAAGATGCAATGATCCAGCCTGTGGTACTTTTGGCTTTATGATTAGCGCCCATCAGTATGTAAAGGAATTGAGCCATGATTTTATGGACTGCGATAGCGATATGGCAGAGTTTGAAATGGAAAAGGCCTTTACAGGTTGTGAGCTGGTGCACGATACCCATCGTTTGGCCCTGATGAATGCCATGCTCCATGATATTAATGGCAAAATCACCTTGGGGGATACCCTGTCTGAGGCTGGCAAGAGCCTTAAGGATTTTGATGTGGTGCTGACCAATCCTCCTTTTGGTACGAAAAAAGGCGGGGAGCGGGCTACTAGAGATGATTTGACCTATTTGACCAGCAACAAGCAGTTGAATTTTTTGCAGCATATTTACCGCAGTCTTAAAAAGGATGGCAAGGCCCGGGCGGCAGTGGTATTGCCGGATAATGTGCTTTTTGCCGATGGTGATGGGGAAAAGATTCGCTGTGATTTGATGGACAAATGCAATCTTCATACTGTTCTGCGACTGCCTACAGGTATTTTCTATGCCCAAGGAGTCAAGACCAATGTATTGTTCTTTACGAGGGGAACTACGGACAAGGGCAACACTCAGGATGTGTATTTTTATGATTTGCGCACTAATATGCCATCCCTTGGCAAAACCAATCCATTGAAGGTGGAGGATTTTGCAGATTTCGTCAAGGCCTATGAGGCTGAAGATAGGGAGGCTGTAAAGGATGAAAGATGGCAGAAATTCAGTCGTGAGGAAATTGCTGCCAAGGGCAATAGTCTGGATATTGGCCTAATCAAGGATGATAGCATTATAGACTATGAGGATTTGCCAGATCCTGGGGACAGTGCCAGAGAAGCAGCTCAGGAGCTGATGGAAGCCGTAAGATTGTTGCAATCAGTGGCAGAAGAACTGGAGGCACTGAAATAATGGCAAAGAAAAAAGAAAAGACACTGGAAGAAAAGCTGCAGGAAGCCCTAGTGCCGGAAAACCAATGGCCATATATATTGCCAGAAAATTGGTGCTGGACAAGGTTAGGTAAAATTACTAATGTTGTTGGGGGAGGAACTCCGTCGTCAAGTAAGAAAGAGTATTATGATAATGGTACTATTCCTTGGTTGAGTCCAGCTGATTTGTCTGGATATAGCGATATTTATATTTCTAGAGGACAAAAAAATATAACCGAGTTGGGATTATCAAAATCATCAGCACGTTTGATGCCTAAAGATACGGTATTGTTATCATCAAGAGCACCTATAGGATATGTGGCAATAGCTAGTAATTCTATATCCACTAATCAAGGATTTAAAAATTTCTTACCATCAGATGCTTTTTATTCTAGATTTTTATATTGGTATTTAAAATCATCAAAATCGTTATTGGAGAGTTATGCTAGTGGCACTACTTTTTTGGAGTTATCAGGTAGTAAGGCATCGATGGTGGAATTTCCATTACCACCACTTCCAGAGCAAAAACGCATCGTCCATCGCATAGAATCTCTCTTTGCCAAGCTGGATGAAGCCAAAGAAAAAATCCAGCAGGTGCTGGATGGGGCAGAAATGCGTAAAGTCGCTATATTGCATAAAGCCTTTACCGGGGAGCTAACCAAAAATTGGCGTAAAGAAAATGGGATTAGTGAAGATAGCTGGGTAGAATATACACTTCAATCTGTATGCACCATGAAGATAACAGATGGCACTCATAAAACGCCAACCTATTCAGATAAAGAGAATGGTGTAGTATTTTTATCTGCTAAAGATATAACATCAGGTGAAATTAATTGGGAGAATACCAAATATATAACCTCGGAGTTACATAAGGAATTATATTCAAGACTGGCGCCTCAAATTAATGACATTTTATTAGCTAAAAATGGAACTACAGGTGTAGCTGCTTTGGTAAAAGAAGATAAAGTCTTTGATATTTATGTTACTCTAGCATTGTTGAGGCCTAATGTAGAGATTGTTATTCCAGAATATCTATTGAATATCATTAATAGTCCACTTTGCAAAGTGCAGTTTAATGAAAATTTGACTGGTATAGGTGTACCAAATTTACATCTTAGAGATATAAAAGATGTAAAAATAAAAGTACCTTCAATAAGCGAACAGGAAATAATTTCAGACAAAGTAGAAATGCTTTTAGCAAATGAAGGTATGGTAACAAAGAATTGTTTAAAACAAATTGAAGTTATTGACACAATGAAAAAATCAATCCTTGCTAAGGCTTTTCGAGGGGAGTTAGGCACAAATAACCCCAACGAGGACAGTGCCATCAACCTTCTCAAAGAAGTCTTACAGGATAAATTCTGATTTGCCAAATACATCAATTATCTATACACTTCTCGTAGGCATGGCATATACCCTTACAGGCACGCTCGCGCTATATTGAT
>NZ_JADYTY010000080.1 GCF_021531495.1 Anaerovibrio lipolyticus
CATAGGGGCATAAAACTTGATTGCTAATCTTTTAGTGTACCTTGTAAAAAAATGTCATTTTTGATAGGATTAGGGTATATCTTGTAAAAAAAGAATGTTTTGGCAGGATATTTCTCAATAGTCATAATAGGTAACGAGAAGCGGTGTCATAAGGTGGATATATGAATGAATATTTTATTAAACTGAAGAATTTCACACTGGATTTTTGGCAGGATAGTGATGTGAGGATATATCTTTTTGGTTCTTGGGCTAGAGGAGAGGCTAGGCAGAGTTCGGATGTGGATATTGCCATAGAGAGTAAATCCGGTGTGTATATAGATTCTGCTTTAGAGTACAAGGTTAATGAATTTCGAGAGGCTTTGGATAATTCAGATATTATCTATATTGTCGATGTGGTTTACATGGGGATGGCAGCAGAGTGTCTGAGAAGTAGTATACACCAGGAGGGGATTTTGTGGAAAAGCTAAAGGAAAGATTGGCTTTGGCAGAACGGGCTGTGTCCAAGCTAGAGGAGTTAGCTGGCAAAACTGAATGGTCTGAGGTAGAGCGAGATGCCATGATACAGAGATTTGAATTTTCTTACGAAATACTCTGGAAATGTGCTAAGGATT
>NZ_JADYTY010000081.1 GCF_021531495.1 Anaerovibrio lipolyticus
ACATAGAACGAAATTTGTAACACAAAAAAGTTCTGCCTGACTTGCCTATACGATAGTCATTGAAAAATACCTTACCTGGACTCTCCACCTTGATACATATAGCAACCAATGCCATTATCAGCAACACCAATGGAAGCATTGACAAGCATATAATCAAATCCAAACCTCGTTTTACATAGTCCTGCTTTTCATTTCTCAATTCACTAAATCCCATATCTCCCAAATTCTTCTCTCCTAGGTGTATATTTACTTTTAAGTTATTAAACTTATTTTCACTTTCTAATATACTATCACATTTATCCCACATCTAGCAAGGCATTAGAGCGTTTCTTTCAAAATTAGAGCAAAATGCCTTATACATTTTCTACTCACATATTTTTCTGTTAGAGTTATGGTAATTTCACTTATACTAAAAATGCCGCCCCAAATATGAGACGACATTTAAGTTGTGCCCAGAATGGGCATAAAAAAACCTTTGCAAAAATAAACTTACAAAGGATTTACAAAAGCCTATGTAACACATCATAAGGGAGCATATAATTCCAGTTTCTCAGATGAAGTAATTACTATAAAAAACAATCAACAATTTAGAAAAACTTCCAC
>NZ_JADYTY010000082.1 GCF_021531495.1 Anaerovibrio lipolyticus
TAATGCCCAAATTCATCCCTTCTGCCAAAGCTGCTGCCCTGATGTTATTCCGTTCTATATTCCAAACATGTTCTTGGTCAAATAAAGTAAGCATAATCTCCTCAACCTCCGTTTCGCGTTCACTCAAGTATTCCCTCAGAAGATTTCTATCACGGCATATCCTGATAATCTCCTTTACCGCTTTCAGTGTCCTACCATTCAATGCTACCTGCTCATTGCACACCCTGCAAAAGCCAATATACTGATTGATAATATCATCACTGTCCTGAAGATAAATCATCTTCACCTTGGCCTCTATACAGCAATCCATATCAGGGAAAAACTCATCCTTTAAGGACAATACATCAGGATGATTGCCCTTGTCACCAGTGTAAATCACGTACAGCTCAGGCTTCGGCATTTCTACCTTATGGCTGCCATATAGCTGAATTTGATTTGTGTTAAAGTAGTCCTGATATGTACTCATCAGATATATCAGGGCACGGATGACAATATTAGCAGACCAGGTGGACTGCGCCTCCACCAATATCATCAGCTGCTTTCCCCTGACCATAAAGCCAAGGTCGTTATAAATGCCAT
>NZ_JADYTY010000083.1 GCF_021531495.1 Anaerovibrio lipolyticus
CTTAGAGAACAAATATTTATTTTTCGATGGAAAATTCTCATTTTAATTTGCTTTAAATCTTGACATAGCACCAGTTTGACTATAGTATTTTACAGGATGCAGGGAAAGTGTCAGCTGAAATTGTAAAGCTTCATGCTGAGACCGAATTTGAAAAATATCTTGTCATTCAGGACAGGCTGTTTATGTCTGACTTTGATAAGTACATGCTGGAACTGGAAGAGAATGGGAAGAAGTAGCAGCATCGCCATTAAATTTTCAGCTTGCCAAGGTCGAGTGCATGGGAGCTTGGTCATCAGTTGGGGCAAAAAATTGATATGGTATAGATAAAGTTGCCGTTGTAAAGAAAACACCAACATATATCATCTTTAGTAGTGACCACATAAAGTTAGACCTAAAATCTAATCTTATGGAGGCACCACATTGTTTGACGGTATATGTTGGTGTTTTTATGTTATATAGATTGAAAGTTGTTATTTACATAGAGTCAGTAGAATTATCTTTTACTGGTCTATGTCTTTGGGCCTGCACAGCTCATAGCTAATGACTCCAGTGTTGATAT
>NZ_JADYTY010000084.1 GCF_021531495.1 Anaerovibrio lipolyticus
GTTTTGGTACGGGCCACAAGTTTCTCACTAGAAGCTTTTCTCGGCAGTGTGATTCATGGAAATTTGACTCCCCGAGGGTCATCTATCTATCAGCTCTGAGCCGTTACGGAAGGGATTTGCCTCCTCCGCAGCCTGCAGCCTTCGACTGGCTAATCCAGCAGCCAGCTCCCACTTTCTCCTGCGTCACTCCATTGCTCAAACAAAACCTGCGGGTACAGGAATATTAGCCTGTTGTCCATCGCCTATGCTTGCTGCCTCGGCTTAGGTCCCGACTTACCCTGAGTCGACGAGCGTTGCTCAGGAAACCTTAGGCTTTCGGTGGGACGGATTCTCACCGTCCTTTTCGCTACTCATACCGGCATTCTCTCTTGAAACCGCTCCAGCGCTCCTTCCGGTACGCCTTCTCCGCTGTTTCAACGCTCCCCTACCCATGCTTGCGCATGCCGCGACTTCGGTTCTGTACTTGAGCCCCGGACATCTTCGGCGCAGGGCCTCTCGACCAGTGAGCTATTACGCACTCTTTAAATGGTGGCTGCTTCTGAGCCAACATCC
>NZ_JADYTY010000085.1 GCF_021531495.1 Anaerovibrio lipolyticus
TCCCAGTCGCCTAAGAATAAGATAGAAGAAAAAGATAAAAACCTTTCTGGTAGTATACCTCAGTACGAAGGTATACAGAGTCCTAAGACAAACCAGCAGGAAGAAGCTCAACCTAGAATACCCAAACCTCCTACAGAAGAAGAATTTCATCTTTGCTTTGATACCTACAATGTGTGCCTCAACAGAGAACCAACCTATGATGAAAAAATGAAACTGATAGAGCTGGTTAGAAAGTACACAGCAAAGAATGTGCTGGAAGCTCTTAACCACCTCTATGAAAAAGCCTTAAATGAATCACCAGAGATTGTTGTGACTTCTCACAAGAGAGGCAAGCCTGATTCCCTCCACATTACTTTGGAAGCTTGTGAGAAGCTTCTCTGGCAGCGTAAGATGGGTTTGGATAAGCCTATGCCCCGCCGTACCGAACCAGTAAAGGGCTGGGAAGATTTCAGACCAGCTTAATCTACTGACAAAGTTTTTCCAAAGATTTTCACCAAATCCCTATATAGCAAAGAGGTACTTTCTGGGAGAAGTGCCTCTTTT
>NZ_JADYTY010000086.1 GCF_021531495.1 Anaerovibrio lipolyticus
AAGGTATTTTTCAATGACTATCGTATAGGCAAGTCAGGCAGAACTTTTTTGTGTTACAAATTTCGTTCTATGTATACAGATTCGGATAGAATTTTGCAGGAATATCTAGAACAAGATGATGAAGCAAGGCAAGAATGGGAAGAATTCCAAAAGTTGCGGGGATTTGATCCTAGAGTAACAGCTGTGGGAAGATTCATTCGCAAAACAAGTCTGGATGAATTGCCACAGGTTATTAATGTGTTACTTGGGGATATGAGTCTTGTTGGACCTAGGCCATATCTTCCTAGAGAAAAGGATATTATAGGTGATTATTTGGATATCATTTGTCAAGTACAGCCGGGAATTACAGGTATCTGGCAGGTAAGCGGCAGAAGTGATGTGAATTTTGCTGGCAGATTGGAGCTGGATGAGTGGTATGTAAAGAACCGTTCTATTTTGATTGATATAAAATGCTTGCTGAAAACAGCGCAAATTGTACTTTTTGGCAAAGGAGCATATTGAGGGAGAGTTTATGAAAAAAATAACAACATTG
>NZ_JADYTY010000087.1 GCF_021531495.1 Anaerovibrio lipolyticus
GGCTCCTTGAAAACTGTATATTTCAAAAGATAAATTTCTCAATTAGCTTGCAATAAGCGTTGCATGGACTCAGGCAACTTGGACATAAATTTATTGTAGAAGCATTCAATCTGCTCATCAGTGATATGGAATTCTTCCTGCACTGTTGCCAGCATAGCTTCAACTATGATCATCATTGATTCATGATAAGTTATATCTGCTACTTCGGATACCATAAGATAGAATAACTCGCCAAGAGTTCTGTCATCTTCGTTATCTCGCTTAGAAACTGCTAATAGCATGTAGCGTGTAAAAACCATTGCAACATGTGCGGTAAGGCCGTCATAGGAAAGGCCATGATATTCATTTCCCAATAGCAGACTGCTTTTGCAAGTTTTGAAGAATACCTCAATATCCCAGCGATGGCCGTAAATACGGATAATATCCTGTTCGCTCAGGCCCATATCAGTGCAGATAATGGCAATCCAGTCCTTGTGCTTATTGCGATTGCGGACACAGACAATACGGGCATCA
>NZ_JADYTY010000088.1 GCF_021531495.1 Anaerovibrio lipolyticus
CCTGATATTGTTTATCGCGTTGATACGGTAGCCTTGGAAGCTGCCTGATAGGGACAGGAAAGGAGGAACAATATGATCAGCAATCGCAAGCTCAACATGGTCTTTACTCGTGGCAATACCACCAAGACCATTTCCCTTGCCAACCCAAGGCAGGATGTTACCGGGCCAGAGGTGCACGGTGTTATGAAGGATATTATCGCCAAGGAGGTTTTCTCCTATAACGATGAAGCTGGCAAGCTGGATGGCATTAAGAAAGCCTATATCCGTGACACCGTTGTAACCGAACTGCCAGAGGCCTAAAGGCCAAATACAAACAGGCAGGAAAGTCCCCCCGCCCAGTTGCGATTGGATTTTCTACAAGACCTGATTGCATCAACCTGATATGCTACTACCCCAGTAGCAAAACCTTAGTCGATTTTAATTTTTAGTATTAAAGCACAGTCAAAACATGGGCTGCCGCCAGTGTGATAT
>NZ_JADYTY010000089.1 GCF_021531495.1 Anaerovibrio lipolyticus
GATAAAAAACTCAATAGTTACTATCACGCACTTTCAAATGATAAGATTGCAAACACACAAATTCGACAAATATTAGCAAAAATGTCTTTAAGCATCATTCTGTTTTGTGAGCCTTACAATGTCTGTTCCGGTAATGGAAACTCGAAAAGGCTACCAGCAACAAATCCGTTATGTTCCCATTTCTATCGGATATGCCATGTGGACTCCTGAAAAATCAAAACTGGAACTTGCAACTGAGTTATTAGGAGAAATTATGCCAATGCTAAAATATAAGCAGGTAATACTTTGCTTTGACAGCTGGTATGCCAAAAAGAAACTGATATACTGGGCATTATCATATAACAATGTCAATATAATCTGCAATGCCAGACATGATACTGTCATGTGGGATTTGCCTGAGCCTATATCTGGAAAACGTGGACGGCCTAAAAAATATGGAGACAAGCTTTCTCTTGATTCCATCAA
>NZ_JADYTY010000008.1 GCF_021531495.1 Anaerovibrio lipolyticus
TGCGTCAGGATAAACCATCAGATAGGGCCATTAAGTCGGACAGAGCAAAAGTCGTTATGACCGCAGGCTGTATCAGGAGAACAGAACATCGATAAATCACGATGATTCGACAACAGCCGGAGGGGCATGACACTTTTGCGTCGGGAGACTCCTGCTTTTGAGCAGCAAAAGTGGCCCCGGTGGCACTCTCTACCATTACGGTCTCTGTGAATTGGCTCAGCGACAAGCGGTATTACTGCGTTAGGATAAACCCTCAGTTAGGGCCATTAAGTCGGACAGAGCAAAAGTCGCCATGACCGCAGGCTGTATTTCAAGAACCCACTGACATAACGACTTATATTTATGATACTAGGGAGAGATAGGCATCTCGACAAATCAGAATTTTACAACCTAAAAAAGCTGTACACAAGTCGCAAAACTCGCGTACAGCTTTTATATTACTAATCTTTATGCAATTCCAGTAATCATATAGAAGATTACGCACAGGAATGGTACCAGGAATTTCATACCCATCAGTACGGCAATATCACCGTAGGAATCCTTGTGGCTCAGACCACAGATTGCCAACATGGTTACCAAAGCACCGCAATGTGGTACTGGATCAATACCTACAGAGGAGATAGCCACGATACGATGGAGTACCTCCAAAGGAATACCAGCCTGAGCAGCCATAGCTGCCCACTGATCACCCAGCATGGACAGAGCGATAGTCAAACCGCCGGAAGCGGAACCAGTAAAACCACACATAATATTGGTAGTCAATACAGCAGAGAACAATGGACCGCCGCCAAAATCCAAATTCAGCAGCATATCCTTGATAACAGTAAAACCACCCAAGCTTACAACAACGCAGCCAAAAGCATAACCAGAAGCAACGTTGAGGACAGCACTACAGGAAGAAATAGCAGAACCGTTAATGGTGGACATCATGCCCTCAGTAATCCGCAGGTGACGACGAGCAATAATAGCTGCCACAATACTACTGATAATCAAAGAAATAGTAATGGACCAACCAGCAGAAATCTTGGCTACAGAATGAGCCAGCAAGCTAATATGCATTGGCGCCAAGCTCTCCAAAGAGCTTTCATCCCAGTGGAAAGCCCAATCCCAATGGAATGGATTAGACAGGAAAACATTCAAAACAATAACCAAAATCAAAGGGATTACAGAAACCTTCCAATCTGGATTTGGAATCTTGTGGCGACGCTGGCTATACTCAATATGCTTACCATAGCCTTCACCCTGAGCCTTCAAGCGCTTTGCACGGAAGGAAATCCAAGCCCAACCCATAAACAGGAAAATCAAAGTAGCAAAAATACCAATTCCCATACCAGACCAGGTGGAAGTACCAAAGTAGGAGGATGGGATAATATTCTGAATCTGTGGTGTACCAGGCATAGCAACCATTGCGAAGGAGAAGATACCCATCCAGAGAGCTGCTGGCAGCAATCTCTTTGGAATATCAGCCTTCTTGAATACAACAGCACCAAAAGGGTACATAACGAAAGCAACAACGAACACGCTGAGGCCGCCATAGGTCAAAGCACCACAGCCCAGCAATACTGCCAAAACAGCACGCTTTTCGCCCAAAATCTCAATAATTTTACCTGCTACAGAGGCAGCCATGCCACCCTTTTCCATCAGTCTGGCGAATACAGCACCAAATAGGAAAATTGGATAGTAGTTCTTCAAATACTCAGCAGCCTTGGTCATATAAAGCTCACTGAAGATTGGCAATGAAGCATGCTCACTGCCCAATGCGGCAACTACGGCAAATACCGGTGCAATCAAAATGATGGATGCGCCTCTATAGGCCATAACCATCAAACCAATTAGTGCAACAAAAATTATTGCTGTGTCCATTAAAATTCTTTCCCCCTATAATCCTAAATAATATACATTTGACAGCCGGAAATTCAATCCCTAAAACAACCAGCCTCTATATTAATATCAGTCTGCCATACAATTGTCAAGGCCCTGATTTACACCTGTTAACAATAATAGCAAATGATATTATTTTATTATCACTAACCAAAAATTATAACTTTTAGTTATTATACTATGCGCAATTTATTGTATAATATGTATGATTTATTATACAATGAAAAATAAACGGGCTTTGGAAACGCGCCCCAAAGCCCCCGTGCACAAGTGCGGTGTCAAACTGCACCGGCAACCATGAATGAAATGTATGAGCAATGCAAAAAAAGTCCTGACCTTTCTCCTAGGTCAGGACTTTTTTTAACCATAATTAATAAAGCTAAAATCCCCATCCCCATCACTCGCAGGTCTAACGGTGATTGCTAAACAGGCAGTTCTCCTGACTCCAGATCTACGCTCTACCACGCCTTCCCAGATTACTCCAGTGACATAAATGTGGTTTCGCTCCCTGTTACAGTGGCGGGACCGTGCTGGCTTGTACCAGCTTCTCTTGTTAGGCCTATGCTCTCGCATATAGGCACCTGTTCCAATCAATATTCAGTTAGCAGGTTCATTTAACCTATGGCACTATGTTAACACTTCCAATTAAAGCTGTCAACCTTTTGGCCAAAATATATTGAACAAATTTTGTATACATGTATTCTAAATACCTGCCCCTTACTGGACTGGCTCCGGTGTAGCCCCTCTATCTATCTTGACTACGGCCTTATAGAGCGCCTCCTTGGCCTGCAGCCTTTTGTTTATCCAATTCTCCAGCTCCTCATCGGAAAGAGGAAAGCTATAGGGAACCACTACGTCAAACAAAAGCATATTGCCGTGGAGAATGTGCAAATCATGCATACTCAGCTCTGGCCCAATATCCTGTAAAATCTGATTCAAGGTTTCTGCAATGGCATCAAACCTGGCATCGCCTACCACCTTGGGATCTACATGAACTGTAGCCTGCAAATCCAGCTTCTGTTCCAGCACATATTCCAAATGATTGGCAATAAAATGAGCCTTAATCAAGGTAAGGGTAGATGGCACCTCAATATGCACAGAGGCAAAAACATTGCCTGGTCCATAGCTATGAGCCATAACATCATGGACGCCCAGAATACGTTTGTCCTCCAAGGCCAGCTGAATAATCTTCTGAATCAGCTGACTATCTGCCGGCTTCCCCAGAATAGGCTGCAGTGTTTCACTGGCAGCAGTCCAACCGCTGTACATAATAAACAGGCCCACAATAATACCAGCCACACCATCCAGATTATAGCCCGTCAGTCCATAGATGATAAGACAGATAATAACCGCTGAGGTGGCAATACAGTCACTCATGCTATCTGCTGCTACAGCAGCAAAAACCGGTGAATCCGTTTTCTTTCCTAGCTGACGATTAAAGGCCCCCAGCCACAGCTTGAAGCAGATGGATACCACCATAACAAGAATCGTGGCCAGAGAAAGCTCTACTGGCTCTGGAGCCATGATTTTTTGCACTGAGGTAGCTATCAGCTCAAAGCCTACCAGAAAAATTACCCCGGCAATAATCATAGCCGCAATATATTCTATGCGGCCATGACCATAGGGATGCTCCTCATCCGCAGGCTTGGCGGAAAGCTTCAAGCCAAACATGGTAACAACAGAGCTGCCTGCGTCGGATAGATTATTGATACCATCACCAATAATGCCTACAGAACCGCTGATATAGCCTGTAATCAGCTTCATGGTGCACAGCAGCAGATTGACACATATCCCTACAGCGCCGCTGAGAAGGCCATAGGCCTTCCGGACAGCTGGCTTGTTTACATTGTCACAATCTGCCACAAAGCGTTTGATTAATAGCTGTGTCATTGTTAAATCTCTTCCAGAAATGCCTTGTAGCCCTTGTAGGTTTCATAAACATCCACCTTGCTGACAGCCTCCCAAGGAGCATGCATGCTAAGAACACCTACACCGCTGTCAATAACATTCATACCATAAAGAGCCATAATATAGGCAATGGTACCGCCACCGCCCAGGTCTACCCTGCCCAGCTCTGCAGTCTGGAACTTTACATTATGCTTGTCCAGAATAGCTCTCAAACGGCCCAGATATTCAGCGCTGGCATCATTGGAGCCAGACTTTCCTCTAGCACCGGTATACTTCATCAGCACCATGCCCTTGCCCAGATATGCGCAATTCTTCTTGTCATAAGCACTGGCATATAGACTGTCAAAGGCAGAGCTTACATCAGAGGAAAGCATACAGGAATTAGCCAGACAACGACGGCTGGAAAGTGGATTGTATCCACCTAGAGCATGCAGCAGCTCTGCCACCATATTTTCAAAGAAACGGGACTGCATACCGCTGGCACCTACGCTGCCAATTTCCTCCTTGTCCACCAGCAGACAGCAGGAGGTACGCTCCACCTTATCCACTTCCAGCATAGCAGCCAAAGAGGTATAAGCGCATACTCTATCATCGTGGCCATAAGCCAGAACCATACTGCGGTCAAGGCCTAAATCCCTAGCCTTGCCAGCAGGCACCATAGTCAGCTCCGCAGACAGGAAATCATCCTCTTCAATGCCATATTCGGCCTCCAGCAGCTTCAAAATGGCCGCCTTAACAGCCTCCTTTTCCTCCCCCTCTAATGGGTGGCTGCCTATGAGAATGTCCAAATCCTCACCCTCAACAACTACTGTAGCCTTCTTTTCCATCTGCTTCTGGGAAAGGTGAATCAGCAAATCTGTAACGCAGAAAACAGGATCATCCTCATTTTCACCTACAACGATTTTAACAACAGTACCATCCTTTTTCACCACAACACCATGGAGAGCCAAAGGCAGCGTTACCCACTGATATTTCTTGATACCACCGTAATAATGAGTATCAAAATAAGCCATGCCATCAGCTTCGTAGAGAGGCTTCTGCTTCAAATCCAGACGACAGGTATCAATATGGGCACCAAGAATGGACATACCTTCCTCCAGATTGCGGCTGCCAATATTAAACATGGCTACAGCCTTTTTCATGCAGGTAGCATAAACCTTGTCCCCAGCCTTAAGGCTTTCCCCGTTTTTGATGATATCCTGCAGATTGCGATAGCCCTTCAGCTCAGCCTGACGAACAATTTCCTCAGTGCTTTCCCGCTCTGTCTTGCACTGGCTCAAAAATGCCTTATAGCTCTCATTCAGCTGAAACAGCTCCTGCTTCTCCTCAGCCGTATAATTATTCCATACGGACTTTTCCTTTTTTTCTTTCTTCTCTTCCATGTATCAACCCTCCGGTTTCATAAAACTATGGGCAGCAGCTCCACAGGCCGCTGCCCCTTCTCCATATTGCAGGCTTATTTCATTTTGTCCAGAATACGCAAAAAATCATCCCGACTGACAGCCTGATTAAAAAGACAACGCAGCTCTGCACTGCCCTTAATTCCTCTGGTGTACCAGGTAGCATGCTTCCGCATTTCCCTTGGCCCAATATAATCGCCTTTAAACTTCAACAGCATATCCAAATGGCGGATAATCACCTGCTTCCGCTCCTCAATGGTAGGCCCCGGCAAAATTTTACCTGTTTTCAAGTATTCCGTTAGCTGACGGAATATCCAAGGATTTCCCTGAGCCGCCCGTCCCACCATTACGGCTTCACAGCCTGTTACCTGACGGATTTTGTCCAAATCCTGTACGGTACGCACATCTCCGTTGGCAATAACTGGAATATTCAGCTTTTGTCTTACCTGACCAATAATTTCCCAATCTGCGTGATCCCGGTAAAACTGCTCCCTGGTCCTGCCATGAATGGCAATAGCCTTGACACCTGCCTCCTGAGCCAGTTGAGCCATCTCCATAATATTAATACTCTTGTCATCCCAGCCAAGGCGCATTTTCACCGTTACCGGCATATCCACAGCCCCTACCAAGGCCTTTAGTACCTGATAGGCATTCTCCGGATTCCGCATCATGGCAGAGCCCTCATGGTTTTTTACCACCTTGGGGGCTGGACAGCCCATATTAAAATCAAGAATGTCGGCACAATTCAGAGAAGCTACATATTCTGCTGCTTTGGCTACACTATCTGCCTCAGCACCAAATAGCTGCATGGCCATAGGCCGCTCCTCTGGCTCTGTTTTCAGCATATTCAGAGTATGCTCATTGCGATAGTTAATTCCCTTGTCGCTAACCATCTCTGAATACACCAGCGGACAGCCCATTTCCCTAGCCAAAATTCTATAGGGTGTATCAGTTACTCCGGCCATAGGAGCCAGAAAAACCGGATACGCAAATTCCAAATTGCCTATCCTCATCCATGATTCCTTTCATAAAGCACACGCAAACCAGTTAGAGTGAGAAAATAATCTATTTTATTAATAGTGGTAGATTCCTTGGCAATCATCTTGGCAAATCCCCCGGTGGCCACTACCTGCATCTCACCGCCATATTCCTTCTTGATGCGGTGTACAATGGCATCAATATGGCCTGCAAAACCAAAAATCAAGCCGGCCTGCATACCATTAACTGTATTGCGGCAGATAATAGTCTTTGGAGTTACCAATTCAATCCTTGGCAGCTTGGCCGCCCGTTGGAACAAGGCCTCTGCCTGAGTCCCTAGACCAGGGGAAATCACACCGCCTAAAAAATCTCCATTGGCATCCACCACATCAAAGGTAGTGGCTGTGCCAATATCAATAACAATCAGGGGACCGCCATATTGCTCATAGGCACCTACTACATTTACAATGCGGTCTGCACCAATTTCCCTAGGATTCTCATATTTCAGGCGGATACCGGTTTTGATGCCAGGCCCTACCACCAATGGCCGCAGATGGAAATACCGCTCACACATTTTTTCCATAGGAATAATCAAAGGCGGTACAACTGAGGAGATAATAACATCGTCAATATCCCCCAGTCCAAAATTATGATGCTTGAAAATGCTTTCCAGCAACAGTCCATATTCATCACTGGTTTTCTGTCGGTCTGTCGAAATACGCCAATGATGCTGCAGCTTCTTGCCAATATAAGTACCCATAACAATATTACTATTGCCAATATCTATTACTAAGAGCATAAAATCCCCCAAATCATCTTGCTTTCCATGATTTATTTTTGTAAAAAACTATTATCTCGGCCGAATGGACACATCTCCAGCCAGAACCCGCCGCAAACCTGTATCTGTCCGCACCAGCAGTGCTCCGTCCTCGTCAATATCCTCAGCCACTCCGGCAAACTTTTCCTGTACCCCCACAACATCAATAAGCTGTCCCAGGGTAATGGAGTATTCTCTCCACTGGTCCAGAGCCCAGTCAAAGCCGTTTTTCAATACATCTACATAGAGATTTTCCATGTAGGTCAATATCTTCTGCAGAAAAACTACCCGGTCAATATCATGGCCCAGAATACCTGACATGGAGCCAGCCTTGTCCTTTATATCCTCTGGAAAGGACTCCAGGGGAATATTGGCATTAATACCGATTCCCACTACCAGATAATTGATTCTGTCCATTTCCCCGCTCATCTCTGTCAAAATACCTGTCAGCTTGCGGCCCTGACAGTATATATCATTAGGCCATTTGATGCCAGCATCCAGCCCCATATCCCGCATGGCTCTGGCTACTGCCACTGCCGACATAAGAGTACATTTTGGTGCCTCCTGAGGCAAAAAATCCGGCCTAAGGATAACAGAAAACCACAAGCCTCCAGCTGGACAGAAAAAGCTTCGCTCCAAACGGCCCTTGCCAGTGCTCTGAGCTTCGCTGACAACTACCGTTCCCTCAACAGCTCCCTGAGCAGCCAATACCTTTGCCTCGTTATTAGTAGAGGGAATATCCTCATAGCTAATAACATTCTGCCCCATAAAACTGGTAGACAGATTGTGCTTTACCAGCTCTGGCAGCAGCTTATCAGGGCATTCCAGCAGGCAATAGCCGCTGCGGGCTTTGCTTTCTATATGATACCCTGCAGATTTTAATTCATTGATATGCTTCCATACAGCGGTCCTGGAAACCCCCAGCTGACTGGCTATTTCAGCCCCTGAAATACAGTTTCCATGCTTGGAACGCAGAAGCTCCAAAATTTTGGAACGCATATAATGCCTCCTTTGGCTTACAGCTTATACTCTATGGTACCGATAATGTCACCACGATGATTTTTCAATACTGGCGGATACTTGGCCTGCAGCTGCTCATATTCATCCTTGGTAAGGATATCCATATATTTCAACACAGCCATTACTGCTGGATTAACAGCTCCATAACTGCCATCCTCCACCTTGAAGGCAATACCCATATCCTCATCTCTAACGGCCATGCAGTACACAGCATCGGCACCAATCTTGGCAATTACTCTGCCCTTGGTAATCTGAGAGATAGCAGTATCTATACGGCCTGTACCAGCCAAGGCATCTGGATTTTCTGCCATAGCATTGCGAATGCGCAGGGCTGCTGCCTCATACTCTCCCCAGTCTCCCTTAGCAGGAGAACCAAGACGGGCATAGGCTCTGGCCATATGATCCAAAGGCAGATAGAATACTGGCACGCCACAGCCATCAATACCTATTTCCAGCTTGTCCTCTGGCATACAGGAAGCCATAGCTACATGCTGGAAAATAATCTTCTCTGCTGGGTGGTCTGGCTTAATATAGCCCTCAATAGGCAAGCCCATCATCTGACACAAAGCCAAAATCTGGGAATGCTTGCCGGAGCAGGCATTGTGCACAGCCTGTGGCCTTTCTCCCTGCTTAATCAGCTCCACATTGGCCTTGCCGCTCATAGGACGAGCTGCACCGCAGTTCAAGGCATCAGTGGTCAAGCCCAGCTTGTCTAAAATTCCCTTAACCAGCTCCACATGAAAGCCCTCGCCACTATGGGAGGAAACCAGCAGAGCCAGCTCTCTTTCCGTCAGGCCATATTTCTCCATGCCACCGTTTTTGACAAAGGCCAAGGCCTGAAATGGCTTGGCTGCACTGCGCCAAAACATAGGCAGTTTTCCATTGCCTACCTCTTTGAGAATTTCTCCCTTGGTATTCACAGCCACCACATCGGCACGATGAATGTTTTCCACATGGCCCCCACGGGTATATTCCAGAATAATCTCGCTCACAACAAAATCCCCCTCTTTGTATTTTTACCTTAAAAAAGCAGAAATAGGGGACTGTAATCACAGTCCCCTAAATGTTCCATCTTAATCCTTGATTGATGTATTCAGATTTGGCTCTGGATTAGCCACATCCACTGGTACAGCCTCCTTGGCTGTTTCCTTGGCTGCAGACTCATTCTTTGCTGGCTCCTCTACAGGTATCAGCAAGGGAGTAGTAGTGTCATCATCGTCGTGATGATCATCCTTTTCTGCAGGCTCCTTCTTGGTAACATTACCAAAGCCTACAATCTCCTCCAACTCCTCAGCATCCAAAGTTTCCTTATCCATCAGGGCAGCTGCAATATCATGCAGTTTGTCAATATTGTCAGAAAGTAAAATACGGCACTCCTCATAAGCAGTAGTAATCAGCTTCCGTACCTCCCGGTCAATATCAGAAGCAACCTCCTCGGAATAATTCCGCTGGTTGTTCAAATCCCGACCAAGGAATACCTGATGATCACTGCTATCACCAAAGGCTATAGGCCCCAGATGCTTGCTCATACCATATTCCATAATCATACTGCGAGCCATCTGAGTAGCCCGCTGAATATCATTCTGAGCACCGGTACTGATTTCCTTCAGTACAACCTCCTCAGCCACACGGCCTGCCAGCAAGGTCTTTAGCTTATCCAAAAGCTCCCCTCTGGTAGCATAGGAGCGATCCTCCTTTGGCAGCATCAAGGTATAGCCACCAGCACGACCACGAGGAATAATCGTAACCTTGTGCACAGGATCTGCATTTGGCAGCAGCATACCTACCAAGGTGTGACCACCCTCATGATATGCAGTCAGACGTTTCTCCTTGTCGCTCATAACCTTGGACTTGCGCTCAGGACCAGCCATAACCCGCTCAATGGAATCCTCCAGCTCAGACATAAAGATGGACTTCTTGTTGCGACGAGCTGCCAGCAAAGCAGCCTCGTTAACCAGGTTGCTCAGATCTGCACC
The DNA here is from genome assembly GCF_021531495.1 of Anaerovibrio lipolyticus. Lineage (GTDB taxonomy): Bacteria > Bacillota > Negativicutes > Selenomonadales > Selenomonadaceae > Anaerovibrio. The sequence continues at coordinate 9,981 of NZ_JADYTY010000008.1, forward strand.
AGTAAAGCCCGGTGTTCTCCGTGCCAACACCTCCAAATCCACATTCTTGTCCACTGGCTTACCCTTGATATGTACCTTCAGAATGGCCAATCTACCCTTTACATCAGGACGATCTACCACAATCTGGCGGTCAAAACGACCTGGACGCAGCAAAGCTGGATCAAGAATATCAGGACGGTTGGTAGCAGCAATAATGATAATACCCTCATTGGCTGCAAAGCCATCCATCTCAACCAGCATCTGGTTCAGAGTCTGCTCACGCTCATCATGTCCGCCGCCTAAGCCAGCGCCACGCTGACGGCCAACGGCATCAATCTCGTCGATAAAGACAATACAAGGAGCATGCTTCTTGGCCTGATCAAACAAATCACGAACACGGGAAGCACCTACACCTACAAACATCTCCACAAAGTCAGAACCACTGATGGAGAAGAATGGCACCCCTGCCTCACCGGCTACAGCCTTGGCCAACAGGGTTTTACCTGTACCTGGAGGGCCAAACAGCAATACGCCCTTTGGTATCTTGGCACCAAGCTCATTGTACTTCTTAGGATGCTTCAGGAACTCTACTACCTCTTCCAGTTCCTGCTTGGCCTCATCAGCACCAGCAACATCAGAGAAATGTACCTTTACCTTGTCGCCACCGCTAACCTTGGCACGACTGCGGCCAAAGGACATCATCTTGCCGCCGCCACCCTGAGTCTGATTCATAAAGAAGAACCACAGGGCTGCCAAAAGTACAATCGGCAGCAGAGAAGAAATCAAGCTGGACCACCAAGGTGGTTCTGGCGGATTCTCCGCTTTAATATCAATATTCTTTGCCTGCAGCTTGTCTACCAGATTATCCTCCTGATAAGGGAAACCTGGCATAACAGATTTGAACTCAGTGCCATCAGACAATGTACCCTTAATGACATTCTCTACCAGCACTACCTTGGACACCTGTCCATCCTCAACCTGTTTCATGAAATCCGTATAATGCATTTCCTGAACCTTAGGCTGCTGCTGTTGCGAAAAGAAATCAATGGCAGAAATTGCGACAAAAATTATCAGCAAATACAATGCCACATTTTTCATAAACTTATCCAATGGAAAACCTCCTCCCGCAAAGGTTATTTCGCTAAACCTTCACGAATACTAATTATAGCATTATTTCTATATTTCCACAATTAGGAATAAATTTCTCTTTTCAACACGCCAATAACAGGAAGATTGCGATAGTTCTCAGCATAATCCAATCCATAGCCTACCAGGAACTCATCTGGCACCTCGTAACCGCAATAGTCTATATCCACATCTACCTTACGACGGGAAGGCTTGCTCAGCAATGCACACAGCTTCAAGCTGGCTGGCTCTCTCTTGGCCAGCTCTACCTTTAGCTGGCTCATGGTAATGCCGGAATCAATAATATCCTCCACCAACAACACATGGCGTCCCTTGATATCTACGCTAAGATCCTTTTTGATGTTCACCTTGCCACTGGTTTCAGTACCATTGCCATAGCTGGAAGCCACCATGAAATCTATATGCAAAGGAATGCCTATATTTCTGGTCAAATCAGCAAAAAACATTACAGAGCCTTTGAGAATACCCACAACCAGCAAATCCTTGCCCTCATAGTCCTTGGCTATCTGCTGCCCCAGCCCTCTGCATTTTTCCTTCAATGCTTCCTCATCAAACATTACACTTGCCAAATCCTCTAACATGCCTACATTCTCCTTTAAATTTATTTTACTTCTAGAATAAAATATTTATTTGTTGACTCACTTGCCAGGGCATGAGCAAACCGTCGTTTACCCACCAGCCACAAAATCTCTCCCTGACTGACTGCCAGCCACAGCTCATCCCGCAGTTGACGGGGAACTCTGGCATCAATCAGAAAATCCTTTAGCTTCTTGCTTCCCTGAGACAATCTAACTCTATCCCCCGGCTGGCGATGCCGAAGCTCTATGGGAAATACACATTTATCTGCATCGCCATATATTGCCCCCTCTGGCAATATATCTGGCAACGCATCTGCCAAATAACCTCTAATCAGCCTGCCATCTGGCAGCTTCAGCTCTCCTGGTAAAGACAGATACATGGAGTGTTTATCCTCATAGCTATCCATGTTATCCATTGTAACATTATTTTCTGAAAATGGAATGGTTTTTTTATAAAAATATATAAATTTATAGGAAATTTTCACCTGCAAACCGTAGGGCAAATCCAATTTGCTGCCTGTACGCTCTATCTCCAGCAGATGCTTTATATCCTCCAACTGCCGATAGGAAAGCTGTCTATCCCCAGCCAGCTCACCTGCCATTTTCTGCATAAGACGGCCCAAAATGGCTTCCGGCAGTCTTTTTAGCTCCAGACAGCTGCACCTATAACCATTATCTTCCTGGTGTACCAGCTTTTCCCAGGCATTTTTTACATTAGCCTGTAAAAAATCCTCATCCTGGGCAGCCAGCTCTGCCAAATGACACAGTCCCTCTGTCAAAGCTGGATTGTATTCCCGCTCCAGCAAAGGCAGCAGCTCCAAACGAATCCTATTTCGCAGGAACTCCAATTCATCATTACTGCTGTCATGTCTTGGGGTTAACTCCCTTGTCTGACAATAGGCTGTCAGCTGACTCTTTCTGGCAAAAAGCAAGGGCCTGATAAGGCAGCCCTGACGGCTTCTAATTCCACCTAAACCACGAATACCGCTGCCCCTTAGCAAATGCATCAAAAGGGTTTCTGCCTGATCGTCGCCGTGATGGGCTGTAGCTATATATACTCCCCTAGCCTCCTCTGCCATCAGCTTGTCCCGAAGTCCATAAAGAAAACCATAGCGCATTCTTCTAGCTGCTGTTTCCAAGGATTCATTTTTTTGACTGGCTTCCAAAGGTACATTGCCAGAACCTAAATAAAAGGCAATTCCCTGCTGACGGCAAAATTCCTGAACAAAGGCCGCATCTCCCAGTGAGTCCTCTCCTCTGATACCATGCTCATAATGTGCTGCAGCTACCTCTATCTGGAGCCTTGCCTTCATCTGCCACAGCATATCCAGTAAAGCTAAAGAATCTATACCGCCAGAGCAGGCTACTATCACCATGCTATGAGGAGACAAAGCGATTTTCTTCTGCCAATTCTGACAAAATGTCTTTAAAAAATCCATAATTTCCTCCTCAAGTCTTTGAAAATTAAAAAGGAGCACCTAAGAGGCTGCTCCTTTGCATCATCTATCTGCCCTTATCTTCTGCGTCCGCCACCACGACCGCCGCGCTTGCTATCAGTCTTGCGGCTGAGATCGGTCAGGCGCTCATCACTATCCTTCAGGAAACGAGACAGCTTATCCTCGAAGGAAGCATTGCTGCCACCGCCAAAACGGCTGTTGCTGCGACGGAAATCACCGCCAGATGCACGGAATCCCTCATGACGCATAGGTGCGCCACTCTCACGCTGAGGACGGGCATTGAAGCTTCTCTGCTCCCGCTGCTGTGGCCGTTCCTCCGGCTTTTTCTCCTGAGCCTGCTTTACGGAAAGGGCAATCTTGCCTTTGTCATCCACAGACAAAATCTTAACCTTGACCTTGTCCTGCTCCTTCAGAAAATCATTAACATCCTTTACATAGACATCTGCTACCTCTGAAATGTGCACCAGGCCAACCTTGTTCTCCGGCAGATTAATAAAAGCTCCAAAATTTGTAATGCCGCTAACAACGCCATCAACAATACTCCCAACTTCAATGGACAAAATACTTCTTCCTCCTCAAAAATTAACTTAATCGTCATTATACCCTTATATTGTACCAAGTGTCAATTATTTATTCTCAGCATAGATATAAGGAATTTCACCTTTGCGAGTCATACCCAGCTCTTCCCGAGCCAATTTTTCTATATAAGCATCATCAGAAAGACTGGCATTCTCGTCCTTTAGCTGCTGATTCTCCCTCTGAGCCTCCTCTAGGCGCAGACGTGCCTGGTCCATATCACCATTCAGCTGGCTAATAGTCATAGCCTTATCACCTATTACATATACACCATAAATTAGGACACACAAAGTCACTAACAACCAGCCCAGGCTAAGGCCTCCAATTTTTTGTTTTTTAGTATTTTGTACTCTACCGTCTTTCACTTGCTTTTCTCCTATTTTTCACTCCACTGATAATAATCTGTAGAAGCAATCTGTCTATACAGAGAATCACATTCGTCACAGCGAAATCTTGCCACTGTATCCGAAAAATCTGCTCGTCCATTAACTATCTTAGCAGTCTCTGGTTCCAAATATTTCATTTTGGCACCACAGCGAGGACATTCTGCCTGATTGTTGGCATCCCGTTTTAGCCGTACTGGAGCAATATCTCCTGTTTTCTTTACCTGTTTTCTCTGATTCTTTTCATTATTATCACCATTCTGCTTTTTGGCTAAGGATATATCCTCCTCCGTAGCCTTAAATACATCAAAATAACCTGTATACATAAGCTCTCGATAAAATTCGCCACACTTCGTACAAACAAGCTTAGGCTTTATATTATCATAATCTACCTTGCCAGCAACAATCCTTATCTGACCTCCCGGCAAATAAACCAAGTCTCCATTACATTCTGGACAAATGAATATACCGTCTTTTCTTTTATTTAATTTACTTAGTGTCAATCCAAATCACTCCAATACCCATAATTGGACAAATCCATATTCTCTTTGATGACTTCCACTATTTCTTTTACAGCCTCCGGCTTTCTAGCTATTCTAGCAGCCTCTCCCATAGCTGCCAATTTTTCTCTATCTCCCAAAAGCTGTCTTAGTATATAGGCTACATTATCGCCTGCATGAAGCCAAATAGCAACACCACAGCCTGACATATATCTGGCATTGTCTGTCTCCGGTCCTGGAATAGGCTCATGCAAAAGCATAGGCAGGCCCAAGGACATAGCCTCTGTCAAGGTCAAGGCTCCCGGCTTCGTCAGCAGTACATCTGCCGCTCCCATAAGCTGGTTAATCTTGTCAGTGTAACCATAAACCGTAATTTTATGATGAGAATGCTGTCTAGCGGCTTCTGCCCTACGCAGAAGTTCCTTGTTCCGTCCAGCTACCACCACCAGCTGCAAAGACTCCCCTATGATCTCCAGCTGCTCCAAAGCCAAAGCAATACGGCCTAGGCCAAGGCCTCCTCCCATCATAAGCACCACAGGCTTCTCCAGGGCCAGATTCAATTTCTGGCGACACTGAACCTTGTTCAGCTCATGCTGAAAGCATTGGGCCACAGGAATGCCGGTAACATGTATGGTACTCTGGTTAATACCATCTGCTATTAGCTGTTTTTCCATAAAATCACAGCCTACAAAATACAAATCCATATGGGGACAAATCCACATCTGGTGCACTGAGTAATCTGTAATAACCGCTGCGGATAAAAACCTTCTACGCCATCTTTCACTTAGATGTGAAACCGCCTCTGCGGGAAAAGGATGGGTACAGATTATTACATCGGGTTCATATCTACGCAGCAAATTCTTGATGGAAATAGACATGGCATAGGCCATAAGCAGCTGAATAAAGCCCCCCTTTCTCTTACCCGCTGTAAACTGATACATAAACTCATAGAGATTGGGCACCATAGCCAGCATTTTCAGATAACAGCCTTTCATCAAAGCATTGACAGCAGATGTATGCCAGCTCATAAAATCAACTATATCCAAGCGAGCATGTGGAAAGGATTTTCTGACACCTTCAGCTATAGCTCCTGCTGCTTTTTCGTGGCCAGAGCCAACTGACGCTGTAATTATCAAAAATTTCTTTCCCATAACCTCACCTCGAATCCCTTACTGTTAATTTTAGCACATAAGGAACTTATATATCAACAACCATCTTGTATATTTTATTAAGTTAGACCTCCATCAACGCTCCAAAGAGCGCCATTAACAAAGGAAGCCTTGCTGCCAGCCAAAAAATAAACAATCTCTGCCACCTCATCCACGGTAGCAATCCTGCCTAGAGGATAAACGGAAGCCATTTCCTGCAAAGCCGCCTGCCTATCCGGATACTGCTTGAGCTGAGCCTCTGTCAATGGTGTCAGCACATCTCCCGGGCATACCGCATTGATGCGTATGCCATAAGGCCCCAGCTCCAAGGCCATAGCCTTGGTAAACATATTGACTCCTCCCTTGGAGGCACAATAGCTGCTGCAAAGCATATTGCCATGAATACCTGCATCAGAGGAGATATTGACAATATTGCCTGCACCTTGCTTTTTCATCTGCAGCACAGCATATTTTGTCATAAAGACAGTTCCTTTGAGGTTTATGCCTACCATGGCATCAAAATCCTCCTCAGTAACATCCTCCAAAGCCTTTTCAAAATATCTGCCTGCGGAATTAATCAGTACATCCAGAGAGCCACCCCATTGCACCGTCTGAGCAACGGCTTTGGCACAATCCTCCACCTTGGACACATCCCCCTGTATATAAAGTATTTTTGTTGGAGGATAGGACTGCTGCAAGGACTCTGCCACCTGCTGTCCCTTGATTGCATCCCGGCCCAAAATTGCTACCTGATAGCCTCCTGCGGCAAAAAGCTCCGCTGACCTTTTGCCAATTCCAGATGTACCTCCGCTAATTAACACTACCTGTCCCATATAGGCCTCCACAACTCCTTTAATTTATCCAATTTAGTCTACAGCTATTTCTGCAACCTAATCAATTCCTTTTAACGCAAATTCCTTTGCGCCAAAAAGAAATTATATACAGCCTCTGCTGCCGGACGATTCATACCATCCAAGCCTGCCATTTCCTCCACAGAGGCTTCCTTGATTTTTTCCAACTCTCCATAGTGTTCATAGAGCAGCTGCCGTCTTTTGGGGCCAATTCCCTCAATATGGTCTAGCACCGACACCATATTGCGCTTGCCTCGCAACCTGCGATGATAGGTAATGGCAAATCTATGAGCCTCATCTCGTATCCGCTGTATCAGGAAAAGAGCCTGGCTATCCCTAGGAAGAATCACCGGCTCTGATTCTCCCTCCCGAAAGACTTCCTCTTCCCTTTTGGCCAAGCCTACCACAGGCACCAAAAGATGCCCTGCTCCCCGAATAATCTCCAAAGCAGAGCTTAGCTGTCCCTTGCCGCCATCAATAACAATCAAATCAGGCATTTCTGCATCAGGGGCACCATAACGCCTGGTGGTAACCTCCCGCATGGATTTGAAATCATCAGGCTTACCCTCAGCACTGCGAATTTTGAAACGGCGGTAATCGGATTTTTTGGCTACGCCCCCTTCAAAAACCACCATAGAGGCTACAGTTTCTGAGCCTTGCATATGGGATATATCGAAGCATTCCATGCGGTAAGGAGCCTTTTTCAAGCCAAGATAGCGGCCCAGCTCCTCCACTGCCCCTGTGGTCTGGTCATAAACCCGCTGTAGGCGGTTCACACCTTCTTCTCTTTCACGGCGAATAATCCCCTGCTGCATCTTGGCCAGTTTTTGGACAGCCTGCAGTTGGTCCCGCAAACGGGCAGCCTGCTCAAATTTCAGTGCCTCCGCCGCCTCCTCCATTTGCTGCTTCAAGTCAATCTCAACCTGTCTGGTTTTTCCCTCCAGAAACAGGCAGACCTTGCCGATCATAGCTCTGTATTCCTCTGTGTCCACCTGACCAATGCAGGGCGCCAGACAGCCCTTGATATGGTACTCCAAGCAGGACTGCCCCTCCTTCAAATGCCGACAGATACGAAAATGAAACATCTTCTTCAAAAGCCGCAAACATCTATGCAAGGCCGTGGCATCTGTATAAGGTCCAAAATATCTGGCTCCATCCTCCAGCACCTTGCGGGTAATAAAAACCCGAGGATATTTTTCCTGTACTGTAACCTTTAAATAGGGGTACATCTTATCGTCTTTGAGACTGATATTGTATTTGGGACGATATTTCTTGATAAGGTTGCACTCCAAAATCAGAGCCTCTACCTCAGATCCAGTAATGATGATTTCAAAATCCTCAATCCGCTCCACCATTGCCCTAACCTTGGGAGCATGCTGGTGATTATTTTGAAAATACTGCCGTACCCGATTTTTGAGAATAACAGCCTTGCCAACATAAATAATAACGCCAGCCTTGTCCTTCATCAAATAAACCCCTGGCCGCTCCGGCAGAAGCTGTAATTTTTCCTCTATAACCTCATTCATAATATCTTCCTGTTCTAAGCCTTTAATATTTTTCGACTTCTAAAAAACCACCAAACAGAAGATTTCCGTCCGGTGGTTTTATGCATTTAAGTTTTAAGTAGAACTTCTTATTTTCCTGTTCTGCCTCTTTTGGTCATTGGAATGCCAGCTTTGCACAGTGGGCACTCTTCTGGTTTGTAGGTCTGTACATCCATATGAAGCAATGCAGTGCTTGGTACATCACCAAAGGTTGCCTTACCGCCGCTGCGGTCTACCAGCATGCTAACAGCTACAGGAATACCGCCATGCTCCTTGACAACATCAATTACCTCACGAATGGAGCCGCCAGTGGTAACAATATCCTCTACAATCAGGACACGCTCACCTTCATGAAGTGTGAAACCACGACGGAAGGTCATCTTGCCGTTTTCTCTCTCAGTGAATATAGCACGGGTACCCAGAGCCTTGCCAGTCTCATGAGCCAGCAGAATACCACCGGTTACAGGGCCAACTACAGTCTCAATATTAGCATCCTTGAACTTCTCTGCCATAGCACGGCACAGCTTCTCAGTATATACAGGCTTCTGCAATACATTGAACTTTTCTACATAACGTGGGCTGTGCAAACCAGAGGTCAGCAGGAAATGCCCCTCCATAATAGCGCTGGTTTCAATCAGCAGATCCTCAACCTCTTTTTCACTCATAGCGTCACTCATTTTACACACTCCATTTCCTTCAAAATCATCTCTGCTGCCGCCTTTGGATTCTCAGCTGCCCTAATAGGACGGCCAATAACCAAATGACTGGCACCATTCTCCAGAGCAGCAGCTGGCGTAGCAATACGACTCTGATCATCCACACTAGCCCCTGCTGGACGCACACCAGGAGTTACAATCATAAAGCCAGGACCACAGGCTTCACGAATAGCAGCAGCCTCCTGTGGAGATGCTACTACACCATCCATGCCGGCAGATTTGGCCAGCTTGGCCAAACGAACTACCTGTTCACGAATAGTGCACTGCATACCCAGACCAGCCCAATCCTCTTCGTTAATGCTGGTGAGAATAGTTACTGCAATCAGCTTAGGACAAGGCATACCCTTCTTCTCAGCCAAGGCATGAAGTCTATCCACAGCAGTTTTCATCATGGTATAACCACCTGAGGCATGAACATTCAGTATATCCGCCCCCTGGAACATCAAGGAACACAAGCCCTCAGCAGCGGTATTAGGAATATCATGGAGCTTCAAATCCAAAAAAACCTTCTTGTTGTGATTCTTCAAAAAAGGAACCACCTCGGCACCGGCACTATAGAACAGCTCCATGCCAACCTTGTAAAAGCTTACACTGTCTCCCAGCTCAGCTACCAAGGCAACCACATCATCTATATCGTGAAAGTCCAATGCAACAATCAAACGATCATCAGCCATTTTATCCTCCATATTAGGCAGAGGACTGCCCCTTGAGACAGCACCCCCTGCCATTTACATTCTATTTTTCTATTAAGCCAGTTCGTCGCCACCGCCTACATAATCCTGAATAGCCAGGCTGTAAACCAAACGGCGCTCCCGCATAAAGGACAAAACTCTCAAAACCTCCCAGGCAGTATCCAGAGAAGTCAGACAAGGAATGGCATGCTCAACAGTAGCACGACGAATCTTGAAACCATCGTTAGCAACATTCTTACCCTGGTTCTGAGTCATGGTGTTAATAACCATATGAATGGAGCCCTTCTTTATCATCTGGATAATATCTGCACTGCGCTCATGCATCTTGCCAACAACCTCAGCATCAATACCCATTTCCTGAATAGCCTTGGCACTACCGGAAGTAGCTACCAGCTTAAAGCCCAGCTCAGAGAAAGCCTTGGCCAGCTGCTTCATCTCTTCCTTGTCCTTGTTGGCCACAGTAAAGAGGATACAGCCATTGAGAGGAATGTTCATACCTGCACCAGTAATAGCCTTGTAAAGGGCACGAGCATAGTGATAATCAATACCCATTACCTCGCCAGTGGACTTCATCTCAGGCCCAAGGGAAATATCTACATCAGCCATCTTGTTAAAGGAGAATACTGGTGCCTTTACAGCCACATAAGGCTTTGGTGGTACCAAGCCGGAATGGAAGCCCAGCTCCTTCAGAGATGCACCAAGAGCAACCTGAGTTGCCACATCCACCATCTGTACATCAGTAACCTTGCTCAGGAATGGTACAGTTCTGGAGGAACGCGGATTTACCTCGATAACATAAACCTCATCATTTACCACAACGTACTGAATGTTCATCAGGCCCTTAACATGAAGGCCTACAGCCAGACGCTTGGTATAGTCGATAATGGTATAAATAACCTTGGAGGACAAGGTCTGTGGTGGATATACAGCAATAGAGTCACCAGAATGCACGCCGGCTCTCTCTACATGCTCCATAATACCAGGAATAACCACATCAATGCCATCGGAAATAGCATCTACCTCTACCTCAGTACCCTGCATATAGCGGTCTACCAAAACAGGATGATCCGGGGTTACCTGCACAGCTCTGCCCATGTAATCTCTCAGCTCGTCCTCATTGTAAACGATTTCCATAGCACGGCCGCCCAGTACATAGGAAGGACGCACCATAACAGGATAACCAATATCTGCTGCGCCGGAAATAGCCTCCTCCTGGCTGGTAACAGAAATTCCTTTTGGACGAGGAATATGAGCCTGAGTCAATACCTCATCAAAACGCTCTCTATCCTCTGCCCGGTCAATATCATCTACAGAAGTACCAAATACCTTGACACCAGCCTTGGAAAGAGCTCCAGCCAAATTAATGGCAGTCTGGCCACCAAACTGAACGATAACACCCTCTGGCTTTTCCTTGTCAATAATGTTCAGTACGTCCTCGGCAGTCAAAGGCTCAAAGTACAGTCTATCAGAAATATCAAAATCTGTGGATACGGTTTCTGGGTTATTGTTGACAATAATAGCCTCAATCCCCATATCCCGCAGTGCCCATACGGAATGAACAGAGCAATAGTCAAACTCTACACCCTGACCGATACGGATAGGACCAGAACCAAGAACCATTACCTTGCGGCGCTTGCTGGAGGTATCCACCTCATCTTCCTGAGCATGGAAGGTGGAGTAATAATATGGCGTAGCTGCCTCAAACTCAGCAGCACAGGTATCTACCATTTTGTAGCATGGCAGAATATTCATGGTCTTGCGCAGGGTACGGATTTCATCTGGAGTCTTGCCAGCCACCTCAGCGATGGAACGATCTGCCAAACCAGCATCCTTGGCCTTCAACATCAGTTTTGGAGTAATAACCCCTTCCTTCAGCTCATTCTCCACATCGGTAATATGCTTAATCTTCCGCAGGAACCACTTGTCAATCTTAGTAACATTGTGAATCTCATCCACAGTGCAGATACCCCGACGGAGAGCCTCAGCTACTACGAAGATACGTTCATCATTGCAACGGGACAGATGCTTGATAAGCTTATCATCATTCCAGCCATCCATCTTGTCCATATGGAGACGATGTACGCCGATTTCCAGAGAACGAACAGCCTTCAGAATAGCTCCCTCGAAGTTTCTGTCAATAGACATAACCTCACCGGTAGCCTTCATCTGAGTGCCCAAGGTCTTGTCGGCATAGACGAATTTATCAAATGGCCATCTTGGGAACTTAACTACGCAGTAGTCCAAAGCAGGCTCGAAGCAAGCCTTGGTTTTCTGAGTAACAGCATTGGTAATCTCGTCCAAGCTATAGCCAATAGCAATCTTGGCAGAAACCTTGGCAATAGGATAACCGGTAGCCTTGGAAGCCAAGGCAGAGGAACGGCTTACACGAGGATTTACCTCAATAACGTAATACTGGTTGCTATTAGGATCTAAGGCATACTGAGCATTACAGCCACCCTCTATACCCAGCTCGCGAATAATCCGGATGGAAGCACTACGCAGCATCTGATATTCGTGGTCAGTCAAGGTCTGGGATGGAGCTACTACAATGGAATCACCAGTATGAACGCCTACAGGGTCAAAATTCTCCATGTTGCAGACAGTAATACAGTTGTCATTACCATCACGCATTACCTCATACTCGATTTCCTTCCAGCCAGCTACACTGCGCTCAATGAGAACCTGGCCAATCATGGAATACTTCAAGCCCTTGATAACAATATCAATCAGCTCGTCCTCACTTTCGGCAATACCGCCGCCAGTACCACCCATAGTATAAGCAGGGCGTACAATCAATGGATAGCCGATTTCGTTGGCAAAAGCCACAGCAGAAGCCACATCCTCTACAATGGTAGACTCTGGAATAGGCTCACCCAGCTTGTTCATGGTTTCCTTGAACAGCTCTCTATCCTCTGCCCGCTCAATAGCCTCCAGAGAAGTACCCAAAAGCTCAACCTCGTACTTCTCCAGAATGCCCTGCTCAGACAGCTTAACAGCCAGATTCAAACCAGCCTGACCGCCCAAGGTAGCCAACAGGCCATCAGGACGCTCCTTGCTGATAATCTCCTCCAAAAACTCCACAGTCAGAGGCTCAATATATACACGATCCGCCATATGAGTATCAGTCATAATGGTAGCAGGATTGCTATTTACCAATACAACCTCCAGGCCTTCCTCCTTGAGGGCGCGGCAAGCCTGAGAACCTGCATAGTCAAACTCTGCTGCCTGACCGATAATAATAGGGCCGGAGCCAATAACTAAAACCTTTTTGATATTTTCCTTCTTTGGCACTGATTACTCCCCCTTCTTGCTGCCTGTAAGCATGGTCCAGAACTGATCAAACAAATACATATTGTCATCAGGTCCAGGAGATGCCTCAGGATGATACTGCACGCAGAACAAAGGCAGAGTCTTATGACGCAGGCCTTCTACAGTGCCATCATTAACATTGATATGAGTAACCTCCAATGGCAGATTCTTCAGGGATTCCTCATCTACAGCATAGCCATGATTCTGGGAAGAAATATGTACTCTGCCATTCAGCAGATTCTTAACAGGCTGATTGGAGCCGCGATGGCCGAATTTCAGCTTGTAGGTATTGGCACCCAAAGCCAAGGAAATCAGCTGGTGCCCCAAACAGATACCAAACATTGGCTTCTTGCCTATCAATTTCTTTACCTCAGCAATAACCTCTGGTACATCCTTTGGATCCCCAGGGCCATTGGACAGGAAGATTCCGTCTGGATTCATAGCCAGAACTTCCTCAGCAGAGGTATGAGCAGGTACTACAGTCAGATTACAGCCAAGATTGTGCAGAGAATTCAAGATATTCTGCTTGATGCCAAAATCCATAACCACTACATCCGGGCCGTCATTTTCCATCTTATAGACCTCAGGGGTAGTAACCTCCTGAACAACTTCCTTCTTGATAGGCACAGCAAAGAGTTCATCAATTTCAGTCTTGGTAGCATCCTCTGGTACAATAATACCCTTCATGCAGCCTACGGAACGAATCCGACGGGTTACAGCACGAGTATCCACATTGTACAGACAAGGTACGCCCTGACGAGTCAGGAAATCAGCCAGCTCGCTCTGCAGCTGCCAGTTGCTGCCCTCATCACACAGCTCTCCAATAACAAAGCCGTTAACAAAGGAGCGACGGGACTGCATGAACTTCTCAGCCACGCCATAGTTACCAATCAGCGGAAAGGTCAAAGTAACAATCTGACGGCAGTAGGAAGGATCTGTCAAAATCTCCTGATAGCCAGTCATACCTGTGTTAAAAACTACCTCGCCAGTAGCCTTGATATTATTTAACAAAGTGCCAGTAAAAACACTTCCATCTTCTAAAATAAGCTTGCCTTTCAAAATTACACCTCCGAATTATGCCAAAATCTCTCCATCCTTCATAACCATTTTGCCATCAACAAAGGTCATAACAGGACGGCCCTTCAGCTTGCGGCCCACAAATGGAGAATGGGAGCCCTTGGTATAGAATTTCTTGGCATCCACAGTCCATTCCAGCTCAGGATCTATAACGGTAATATCTGCTGGCATACCCTCTGCCAGGCTGCCTGCCTCAATGCCAAAGATTCTGGCAGGAGCAGCAGTCATGCGCTCTATCATGGTAGCCACATCCAGCTTGCCAGTGTGTACCAAATCAGTCATCATAACGCCAACTGCGGTTTCCAGTCCTGGGAAGCCGCTAGGAGCATATATATACTCTCTATCCTTTTCCTCCTGAGCATGAGGGGAATGATCCGTAACAATGCAATCAATAGTGCCATCCTTCAGGCCCTCCAGCACTGCATCTACATCCTTCTGCTCTCTCAAAGGAGGATTAATCTTGGTGGAGCTGTCAAAAAGCTCAACACAATCATCAGTCATGGTCATATGCTGTGGGGTAGCCTCAGCAGTAACCTTAACACCTCTTGCCTTGGCCTGACGCACAATATCCACAGCCCGGGCAGAGCTGATATGAGCTACATGAACCTTGGCATCCGCATATTCTGCCAGCATAATATCTCTTGCTACCGCAATATCCTCTGCTACAGTAGGACGGCCCTTCATGCCCAGCATGGCAGAACGATGGCTTTCGTTCATTACGCCTTCCTCAACCAGAGATGGCTCCTCATCGTGGTTAATAATAACCTTGTCAAAGGTACGAAGATAATCATAGCAGTTCAACAGAACCTTGGCAGATTTGGTAAAGTGACCATCATCGGAGAAAGCAATGGCTCCAGCCTCTGTCATATCTCCTACCTCAGCCATTTCCTCACCCTTCTGGCCCTTGGTTACTGCGCCAATAATCTCAATATGTACTACAGCATCCTCCTCAGCCCGCTTCTGCATAGCCTTAACCAGAGCTGCTGTATCAATAACAGGATTGGTATTTGGCATGGTAGCTACTCTGGTGTATCCACCAGCAGCTGCTGCCTTGGAACCGGAAGCAAAATCTTCCTTGGCCTCCTGACCTGGCTCTCTCAGATGAACATGCATATCAATCAAGCCTGGAGAAACAATTTTGCCTGCAGCCTCCACAACCTGAGCACCCTCAGCCTGTAGATTTTCACCTACAGCAGCGATTTTACCATCCTCTACCAGAACATCTGCAATCTTGTCTATAGCATTGGCTGGATCTATAACCCGGCCACCTTTAATCAATGTTTTCATACTTCCTTACCTCCAGTCAGTGCATGAGTCAGAATTGCCATACGAACAGCAACACCATTCTGTACCTGCTCCTGAATTGCGGAATTTGGCCCATAAGCTACAAAAGGAGAAATCTCCAAGCCCTTATTCATTGGACCAGGGTGGAGAATCAACACATCCTTCTTAGCCAGTTGCAGACGGGCATCGTTGATGCCGAAAATGCGGGCATACTCTCTAGGAGATGGGAACAAGCCAGACTTCTGACGCTCCAGCTGAATACGCAGAACATTGATTACATCTGCGTTCTTGATAGCATCCTCTACGCGGTCATGAACATAGATGCCATCCTCCTCAAAGAGATAACGAGGCATCAAGGTCTTTGGGCCAGCCAAATGCACTTCAATACCCATCTTACGCATGCCCTGAATATCAGAACGAGCCACACGGCTATGGCTAATATCACCTAGAATTGCTGCCTTCAGGCCCTGGAAGCGACCTTTCTTTTCCATAATGGTAAAAAGATTTAACAAGCCCTGAGATGGATGGGCATGAGCACCATCACCAGCATTAATAATTACAGGACTAACTACCTTGGAAGCATATTCTGCAGCACCCTCTGCCTTGTGACGCATAACGATAGCGTCTACACCCATGGCCTCCACAGTGTACAGGGTATCTCTCAGGCTTTCACCCTTGACAATACTGCTGGTGCCAGCGGTAATGTTCACCACATCAGCTCCAAGATATTTGCCTGCCAGCTCGAAGGAGGAACGGGTTCTGGTACTTGGCTCGTAGAACAAAGTCACAATAGACTTGCCCCGCAAGGCTGGTACCTTCTTGATATCACGATGAATGATATTCTTCATTTCCTTGGCTGTTTCCAGAATCATCTGGATTTCATCAGCAGAAAAGTCGGCCAAAGCCAGAACATCCCTGCCTCTGAGAGACATGCTGTTTTTTCCCAAAGCAATCACTCCTTTTTATTTCCTATCCTGCCATATAGCACAGATTTTCCAATGACCTAAAAAAGAAAAAGGCTTTCCTGTACCCATAAAGGCACAAGAAAGCCATAGCTTTTACATACACAAAAATACAAGCTTCCTTTATCAGCCTCACAGGACCAATTTCAAAGGCCATATTCACTTTCACAGAACATTGTAGCATAGGCATATGCAAAAGTCAAAAGAAGTTTCCAGTTATCGAGTAGCCATGCTGTTATTTCTATTTATAGCTATTTTCATAATGCTCATAAGTATATGTTAAATCCTTGAGCACAAGGTGACAACTTTATTTATGCAATATAACTTTTGGTTATTGACAATTTGTCAGAATCTTCCCTATATATTCCTGTCTTAATTCTTCTGCCAGATACTCATCGCTCATGCAATGCATATCAGAAACACCGTCACGGATCAGCTGATAAACCTTGGAATGATAAAAGAAATCCAATGCCGCATCCAGTGAAAGCCCCTGCATTTTGGCAAAGCACTCAATGACACGGCTATATTTTTTTTGAAGTAAAATTGGATTTGCTATCATAGTGTTTCACTTCCTTCAAAATGCAACAGAGCCAATGCTTTCTCTGTGCGGAAACAAATTTGCAGGTTCGGCTTTTCGTAACGCAGGCGGTTGATGGCTTCTGTCTTATCAATCAACCTGTCAAAGAACAACTCCACTGTATTGAACACCTTGTCATTGGCAACACCGCCTACAACAAGATCATAATCTGTAGAATCTTTTCCCCTACGGCAGTTCAGAATAAAATCCAGCCATTCTTCGGAATAAGAATCGAATTTCAATATTTTCAGTTCTGCTTCCCGGTCTTTATTGTATTCATACCGGGAGATAATACCATCTTTCCCACGGCGTATGAACTTGCCGCACCACTTTGCTGCCTGTTCATACAGAGGTGTAACATAGAAGCCACGCCCGAAATCTACATTAAAGCGAGAATGTAGCAAATCAGGCTTTGCAATCTCTAAGAAAGAACCATGATAGAGAATCATACTTCCACCCCATTTTCTTTCATCACATCAATAAGGTCATCAACGATATATTCCCGACTCTGAGTATGCAGCACTTCATATTCTGGTACAATGTAGCCATGCAAAATATCACTCTGTTCGGTAAATGCTTGATAAACACGTTCTGCCTCCACACCCAGCTTCGTCGCTACATTTTCAATGCAAAATACGACAAACTCCAACTCATTAGAATTTTTAATTTTTCCGCCCATCGTATGCAATCCTTTCTTACTTTATTTTAGCCAAAACATCCTGAAAAACTGCATAATTCTTCTTTACGCCATCGTCCAAATCAATTGAAATCATCTGATTGGCAAGGTGATGAATCTTTATATGGTCACAATAGCTTCACATCCTAAATCCTTGTACATCTCATCTGTTGAATCATATACCTTGCTAAGCCCCACACCGTTTTCTATATTTTCTATCGCCTGCTGCAAATTATTAGTTTTATCTATTATCTCAAATGGAATCTTATCTTGAATATCTATTTGATTCATTAACATAATCTTGTCAGTCTCCCTCGCTCTTGGCTAATATCAAAGCCAGCTTTGCATTTCGACTGAGCTTTTTTATAGCACATTCCCGTTTCATGGCTTCCTGCTTTGTAGCAAAAGCCTCGTAATAAACCAGCTTTACTGGCAGGCGGCCTCTGGTACATTTGCTGGCCTTGCCTGCATTGTGCATGGCCAGCCTATGGGCCAAATCCACTGTATAGCCTGTGTACAAGCTGCCATCATTACATTCCAAAATATAAGTATAGGCACCGGCCCCCTTAACAGGAACCGGTGCCACAGCTTTAGCCATTATTCAGCATCCTTGATAGTAATTTTGTTAATAACTACATCATGTACAGGACGATCCTGTGGACCAGTCTTAACATGACCAATCTCACGAACAACCTCCATGCCCTTAATAACCTTGCCAAATACAGTATGATGACCATCCAGCCAAGGAGTAGCTGCCAAGGTAATAAAGAACTGAGAACCGCCAGTGTGAGGACGGCCGGTATTGGCCATAGACAGAATACCCTCGCTTTCATGAGTCAGCTCTGGGGTAAATTCATCCTCAATGGTATAGCCTGGGCCACCCATGCCAGTACCAGTAGGATCTCCGCCCTGGATCATGAACCCATCAATAATGCGATGGAAAATTACTCCATCATAGAAGCCCTCCTGAGCCAAGTCTATAAAATTCTTGGTGGTAATAGGAGTCTTGTCCTCAAACAACTCAATCTCAAACTCACCCATGTTAGTATCAAAAACTGCGATACGATTTGCCACTTTACTCTCTCCTTCATCTTTCTTAAAGTCCCAAAATGAACCTGCCGCACAGGCAGTGGTCATAAAAACCAGCGCCAGTGTAAGGCACATAACAATTTTCTTCATTTATGCTCCCTCACTTTCGCTGAGTTACAAACTTGATAAACTCATGAACCTCAGCCTCAATTTTCAGCTTAACAGTATAACACTGATTGCCCATCTGAGGCACCATCATCTCTGGCATTCTTTCAGCCATAACAATAGCATTGCCATATTTATTGCTGATTTCCTCTGGGGAGTGAACGTAGCTGAACTGATCCCGCCGACCAGCATAAACGCAGAAATAATCCTCCTGGGCCTCTGCCTGAATCCTGCGATTATCAGTTACCATATCAGCCCAAATCTGATAAACATCCATGCTATGGGCATAATTCATCATATCCGGCGTATATCCACCAGCAGGACGCATATTTACCTCTAAGCCAACAAAATCCCCAGCCTTGCCTAGGCCTTCCTTGTCATGCTCCAACTGGAAAAATTCCAGATGAACAAAACGACTTTTAACATCAAAAGCCTTAACAGTAGCTCTACCAGCTTTCCGCAGGGCTTCCGGTACATCTGCTCGAACGAAGTAGGCCAAATCCAGCTTATCTGTTACAATATTCATAATAGACGGTGGCCACTCTGTACAGGACTCCATTAAGGGAACAGATTTGTTATCCAGAATAGCATCGTAGGAAAAAATCTTTCCCTGCACAAATTCCTCCATTACATAAGGCACCTGTGGATAATTATTAAAGAAGCCATTTAACTCGTCCTCGTTCTTCAATTTGTAGGTATCGTTGGCTCCTACCCCAATATCAGGCTTGACAATAACAGGATAACCTACCTGATTAATAAAATCCTTTGCTGCCTCCAGATTGGATACCATATGAAGCCTTGCTGTAGGAATACCAGCCTTTTTGTAATATTCCTTCATAGCAGACTTTTTCTTGATACGGCCAATATCAGCATACTGCTCGCCTGTAGTAATATGGAAGTCAGTTCTCAATCTGGCATCCTGCTCCAACCAAAACTCATTGTTGGACTCCAGCCAGTCAATCTTGCCGTATTTGAAGGAAAAGAAAGCTACTGCCTTGAACACCTGCTCATAATCCTTCATATCCTGCACATAATAATATTCCGTCAAAGAATCTCGAACATTATCCTCCAACCCATCATAAGGACAATCTCCAATTCCCAGAACATTTACCCCGTTCCGTTTCAGCCTGTTGGCAAATAACCAATAGGTGCGGGGAAAATGCGGTGAAATAAATACAAAATTCATATTTTTTCCTTCCTGTTTCACTCTGCCATTACGCTTCTACCCTTAATCTTCCAATAAATATGGCAAAAAATAACGCATCTGCTTTTTCCACCAAGGCCAGTCATGATCCACATCGTAGCCCCAAAAATCACACCAGGCACCAATGCCCTTGGCCTGGAAAATATCCCTGAGAATAGCCGTTGTACGCCGTCCTTCATCCTCCCAAGGTCCCTGTCCCACACAGAAAATAGGCTTCCGCTGATTATACAAGCCAACATACCAATGGTCTGTTGGCAGATTCTCCATAAAATGCACCGGAGAATTGCGATACAGCACATCATTCATCCAGCCATCAAAGAAATATTTGGCATCATAGGCCCCGGACAAAGCCAAACAGCCTCCAAATAAATCAGGCCGACGCAAAAATACAATAGCCGCATGAGTTGCACCTAGGCTGCAGCCAAAAGCCACAGGCATTTTACCGCTATGATTGCGGGAATAAATGCAGGGCAATACCTCCTCCACAATGTAGTGATAATACTGCTCCTGCCGCCAGGCTCTCCAGCCCTTATCCCCATAGACATCGGACCAGCTCTCCACATCCACTGTATCTACCACATACAGCTGAATAGCGCCGCCTTCAATAAAATCAACAATATTATCCAAAAAGCCGTAACCTTCGTAATTATAACAATCCCCATTCTGACATGGAAAAGCCACCAAGGGCAAACCATCATGGCCATATACCCTGATGTTCATTTCTCGATCCAAATGATGGCTGTAGTGATGAATATGTTCTACGTTCATTGTATCTCCTCACTAATTGTCATACTGACCACGACTAAAGCCGTAGTTTTACAACAAATTTAAAAAAATTAAGAAGTGATAAACCATAATGATTAATCACTTCTTTTAGAATAGCAAAACTATATAAATCTGTCAATTACGTGGCAACTCTGCTAAGCCATTCTCTGCACAAAGGAAACCATAGTCCAGCAAAGCAGCAGAATCAGAGAATCTGGTATCCATATCTGAGGACTTCAGCACTACACACAAAAGCTCCCTGCCATTACGGCTGGCTGCCGAAACCAAACAGCCTCCTGCTGCATTGGTATAACCCGTCTTAACACCGATACAGCCAGGATAGCTTTCCAGCAGCTTATTGGTATTCTCTGCCTCATATGTACTGCCTGGTTTCTCCCAATCCGGCATAATAATCCGTGGGCTGGCTACAATCCGTCTGAACATTTCGTTTTTCATAGCATAGGCAGCCACCTTGGCAATATCTCTAGCTGTGGAATAGTGATTTTCATCAGGCATACCATTACAATTCACGAAATGGGTGCCACTCATGCCAAGTTCCTGAGCTTTTTGATTCATCATAGCTGCAAAGCCAGCCTCGCTGCCTCCTATAGCCTCACCCAAGGCGGTAGCAGCACCATTATCAGACTCCAGCAGCATCAATTCCAGCATTTCAAATTCCCGCATGGATTGACCTGCCCACAAGCCAGTGCTTTCCACCCAGGCTGCATGAGAGCTGACGGTAACATTCTGATTGTAATCACCATTTTCCAGTGTCAGAATACCAGTCATAATCTTGGTAGTGCTGGCAGGATAACGACGATCATCTGCTCCCTTGGCATAGATGATGCCACCTGTAGCCATATCCACCACTATAGCGGAAGGCGCCGTAATCCAGGGTGCATCAGGTAATACCCTTTCTCCTGCCGCCACACCGCAATCCGGCATCATCAGTCGACAGGCAATAGCCACCATAAGCACCAAGCGTACAATGCCAAGAGGACTCAGTAATCTTCTATACTTAGCAACTGAGTTAAGAAAAACCATTATTTAACCTCCAAAGGAATAAACTTAAAAGAATCTACATCTACCAAACCTCTATCTGTCAGTTTCAAGGATGGTATAACTGGCAGACTAAGGAAAGCAAGGGTTAGGAATGGGGAATAAAATTCCGGTACTCCCATCTCTCTAGCCAAGGCAATCATCTCTGCCTGCTGCTTGGCTACCATTAACGCAGGCTCATTGGTCATCAAACCTCCTACTGGCAAAGGCAGAACGCCACGGATCTGACCATCCTCTGCAATACAGATACCGCCGCCAATACGCTGCAACTCTTGCACAGCTGCCAGCATATCCTCATCATTAGTGCCAATAACAATCAGATTGTGGGAATCGTGACCAACTGTAGAAGCCAAAGCTCCCCGTTTCAGGCCAAAGCCCTTAACCAGTCCCAAGCCTATATTGCCAGTAGCATGATGTCTTTCCAGCACAGCCAGCTTGAGAATATCATTTTCCACATCGCTAACAGCACAGCCATCCACCCGTTTTACTGACAAAACAGCCTTCTTGGTAACAATCTGATAAGGCACCAGGCCTATAACATTAGCCATCTCCGTCTTGAGAGGCAGGCGGAAGCTCTCCACTGTTACGGGAGCCAGATTAACTGTATGCTCCAAGGAACTGTTGTCACAGTTCCTGCCCTCCTGCAGCAGCTGGCCATTATCCACAGCCAGCCGGCCATCCTTATAAACCTGCCGTGGCTTCCACTCATCCAGATTGTCAAATACCAGCAAATCTGCCCTGCGCCCCGGCAAGATAGCTCCTGCATCCTTGATACCATAGTGGCGGGCTGCATTGATAGTAGCAATCTGCAAGGCATTAGCTACACTGACACCCTCTTCAATAGCAGCCTTTACCATGTAATTGATATAACCGCTATCCAAAAGTTCTGCTGGAATCTTGTCATCTGCACAGAACATAAAATAAGGAGCTGTATCAGGATTTACGGTTGGCAAAAGGCCTCTCATGTTCTTCGCTGCCGAACCCTCCCGCAGCATAACCTTGATACCTGCCCGCAGCCTGTCCAGGGCCTGTTCCTTGGTAATACACTCATGATCCGTAGTGATACCTGCCGCCGCATAACCCATAAGCTGGCTGCTGGTCAAACCAGGAGCATGACCATCGATACGGCCCTTGCCAGCCATCTCCAGCTTGGCCATAACGTTTTCATCCTGCTGCAATACTCCCGGAGCATTCATTACCTCTGCCAAGCCCAGCACTCTAGGATGCTCCATGAATGGCTCTAAATCCTCTGCCAACATCACTGCCCCGGAATCCTCAAAATCCGTAGCAGGTACACAGGATGGCAGCATAAAGTACACATTCAAAGGAAGCTGCTCCGTGGCATCCAGCATGTACTGAATGCCCTTAGCACCGCATACATTGGCAATCTCATGGGGATCTGTCACAATGGTGGTAACACCACATGGCAGCGCTGCCTTGGCAAACTGATAAGGTGTCAGCATGGAGCTTTCAATATGTACATGGGCATCTATGAATCCCGGCGTAATATATCTGCCCTGCATATCGATTTCTTCAATGCCAAAATAGGAGCCAGTACCGGCAATATAGCCATCGGCAATGGCTATATCACACAGAATAAATTCTCCCGTATATACATGGAACACTTCAGCATTTTTTAACACCAAATCTGCCGGCTCCAAGCCTTGAGCCACCCTTATCAAGTGCTTTTTATTCAAGAAACTACACCCGCCTTCCTTTTGTCAATCCCCAACATTCTATTTAAATTAAATGCCTACGGTTATGTGGTCATTAACCCGGTACTGGGCCCACCATTCTCCACGGCTGTTAAATCCCCCGGACAGTCTGTTATCATCCTGATTATCCTCCAGCTCTGTAGGAAACTCCCCCATATCATACTCAGCCTGCTCCTCCTCTGTAAGAGGCAGGCTTGTTATCAAGAAGCTTTCCACATAATAATTAGTGGTTTCCAGAGACAGCATCAGCTTTTGCTTTTCATCCTCGGGATTGCGGTAAACATAGTAAATCTCCCCATCCCGCTTCAATTTGTCTCCCTTGCCATATACCTGCAGCAGCTTGGCTCTGGTAGATCCATAGGTCACACCATCTCTAGCCTTGTAGTCCTTATCCTTGCATAGAATCGCCACAACCTTGTTATTACGAGGATCTACGGCTATCTTCAAGTCTGAGCCATAAATATAAGCCTTAACGGTCTGATCCAACACCACAATGTCTGTGTCAAAATCTGCCTCCCCCAGCTTTTCGGCCAAGGAAGCAGCATCATCTCCCAGAGCCACTCCCTTGTAGCCAAAGTCCTCTGGCTGCAAACTGCCGGTTTTTTTGGCTGCCAAGGCTGTAGCAGACAGCATACACATACAAAGCACCAGTACACACATAACAATTCGCTTCATTTTTAATCTCCAATTATCTTGTTAACTCGTTGGCCTTGTCCATCACCATGTCAATCCACTGCTCCTGGAAGCCAGCATCTGACAGCAAGTCCTGAATAGACTCCATACGAGGCTGCTGAACAAACATTTCTACTCTGGACTTCTCCACCATGCGAGGGAAATAAAAATCATGGCCTACCGTATCATCGGCTGGAAAAGCCAAGGTATACTCATGATATTCCCCGTCAGACATGGACTCTGGCAGACTGGAGCTTCTTGGGGCATAAGCCTTCCAAGCCGGTGTGGCCTTTTCCAGCAGCCGGTTCAGCTCATAGAGAATAGGCTGTACAGCATCCCTATACTCCTGCAATGCCTTTTCACAGGCCTCTGTATCACTAAGAACCATAATCCAGATAAGCTCCTGCACAATCTCCGGTCTGGTTAAATCAAATCTAGTCAGCTCCTCTGGCTCCTGAATACCCGCCAGCCATTTCTCCACAGCATCTGTAGTGAACTGTCTAGCCTTGTCATATACCAGCATATCCTGGAGATACAGCTCATGACATAGATTGTTGATTCGCTGGCCATTATCCTGAGATGCTGCCAGCTTCTCAGCAGCACAATCCGGACAGTAGCCTATTAGCTGATAAACATAAGGCTTCTCCATCAGCTCCCAATCAGCAGGAAAATCCTTATCCAGCTCCTCATAAACCTTTTTCTGCTGAGCAATCCTGCCCTTGGAAAAATACAGAATCCCATCATTATCATTGCGAATCTTAACTGTAAAAACCTTATGACAGCCAGGGCAGTTGTACTGCTTCTCAGTCATACGCACCCCAACATACATAGCTTCGTTAGGCTTGTAAAAGCCATAGGTTGTTTCCTCAGTAAAGGCGTAGTTATACACCTTTAATAAATTATCTGTAAACTTGAACTTATTCCCTGCCATTAGTCAACCTCTATTCTCGTTTTAGTTATACATTTATTATATGCTTTTTAGAACAAAATGGCAATAAAAAAACCCTGAGAAAACTCAGGGAATATATCATTTTGGAGGTGACACCCAGAATCGAACTGGGGAATAGAGGTTTTGCAGACCTCGGCCTTACCGCTTGGCTATGTCACCAATATATGATTAAAGATACAAGACAAAAAAATGGAGCGGAAAACGAGACTCGAACTCGCGACCCCCACCTTGGCAAGGTGATGCTCTACCAACTGAGCTATTTCCGCATCATGCTGACACAAGAGAAAAATGGCGACCCGAAGGGGACTTGAACCCCTGACCTCCGCCGTGACAGGGCGGCATTCTAACCAACTAAACTACCGGGCCGTTATTCTGTTTTCTCACTTGCGTGACAACAATTGAAATTATAGCGAATATAAAGCACATTGTCAACACTTTTTTAAAAAAATTTTAAAACCCAAAAAAAATGACAGTGAGCACAAATCTCTCACTGTCATTCCAGCTTTCACTACTCATTAGGACTAGCGCAAATTCCCCTGGCAATGCCACGACAATTTTTAATCTGTAAAGTCTACAAATTCATTAATGCGGGCGCCACCCTTAATCATAGGCTCCACAAAGCTTCTATGGATGTTCATAACGATAACATATGGCCGTCTTTCTGCCATAGCATGCTTCAAGGCTGTGGCAAATCCTTCTGTACTATCCACATTCTCCGCCTCAATGCCGAAGCTTCTGGCATAGCCAGCATAATCCATAGGATAATCCAGCTGACAGGCAATATATCTCTCCCGATAATTAACCTTCTGTAACTGACGAATCATGCCCAGACTGGTATTATTCACAATAATGGAAATAATCGGCAGATTCAATCTGGCAATGGTATAGTATTCATTACCAGTCATTTTGATGCCCCCATCCCCAGCTACATGAATAACCCGCCGCTGACTGCCGGCATCCATATAAGCAGCCTGGGCTCCCATAGCTGCTGGCAAACCGAAGCCCATAGTTCCCAAACCGCCAGAGGTAAACCAGGTTCTAGGCTCCTGCACTCTTAGATGCAGGGCACACCACATCTGATGCTGACCTACATCGGTGGCAAAGGCATATTCCTGTCCACTGGCAGCCTTAGCAATGCAATGCATAGCCCAAGGCACAGTTAATCTGGACACATGATAATCATAGGCATATTCACAGCGCCAGCCTCGAATCTGCTTCCACCATTCATCTAAATTGGAAGATGGCTCCCGCTGACTCAGCATTTTCAGGATATTCTGCATATTTCCTGCCAAACCTATGGAACTGGCAATATTTTTATCTATCTCCGCCGGATCTATATCCACATGAATAAATTTGGTACCAGCAGTATATTTATCCAGATTGCCTGTCTGCCTATCGGCAAAACGGCTGCCCAGGGAAATAACCAAATCTGCATTGGCCACAGCGTTATTGGCAGCCTTGTTGCCATGCATACCTGCAAAGCCCAATACATTAGGATGCTCTGCTGGAACACCGCCAATACCCATCAAGGTAAATACAATAGGCAAATGGTAGTGCTCGGCAAAAGCAATAACATCCTGGGTAGCTCCAGCGTTAATAACACCGCCGCCAGAAATAATTACCGGCTGCTTAGCCTGACAAATAACCTCTGCTGCCTCAGCTACGCAAATCTTGAAATCTGCATCTGGCTGTCCCGGCTTTCTAGGTACATAATCATCCTCATAGAAGGGCGCTGGATTCAATAAAATATCTTTGGGAATATCCACCAGCACCGGACCTGGTCTGCCATGTTTGGCCAAGCGAAAAGCCTCCCGCACCACCTTAGCCAGCACCTTAGGATCCTTTACCTTGTAGTTATGCTTAGTAACAGGCATGGTAACATCCATAATGTCTATTTCCTGAAAGGAATCCCGCCCCAGCAGGTCGGTATCTACCTGTCCTGTAAAAGCCACCACTGGAATAGAATCCATAAAGGCGGTAGCCAGGCCAGTTACCAGATTGGTAGCCCCTGGGCCGGAGGTGGCAATACACACCCCCACCTTGCCTGTAGCTCTGGCGTAGCCATCTGCCCCATGAGCCGCATTCTGCTCATGAGTGGTAAGAATCTGATTGATATCCTTCGCATCATAAAGGGCATCGTAAAGAGGAAGTATCATACCTCCCGGATAGCCAAAAAGAGTATCTACACCCTGCTCCCGCAGGATTTCCACAATTACCTGAGCTCCATTCATATATGGCTCCTCCTCTATTAGAGATTAGCAATAACGGCCTGAGTCATGGTCTTGGTGTCTGCCTTCTTAAAGCCCTCATGCCAGAGATCAGCTGTCCGCCAGCCCTCAGCCAAAGCCTTGTCCACAGCAGTCTCAATGGCCTGAGCTGCCTCCTCCTCATTGAGAGAATATCTCAACAGCATAGCAGCAGAAAGAATAGTACCTACTGGATTGGCAATGCCCTTGCCAGCAATATCTGGCGCAGAGCCATGAATTGGCTCATAAAGGCTGGTCAGCTCACCAATGGAAGCAGATGGCATCATGCCAATGGAGCCACCGATAACAGCAGCCTCATCACTGAGAATATCACCAAAGAGATTGCCAGTTACAATAACATCAAACTGAGTAGGACGAACTGCCAGCTGCATAGCGCAATTATCTACATAGAGATTATTCAGCTCCACATCCTGATAATCCTGAGCAACCTGAGCTACAGTGCGTCTCCACAGACGAGAGGTAGCCAATACATTAGCCTTATCTACAGAAGTTACCTTGCCACGACGAATACGGGCTGTTTCAAAGGCCAGCTTGGCAATCCGCTGTACCTCTGGAATGGAGTAATTCTCCAAATCCCAAGCCCGCTCAGTGCCATTGTAGGCCTCAGACTCGCATTTCTCACCGAAATAAATACCGCCTACCAGCTCACGGACAATAACCAGATCTACACCCTTTACCAGCTCCTGCTTCAAAGGAGAGTACTCAACCAAAGCATCTGCCACCTTCACTGGACGCAGATTTGCATATAAGCCCAAGCCCTTGCGCAGACCAAGAATAGCCTTTTCAGGCCGCAAAGATGGCTCCACATTATCCCATTTGTCACCGCCTACAGCACCAAAGAGCACACCGTCAGCAGCCTTGCAGGCCTCCAAGGTATCCTCTGGCAAAGGAGTACCAAATTTATCATAGGCAGTACCACCAGCATCCTTGTATTCATATTCCAGTGCCAAAGAAAACTTCTCTGCTGCTTTCTTCAGAACCTCTACGGCAGAATCTGTAATCTCGCTGCCAATACCATCACCTGGAATTACTACAATTTTCTTAGCCATATTGAATCCTCTCCTTGCTGGGGGCGCAGCAAAGCCTCTGCACCCCAGGATATTACTTATATCCTTTACTTGTTTAAAAAAATGATAACATAAATATTCTATATCATTGCCACTGGCTTTAGCAATAGCCTTGTGTAAATTTTTGGAAAACAATGAAAAAATAAACCTAGGTTCACACCTTAACAATACTGCCATCCCGCAGCATATAAAGATATTTTTCTGCCACCTTGCTGTTCAGAACAGATTCCACCGCCTGGCTATATAGCTCCAGCTGCAGGCTGTAGAGCTGTTTCACATGATGAGCATTGGTATTTCTATCTGTTTTATAGTCTATCAATACCAGTTTCCCCTTCTCCTGAAACAGTACATCAATAACACCCTGATTAAAAATCTCTGCCTCTGACCTGCGTACCTCTGAAAAATAACGCTCTGCTGGCAGCATACGGCAGAAAGGCATCTCCCGCCATATTTTATCAGCCTGCAGCATTCTCTGTCCCAGAGGAGAAGCAAAAAAGCCTGCTACCTGAGGCGTATTAACCATTGATAACTGATCCTCAGTGATAATCTCCCTATATACCATTTCCTCCAGCTGTTTCTCCACACCAGCCCTATCCAGTCCCTGAGTCAAATCCAGATGCTGCATAACACTGTGCATCAGCGTACCATATTCTGTACTGCGGGATACCTGCCTGCCCTCCTGCTGGCGCTGGAGAAATACAGGCCTTGGATAATTATATTCTCTTTGCTGCTCAGAAGACTGACCTCCCTCAGGGGCAATCTCTGAGCCAGCCTCCTTTGTCCACAACAATTCATAATCAGTACCCTCCTGCTCCAGCTCCCTGCCAAAACGCCTTTTTAGCTCGGAAACAGACAGCTTGGCTGGCACCTTCTCTGTACCCTGAAAATCATACTGCCAATCCAGCACCCTATTAATGCGCTGTGTCCATATCTCTTCTGCTGGCAATAACTCGCCAGCAATTACTTTTTCCAGAATCTCTTTGCTGGCCTCAGCCTCCATACCTGGCTGACAAATATCCCCGGCAGGAATCAGATGTACCTGCCATTGGCTTTCCCGGCCCATAGCCACCTGCATATAGCCTAAGCCTTGTCCATATTGTTCCGGTGTCAATCCTTCAAATTGAGCAAAGGCCTGACCTGCCTCTGGGTGTCTTGCCACAGCTGAAGCTACCCAATCCAAATAGGAATTGGCCTGACTAATACCATAGGCTGGCAAGGTCTGACGAGGCAATTCCTCCTGCCAAGCCTTATCTTGACAGCTATAATTACGATACTGGCACCACTTTTCCACAGACTTCTGACCATTAGCTACCCTGCCTGTCATAATCAGTTTTTCCCTGGCTCTCGTCATAGCCACATACAGAACCCGCAGTTCCTCTGCCTTTATTTCCTTCTGAATGCCAGCCTTTACCGCCAGTCTGGCAAAGGAAGGATAGGATACAGATTTTACAGTATCTATATTATGCAAGCCCAGCCCCAGCTTTTTGTGTATCAGAACTGGCTCCTTCAGATCATTCATATTAAATCTTTTAGCCATATCTGCCAGCACTACAATAGGAAATTCCAAGCCCTTGGATTTGTGAATTGTCATCACACGGACCACATCCTCATTTTCTCCCAGAGTTCTAGCCACAGAAAGATCCGTATCCATGCTTTTGATTTTTTCTACAAAGCTAAGGAATCTAAATAAGCCTCGATAATTGGTATTTTCATATTCCCTGGCTCTATCTATCAACATGCGCAAATTGGCCTGCCTCAGAATCCCCCCCGGCATACAGCCTACATACTCATAGTAGCCTGTATCCTGATAAATCTTACATAGCAGCTCCGGCACCCCCATAGAGCGAGCCTGCTGCCGCCAACGGCTTAGCTTCTCCAGAAATACACCTATTCTATCCTTGAGAGATATTTCCAGCTCAGACTCTGGACAACCAGCCTGTATCAAGGCTTGATAGAGATTCTTCTCCTCAGCGCCCAACCTTATCTGAGCCAATTCCTGGGCGGTTAAACCCACAATAGGCGAATAAAGCACCGCCGCTAAAGGAATGTCCTGCATGGCATTATCAACAATGGACAGAACACTGGTTATCACCTGTATCTCTGTGGTTTGAAAATATCCCCCATCTACAGCCGCAAAAACAGGAATATTATTTAGCTGAAATGCTTCCTGCAAAATCTCTGCCTTGGCAGAGGCAGCCCGGAGCAAAATAACCATATCCCGCCAACGCACTGGCCGATAGCCATTATTCTCCCCCTGAGCCAGAGATTTGTCAAAAACCAAATAACCAGAATTTTTTAACTCCAGCAAACGACTGGCAATATGCTGTGCCTCCAGCTGAAAGCTTTTTAGCTCTTCCTGGGCTTCCTCCTGGTCCCCTTGAGTCTCTTCCTGGCCCCCCTGAGCCTCCTCCAAGCCCTGTTCCATAATAATATCCAGCTCCACAGCCTTGTCCGCAGGGAATACCTCCCCCTGCTCCGGCCCCTTTTCATAGCCATAAGGCTCTCCTGGATTTAGCATGGCTCTTTGGTCATAATCAATTTCCGCCGGCTCTGCGGTCATTAATTGGGCAAAAACAAAATTTACAGCAGAAAGAATTTCCTGTCGACTGCGGAAATTTCGCCCTAGGGTAATCAACTGTTGAGCCTCGTTGCCACCATCATATTTTTCATATTTATCCATAAACAGGGCAGGCTCTGAGGAACGAAAACCGTATATACTTTGCTTTACATCTCCCACAATAAAGAGATTCCCCTGATTCTCTCCTGCAATCAAGGACACAATGGTATCCTGTACCTGATTGGTATCCTGATATTCATCCACCATGATTTCCCGATATTTCCGCCGCAGCTGCAGAGCCGCCGCAGAGGGCTGAATATGGTCTGGCGTGGAACCCTCTGCCATTAACAACTGCAGGGCATAATGCTCCATATCACCATAGTCAATAATATTCCGCTCCTTCTTGGCTGCCTTGTAGGCCTGATTAAATTCCAGCACCAATTCCACAATAGCCTCTGCATCCTGATGCAGCTTGGCCAAATCCTCCAGCATAATGTCCTCAGGGTCCAGCACAAAATCCTTCCGCATCTGCTCTACAGCAATTTTTACGCCGTCATTGGCGTTCTTAATAGCTTCCCGCAAATCTGGATCTATATCCAGCTTCCCCCCTGGCATATTAATAAATTTGGTTTCCTTGTAATCCAGCACCCGAAAGGCATCATAAATATCCTGCCAATCCTTGTCCAAGGCCTCATTAATACCATTGAGAATGCTGTCTATTCGGTCCAGTCGTTCATCATATTTGGCTCTAGTCTTAGGCTCATCCACCTGCTCCACCAGCAGGTAAAATTTCTCTCTGGCTGCCATTGCCTTGGCCATGTACTGGTGCAAACCACTATAAATCATCTGCCACCACAGGGTATAATCCTGTAAATATTTTTTAGGCGCCTTTTTTTCATCAACCGGACTGTAGGCCTCTACCAACTGGCGAAGCCAATGTTCAGGAAAAGGCTGATTTCTGGACTGGTCATGAAGCTTCAAGACAATATTATAAAGCTGATCATCCCCTCTATCAGTGCCATACTTTTCCCCAAACTCCTCTAAGAGAGCATCTCCCTGTGCATAGCGATTCTCAAAAATCTCATCCAGAATCTCCTGTTGCAGCAATATCAGCTCATTTTCATTGGCTACTCTGAATCTAGGGTCCAAATCTATGTCAGCAAAATTGTTTTTGATAATGCTTTGGCAAAAGGAATCTATGGTGGATATGGAGGCTCCTGCCAAAAGTATAATCTGCCGCTGCAGCCTGCTAATCAGAGCCTTATTAGGCGGGGTATTTTCCAGTTCCTGAGCAATAGCCTTTTGCAGCCGCTGGCCAATACGGTCACTCATTTCCGCCGCAGCCGCCTTGGTAAAGGTTACTACCAGCAGTTCATCCACACTCCAGGGCTTTTCTGCCTCTGGCCTATTCTCCCCTAGAGGCCGCAGCAAATGGCTTACTACTCGCTCTACCAGCACGGCAGTTTTGCCAGAGCCGGCGGCGGCAGACACCAATATATTTTTATTATCCAGGTCAATAGCCTGCTGTTGCTCCTTGGTCCAGCCCATTAGATTTCCTCCTTATCAGCTTGATTGCCTCTCTGCTGAGACAGCTCTGCTTCAATATTCTCCATAAACTCCTTATCCCCCTGCTGGACTACACGGCGATAACCAAAGCCCTCCAGCTGAGCATCAAAGCCACAGATAGCCCGATAATTGCAATATTCGCAGGTACTGTGTCCTTCCCGATTTCTGTAAGGCACTGGTGCAATTCTTCCCGCCAAAATATCTCGGCCTGTGTGCTGCAGTAGTTCCTCCACATATTCCAGCAAAAGCTCCAACTCTCGTGGCTGACGCAAATAGGTGGCATTGGCCATTAAATCCCCACCCTTTTTCATAGTAGCATGAATAAAACGGCTTTTGGCCCCAGGCTGGGACAAGGTACTGTCAATCAGCTGTACCAGCTCCTTATCAGCCACAATCCAGCCTGGCATTAACAGCTTTTTCTCCAAGGCAGCAATAACCTCCTGCTGGCTCTCTCCATGACTGGCCAAGCTGGCTCTAGGCTGTTTGAGAAAATAATATAACATACCTACAGGCAAAGCCTCCTCTCCCTGCTGAGCCGAGAGAAATTGCTTGGTTACCAGCAAATAGGTTAAAAGCTGCAGCTTAATACCGTAGTATACATCCATAATATTAATAGCCGCATTGCCTGTCTTGTAATCCATAACCATAAAATAACGACCATCCTCTGTCATATCTATACGGTCAATCTGACCATTGAGAGACAATTTGTTCCCGGAGGACAGCTTGTACACCAGAGACAAAGCTCTTTGATTGGCATCCTTGGCCATACTGCCAAAACCTTCCTCAAAATACTCTGGATGAAGCTGGCTGACTGCATCAAAGGCGCACAGTCTCTGGAGGGCAAAAGCTGCTGTATTTTCAATACGCCTCAACCTAGCCTCCAGCTGCTTACGCTGAAAGATAACATTATTTCCCAGTTTTGGCGCCAGGCGATGCAAGATTTCATGACACATCTGCCGCTGTTCTGACTCCGAAACATCACTCCAACGACGATTTTGGTTCTTTAGCTCCTGGCCAAATTCCCGCAATACACCATGCAGCAAGGTGCCTAGCTCTGGATTACTAAACTCACTAATGCGTCTCTCCTGCAATTTAAGACCATATTGCACATAATATTGGAAAGGACAGCTATTATACCGCTCCAATCTGGTTACACTGCCTCTCAGCCAGCCCTTAGGGGCAAAAAGTTTCCGGGACAAATCTGCTGGCAGGGCATCATCTCCCCGCTTGCTGGACAATCCCTGCTGTAACAAAGCCAAGGAGTGAGCCAAACCCTGATCACTATGCTGTACCAGCCAATTGTAGACACCATACCATTTGTCCTCCATAGCCCCCAAATCCCGGCAACGCCCCAAGGCTTTGCCTAGGCCTGATACAGCCTGATGCCCCTCTGCCACAAAGCCATCACTTTGCAAAATCTGCCACAGCTTTACCTCTGGCAGCAGGCGTCTCACCCAACGCAAAAGTGCTGCTGGCTCCCGGCCATTGCCCTCATCATCAGAAAGGGCATAGGATATCCACAGGTAGCTGCTAGCCTCATTAAATCCCTTGTACAACAGCCAAGCCTCATTAAAGCTGTTTTCCTGACCAATAATAGAGAGATGCTTATTATCTGTCTGTACCTGATTAATATGGATTCTATCCCCATCAGACAGAATCACATTCTCACTGGAACGCCGAGGCATGGTGCCTGCATTAGCTCCCGGTATAAAAATTGCCGTCAGATTTTCCATGCTATTCTGGTCAAAAGAACCAATGCTGACATAATCCAAGCCAGGAGGTATGAGGCTAATAACCATGTTATCCAGTCCTTCCTCCATAACATTGGCAAATTCCAACAATCTGTCCTGAGGGGAAAACTCACCTAGCTCCACAATCTGATCCAGCAGCTCCATAACAGCAGTCCAAAGCTGTTGATGTTCCCTAGCCCCAGCCAAATCCCCCTGCAGCTCTGCCTCCTTAGACATCCGCTCCAACTGTACCGGTACCTGCAGCTCCATAAGGAAATTGTAAACCGCCTCAGCTAGACCTGCCAAATCTCCTGCCTGAGATAACTGCTTTTGCAAGGACTCCAAAGGCTTCACAACCCGCAAACGACATCTATCAGCTCTTTCTGCCCGCGCCCTTTCCTTTTCATCTATATCCTCTGTCTCTAAGCTATAACGACGCATATACTGCCAAGGCTCTGGCTGAGTCCATCTTTTCCGGCCCCGAATACCAAATTCCAGCACATAATTCTCCAGCTCATCCAATTCATCAGACAGCAAATTACAGGATTCCTTAAAAAATCCTGTTTTTAAACAACGAAAAACATTTTCATAGCTCCAGCCTTGGCGACTGATACAGATAGCCAGAGCTGAACGAATCAACTCTGCCAGGGGATGCTTGATTCCCTGTCTTTTAGCCGCATTAAAGAAAGGTATGCCATATTCCTGCAAAACCAGCTCTGTCAGGAAGCCGTAACCATCCTCATCCCGTAGCAAAATTCCTATATCACTCCAGCTGCAGCCTTTTTCCCGCACCAGACGCACAATCTCTGCTGCCATAGCCTCCAGCTCCAACCTTGGTGCCGCTGCCTCCACAATTTTTATATTCTGAGCTGGCCCCTGATAATCTGGATACCCCGGCTGCCAAGGCCTAATATGATGGTTCATCCACTGAGCCTCCATAGCCTTGAGAGCAGGATTGCCATATCTGCTGCCCCCAGTTAAAAAATGTTCCTCTACAGACATTTCCTTGTTAGCCGCCAGCTCCAACAGATAATTTCTCGTCTGACAGCTGCGATAAAAAATATCCTCTCGAGGCAGGTAGTCAAAAAGAACACCAGCCTGCAGCCCAGTGGTATCCATAGTCAAATTCACATGAACATCACTGCACAAATCAAATAATTGATTAAGAATCTGCTTTTCCAGAGGATTAAAGAACAAAAAGCCATCCAGCCAAAGCTCTGCTCCCTTAACCAACTGGGACTGAGGCAGCTTTTCCACCAATTTGGCCATAATATCCTTGCCATCATTGTAACGACCTGCCATAGCCTCATTAAAATCTCCATAGATGCTGGCCATGTCCAGAAGCTTACCCTGTAACCGGCTGTTAGTCTCTCCAATGGTTTCAGAAAGCTGCAACAGGTTTTCCGGAGAAATACAGTAGCTTTTCATTTCATTGATAATATCTGACAATTCCCCCACAAAGCCCCGCTGTCTGGCAGCCTTGGCAAAGGCCTGCAGCCCCTGGCTATCCTTATCTGCCAATCTTTTATCCAATAGCTTCTTCAAAAGCAGATGCCGTCCCAGCTCTGTTAAGCCAGGCTCCAAGGCTCCTCCAGTTTCCTGCAAAACCTGATAGGCAAAACGACGAAAGCCGTAAATATAGCAGCTGCTAAAGCCCCGTCCCTTCTTGGCCAGCAAGGAAGCCAGCTGCCGCTCCACCCGGTAGGTCATATGCTCTGGCAGCAGTAAAATAATTTTTTGGCCTGCTGGAGCCCCCAACAGCTTTTCCTCAATCCTTTCCAAACATAGCGCGGTTTTGCCGCTGCCTGTCCGCCCTGTAACAATCTCCAGCATATTCTAACCTCCAGTGTAAAAAAAGAGGGCTGTTATAATTCAGCCCCCTAAATGTAAATTTTAAATTATGGCATAGCCTGCCATACTACCCCTGCATATTCTGTAGGATTAGCCAACCGGGTCAGAGTACGCCCGCAAGGGCATGGCTCATCCAGACGCATAACCACCTGACCAGTGCGATAGCGGAAAATAGGCATAGCCTCAGCTGCCAGCGGTGTCAAAACCAGCTCACCAGCCTTGTGTGGCTCTGTAATAACTCTATCTGTACCATATTCCACTACTTCAGGATAAAAATAGTCCTCTTGAATATGGAAACCCTCTCCCTCCTGACAAGGGAATATAATACCAGCACAACCCAAGGCTGGAGAATTATACACCATGGCAGCCTCTGCCTGCAGGCGTTGCTCAATATAAATATGATTAGGGTTCTGCAAGCCCTCCTCCATACAGATAATCTTAGGCAGGAACAAATCGTCAGCAGAAATATTGCTAGCCTGCAACATAACCACCAACTGCATAACCTGCTTAAAATCGCTAATCAACACATCCACATGACAGGTAGTCATCAGCTCTCTGATATTCTCAGGATTGTTGCCCAAAAGAACTACGGTAACCCCCATATTCTCCAAAGCATATTGTACATCCATCAATCTGCTGTCTGAAGCTTCCCCCAACAGTCCTGCCACAGCAGCACTGTTTAAGCCCTGAGCCACCAATACTCTGGTCATCATTTCAATTTGATAAGCCAAATCACCATTGGTGTACATTTTTATAAAGCTATTATTATAGCCTAGGCGGGAAATTCGCAAAACCGCACTGAGAGGCAAGGTCAACAGATTGTAAATTGAAACACTCTGCAGGTCATCCAGAGTTGTAAAAGGCAGCTTAGCAATATCCTCCAGAGATTTTATATCCTTGCTGCTAATTCCCGCATCGGTAAACTTTCTATAATAGAAAGCACTTTTTTCCATAGCCCATTCTATGCGTTTTTGCAGCTTCTTTAATTGCAGTTCAGACATATCCTCCCTGCTCATTTGCTCTATAGCTGGATTAGCTATCACTTAATCATCTCCTAAAACTTAGAATGGTTTCTGGTAAAAGAATGGCTGATAGCTGGTATAGCCAAGCTTGCGGAAATTAAGGATGGCCTCTGTTGCCCCAACAAAGAGAATACCGCCTGGCTTTAGAGCCTTAAAGAAATTAGCATAAAGCTGATCCTTTGCTTCCTCCGTAAAATAAATAACCACATTACGGCAAAGAATCAAATCAAAACCAGTTTCAAAAGGATCTTTTAACAGATTATGACGCTTAAATTCAATACGCTGTTTAATATCAGGGCTTACCGCATACTTAACCCCTTGTCTGGTAAAGTACTTGGACTTTCTAGCCTCACTCATAGCCTTTAGCTCATTTTCGTTATAAACACCAGCCTTGGCCTTGCCCAAAATCTCAATATCCAAATCCGTAGCCAAAATCCGATGACGGGTATTTGGTGTCATATCATTGAGAATCATAGCCAAAGAATATGGCTCTGCCCCAATAGAACAGCCTGCACTCCAAATATTCAGTCGAGAAGAACGCTTCATCAGCTCTGGAATAACATCTGTCTCCAGCTTGGCAAATTTGTCCGGTGTACGGAAAAATTCAGATACGTTAATGGTCAGATACTCAATAAAAGCAGCAAAATCATCCTTATCCTGTACAACCTTGTCAAAATAGGCGCTATATTTATCGTAGCCATTACGACGGGCCAGATTCATAATACGTCTTTGCATCTGAGGTGCCTTGTACAAATCCAAATCAATTTCAGTCTTACGCTTCAGCTTTGCTTTAAACTCTTCCCAATCTCTCTCGTCCATAATAACAATTCCTCCGATTTATTACATTTACTCCAACCATTGGTATCTTTATTCTACACAAATTGCCAAAATCCTTTTTTTATATGAAAATTTTTCATATTCTATTACAATTGTCTTATTTGCCTCTAAAAAATATAAATTTCCCTATTCCTCTACATAATGGCTGAAACTGCCAATTACCATATTTGGAAATTCCTGATGCAGCTTTGCCAAAAAGGCCCTAGTTCCCAAAATTTCTCCCTGAGCTTCTGGCATAATTTCTAAAAAAGCATCTGGATCTATATTCAGATTGCGTACCTGAATCATCTGCACTGGCAGTTCCCGGAAAAATTCCAACCAACCAGCCAGCTCCTGAGCTCTATCATTAAAGCCTGGGAAGTACAGCATATTCAGAGATACATAAATTCCCTTGTCCAAAGCATAGCGAATGGATTCCTTCACATTCTCCAGCTGATAACTGCTGCGATAATAGGCAGCATAGCTTTCTGGCAGGGCACTGATAATGCTTACCCGCATGGTATCCAGACCTGCATCCACAATCTGACGGATACCCTCTGTATAGCCTGCATTGGTGTTGATATTTATCTGTCCCTTGTCAGTCTGCTGGCGAATGAGGCGGATTCCCTGACTAATATTAACAGCTGCCAAAGATGGCTCTCCCTCACAGCCCTGACCAAAACTAATAATTCCCTCTGGTGCTGTTTGAAGATGATATAAACCTATCTGGGCAATTTGCTCTGGCGTAGGTCGGAATTTTATTCGCTCCTGTGGAGATGGGCAGCATTCCGCCGGCTGCAAGGAAATACAGCCAAAACAGTTGGCATTACATACAGGGGAGGTTGGAATACCACATTCCCAGCGGCGGTAGAAAAGATTCTCTGCTGTACAGCAATGCCATTCCAGAGAACAATTGGCCAAATGCTCTACCAAAGGATTGTTAGGCAAATCCTTTTTAACCCTTTTTACCAATTTCTTTAAATCCGGTGTATTGTAATTCTCTGGATCCCATTTGTGATTTTCATCTGTATAAATGGCAGCTGCGTACAGCTGATCCTGATAAACAGCTACCGCGGTATAGCCATATAAAGGCAGCTGAGAGGCTTCTTCCATAAGCTGAAAACCCGGCAACAGGGTTCTGGTATAGCCTGCCGGCAAAATAGCGGATACAGCCTGACCAGTTAAGGGCAGGATATTGCCCTCCTCATCCACGCCTAAAGCCTGACGATCCGGCAAATACATCAGGTCAGCACTATCTGGCAGAGGAATCAAATCCTCTGGTGTCAAAGCACGTATCTCATCGCCAAAACGGCCTACTGCTCCAATGCCAGGGGCATCGAAAATCTCACCGTTTTCATCTGCATAAAGAGCGTATATCATATCCTGCTGGTTTTTAGTATGTTTTTTGCCAGCTTTGCTGTTTTTCTGCTTCTTAGTCATGAGCCTTTTCCTCCCCAGTTTTTTTGGCCTTTTTAACCTTTTTCGGATTGAATTTGTTCATAGCCATATCTGGGCCTTCCAAAACCATACACTCTACCGCAGGAATAAGCTGCTTGATAGCATCTCCTATTTCCTCCTGCTCCTGGTCGTTAAACTTAGCCAGCACATGATTGATAACGCTCCAGCCCGGCTGAGGCCGGCCAATACCAATCCGCAAACGGCCAAAATTTTCGGAACCAATATGACTGAGCAAGGATTTGATGCCATTGTGGCCACCAGCGCTGCCCTTTTTGCGAATACGAATTGTACCGATGGGAATGTCCATATCATCATGGGCTGCCATAATGTCCTCTGGCTCCAGCTTGTACCAACGCATCAAAGGACCTACACATTCGCCACTGTTATTCATATAGGTAAGAGGCTTCACCAGCAAAATCTTTTCACTGCCAATACGACCTTCTGCCACCATACCCTTTTCCCGACTGCGCCACTCATTGATACCCAAATGCTCTGCCAGTGCATCCACCAGCATCCAGCCTACATTGTGACGGGTGCCAGCATATTCATTGCCTGGATTCCCCAGACCTACAATCATTTTCATTAATTTCTTCTCCTAAATATTAGACTTGTCCTTTTATTATAACCCCTAAATTATTCAAAGAAAATGATTTTTTCATTTTCTTTCAATGGGGTTTCGACGAGGGTGGAGATATTAGCTCCACCCTGTCAGTAGCACAGCTTCCCGCCACCTATAGAGGTATGGGACATCGGACACCTCGTCATACATGAGAAAAAATTTTTGTCATAAAATAACTGCTGTTTTTTTTCAACGCAATCTGCTAAAATAAAACACGGTTTGTATATTTTTCTTTATTGTGAGGTTTTGGCAATGCATCAATATTTATTTTATATCGGAGATTTTCCCGTGCGAGCTTATGGACTGGTACTTAGTCTAAGCATTATTCTAGCTTCCTCTGTAGCCTATTTTCTAGCCAAGCAGGATGGACGCTGGCATGACCATATACCGGATATGTGTATTTATTCCGGCATGGCAGGATTGCTGGGAGCCAGACTATGGGATGTTTTTTTCTTTGACTGGGGCTATTATCAGCACCATCTTACAGAAATCCTTAATGTGTGGCAGGGAGGCATGGCCATTCAAGGCGGCGTTGTGCTAGGCGTGGCCACTGGGGTTTTTTATTGCTGGCGACACAAAATCGATATTCCTGCTATGATGGATATTTGCGCCCCTGCCATTGTCTTTGGCCAAGGTCTAGGCCGCTGTGCCAATTTGCTAAATGGTGATGCCTTCGGTGCTCCAACAGGAAGTAATTTTGGCATTCTTTATCCCGAAACCACCTTGGCCTATCATACCTACGGTGCCCAACCCCTTTGGCCAGCAGAAATCTGGGAGGGCCAGCTGGATTTTGTTATTTTTGGCCTGCTGCTTCTCTACCGGGCTTTTCCCCATGCTAAAGGACAGGCTTTTGCACTGTATGTTATGCTATACAGCACAGCCCGCTTCTTTTTGGAATATCTCCGAGGAGACTATACCAACCTGGTTTTCGGTATCTTTAAATCCGCCCAGATGACCAGCATTACTGCCTTTACCATTGCCCTGGCAGTATATATTTACCTCTGGTTTGACAATCCCCGTGCCTGAAGGCAGGGGATTCTTGGTTCCCTGAGCACTGCATATAGGCCGTGGCCTGAAACATACAATCGAACAGTGAGAAAAATCCTTAATATTTTTATTATCCATGTTGAAATATTACATCATTGTGGTATTCCAAAAACTCCTTATCTGGCTGAAATCTATGAGGCAGTATTATTTTTATTCCCTCTAATTCAATCAGCAGTTTGCGCATAGAATCCTCCATGCGCTCATATTTTTTCAGTTTGTCAGAAACGCAGATACTAAAATCCTTTCTCACTGTAATCAGTCCCTTATCAAAGGCTGCATCATGCAAAGCATTCAGGCACAGGCCATTGGCAGGATTTGTCTTTTCCTCCGGTGTGCTGACAGCCCAGGGCTTTATATGGCTGGCTCTCAAAAGCTCAGGCACCTTTACACCTGTTATACAGCAGCTATTTTCATAACTGCTGAGCACAGCATTATGAAAAAATCTATGTCCAATCCGCTCTTTTCGCTGAGCTATGCTCTCTCCTCCAATAACATAAGGCAAGTCATCATAAATACTCTCATTAACCGCAAAGCCATTATTATAAGACTCTTCCTC
Source organism: Anaerovibrio lipolyticus (assembly GCF_021531495.1). Classification (GTDB taxonomy): domain Bacteria; phylum Bacillota; class Negativicutes; order Selenomonadales; family Selenomonadaceae; genus Anaerovibrio. The sequence continues at coordinate 51,550 of NZ_JADYTY010000008.1, forward strand.
AATATTTTTCTCTTTCAGCTCCGCCACAATTTCAGCACTGCGGATAGCAATTTCCTCTGTCCTGCCAGCAAATTCCTGCCAAATCTCCTTATCCAGCTTACTGCCATTAGACAAGCCGTTGACATTTCTATCCCGCAGGGTTTGGTCAAAGCTGGCAAGATTGCACATTTTCATAGCCAAGGCCGAAGGAGTCCTCCCCAGCACCTTTGCCAAGGAAATAATTTCCGGATTATTCCTGCCAATCTTACCAAAGGGAATCTGATGATACAAAGCCATCGCCACCAGAATTTCCTCTCTTGTCCAATTTCTTCGTTCAGCCATACAACCATCCCCTGCTGGATTTACAGAACAGCCCCACCAAAATCAGCTATTCATATATTTTCCCATTATCTTTCAACTGCTCCAAAATAGTCAACAAAATACTTGCCTGAAATTCCTGTGGCATTTTACTGGAAGTGCCCCTCGACCATTTTTCTGCTGTACTCAAAGCTTTCATCTGTTTGTCTGTACGCACAAGTTTAAGCGCCCTGGCATCCTTGGCTATAATATCCCACTTGCCATATAGCGCTACCACTTTTTCCAAAGATGAAATATTGTTATCAAACTTCTGAACAGAGGCCGCTTTGCGCTGTGCTTTTTTCTTGTCTGCCCGCAATTGAAGCATTTCCGCAATTTCCATAGGAATATGCATATCTATCTTTTCCTTCATGTTTTTCCAGCAGCCATCTTTTTTACACCACTGAGTAACATTTGAGGTCACACGGACTGTATCAGAACTGTCTGTAATGAAGTCACAAACCTTGTGTGCCAATTCATCAAAGAAATCATTCATCATATCGGGAAGCTTCTGCTCTTTCCATATGTACTCAAAATTAAATTCATCCTTTGGGTACTGTTCCTTCAAGAGATAATGAAACTCTGCCATAGTATATGTTACAATATTAGCTCTATATGCCTTGGGATACCATGCTGCTTTAGAAACTATTTTTTCTATGGTCTTAAACATAATAGCCATAGCTACAGATTCCTTAAACCAGTATTCATTAAATACCGCTTTATTGGATTCCCATTTTTCGCTGACTTCCTCAGCAAATTTCATAAAATTCGTCTGAGCACCACGGCTTACATACTGAGGATACCCCTCCCAGCTATAGCGATATTTTGCCAGATCTGTTTTAGTAATAACCTGCTCCTTAGGATGCTGCCTCAAATATTGATTTTTTTGCGCCTTAGTCATTTTCATCTGAGTCTGGGCAAACTGACCACGGGCACGCTCATAAAACCAATAGGTTTCATATTGAGCACCATCTACAGCTGGTGCCAGAATACGGCGGGATATTTTCTCCATCTCCACATGGAATGGTGATGTAGCAAAGAAATCTGCTTCACTAACTGCATTTTGGCTATTGGAGGAGCGGGAAATATCGTTAATCAAAGTATCTGCCGCATCCTGCTCCATTTCGCCAATCAAGGTCAGCTTCATCTGCACATAGATATTATCCAAATCAGCTTTGTCCTTAAATCTAGCTGTAGCAAGGGAAGCCGTAGTCTGACCACCATTTATAATCTGAAAATCCTTAGCCCAGACCAATTTCAAGCCGCCCGCATCATGTTCAAGCTTTAACTCCAAGGCTGTAGCCGCAATACCATTGTTATATGCAAAAAAGCGGTCTGGTTCATTCAGAATGGTGGCGCGTATTTTCTTATTAACTTTCCGTTTTACTGACAAAAAAGAGCGGACATTGCCTTCCAGTAATCGGCTTCCATATTTATCGTAAACATCTGCCAAAACCCGCCCAGGAATAACACAGAGATAACTTTTATATACTTGATTAGATACTGCACTAGCCTCCAAGCTGGGAATCCCCTCTGTCACATACTCCCGAAAGTCTATCTCAATAGGCTCCTTAACAGAACCTGAAACAGCAATATTATATATGCGCTCCATATCCCACAGAATACAATCGGCAGGAATTTTATTAACCAACAATTTTGGCAGGTTGGTTAAGTTACGGCTTTTTTCCGCATTGGTCAACACATACAATTTAAATTTAGTTATTTCACCATTCTGGTTAAGCTCCCTGATTCTGTCAATAGCATCTGCAACTGGCAGACTTGGCTCAACTTCCAAATATAAATTTGTATTGATAGCTTCTTCTGCAAAATGCTTCAAGCGACCGAAATCTGTTTCCGCCCTGCTCTTGGTCAAGGTTTTATTACCTTCCTCGTAATCAACCAGAAACAGCGAAAAACTGCCATCTGCTGCATCTTCATAGTAGCCATTTATCTGCATCTTGCGATTGCGGGCACCTTGGCGGCTGAAATAAGCTTGCTCTATAGATTCAGGCAAATAGTCCGAAGCCACCATATATTCATCTGTAACAATCTGCAAAAAAGCTGCATGAGTCCCTTCGCCCTGACTGACGGCAGCCGCATTTACTGCCTGCAGCAATTGGTTCTTAAATTCACTATATTCCATTATACAAATCCCCCAACTCCTGCTGCTTCTCCAGCCAATCAGCTATACCATTCAGGCTTAAAGTATATTCTGCCTTGATAACGGCCTGGGGAACAGTACCTAACCTTAAAGCTGGAAAAGTATCATCTACCCGATAAACACATTCATCTCTAACAATAAAGGAATTTTTATCATACTCCTCATTTTCCTCATATCCATATTGCAGCAGCTTACGGATAAAAATTTCCCTGCCGCTGCCGCAATCACTTATTATTTTACTTAGTGCAGAAACCAGTTTATTTAGGGTAACAGCCCCCGGTTTGTCAGCGGTTGTTTTTTCCAATTGATATACTACCAATTGTCCTGCTTCTGATGTATCAAGCTGAGCTAAGGAAGATATTTTTACCTCTGACACACCCTGCTTGACAGTCTTAATCTCATACCATAAATCTTTTAAAACAAAATCACGCCACTCTCGTTCCGGCCCCTGCCAGCCTGTAATAATATCATGGCTCTGATCCGGATTTTCCTTTATACGGCGATACAAAAAAGTAAGCTCTCCTATCAGACCTCTTTGCGCTGCCTCGCTTAATAGATTGCCCCGCACCCTGCCCAGCATTTCCTGCCATGACTCATAGCGGGAACATAATGCTGTCAGAGCTTGGTAATCACTATTTGTTTGGGCGGAATAATTAATAATATCCGCACATACATCAAGGAATATCTCTTTCTTGGCCGTATCATTCAGGGTAAAGACATAGTGATAACTGCCATCCTGTTGAAAAGTTCGACAGGCTATGGACTTAGTATTGGTAAATTTTTTCTGCTGATGGGTACTGACTGTAGCCAAAACCATATGACAGGAATCATCAAAGCCAGTATAAAACTCCAAGGGATGCTGGATATTCAGCCTTGTTCCCATATTTTTCTTTTGCACAGTCCGCTGCCACTGCTGTTCCAACTGCTGTCTATCCATAAATATCATTCCTCATCATCATACATACCAGCATATTCATTCTGCCAATCAACCAAATTAACCTCATATTCTATGGTTTTTTCCTTTTCTCCCGTACTAGGAAAACCTAGTCCCAAAGCACACAATATAGGAGGCAGTGTTTCCAAATCAACCGGATTTTTAGTATCTTTTGTTGGCTCTATAAAAAATAATACTAAAAGAGGCCGGCGATTCTTTATCATATAACCACTGCTGGAAGGATGTCTTTGTTTTTTTGTTTTCTCATCATAAAATTCTTTTTTAACCTCTCCAATCTGTTTTTTTGTTAACCCATTTTGAGTAACTCCTACAGAAGCAATTCTCAACTTGCTTCCACCTATTTGAATTACATCATTGCGTTTTGTAATCTTACGGCACACAGGATTTATCGAAATACTACCGTGCTTGGTAGGAATATTTACATTCTTTTCACTTTCACCACTTACAACTGCCACATCCCAAATATTATCCGATAAATTCTGTCTAATATACCTATATAATGCATTGCCCTGGAAAGCAAGATTCCAGTGGGATGATTTAAAGCTTGTAACCAAATCTGCAACAACTTCTCCACTAACACCGCGCCAGAATACATCTGAATGAATTACATCCTGAGCAGTATGCACCGGTGGCATCCTCTTTATAAAATTAATAAATTGGTTGCGATTCTGCTCTAAAGCCTCAGCATTATCCAATAAATTTGGAGATTCCAAATAACGATGGCTTAGTGTTACCGCTCTGCGAACAGTTTCTGCCGAACGCATTTTATTTCTGGCAGTAACTATGAGAGAAGCAGGATGCCTGCGCACCCTTAGGCCAAATTCACTTGGAGTTAAATCCTGACTTTGCATATAGCGGATCTGATCCTTCAACTCTTCAATTGCGTCTGTTATATAACGATACCAGCCAATAGCATCTGGAGCCAGCCAGATGCGGCACAAATCCGCACACCAAGGACGGTAGCCAAACCAACGCCCCATCTGCATCAAGGTATCATACATCAAGGAGCGGCGATAAAAGAAGGTAACACACAGCCCCTCCAAGGTCAATCCGCGGGAAAAGCTGTTACCGCCTACAGCTATAACCCGCAATCCCTCATTATATCCATTATAATCTAAAGCCTTGCTATTGTCGGTTCTTTTAGCGCTGTTCTGCAACCGCATTTCTATACCCGCCACAGCCTTATACAGATATTTCCTTCTTAGTTTTTCCCAATCTATTTTCACATTCTCTGCCAGCATTTTGGTATAAATGCGCTCCATTTCATTCAATACCTCATTATCCTTTACGTCTGTTTTGGGAAGCGCTGCATAATTCTGAATTTCGCTTTTTACCTTATACAGCCAGTCATTAACCAAATTATATATTCTGCTTTGCACAGCCGTAAACCTGCTGACATGAATCATCATTGAACGATGAGTTTCCTTATCCGGCTTATATTCCTTCTGCGTTGCTGCACGGCAATCTCGCACTGCATTTATCAATAGAAAGTAATATAAAGCACTTTCCAAATCTGAAGGCAGTTTGTGTATTTCCAGCTCTTTCTTATGCTTATAGGGAATAATCTGCTCCATTTCATCAGTATTTATTTCTTCCAGCATATATTCATTTGGCGCTTTGTCGTCACCATAACTGCTTTCATCTCCAAATATTTTAGTAGCTCCAATATAATTACTTGGCGTTTTCAACGCATAAATAAAATTGCTAGGGAATAAATCTGCCTTGGAAAGTCTCTCTGCTTCCATATTATCGTTTTGATTTTCATCCTCTAAATCTGGCTGTATAAATATATTAGCAAAAGGCGTAGCTGTAACACCTACATAGGCAGCCTTATGAAACATATTCAGGATTCTGCGAATCCCTTTATTTATAGCCGTTGGAGAATTGTCATCACCGCTGGTATTTATAGAAGCATTATCTGCTTCATCATCAATCAGAAGCATAGGCTGCATAATTTTATTAGTACGCTCATTAACGGATCTTTCCAACCATACAGCCAAATTGTTTAAAATATTTTTCTGCTTTTTTACTACAAACAAAACCGGCACTGTAATATCTTTGATATCCAGCTGCAGTCTATCAACAATAGCAGCGTCAAAATCACTGGTTGTAGATGTAAACTGAGCCACATAAATGCTGGGATCTTTTTCGCCAACCCCTACTGCCCTTTTCCTGCCTCTCTTGCTAGGATTATTCAGTGTGTCAAAACTGCTGCGCCCCGCAAACTCCGCATCTAATCTGCTTTGCGTCTGTCTACGCAGATCCTCTAACATACCTGTAAGAACAATACACACTTTATATCCAGCATCTACAGCCTTGTTTAAAATAGCTGTATAGGTAGCTGTTTTACCAGACTGTACATCACCTATAACTAATCCCTTTCGTAAAAACCCTTCTTCCTGTCTTGGATCTCCTGCCAAATCTACAATGGCATTACTAGCCTCATCCAGAGACTGGACAACCTGACTAGGCCACCCTTTTTTTCTTATCAAATAGCTTCTGTATCTCTCCCAGAACTTCCAATCAATATTTGCTCCATCTGCTGCAAGCCAATGATGATAGTCCTTTTCGCCAGTAATTACTCCCCCATCAAAATTCATTGTTACGCTGACCATTTCCTGCAGCTGAGCCAAAAGCTCTTCATAAGCTTCATCATCAATGGAACCCATCCCCATCATGTTCATTGCAGCTCTTACTGTTGAGGCTGCTTTCTCCAAACCTGCTGCGGTTTTATCTCCGTTATTATTATATACATCCTGTGCATTATTTAGGAATGCACGCTTTATATCATTGATATCAATCATTTTAATTATCTCCTATATATTCTTCCAAAACATTCAGATAACTATGGAAAGGCTCTACATCCTTTAGATTCTTCAAAGCACCTGTTACCACCCCTGCCGGCATATTCTGCACAAAGGAGTCCAGCATACTTCTAACCTGCTTTTCCGTTATCTTGGTTTCATTCTCTATTTCCACATTATCATTATTCAAATCCAGCATCAGCTGATTGAGAGGAAGCATCTCCCCTGTCAAAAGAAGCAGCTGCTTCAAATCATGGTCGCAACCGGGATGTTTTTCCAAAAACCTCGTTACCAGAGGGTGCTCTTCATTAACTTCATAGAAGAAGCCCCCATCCCTGGTTTTGCGCCTATTCCAAATATGCTGTATTTTGTCACTGGTTTCTTTCCTGCCTCGATAAGTCCAAGTCCGCTTGCTTTTCTCTGCTACATTTCTAATCAACTCTTCCAAAGCACTAATGATGAACGGAGGCGGTGTTGCTGTAGACTTTTTTACATCCAGTACCCATTCACTATCAAAATCACTGGGAATATCAATGCAGATTCTCGCCAACTGTGACAGCGGTGATTTTTTCATACGGCGGAACCATGTCCCCCAAATAATGAGCCTTCTGTTGCGATAGATATAAAACCCCTGATTTTTGGCCAAATCCTCTGTAATTCCCAATAATTTATGATCCTTTTTGGTCATTTTGGAAACATGAGGCAGCTGGATTGGCATAACCCGGATTTTACTGCTGACCTCATAAGGAGGTATCAGCTGCTGGCTTTTTTTCATCAGGAATGGATCTGATGGCTCCACAGGTACGCCATTCATATTGATATGCACCTTTTTTTGACCGTCGCTGCCTGACAAAAATCTGTGAAATACCAAGGAAATATGGCTGCGCACTACATCCATACGGGAATTAAATACATTTCTAATATTTTCTCCCTGCTGCATCCTGTCCAGATTTTCCCACAAAACCATTGTGCCAGAGCTTTTTTCTTTAAGCTCCTCCAGCAGAGGTATTTTTTTTATATCTCTGCTGTTCAATACCATAATAACCCAGGTTTTATTCTCCCTAATAAGCTCCATATCCCAGCATCTGGCTTCCAGCTTATCCCCCTGCTTGGAAACCACAGTCAATTTATCACATTGGGATAAAGAGGCTGTTTTAAGTCCTAGACCAAAACGCCCCAAGTCATTTTTCTCCCTGTCCTCCAGCGGGCTTCTTCCACCATAACGCATGGCAGTATCAATTTCATCGCCATTCATGCCAACACCATCATCTATTATAGCCACATAAGCATTTTGTTCATTGCTGGCTGGCATATAAAAAATATCTATATTTTCCGCTCCTGCGGCCAAGCTATTGTCTAATATATCTGCAACCGCCGTTTCCGTGGAATAACCAATTGCTCTGGTAGATTCCATCATAGCCAACGGTTCCGGTAATAAGCATTTAGTTTTCATAGGTGAATACTCCCAATAAATAAAAATATGTTTAATTATATATTCTACAACTATAATACAATTCCTGCTAAACTACATAATAATATGTAAATTTAAAGAAAATTATGCACAAAAAACCGGCCTAATTGCTTAGACCGGTCATCTTTATCATATGTAGCTCAATATCTCTGCCAGCACATTATCCAAATCTTTCTTTATATCGCTTTCCCAGAACCGCAGCACCAGCCATCCCTGTTCTGTAAGCTGGTCATTTACCTCTCTATCCCGCTCCACATTGCGAGCCAGCTTCTTCTGCCAATATGATTGATTGGTGTCTATCTGGCTTCCCGGTCTATCCTGATACCCTCTGGCATGCCAAAAATCCCCATCCACAAAGATAGCTATTTTCTGTCGGGTTAGAACTATATCCGGACAGCCTGTTAATTTGCGCCAATTCTTCCGATAGCGTATACCTCTATGCCACAATGCTTTGCGCAGCAATATCTCAGGCTTGCTGTCTGTTGCTCTGATATGTGCCATATTACGGCTTCTTTGTGCTGGTGTCATATCGTCCATAATCTTAAGGCTCCTGCAAAAAAGGTGTATGCAAAACCTCTGCATACACCTTTTCTCCCAATATCAAACTTAGCGAGGCCTATCTTCCAAAGCCACATAACCTGTATTATCCAAGGCCTGCAGCATAGCTTCTGCAATGCGGCGAATAACAGGCACACAGACAGAATTGCCTGCTTCCTTGTACAATCTGGTATCGCTCTGTTCAGGCAGTACAAAATTATCCCTATCAAAGCCCTGAGCTGTAAAACACTCTCTAGGAGTCATTTTCCGTATACCATGTCTAGTTTTAATCAGGCATACATTGTGACCGCCGCCTCCCTGATTGGCAGTAAGGGTAGGAATTACACCGCTCTGATTCTTTCTGACATATTTTCTCCGCCACTGGTAGATAGCAGGATTCTCTATATCATCATCCTCCATAGCTTCTTTCAGCTGCTCATAAATATCGCCAGCAAAACGGCCCTCAGTGTAATAATAACGGTCTGGCACATTACCTTCAAAATCAATAATATCCCGCACAGTATTGGTCAAAGGAATCTCCTCCGGCCACTGAAAAGCCTGCCTAGCTGCCTCGTTCTGAAATGCTACTATATAGATTCTTTCTCTATTCTGTGCCACATTGCCATATTTCATAGCATTAAGTACCTTGTACTCAATATGATAGCCCATATTCTGCAATTCCTCGCAGATAATACGGAATGTCCGACCATCGTCATGAGATACCAGATTCTTCACATTCTCAAAAAGTGCTGCTTCCGGTCTATTAGCATTAACAATTCTTGCTAACTGGAAAAAAAGCTCTCCTCTGCCCTTTTCATCCTGAAAGCCCTGCCTCAATCCAGCTATGGAAAAAGCCTGGCATGGAAAACCACCTACGATAATATCAGTAATAGGTACATCCGCAGATTTTACCTTGTTAATATCTCGTAAATCAACCTTGATGGGAAAATTTTCCTGAAAAGTAGCTGCTGGATAGGAATCAAACTCATTTGCATATACCGTCCTGCATCTACCTGTCTGCTGGAAGCCTAAATCAATGCCACCTACACCGGCAAAAAAAGACGCAATCGTCAGCATAGCTATAAGTTCCCCCTTTCAACAAATAAGAACATTATAGCAAAAAAATCTCCATCAATCAATAATATATTTCAATCCAATAAATCATCAGGCTTGTGTTCGCTGTCTATCCAGATAAATTCCAAGTGCACACCTTCCTGTCCTTTAAGCTTATAAAACCTCATACCATTAATACCTACCCGCCGCAAGCGTTCCTCTGTCAGCGGCTCATATGGCTTTAGCTGGAAAACACCCTGCAATATCCATTTACCTAAAATTGCCTGGCTTTCAAGGGATTCTATAGCCTTGCCATTATCCTGAGTAATAAAAGCCTTTACTTTTGTTCCTGATGGCTCAAATATCAAATCAAATACCCTATCTTCCTTTGGCAGTGCCAGTTTATTCGTCATAGATTTTTCCTGCTTGAATGTTCCTGCCCTTGGTGCAAAGAAATCAGGGTGGCTTTCATGAAATGTTCTGGAGCCTGGTATTGGTATATACACCTCATGCTGAGGACGCATTATCATAGACAATACTTCTTTAGTCAGCTGTTCATTGCCAATTACAGCCAACAGTTCGCGGATATTTTGTCTAATAACATTACGCTTATCTGCATCTGAGGTTGCAAAAATATCCCCTACCATGCTGCAAATATTTTGCAACAGCTCATCATCCACAATGCCGCCATATTCTTCCTTAATTTTTACCAGCCTTTTGACTCTCTGAGGTTTGCCCATCTTAGGTGCACCATTGAAACCATTAAAACCGGAACATTTTTCTATCTTGATTTTCCACGCATAGGACTCAGATATTTTATCCCTCTGCAATTCCTTTTCCTTTTTTGGTGCTTCCATGCCATAGATCTGATTGGCAATACCAGCAAAAATAGCATAGGCATCCTCAGCATACCGCACATCCCATTCATCTTCCATAACATAATTGCTGAAATTCATGGATAACTGATGATCCGAAGAGGAAAATCTATATTGATGTCTGCCATCTGTAAATTTGAAATTGGTGGGTGTTCCGACACCTACACACCCCTCTACAGACAAATTATCAATATCGATTTTGGTGTAGCTGGTTTCCCCTACCCGCAGACAGGGCTGCTTGTCCTTTGTCAGCAGTGGCATAATAAAATGATATACTGCCTCCACATCATCATTATCCGTATCTATCTTGAATCCCTTCAGATTCTCTTCTGATGATTCAATGCGGGCATTTCTCACATCAGAGATATTCTCCGCCAGCTTCATATACAAATCATGATTTACTCTATCTATTTCCTGCTTATTTTTCAGCCCCTGAGCATTACTCCGTATCTGCTCCAGCAGTTCCGACCATTCATCACGATTGGCCTTGAATTGGGCAACCTTTTGTCCACTGGCTCCTTTTGCCTGAAATACCTTTAGACCAACCAAATATTTTTTTACATCGCCAGAAGCTGTCTTTAGCTGCAGAGCAGCATCAAAAGAAGTATTGTTTATATCCTCTGCCGTGGCTCCAAATACCCGCTGAAATACCGTTTCCTGATATTTGGAATTAACTACCGGGATAGGTATATCCCCATCCTGATTTTGATTATCCTCAGATTGACCGCTTATTTCTTCATTTTTGCTGCCCTCTTTTTGGGTAAACATCTTGGAAAGGCTGGCAAAAGCCAAAATCATTTTCTTATATTCCTGACGCTGTTCCTCTGGCAAATCCTTCCACATACCTTTTCCCTCGCTTTCAAATCTGTTCGATACTCACTATATTCGCCATAAAAGTTTTATTTCCTGCTAAAAATAAAACTTCTACAAAAAATTATACTCTTTTATGGCTTTATAATATTAATAAAATCTATTAAAAATTAAAATTATATTTAGTATTGCTTACTTCCATTTCCTATTGTTGCATAGTATAATGACTTATATAGGCAGGAATCATACGATTCTCTTTTAATTAAGGTCTAAACCCAAACTATCCTAATAATTTTTTCGTGTAACTTCCTGCCTAAACATTTTTTAGGAGGGATTTTTTAGAAATGGTAAAAGCAAGTACAATGGATCTTCTCAGGGAAATCTGCCGATTAGGGCAGGGCGAAATTCCAGAGCACAAACTTCTTCACAATCTGGATATTTCCCACGGTTATTTCTGCAAGCTGCGGAAGCAGTTGACAGATGCAGGACGACTCCTGGTAACACACCCCAACCGCAAGGCACATTATAATGTGAGGTTAGAATGGACAAATGAGCTTTTTGATAGCTGGAGCGATGATGTGGATATCTCCTCTGAGCAATGTCAGACAGCCTAAATTTTTTTGCATTACGGTTGAGTTGGTTTAATTTTATGAAATATTGTATATATTAGGAGGATATTACATGAAGGATTATACCGACACCCCCATAGATAGAAGCTCAAACTTCCCAGACATTGATTATGAGGCTATATCCATAGCATATAATTTGGCAGTCGACCTGCCTCTTGATTCCCCTCTTACCCAGGAGCAGATTGCTTCTCTCCCCCTTACCGAGGAAGAAAAAGAACTGTGTAGCAATATACATTGGCGCAATCTGGCCAATCTGCTTCATATGGAAGAACGCTACCGCCATATATCTATCAGTATCATGCACAAGTCCCAGAAATACAGTGACGAAAAGGCCAAAGCCCATAAGGAAGAAATGGACTATGAGCTTCGGGGCGAAATCAGTCCTGCCAAGGCCGTAGAGCTTGCTAGGCAAAAGCATACAAAACAGCTTTTTGAGGAACAGGAGAGTATTTCCAGAGAAAAAATCCGTCGACAGTACGAGAATAAAAATAATCTGACAGAAGCTGGTCTGCCCCCTATGTTCCATAACTGCACCATTGATTATATTAGTCAGCAGGGGATTCCTGAACAGTTGGAGTATGTGCATTATCGCGTGGCTTCCTTTATCAATAATCTGGATAGCTGTATAGCAAATGGCAATGGTCTTATTATTACCGGTCCCTGCGGCACTCTCAAAAGCTCCTATGGAGCAGCTATCCTCCTTGCCTGTTTCAAGGCTGGTATCAACGGTCGTATGGAGCTGGTAATGAGTCTGTTGGATGAGTTGTCCGTACTAGAGCGGGAAAACAAATCCGCCTATGCCCAGCGTATGCAGGTGCTCTGTCAGGTATCTGTACTGGTACTGGATGATTTGGGCGCAGAGGGCACCAGACCGGATTATGTAAAATCCAAGCTGGAGCAGATTGTTTTCCGCCGTCATGCCAACAACAAAACGACCATTGTTACTACCAACAAAAACTGTCAGGAGCTGAAATATATGTACTCTGAACGCATTATGGACAGACTAACCGCCAAATGCCTTGTCCTGGAAACCAAAGGGCCAAGCCAGCGCAGACGGTATCTAAATGCTTTGTCTACATTCAAGAAAGAAACAACAGCTATCAGCAAGGGGGTTGCATAATGAGCAGATTATCTTATATCAATCAGATGAATGGATTCTTGGAAAAACGAGAAATTGATTGCCTACCCCCTGGTGCCGTTTTGTTATATCTTGTACTGTTCAAGGAATTTAACAAAACAAAATGGAAATATGATTGGCTTACACTTACTACCAGAAAACTAACCTGTCTTATAGGAAACAATTCTGCCAGTTTTCTATACAGCAACCGCCGTATTCTTGTTGACCTAGAATATATTCAGATAAGACAGTCTGGAAGTGCTCTCCATAGGCGTACAGAGTATCATTTAGTTCCTTTGTATGATATTAAATTCTCTGCTGGCATCGTAGATGATGAAGAATTTTATCAACCTGAATATGTTCCTGTTGAAGGAGCAAACTACGGAACACAATGCGGAACAAAAAGCGGAACATTAACAAACTTACCAGAGGAGAATGTTCCGTTTGAAGGAACAAATCACGGAACACAATGCGGAACAAAAAGCGGAACATTAACAGCCTTACCAGATGAGAATGTTCCGTTTGGAGGAACAAATCACGGAACACAATGCGGAACAAAAAGCGGAACATTAACTAATCCTCCAAATGAGCCTGTTCCGTCTAATGTTCCGTCTGGAGGAACAAAGTGCGGAACAAAAAACGGAACAAAAAGCGGAACATTAACAGCCTCTCAGCCCTTGTGCCCCAAGGCTTCCCAGTCGCCTAAGAATAAGATAGAAGAAAAAGATAAAAACCTTTCTGGTAGTATACCTCAGTACGAAGGTA
>NZ_JADYTY010000090.1 GCF_021531495.1 Anaerovibrio lipolyticus
CCTTATTTTTACTAAGCTGTACAAAATAGTCTGCAATAATCTGAAAATCACTGGTAAATTTTTCTACCTGCTCACCTGTGAGCCTTGGCACATCAATCAGATTGATTTTGTAGTCATTAACAAATGGCTTCAATTCATCAGATATTTTCAATACATCATACAATCTCAATGGCTTCTTCCAAGGTACTTTGCCAAAATATAGCACAATAGTTACAACTGGATAACGCTCCTGTCGGATTTTATGCTTTTTGCCTGTAGCTTCATCAATGACTATTTCATCCTGATTCATTTCATCCCGATAGGAGCTGCCATCATAACCAATCACCCGCAATGGCATATCCATATCTATAGCAAGCTGATTCTCAACTCCCAGCAGGGCTAGACGAATATAACAATTCTTATCCGTCCAATATTTAGCTACATCCCTCTCCTGTTCATGTAT
>NZ_JADYTY010000091.1 GCF_021531495.1 Anaerovibrio lipolyticus
AAAGTGTGCCATTAACTATATCCGAAAAAACATCATTATACGCTTCAAAATTTTTCTGCGTAATATCCTTTTGCCCCATAATCTCAACACCTTTCCTATATTATCGCAAATTAGAACATCCAAATCAAGTTGATACTAAAAAATGTGATATCGTAAGCCATTTCTTATCCTTGCACCTCCCCTATTTTATTTATAGGCAAACAAAAAATCCTTTGCAAAAATAAACTTACAAAGGATTTACACATTTATATATTCGACAATATTTTTCAATTTCCTGCTTGAATAGGAATAATTTTTATTTTCTTCTATCTTCCTACTATCGAAGGTATAGAAAATATTATTCGGTATGTCAGAATTTCTCTATATACAGCCTGCGGTCATAACGACTTTTGCTCTGTCCGACTTAATGGCCCTATCTGATGGTTTATCCTAACGCA
>NZ_JADYTY010000092.1 GCF_021531495.1 Anaerovibrio lipolyticus
ATGTTTAAGAGACGTTCAATCCCTATATGTTTGCGCACCATATATTTATCGATAGACCAGAATGTTTTATGCTAATAGTAATTGGTTTCAATAGACCAACGAAGTTTATACAATTTCAGCGGATAAAAAAATGCTTCTTCTACTGGACAATTTCTTAATTCTGAATTTTCAAGCCATGCACATGACATATGAAGCTCTGGCACGGAGGCTGTGCTAAAAAATAATCGCCGTGCACCTTTTGAGCTTGATGTTACATATGCATGTACAGAGCGATTACCAAAAAGATTGGTCTTGACAATGCGGTGAGTTACCTTGTATTTTCCCAATTTTCCCTCACCATGAAAATCGTTGATGGAATCAAGAGAAAGCTTGTCTCCATATTTTTTAGGCCGTCCACGTTTTCCAGATATAGGCTCAGGCA
>NZ_JADYTY010000093.1 GCF_021531495.1 Anaerovibrio lipolyticus
ACTCATACCTATGATGAGGAATTTGCCGTGGAATTGTCAGCTCGTATGAAGGATTATGGAAAATTATTGCGAACTTGGTTAGAAAAAATCCGTTTTGATAGGCAGTGATTCAAGAAAAATCTCTGTTAAGAGTTATGCTATCATGCTTGGCGATGGCGACATTATTATTTCATAGATTTATATATATGGTGATTTATACCGAACTTAAGAGTTAGATTAGAAGTGCTAACTTTTTGAGTTCGGTATTTTTTGCGACAAAATCGTATTTTAAACGCTGACTTAGATGATATGATGTGTTTGAAATGAAAAGAAAGGAGGTTTAATAGCAAATTTTAGGGGAGTGTAAAATAGTTTGTGTAAAAAGTAATTGCGCAGATTTATTTTATGCCCCATACTGGGGTAAACAAT
>NZ_JADYTY010000094.1 GCF_021531495.1 Anaerovibrio lipolyticus
CAAAGTTTTTCCAAAGATTTTCACCAAATCCCTATATAGCAAAGAGGTACTTTCTGGGAGAAGTGCCTCTTTTCTTTTGCCAAAATTTTTTTCAAAAAACTCCCCCTTATAACCCCTAGATTATTCAAAGAAAATGCCTTTGCATTTTCTTTCAATGGGGTTTCGACGAGGGTTTAGATATTAGCTCCACCATGTCATTAGCACATCTTCCCGCCATCTATAGAGTTGGCGAACATCGGACACCTCGTCATAGAGCGTTCTATTATTCGTTGCTTTCTGTCATATCTTGAATAACTTTAGGCACTTTCTCAAAAACTCATTAAAACATTTTGCAAATTACTATTGCCTATGACATGTCACGGAAGTATCATAAGGTTGTAGCCAAGAGCAGGGCTAACAAAAACAA
>NZ_JADYTY010000095.1 GCF_021531495.1 Anaerovibrio lipolyticus
TTTTACAAGGTACACTAAAAGATTAGCAATCAAGTTTTATGCCCCTATGCAGATGATATCTTCATCTCTATAGTTGGATTTTACATCAATTACATGATAGTGCTAATATCGCTACATATACAAATCTATGAGAATAATAATTATACTATCATATACAAAATCCCTGTTATGTGTATTCTCAGTCAACTAACAAGATTCCCTCTATATAAGGATATTTTCCATATAAAATAAATTTTCGCCAATTTTCTGCTGCATATAATTTCTATATTTATACATTCTTTTATTTTTTGATGATGTTAAATATTTTCCTTGCAATAAATTTAAAATTAAATTGCAATAATATATATCCGGATGTATTAATACATATAGA
>NZ_JADYTY010000096.1 GCF_021531495.1 Anaerovibrio lipolyticus
GCACTTAATAGTTTCCTAATTATTGCAACCGATCTGCAAATCATCTACCCCCACCAATTCCCCTATCCTCATATTTCCTCACAGCCCGCCTCTAACACCTGACTACAACAGCCTTATTCTTGACACAAAAATAAGGGCATATCCGCCTTACAAGCCGAATACGCCCATTTTTTTCATAAATTTTATAAAAATTTATTCTTATCTCTTATTTATTATTAATTAAAATTATTATATTTGATTTTTTCGTATAATATATTCTACAACCTTACAATAAGGCAGCATATTTGGCAAATTCACTCTTAGGTATGCCAATAAACTCCATAGCCTGTTCCTTAGACCAGCTATTCT
>NZ_JADYTY010000097.1 GCF_021531495.1 Anaerovibrio lipolyticus
ACTATTTTGTACAGCTTAGTAAAAATAAGGATTATGTACCAAAGGATAAAATCATCAGGCATACAGATAGTTTTTTGAAATTAATGTCAGTGTTGACACAGGATAATAAATATGTTGAAATGGGGAGAAAAATTTCCCATGAAATGGAGGGATTTAATATGTGTAAAGTATTAGATAAGGCAGAGGCTCGTGGTGAAGCCCGTGGCGAGGCTAGGGGTAAGACTATTGGAGCCTTGAATAAAACTGTAGAAATTTTGCGGGTGATTATTGCCAAGAATAGCTGGTCTAAGGAACAGGCTATGGAGTTTATTGGCATACCTAAGAGTGAATTTGCCAAATATGCTG
>NZ_JADYTY010000098.1 GCF_021531495.1 Anaerovibrio lipolyticus
AAAAGATTTCCGTTTTGCTAGTTTTACCTAGTTCGATAGTATACATTCTGATAGCTAACCTTAGTATGAAAGTATACATATTTATGGTATCTATTGTATTTCCAGTATATATCTCTGTACGATATTCCTTTATTCTAACCAAATTCATATATAACTGCTGTATAAGTTAGTATCACAAAAATAAGGTCAAATCTACATTGCAATGTCGATTTGACCTTAAAAATTCAATGCCGTTTTAATATTAAAGCATCATGAGATAATTTTTGTATTCTGAAGGTGAGATACCTATTGCTTTCATGGCTGCCTCAGCAGATAAGTTAGTGGTTCTCATTA
>NZ_JADYTY010000099.1 GCF_021531495.1 Anaerovibrio lipolyticus
TAATCACAACACCTTTCCTATATTATCGCAAATTAGAAAATCCAAATCAAGTTAATACTAAAAAATGTGATACTGTAAGTAATTTCTTATCCTTGCACCTCCCAATATTTTATTTATGGACAACAAAAAATCCCTTGCAAAAATAAACTTACAAAGGATTTACACATTTATTATTCGACAATTTTTTCCAATCTCCTGCCTGAGTAGGAAAATTTTTTAATTTGCCGAATACATCAATTATCTATACACTTTTCGTAGGCATGGCATATACCCTTACAGGCACGCTCGCGCTATATTGATGTGCCTCACGCTGCTAAACTCATTT
>NZ_JADYTY010000009.1 GCF_021531495.1 Anaerovibrio lipolyticus
CGGCGAGAGCGAGCACGATGAACAAGGAATTTTTCTAAGACATATACACTTTTGTCTATGTTTTTAGTAGCAGATGTTAGAAATCAAAGGATAGATTAGAATTGGATTACAATTGTATTTGGGTTTTGCATTTGCTGGGGATTATCAGTATAATGTTATTATGTAGAAGAATAGCAGATTGAAACGAGGTGGCAGGTGGCTGCGCCGGTTATCTATCAACAATCTGCTGAAGAAGATGTATAGAGAGTTGGGAAAAGGATTAAGAAGGAGTGGTTTTATGGTAAGAAAGTTAATGAGCCTGCTGATGTGTGCAGTTTTGATGTTTACTATGACAGGAACAGCCTTTGCAGATGTAGCCAATACAGCAGATGACAAGCTGGCTGCTGTGGAGGTTACTTTATATGGTACAGCCCAGACAGGGCCTTTGGCAGATAGAATTAGCAAGCTGGAAAAGGATTTTGAGGGAGTGCATACTGAGGGCAGTATGATGGATCGCATTAATGCCCTATATGATGCCACCTACGACAATTCTACCAGTCCATCCCTGATTACCCAGATGAATGCTTTGGAGTGGACTATTTCTCACAAGGTAAGCATGGACTGCATGCAGCAGCGGGTAACGGATATGGAGATTAATGTTTATGGCAAAACCTCTACAGGCACCTTTAAGTCCAGAGTAGAGGCCTTGTCTGAATTTGCCTTTGGCTCCAAGACTATTCCTTTGGTGCAGACCACTATTCCAGCTAATACATTGGCCAAGGTAGCTTTGGTGGATAGACTTAATGCCAAGAATCTGAAAAAAGGTGATGTAGTTCGCTTTAAGGCTGCTGAGGATGTTATTGAGGATGGCATGCTGTTGTTTACTGAAGGAGCTGCTGGCGAGGGTGTTGTAACCAAGGTTAGCCAGGCCAAGAATTTTGGCCGCAATGCAGAGATTGAGGTGGATTTCAAGTATCTGACTGCGGTGGATGGCCGTCAACTGGATATGCTGCTAGGTGAGGAATCCAAGAAGAGCATGGAGCAGTTAGGAATGGCTGCTGGGGCCAGCCTTGCCGGTATGCTGGTGCTGGGGCCAATTGGCATTATTGGCGGCGCCTTTGTCAACGGCAAGAATATCGATCTGCCAGAGGGCACCGAGCTGTATATCCAGACTCGCAACGATGAGGTAATCTACGCAATCCCAACCACCGCAGAATAAGCTTTGAATGTATGGAGGGTGATAGGTATGACCTTGGAGGAAATCTACAGAGAAGTAATTGGGATATGTAGAAAATATAATGCTACTAAGGTGGTTTTATATGGTTCAAGAGCCAAGCAAACTTATCGTCCGGAAAGTGACATTGATATAGCTGTTTCTGGCGTGGTTGATATAGGGGCTTTGCAGGAAGAAATGGAAAATATTCCTACCCTATATACTGTGGATGTATTATCCTTGGATGAATGTAAAAATAATCTTTTGTTGGAGGATATTAGGGAATATGGACGAGAAATTTATTCGGCGGTTTGAATCCTATAAGAACTCCTTAGCTAGTTTGGCAGAAGCAAGGGAACGAGATATGACAGATTCTTTTGTTTTAAGTGGTACAAGTGCAAAGTTTTCAATAACATTTGATTTGGCTTGGAAGGTAATGAAGGATATTCTGTGGCAGTATTATGAGATTAGGGATTTTGTGGCAGGCTCTCCAAGAGAGGTATTGCGACATTCCTTCAAGGCTCGGCTGATTCAAGGCGATGAATGGATGGAAATGCTAAAGGTTCGCAATCAGCTGTCTCATGACTATGATGGATTGGTGGTAAAGGAATATTGCCAGATTATTGTGGATAGCTATATTGAAAAGCTGGAAGAATTTCAGGCTAGAGTAGTCGCTGTGTTGCAAAGTTAAAAAGTATATATAGTAAAATGAGACTTATTTAGTGGGAGCTTTAGAATCCCAATGAATTTAGTCGAATAAATCCAGAGCCTAACGGGTGCTTAACTCCCTCCTAAGAGGAGGGAGTTAAGCACCCGTTAGCGTGGGGGAAATGCTCCTTCAGGAATCATTGGTATGGATGGTTTCTGAAGGAGTTTTTTATTAGGGAAATGTATTACATGATTGATGTGAGTGGGCGAATGATGGTAAAAAAATAATATATTCATGTTATGTGTTATAAATATATATTAGTTATATACTAATATTATTAATACACATCAATGCAAAAATTAAAATATTTCAGGATATTACTTTACCACAAGTATAGTTTATGATAGAATTTATCTGAGGGGTGGTGGTGTTAATGGGGAATAGGGCAAGGATTCGGCGGGATGCCATGAGTCTAAATCCTATAGATGATGCACTGTTTCAGAAGATGGCGGAGGATACGGGATTCTGTCAGGAAATATTGCAGGTTATTTTGAATGATAAGGCTTTACAGGTTATGGATAATGTTCCGCAATTTATGCTGAAAAATTTGCAGGGGCGTTCCTGTATTTTGGATGTTAAATGCACCTTGGGTGATGGGCGAATTGTCAATGCCGAAGTACAAAAATCCGACAATGATGATCATCAACGGCGAGTGCGGTATAACGCAGCCTTGTTGACAGCTAATATTGCAGAGCCGGGGGATAGATTCAAGGCGATTCCCAATGTAGTAGTGGTATTCATATCTAAATTTGATATGTACAAGTCTGGCAAGGCGTTGTATCATGTAGATAGAATTATTCGAGAAAATGGTACAATGGTGGATAATGGTTTTTCAGAGTTATATGTGAATGCTGAAGTGCAGGATGATTCAGATGTTGCTAAGTTAATGGAGATATTTACCAGGCATGATGCATACGATGATGAAATGTTTCCGATTACATCAAAACGTAAACGGCTGTTTAAAACTACAGAGGAAGGAGTGAATGAAATGTGTGAGGTTATTGAGAAATATATAGCTGAAGGACGACGTGAAGGTATACGTAAAGGCATACGTAAAGGTAGAAGTGAAGGACGTAGAGAGGGAAAGGCAGAGGCTATAAGGAACTTGATGGAGTCCATGAGTATGACGGCGGAGCAGGCCATGAAGGCTTTGAAAATACCAGCAGGAGAGTTCGAAAAATATATGACCTTGCTGTGATGGATTTAGAACCTATAATAAGCAATATGGAGGTTACTATGGGACTGGCGAATTTGTTTCTTGGAAAATGGGTTGGAATAGGCACAGCACTTTGTTTGAGCCTGATGCTGGAAGCAGGCTCAGCCTATGCCTTTCAGAATCTGGAAAAGGACGCAAGGGGGCCGGAGGTGTTGCAGGTACAGAAGCAGCTGCAGTTTCTAGGCTACAAGATAGCCAAGCTGGATGGCAGCTTTGACAATTCTACCTACCGGGCTGTTATGTCCTTTCAGCGGGATCAAAAAATCAAAATCACCGGGGTGGTAGATCGCAAAACCTTCAATGCCATACAGGTAGCCCGCCGGAATGCCAATCTGGCAGGCCGGGTAGAGAATATAGGCGGCTCTATGGCAGGAGAAGGCCTGGACATAGAGGAAAGCTGGGAAGCTCTCAAAGGGCAGGGTACTAATGTGCCAGAGAGTCAGCCCTTTTTGGCTCGCCAGCAGGTGCCTCAGCTTCTGACCACCGCCAAAAAATACATAGGAGTGCCCTATCAGTTCGGGGGAGATACCCCCAAGGCCTTTGACTGCTCCGGCTACCTCCAGTATGTATTTGCCCAGAACGGCATGAAGCTGCCTCGGACAGCAGATTTGCAGTACAAGCTAGGCAAGAGCATGACTGCCGGCAAGCTGGAGGCTGGGGATCTGGTATTCTTCACCACCTATGAGCCGGGAGCCTCCCACTGCGGCATTTACCTAGGGCAAGGGGAGTTTATCCACGCCTCATCCAGCAAGGGAGTACGGATTGACAAACTAAATGACAGCTACTGGAAAAGCAAATATTATGGTGGCAAGCATATAGTCAAATAGCCACCATATTTTATCCACAGAAATTTATAACCATGTCTGTTTATACAGATTGTTCGCCCTTATTTTGGGTTCCAGCAACACAAAAAAGGGAATTCTCTGCTGGTTACTCGTGTATAAACTTTGCATAAATATACAGAAATTTGTATAGTCCCTGTGCATATGTTGTGAATAGCAAATACTATATATAGTATCTAATATTGACACATGACACTATATATAGTAATATATTGGTGTAAGTAATTACAAAAGTAAATTCCAATATATGCAAAAATATACGCATAAATGTAGACTTTATAGATTTTTCTACAGCGCATTTATGATATGAAAGGGACGAGATTAATGTTAGTAAATGGTATCAGCGTAACTGTAACAGGCTTGGAAGATATGTCCAAGAAGGAGATTATTGGCTACATCCAGATGCTTCAGCAGGAAAACAACGGAGATTTGGCCAAGCTGAGCATATCTCCTGCTGAGGACGGGGAAATCAATCTGGATTATGAGCTGCAGCCAGCTAAATTTGAGCGTATCCGTCGCATTACCGGCTATTTGGTAGGCACCATTGATCGTTGGAACAATGCCAAAAAGGCCGAGGAACATGATCGGGTAAAGCATGCCGTTATTAACTAATCCCACAGTCACAGAGATTCCCCAGTTGGCAGTACCAGCCCATCGGCTGCAGATTGCAGGTACTGTAGGGGAATCCATTGTAGATGGGGAAGGCTATCGGTACACTATTTTTACCCAGGGCTGTCCTCATAACTGTTTTGGCTGTCACAACCCTCAGACTCATGCTTTTCATGGCGGGAGACAGGTAGAGCCAGCCAAGCTGCTGCGGGATATTTTGGACAATCCCCTACTGGAGGGAGTCACCTTTAGCGGTGGAGAGCCATTTTGTCAAGCCGCTGTCCTGGCAGAGCTGGGGCGGGAGCTAAAGGGCAGTGGATTGACCATCTGGTGCTACACAGGCTATACCCTGGAAGCCTTGCTGGGAAGCCGTCAGCAGGCAGTAAGACATTTGCTGCAACAGATAGATGTACTGGTGGATGGACCATATATAGAGGAGCAGAGAGATATTAGCCTCCTGTTTCGAGGCAGCCGCAATCAGCGGCTTATCGATGTGCCTCAGACCTTGGCCAAGGGCCAAATAATTCTTCATCCAGACCAGTAAAAACAGCATTACAGAGAGTTTTCATATCCCCCTGATACAATAATAGTTGTAAAGGGGGATTTTCTTATGAATTTACATAAAATAGCCAAGGTCACCCGCCTGAACAAATTAAGCAAGGGACGGATGCTGTTAATAGCCGCAGCCGTTTCCTGGTCAGCCATGAACAGCTCTGTAGGCACCTGCACAGCAGCAGAGGCAGCCAGCTTGATAGCTCTCAGTGGCGGCGCCATTACGGCTACAGCGGATGTAACCCGCCTAAGGGGCATTCCTTACAAGAGCCGCAGTGGCCAGATTGTAGTCTCCGGCAGCAAATCCGATACAGATCACCAGCTGGTAGGCTGCGGTAGTCAGGCACAGGCCAGCTATGACAGAGCGAGAGCCAGTGAACCTGCTATTACCATGGATATGCTGGAGATAGCCCATGAGCTGGGCACCTCTATGGAGGGGCTGGAGTATTCCGTCAAGACCGCCAGCAGTGTCCGCAGCAAGATTGAGCGCAAGACAGACAAGGCCCTGAAGGCAGGGCAGCAGCCCAAGACCGCCACAGAGTATGTGGAGGAAACCGGGGATTTGATTCGCTACACCCAGGTAGCCAAGAACAGCCAGTTGGCCACTATAGCCCGCCGTACTGTAAATCTGTTGGAGAAGCGGGGCTATACCGTAGACAAGCTGGATAACAAATATCTGAATGAGGCAGGCCGGTACAAGGCCATTCATCTGGATATTACCAGCCCCCAGGGCATTAGCTTTGAGATGCAGCTCCACTCCCCAGAGACGCTGGAGGCAGGCAAAGCCACCCACGGTATGTACGAGGAGTGGCGGCGGCCAGAAACCAGCCCACAGCGGAAGGAACAGCTATACACTCAGATAAAATCCATTTATGACAACTTGCCCCAGCCCAAGGGCATTATGTCCTTGGCCAGCTTTGACCACAGCCACCCAGGTGGCGCCTAAATAAAAATGCCTAAATAAAAAACATGATGATAGCTCCTTAGAAATCTGCTTTGGAATTATCATCATGTTTTTTTAGATACCGTTACAGCATTTGGCAATTTCATTGTAGAGCTTATCAGGATTAATAGGCTTGCTGATATGGCCATTCATGCCTATCGCCATACAGTGCTTGATATCATCCTCATAGGCATCAGCCGTCATAGCAATAATAGGAATATCCGCCCCGTCAGGATGCTGGCTGTGGCGGATTTTTTCTGCCGCATTATAGCCATTCATAACAGGCATCCGAATATCCATCAATATCAGCTGATAGGTTCCTGGCTTGGAGGCCTCAAACTTATCCACTGCCTCCTGACCATTAGAGACAATATCCAGCCTAGCCCCCTTGGTGGTAAGCAGCATCTGAGCAATCTCCTGATTCAGGGCATTGTCCTCTGCCAGCAGAATATGCAGGTTGCCAAAATGGCAATGGTTTCCGCCAGAGCTATGAGAGCTGGCCTTTTCCTCAGTTTCCTCCACCATAAGATGAAGCTCAAAGGTGGTGCCATGATTCAGCTTACTGCGCACCTGAATACTGCCACCCATCATATCCATATATTTCTTGGCAATGGCCAGCCCCAGACCAGTACCATTGGGGTTGGCTACCTCAGTGGACTCCTCCTGGGAAAAGGCCTCAAAGAGATGGGGCAGGAACTCCTGACTCATGCCGATACCAGTGTCCCAAATAATCAACCGTATCCACTTGTGATGTACTGATTGAACCGCGGCCAGCTCCTGGGGAGTCTGCTGTTGAGGGGGAATCAAGCTAATATCCAAATTAACAGAGCCTCCCGGCTTGGTGAACTTCACAGCATTGCTGAGAATATTCAGCAGTATCTCCTGCATTTTTAGCTTATCCATAATAATATAGGCAGGCACATTGGCTTCCCGATGGATATTGAGGGAAAGCTGCCGCTCCTGGGCGGACATGTATACGCCAGCAATAACCGTATCCAGCATGGCCTTGCTATCCACCCATTCTGGATTGACAGTAACCTTGCCGCTTTCAATGCGGGTAAGATTCAGGGTATCATTAATCAAGGACAGCAGCAGCTCCCCGGATTGGCGAATCTTGTTAAGATAATATTTCTGCTGAGACTGGCTTTCTGTTTTCAGGGCAA
Organism: Anaerovibrio lipolyticus; assembly: GCF_021531495.1. Classification (GTDB taxonomy): domain Bacteria; phylum Bacillota; class Negativicutes; order Selenomonadales; family Selenomonadaceae; genus Anaerovibrio. Next base: position 7,227 of record NZ_JADYTY010000009.1, read on the forward strand.
AATCCGTAAAGGACAGAATACCATTCAGAGGGGTGCGCATATCATGGCTGATACCTGCCAGGAACATGGACTTGGAGGTATTGGCCTTGTCCGCAATACTTAAAGCCTCCTCCAGCTTCTGCAGCTGTTCCCGCTCTTTTTGGTATTGCTTGGTAATATCACTTTGGATAATAAAAACCGAAGTACGACTGCTATCCAGATAACAGGCCTGCATTCGATATCGGGCATATTTGTTCTCAGGTCCTTCCCATAAATCGAAGGAAAAATCAAACATCTTTTCCTGTTCATGGTCGTCCAGATAGGCTGTTATGGCATCCAGATTCAGCTTTTGGTACAGAGTCTGAGCCTTTTCCTTATCTGGAATAGCCTGGCAAATATATTCCAGCAGTTTCTGATCATAAAAAAGGGGATGCTCCGGGGTATTCTCAAGAACACCAGTATTCTTGCTGTAGTAGGTCATGGTGCCTGTCAGATTGTTTACCAGGGCTGCACGGCTATAGCCCAGCTCATTCAGCTTGTCTGCAATGGTATAGTTGATGAATTTGTTGGTAATATCATAGAAACAGATAAAGCATTCCGCATGACCGTTTTTGTTGGTAAAAAGGCTGACGGTGCACTCCACCATAATAGGGGACAAATCCTCACAATGCCTTTTATATTCAATGGAGAAGGTGCTGTTGTTCTGAGCGCAAATGTGCATGAGATTGCCCTTGTTCAGCTTTTCGGCTACCATAAGCTGTTCTTCCTGGGCGAGAATTATCCCCAGAAGCTGTTCATAAAAAAATTCATATTCACAGCCTACACGAAGATTCAAGGCGTTGGGGGAATGGCGAATGTAGTCCACCAGCTTGTCCTCTGTCAGGTCAAAATGAGCCTTGGCCAGAATATTGGTCTTGACTGCACTGTGAAGCATCTGGACTTCGTTATTGTATTGCTCCTCACGCAGTTTTTCCGCCGTAATATTAATGCCTACCCCATAGGCATCGGTAGGGTCGGTAACTCCTACGGGCAAAGTATAGATAAGTCTGGCCCAACGAGGCGGCTGTTCCGGCTCAGAGATATATTGAATATCACAGCGGCCTGATTTGCCTTGGCGCAGGTTTTGGTGAAGCTGGCGCAAATCCTGCCAGCATTCCGGTTGGATAAACTGGAGAAACTCCTCTGGCCCGCCATATAGCTTCCTAGGAACATTATCAGGCATATAGCGCTTCATGGTATTTACATCATTAAGGAACTCCATCGTGTTGTTCACCATATCATAATGCCAGACAATCAACCCAGCCCCATCTGCTACCACCTTGTAGGCTCTCTGAGATTCAGCTAGAGCCTGAGCATTCCTCTGCTCAGCGGTGATATCAGCAAGGGAAATGTACAGCAGTATCTTGCCAGAGTCCTTGGGCACTGACCGTACTCGGATGTTGATCCAGATAAATTCCTGGGAGCCAATAGGATAGAAACGGCATTTGCAGGAGGCTATATCGGCCCCTGCCATAAGCCTTTTGGCCAAATAGCTGACACACCAACTGTCATCTGGATGGAGGCAATGCTGTAATATATCATCTATGCCATCAGAGGTTTCCTCTGGGATATTAAACATCTCCTTGGCTAACGGGCTGATCAGCAGCAATTTGTAATCTTTCGTTCCCTTCCACTCATAGACCAGAATACCTCCCGGTACATACTGAATAGCCTCTGTTAGCTGCAGCAGTGTCTTGGACTGAGCTACCTGCTCCGTAATATCCTCAATAGTGCCTACAATACCGGCTATTTTGCCCTTGATAATAAGAGGGGATTTGCTGACCATCACATGTCGAGGCTTGTTGGTGCCATCCAGCAGCTGTCCCAGAACATTGCTGAAAGTCTGGCCGGCCAGAATATCCGCATCATCAATCAGGGGCGGATACTTGTGACTAACCGCCCCGATTTCCTCCACAGTATGGCCGATGATTTCGTCCATACTAAGGCCAATAAATTGCTGATAAACTGGATTGCAGCTCAAAAACCTGCCCTGGGCATCCTTACAGAAGATGGCTGTCCTGGCAGTCTTTCTATTATTCCTTGCTATTGAAATATCCTCTCCAGTAGGCTCAATATATGCAGTCATAATATCCCCTCACAATACAAAATTATCTTAGATTGTCTTAGTAATCAGGGCAATAAACACTAGATCCTCAGTACCGCAGTTCTCAATGCTATGTCCCTCGCCATCTGGACAGAAGGTAGTAGTACCAGCCCCAACCTTGGTCTCAGTGCCATTGTCATTGTAGAGAGCCTCACCCTGCAGAATATGGTAAGTCTCAGTATTGCCATGATGCTCATGGTAGCCAATGGAACAGCCTGGAGGAATTACCACCTTGGCAAACATATCATTGCCACCTAGCTCATTAGCTCCCAACAGATGATTGATGGTAATCTCACCCTTGCCGTTTGCTTTTTTCTCTGCTTTCACCTGATTTACAGGAATAAATGCCATAATAATCTCTCCTTTTTTTAAAGAGGCCTTGTGAAGGACAGCCCTTAGAATTTGACCGTCCGCCTCAGATAGCAAAATCTGCCTACACCATATTATAGCAATATATGCTATAATAGTATACAATTCTACAAAAAGGGAAAAAGTCCTGCAAAGAATCTGTATAAATTTTAGGCGGTGAAGAAATGATTTATCTATTAAAATTCGGAGCCAGCTTCCTGCTTCCTCCGGGAGTGTTTTTTGTCTGTCTTTGGGCTTTGGCTATCTATTTGTGGCGAAAGGACAAAAAGACAGCTACCCGAAAAGCAGCGGCGGCAGTTTTTTTGGTAACAACCCTGTTTTACCTTTTGTCCACTCCCTATGTATCTAATATGCTTATGAGCAGGCTGGAGAATATCTATGACCAGCCAGCCCACCCCCAGGGAGATGTGATTATTATGCTAGGGGGAGGAGCTACCCAGGATACCCCCAATCTAGGGGAGCAGGGAAATCTTTGTGCCATACCAGCAGCTAGATTGTTGACTGCAGTGGAGCTGTACAACCAGCTTCATGTACCAGTGCTGGTATCTGGAGGCCAGGTATATGCAGACAGCGGCCCAGAGGCTGTTATCGCCCATAGGGAGCTAGTACGGCTGGGAGTGCCGGAGGATATGATATTGACAGAGCCTAACAGCCTCAATACCCGGCAGAATGCCATGTACAGTTGTCGTATCCTGCGGGAGAAGGGCTTGGAGCATCCAATATTGGTAACCTCTGCCTTTCATATGGAGCGTTCTGTGCTGAACTTTGCCAAGGAGGGCTTTCAGGTGGTGCCCTGTCCAACAGACTACCGCACCAGCCGAAAACAGGTTTTTCACTACAACAAGCTGATGCCTCAAAGCGGTTCGTTGGATGACAGCGTTACCGTTCTACGGGAAAAGCTTCGTCTGACAGTTACAAGGTATTTGGAATAGAGCCAAGGCAAATAGGCCACAGGCTCACTCTCCTCCTAGGGGAAATATCGAGAGGAAGGATGATAGAATGGCCAACACCAAGGATATGACCAGCGGCAACCCTGCCAAGCTCATATTGTTTTTTACCCTGCCCCTGATAGCGGGCAATATTTTTCAACAGCTATATGGATTTATAGATACCCTGCTGGTAGGACGGTTCCTAGGAGTAGAGGCTCTGGCCTCAGTAGGCTGTACCGGTCCCATTATGTTCCTGCTGGTAGGCTGTATTATGGGCTTGACCGCAGGCCTTACCATTATTACTGGCCAGAGATTCGGTGCCAAGGATATGGAGGGAGTACGGCGCAGTGCCGCAGCCTGTGTGCTGATTGCTATGGGTGCCAGTATTTTTACCGCCTTTATCGGTGGGTATTTTGCCAGAGAAATCCTTTTGTGGATGGACACCCCTCTGGATATTATTGATGGAGCAGAGGATTTTATTGCCATTGTGGTAGGAGGTTCGCCTTTTTTTAGCACCTTTATTGTGGGAGCCAATCTGCTAAGAGCCTTGGGGGACAGCCGTCATCCTACTATTTTTCTAGCCACATCACTGTGTATTAACATTGTGCTGGAACCAATCTTCCTGCTGGTTTTTGCATGGGGTATCCCAGGGGCAGCCTGGGCCATGATCGTTTCCCAGTTCCTAGGGGGGTTCATTGTCTGGATATATATCTGGCGCAAGGTGCCAGCTCTCAGGATTCAGAGACAGGACTGGCAGGTGGATTGGCCCTTCCTGTGGCAGCATATCCGGGTAGGTATGCCTATGGCCTTCCAGACATCTATAATTGCCATTGGGGCGGTTATTCTCCAGGTGGCCCTGAATGGACTGGGGCCAATCTCTGTAGCAGCCTTTTCCGCTGCCCAGAAGGTGGAGACCATTGCCCTGATGCCAATGATGTCCTTTGGCATTGCTATGGCGGCCTATACAGCCCAGAACTACGGTGCAGGCAAGTTCAACCGCATCCGTCAGGGAGTTAATCAATGTATTATGATGTCTGGCAGTTTTAGTATTGCGGTGGGATTTTTTAATATTATCTGCGGTTCCTGGCTGATGCATCTCTTTATTGGGGATGCAGCACCGGAGGTGGTAGAGCTGGGACAGGTATATCTTACCACCACAGGCTGTTGCTACTGGATACTGGCTCTTTTGTTTATCTACCGGAACACCCTGCAGGGATTGGGCAAAAGCTTTGTGCCTACCTTTGCCGGGATTATGGAGCTGGTCATGCGTGCCGGGGTAGCCCTGGGACTGGTAAGCTCTCTGGGCTTCTGGGGAGCAACTCTGGCCAGCCCGGCGGCTTGGATAGGCTCCTGTGTGCCTTTGACCATAGCTTTTTATTATACGGTGCGGAAGATGAAAAAACAGGGAAAGCTGGCAGAAAACTAAGCTGGTGTTTGTGTAACAAAAAATGAAATATTGTTACTTTTTTGCATAAACAGGAAAAATACTACCAAATTTGAATTAAAGCTAGTATAATATATCCGTATAAACCTGTATAAATTCCTAGGAGGTATGTTTTTATGAGTTTAACATTGAAGTCCGGTTTTTCCTTTGACTACGACAACCTGGTGGGCGAAGGCAAGGTAACTAAGGCTGATGTGGCTGAGCTGTCTGACAAGATTCAGGCTGCTGTAGAGGCTATCAAGGTAATGCGCAAGGATGGTGTTATCCGTGGTCATCTGTCCAAGGATGGTACGCCTGAGAAGGTTCTGTTCTCCCAGCTTCCTTATGTAGAGGATGGCCATCTGAACAGCCCTGCATCTATGGCTCATCTGCAGGAGCTGACTGACTCTGTTCGCAACCGTGTAGATGCTGTAGTATCTCTGGGTATTGGCGGTTCCTATCTTGGTGACAAGGTTATCTTTGATGTGCAGTGTGGTGAGTTCTGGAACTCCATGAGCACTGAGGAGCGTGATGGCCTGCCTCAGATTTATTTTAGCGGTCAGAATATTGATCCTCGCAGAACTGGAGATATTCTCCGCCAGTTGGATCGCAGTGCCAAGGTTTGCCTGAGCCACAAGAAGCGCAAGTTTGTGGTTAGCCTGCTGGTTATTTCCAAGTCCGGCGGTACTCTGGATACCATGTCCAACTTTATGGTTATCTATGATGCTCTCCTGAAGAACCCAGATATTGAGGTTGAGGTTGTGGCTGTTACTGATCCTAACGAGGAGAAGCCTACCCTGCTGAAGAAGCTGGCTATGGAGAATAACTGGCCTCAGTACAGTGTACCTGATGGAGTAGGCGGTCGTTTCTCTATCTTCTGTGATGTAGGACTGGTGCTGGCTGCTGTGTGCGGGTTCGATATCAAGGCGTTCCTGGAGGGTGCCAAGGATATGGATCAGGCTTGTCTGGGTGGCGATGTATGGGAGAACCCAGCTCTGCTGAACGCTGTTCTCAAGTACATTGCAGCCGAGAAGTATGGCCGCGATATGGAAGTTATGATGCCATATGGCGACTATCTCAAGTCCGTATCTGAGTGGTATATCCAGCTACTAGCTGAATCCCTGGGCAAGTCTGTTGACCGTGAGGGCAACGAGAAGCTCTATGGCAGAACTCCTATCGTGGCTGTTGGTACTACTGATATGCACGCACAGACTCAGCAGCATCAGGAAGGCAAGCTGAACAAGGTAGTTCAGTTCATCCGCATCGAGAACTGGTGCGAGGACTACACTATTCCTAATGTATTCCCAGAGGCTCAGAAGCTGGCAGACATCTCCGGCGTAACCATGAGCCAGGCTCTGGAGGTAGCTAGAGAGTCCAACGCCAAGGCTCTGGCTTCCAACCATCGCTTCAACGCACTGTTCTCCCTGCCAAAGCTGGATGCCTACAACCTGGGCCAGCTGCTGTACATGCTGGCACTGTCCATCGCCTACGAGGGCGAGCTGGCTGATGTAGATGCATTCAACCAGCCAGGTGTAGAGGCCTACAAGCGCATTATGGGCCCAAGCCTGCAGGAAGTAAAAGCAAAAGGCTGATAGCAAGCAAATAGCTGAATAAAATAAGAACCGGTAATCCAAAAAATTGGGTTATCGGTTCTTTTTTTTGTGGGAAAATCTATATTGAATTAAATATAAATATTTATATATAATAGTCAGAAAATTCGGAAAATATACTTGAAAGAATACAACAAAACCTTTATAATGATGGCATGGATACGGTGGGTAAAATTTTGAAGAAATCTATGTGGAATGTCAAAAAATGTGTGGGAGGGATGATTTTTGTGAAAGCAGAGAATCTAAACAAAAAAATCAGAGAAAAGATTAATTCTTTAGTAAAAACAGGTAAAAGTATTAAATTCGCACCTGAGAAATGGCTGAGATTGGGAAAGGAGAAAATCGAAAATGAGCCATTGTATCGTGGAGTTCTGGTTTGTACAGTGGCAATAGCAGGCATAGGAATAATTTATTGTATGGATGATGATTATTCAGAAAATACTGCTGGCGGAACTAGAATTGTGTCGGAGAATCATAAGAGCGAAGTGAGAAATCAAAGAAACAGATTGGATATTAAGGGGATGGAGGAAGCCTCTGCTTCGACTAACTTGCGTAATCCTTTTGGACCGAACCGTATAATTGATTCGCCTGCAAAAGAAAAAAAGCTACCCAAAGCTGATAATGTTGTTAGCCAAGGGAATATCAAGTTGGTATCAACAACTGCATCGTCTGAGGCTAAAACAACAGGCAAGACAATACAAGCTAAACAGCCAGATATATGCCTGCAGGGGATTGTGGAAATGGATGGTAGTTTGGGGGCTTTGTTGACTTTAGGAGGAGAAAATAAATTTTTGTTAGCAGGGGAAAGCTGGGAAGGATATACTGTGGAAAATATAGACAAAAACAGTATTCAGATAGGAAAATACAAGCTTAATGTAGGGGATACTATAGCGTTGTAATATTATGGTACGGGGAAGGGGAATCGATAATGTTGAAGAAAATGGTGTTGGCTCTTTTCGTATGGTGTTTATTAATATGTCAGCCGTTGCAGGCTTCAGCTATGTCTTTGAATGTACAGGATGGAGAGGTTGATGAGTTACTTCGTTCTGTGGCAAGAATGGCCGGTTTGAATCTTATTTTAGATGAATCTGTCAAGGGTAAGGTGTCCCTAAAGCTGGAGGATGAAAATCCAGCCAATATTGTGGAACAGGTAGCCAAAGCTAGAGGATTGGCTATCACTAAGCAGGGGAATACCTGGATTGTGGCAGCTCCAGATAATTTGACCAAGGGATTTGCTACAGTTCATATTATCCCGGTACATTATGCTCCTTTGGAAGATATGCGTCAGGCGGCAATTCTGTATTTTGCCTCTCAGGAAAAGGCAAAGCCTCAGAGTGTTAAGGCCAAGGATAATAAAGAGAATAAGTCTAGTGAAGCCACAGGGAATGCTACCCAGAAAATCAAAGCTGAGAATAGGGTTTTGACGGATGTAAGTACCGGTTCATTATTGGTATACGGCACTGCTGAGGATGCAGAGACTGTGGAGAGCATGGTACAAAAGCTGGATGTGCCTGCTCAGCAGATTTCTATTGAAACCAAAGTGGTATCCATGTCTAGAGAGGATGCCAGCAAGCTGGGCATTCAGTGGCAGTGGTCTAGTTTGCCTCAGTATAACTACAATAGTGATGGTGTTAGTCGGCCTGCTTTGGGAACTACTGGTACGGCTGGCGGTATTGTTAGCTTTGGCAAGGGGCCGGCAGGTCATGCCTACGAATGGCAATACGGTGCTACCATTGATGCCATGATTGCCAATGGCAAGGCAGAGGTGCTTTCTCGTCCCAATGTTGTTACCCTGCAGGGACAGGAAGCTGTGATTAATATAGGCGGGGATGTTCCAGTGCCTACAGTGTCTACTACCAATTCTACCGTGACCACTTCTATAGAGTATCGGCCAGCAGGTATCATTCTGCGGTGCTGTCCTATGGTGAATGAGGCGGGGCAGATAACCAGCAGGATTCATACAGAGGTGTCCTCTCCTCAGTATGTGGAGGAGATGAAGGCCTATAGCTTCCAGCGGCGGTCTGTTGATACCACAGTGCGCCTGCAGGCTGGAGAGACCTTGATTATCGGTGGGCTGATTTCCTCGGAGGAGATTCGCTCCCTGTCCAAGCTTCCCTTTCTGGGGGATTTGCCTATCCTTGGACAGTTGTTTCGCAGTGTTCATACCAGCAAGACAACATCAGAGGTGTTCATCATGCTGAGGGCGGAGATATTGAACAAATAAAAACTACAATATATAAGAAATAACAGTGATTTTTTTGAGGCTTTGTGTTATAATACTAGATAGTTAGGCCTAGAAAGGCTTTAAATCTTCGTACTATTGTGAAGATTTGTTATAGTGGAGATGTATACTCCAAATTGTGTGGAGGATTGGGATGTCTATCAAAGTATTAATTGCTGATGATCATGCACTGCTACGACAAGGTATCAAGGGTGTTTTGGATTTTGAGGATGATATAGAAGTTGTGGGAGAGACTGAGGATGGTCAGGATACCTTGGCCAAGACTCTAGTGCTGCAGCCAGATATATTGTTGTTGGATCTGAATATGCCTGGCCTAAGCGGTATGGAGGTTTGCAGACAGCTGCTGGCTGCTCGTAGCAAGGCCAAGATTATTGCCTTGACTATTCATGATAATGATAACTATGTGGTGGAGCTGTTGAAGAATGGTGCCAAGGGCTATCTCCTCAAGGGAGTGGAGCCTGGGGTGCTGTTGGAGGCGGTGCGCCGGGTAGCTGAGGGTGGCTTCTATATTACACCTGAGCTGCAGAAAAGGATCTTTGGGGAGCTGAATCCTGGGGACAATGTACGGGAAAAGGCTCTGAACCTGTGGCGTGAGAGCCGTAATGAACGGCTGACCAATAGAGAGATGGATGTTATTGCCTGCATTGCTAAGGGATTTAGCAATCAGGATATAGCACAGGCCCTGTTTGTTAGTGAAAAGACGGTGAAGAATCATCTGACCAACATTTTTCGCAAGCTGGGAGTAACCGATCGAACCCAGGCCCTGATATATGTGCTGAAGCACAATATCATGGAACTGGATTAATACCATTGTTTTGGGGGAATATCTAATTTTGAGAGGGTTAGATATTCCCTGTTTTAATGCACGAAAAATTCTATTTTTTTAACATTTTCTAGGATTATTTGGTATAATATACCTAAGTAATGCGATGATTGTAGAAATTAATCTTTACCGGGGGACTGGGGAAGATAGATTATAGTTACAGGGAGAGATTTGATGCCGGTTTTGAAAAACGTGGAGCACAATTCACAGAATGAATTTTATCGTAGTCCTGTAGGTGCTGCAGAGAGCTACACTGATGTGCGCCTTAGAATCAAGTTGGAGCTGGATGATATAGAGGATCAGAAGGCTGAGATTTCCGTCAAGGCAAGATTCTGGCGGGAACGGGTGGGAGAACTGGTCTATGTGCTGGAGCCAGAGGATCCTGTAGGCAGAGAGATGTATTTCTCTGCCAATATTGCTATGCCAGAGAAGGGCTGCCTTTTGTGGTATTATTTTGTTATCAACATAAACGGCCGTATCTGGTACTATGGCAACAATGATGCCCGCATGGGCGGTCTTGGCTATCTGCGGGATGATCCCCCGGCTCAGTCCTACCAGATTACAGTGTTTAACAAGGGGGCAGATACGCCTAATTGGTTCCGCCACTCTGTTATGTACCAGATTTTTCCAGATAGATTCTATCGCAAGGGCGATAGGCTGGTGGAGAAAAAGGGTGCTGTATACCATGCTTGCTGGGATGACAAGCCTTTTTACTACAAGGATGTGGATACCAAGGAGATTGTTTCCTATGATTTCTATGGTGGCAATCTGGCAGGTATTCAGGAGAAGCTGCCTTATTTGAAGGATTTGGGGATTTCGGTTATCTATCTGAATCCTATTTTTGAGTCAGCCAGCAATCATCATTATGATACAGGAGATTATCACAAGGTGGATCCTATCCTGGGCACCAATGAGGAGCTGAAGGAGCTTTGCGCCAAGGCCAAGGAGATGGGCATCCGCATTATGCTGGATGGTGTGTTCAGCCATACTGGTGATGATAGCCGTTATTTTAACAAATACGGTCACTATGATACAGTAGGTGCCTATCAGTCTAAGGATTCACCATATTATGAATGGTATTGCTTCAACAAGTATCCAGAGAGCTATGAAAGCTGGTGGGGGTTCAGCACCCTGCCAAATGTGAAGGAAGAAACTCCCTCCTATATGAATTTCATTATCAATGATGAAGATAGTGTGCTGAAATATTGGATGAAGCAGGGCATTAGCGGTTGGCGCCTGGATGTGGTGGATGAGCTGCCAGAGAAGTTTACTCAGGCCTTCTACAGGGAATTGAAGAAGGTGGATAAGGATGCAGTTATGCTGGGGGAGGTCTGGGAGGATGCTTCCAACAAGAGTGCCTATGGTGTATCCCGTGAGTATCTCTGTGGTCAGGAATTGGATTCTGCTATGAACTATCCATTCCGTCAGGCTGTGCTGGACTTCCTTCTGGGCTATGCAGATGCTGGCCAGATTAGTGTTAGATTGCGGAGCTTGCAGGAGAACTATCCAAAGCACAATTTCTATGCCATGATGAATCTTCTGGGCAGTCATGATAGAGAGCGTATTCTGACCTTGCTGGGGGAGGCTCCTAGTCAGGAGGGTGTGCCTGCCGTGCGCCAGGCTAGCTATCGTCTGGATGGGGAGCGCCTTTACAAGGGCTTGATGCGTACCAAGATGGCTATTCTGTGGCAGATGACCTTCCCGGGGGTGCCTAGTGTTTATTATGGCGATGAGATTGCCTTGCAGGGCTATCGGGATCCTTGTTGCCGTGGTACATATGACTGGAAGAATGGGGATCCTGAGCTGAGGATGTGGACTCGCCGTCTGATTCATCTGCGCAATGAGCATGTGGCCTTGCAGACTGGTAAGATTCTGCCTCTCTATGCCAAGGGGGATGTCTATGGTTATGCCAGAGTTATAGATGGAGGCCATGATGTCTTTGGGGCCAAGGCGGATAATGAGGTGTTCGTGGTACTGCTGAACCGCAGTAATGAGATGCAGCAGGTGTCTCTGGAGGTGCGGGACCTGGCGGCAGGCGTGATGGAGGATGTGCTGGAGGGCCGTCCAGACCTGCCTATTGTCCGGGGCCGTATGGAGGTGGAGATTCCACCATATACAGGCTTGGTATACCGTCACAAGGCTGAGGCTGTGGCCAAGGCCAAGGGGGTTCGTCAGTGCGGTGTGCTGCTGCATCCAACCTCTCTGCCATCTCCATTTGGTATTGGTGATTTGGGGCCAGAGGCATACAAGTTTGTTGATTTCCTGGCGGCTGCAGGACAGAAGGTATGGCAGATTCTGCCTCTGAATCCTGTAGGGCCAGGCAATTCTCCATATGCTTCTTCCTCTGCCTTTGCGGGCAATCCATTGTTGATTTCGCTGGAGCTTTTGGCAGAAAAGGGCTTCCTGACTGAGACGGATCTAAAGGATGCTTCTATTATCAACGATGGCAAGGCTGATTATGCCTGGGCACAGATGATGAAGCCGTCCTTGATTTTCAAGGCTTATATCAATGCTATTACCATGTCTGACTCTACCGCTAGGGATGAGTATCGGGCCTGGGCGAAGAAAAACTCCTATTGGCTGCGGGATTATGCTCTGTTCAAGGTGCTGAAGGATTGGCACAATGGCAAGTGCTGGAATCAGTGGGATCCTGAGTTTGTTCGCCGTGATGAGGTGGCTCTGGCTGCTATGGAGGAACAGCTTACCTTTGAGATTGGGGAAATCCATTTCGAGCAGTATGTGTTCTATCAGCAGTGGCAGGATTTGAAGAAATATGCCAACAAGAAGGGTATCCAGATTCTAGGGGATATGCCAATCTTTGTTTCTCTGGATAGTGCCGATGCCTGGGCGCATCAGCAGCTCTTTAAGCTGGATCAGAATGGCAGACCATATAAGGTGGCTGGTGTACCGCCAGATTACTTCTGCAAGACTGGCCAGTTGTGGGGCAACCCTCAGTACAACTGGGAGGTTATGAAGCAGGATGGTTATGATTGGTGGATTCGTCGTTTCCGCAATCTGATGCGTCAGGTGGATATTATCCGTATTGACCATTTCAGAGGCTTTGAGTCCTTTTGGGAGGTTGATGGTGATGCCAAGACAGCAGAGCATGGTGTGTGGAAGCCAGGCCCTGGCAAGGCTTTCTTCGATATTATTCGCAAGGATATTGGGGATATTCCTATTGTGGCTGAGGACCTGGGGGTTATTACCAATGAGGTGGAGGAGCTGCGGCAGGCATGTCAGTTCCCAGGTATGAAGATATTGCAGTTTGAGCTGCATTTCAATGAGAATGGCCGCATCAATTTTGTGGAGCCAGAGGATTGTATCGTTTATACCAGCACCCATGATAACAACACTATGGTGGGCTGGCTGAAGGAAAATGCTTCCCGAGCTGAGGTGGAGGCTATTGCCAATATGCTGGGTGCGGCTGGTTCCCTGCCAGAGGAGCTGGATAGCAGGCTTATTGAGCATGCCTATGCTTCTGATGCCCGCATGGTTATTATTGCCTTGCAGGATATTCTCCAGCTTGATGGAAGCTGCCGTATGAATGTACCGGGAGTTGCTGAGGGCAACTGGGGCTGGCGTATGCTGCCGGGCTGTTTGAAGCAGTACAAAGCTAGCTGGCTAAAGGCCTTGGCGGAAAAATATAATCGTTAAATAAAAGACCATCAGCCGGATGACTGGTGGTCTTTTTGTTGTGCAAATTTAGTGGTTGTTTTTCAGGGCTTCGGAGAGTCCTGGAATGTTGTTTATCTTGTCTGCCAGCTTAATGGAGTCCTCTATGGCGGCGGCAGTCATAGGTGGTTTGGCTGCCTGGTCTAACTCGTTATGGGCTGGCTGGCTAATGACTACAGCCAGTTCATCGCCGTTCTTGATGGGATCCGTAAAGTTTACTGGTTTTTCGTTGACCAAAATAGTGAAGCTTACCCGGCTCTGGGCGGCTGGTGGCTGGAAGCCTACTGCCAGCAGGGCATCGCTAACGGTGGTAGCAGCCCGCAGGGACTTCATATATCTTACCTGACTGCCATCTTCAATAAGGGTGTTGGTGCTGGCAGGATGGCCGTTTACCTCCAGAGTTACGGTGGCAGATGGAATCTTGTGCTCCTGTCCCTCGTAATATATCACCAGAGAGGCATCCAGCTCGGAGACATTCAGCACATCTCCCAGCTTGGGCAAATCCGGGGCAATATATTCTATATAGTCCTGCTGATGTACCTCGTCAGAGAGATTGGCTTCGTTATCGTTAAGGAGTATCCGAGGGGCAATGGTGTACTGGGAGTCCTTGTCGTTCAGGGTGTATTTTATCTTTTTGCCCAGAGGCGGGAAGCCGGCGGTGTTCAGTACCTCCCCTAGAGTTCTGGTGTCACGGCTGATAATATCATCTCCATCGTGGAGAAGCTGTCCCGGCTGAGCCAGTTGGCCGTTGATGGTGTACTGGGCGGCAATATTGGTTTCCTGACCATTGATAAATACAGTATAGGCTGGTGGAATATCCACCACATCCTCCAGAGTGATTTCGGGGATAGATCCGTTGGTGCCAGCAATTACCTGTAGACGGCTGCCATCCTGAATAGGAGTATCCAAGGTGGCTGGGGCATCATCCAGCAGAAGCTGCGCCATAGTGCCCATGGTGCCAGGGATAAATTTGTTTTCGCCGTTAATCTTCAGCATGGCGCCAAGGCCTGGACGGCCGTTAAGTTTTTTGAGAATAATACCAGCATTCAGCAGGGCATCAGAAACAGTCAAGTCACGGAAGTTAAATAGACTGTATTCTGTGTCGTTGACATAAACCCGGAGGAAATGCAGGGTATTCAGGGAGGCGATTTTGAGAATACCTAGAGGTGTTACAGCATCAGGCAGCCGCAGCTCTTCGGGAATATCCACAATGCCATCAATCTTATCTGGATGCCGTACAGCTACCCGGCCTATAGGCAGGTTCATAATCTCTGCTACATAGTCGCTAAGATGTGGTGTCAGAGAGCCACCCCCCACCAGAATAACTGCCTGAGGTGGTTCGTTGCCGTTCAGCTCTAGTATCTGCTGGGCAATGGACTCTGCCAGCTTGTGGATATTGGGCAGGACAGGCTTCAATACCTCTGTGGCGGACAAGTCGTATTCCATGCCCATAATATCGGCAAAATGACACTGTAGACCGTTGGTGGCCTCTCGCTTTAGCTGTTCTGCCACATTGAAGTCCAGCAGGTACTGCTGGGAAATAGCATCGGTAATCTCGTCCCCGGCCTGGGGCACCATGCCATAGGCGATAACAGAGCCGTTGCGGGTAATGGCTACGTCGGAGGTGCCTGCACCAATATCTACCAGTACCAGATTCAAATGGCGCATGGTAGGCGGTATCAGCACGTTGATGGCGGCAATTGGCTCCAGAGTCAGGGCGTGCATATCCAGCTTTACGCTTTGCAGGGCGGAATGCATGGAATCTATAACCTGTCGTGGCAGGAAGGTGGCAATAACAGTGGCGGAGGCAATTCGTCCCCGCTGTCCTACCAGAGTCTTTAGCTTGGTGCCGTCCAGCTCGTATTTGACGGTGCTATAGCCTACGCAGTAGTAGTTGGCCAAATCCTCTACAGTGCCAGATGTGGCTAGCTGGGCCTGGGCTGCCTGTACACCGGCAAAATCCAGACTGCGCTCTTGTTCAGGGGTAATAATGCCGTTGAACTCCATCTCTGCTGAGGCAGTCATGGTGTAGAGGGCACGGCCGGCAGCGGCTACGGCTGCACTTTTCAGAGGGCCTACCTTTTTTATCAGGGCTTTTTTTACGGTGTCAATAACGCTGGCTACCTGGGGCACATCGTGAATCTGACCGTCTTCCATCGCTCTGGTTTTGTGTTCCATTCTTTCGGTGGCGATGATTTTTAGGCCAGCAGGGGTTTTGTCTGCTACAATGCCAATAACACTGCGAGTACCAATATCCAGAGCAAAAATCTTTTCGTACTTTGGCTTGGGGGCTTTGGCTGTGGCCTTGGCCTTGCTGGAGGTAGTGCGGCGAGTGTATTTTCTTTTCGGCTTAGAGGTGGTTTTTTCCTCTGTTTCAGCCTGCATATTAGCTATTTTAAAATTTTCCATAAAAAATCTCCTTACTTTTTCCTCTAAAAAAAGGTTAATTAGAGAATATAGCGAATAATTATATTATATACAATTTTTACATTCATTAAAAGAGGAATTATAACCCCTAGATTATTCAAAGAATTAGTATAGGAGATAGATTATGGGAAATAATGAAGTAATCACTGGCGCTGATTATAAGCGGATGATTATTGGTGCCTATAGTGAGTTTATCCTGGAATATGAAAAAATCAACAAGCTGAAGAAAAACGGCAGGTTTTTCTACTGCGGTAAGCCTGGGACGGATGTACTGCGGACTATGGGGGCTGCGGTACTGCCTCTGGCAGATTCTGTCAATGAAAGTATTGGCGGTCTGGCACGGCGGGTGGCGGATGCGGCTGTGCTGGGAGCCAGAGGTAATGGCGGGGTAATTCTGTCTCAGATTCTGCGGGGCTTGGCCAAGGGCCTGGTGGGGAAATACAATGCCACCTCTCAGGAATTTGGCAAGGCCTTTCAATATGGTATTCTTTATGCCCAAAAGGCTGTGCCGGAGCAGAAGAATCGGCCTATTATTGTGGCTTCTAAGATTATGGCCAAGGGTGCCTATCATGCGGTGAAATCCGGCTTGCATATTACGGAAATTATTAGGGCGGCTATTAAGGCAGGGGAGGAATCCTTTACGGAGAAAATAGATGCGGGAGAAATGATTATGCAGGTCTTTCTCAATGGCTGTCTCAAAGGTATTATTGGGGAATTTGTGTCCCCTACCCTGCCTTTCTCCAACAGCTTCGGGGTAAATCGGCAGGAGAAGCTTATCAGCCCTTATGATGATATGGTACGGCCTTATTGCATTACCTTTATGGTGGCCAATCCTAAGCTTTCTGTTACCTTGATAGAAAAGGAGCTGCAGGAGATTGGCAACTTCGTGGTGGTGGAGAGAAGGTTCCGCAATCTGTTTATTCATCTTCATTCGGAGCATCCCGGCAAGGTGCTGGAGCGGGCTGTTGGCTGGGGCCATATTGGGGAAATCCATATTAATATTATGGCGGAGCCTCATGCTATGGCTATGGTACAGCAAAGCTTCCTGCTGCCTCTGGCTCTTATGACGGTGGCGCCTAATGAGGAGGCTGGTCACAGGCTGCAGGAGGCGGGAGCTACTGTTATTCTGGATGGCAGTGATCCTTCCGGCCCATCTGTGGAGGAGATTGTTAATGCGGCTCATAGCGATATTGCCAATAAGTATATTATCCTGACGGATACAGAGCATATCCGGCTGGTGGCTCATCAGGCCAGACGGATTCTGGGGGATAGAGTAGAGGTTGTGATTGCTGATGGCGAGGACGAGCAGATACAGGCTGTCCGGGCTTTCTTCCCAGAGGATGATATTAAGGTGAATGTGGCTAGAATGAAGCATGCTATCCTGTTGACGAGTCAGGAATAATAGGCTATGATAGTTAGCATATGTCATTGGTAGGTAGAGGATAAGAGGCAATAGTCTTTGACTACTAGGTAAAAAAAGGCAAAAGAAAACGGAAGGCCCCAAGGACCTTCCGTCATAAGTGGGTTCCGAAATGTCGTCGACCAACAGGTCTAACCTGCGGTTGCAGGTGGGTGCCCTTAGCCGCCGCTTTTGTTATTCGCTCAAGGACGATTCAACAGCCACGGTGCAATATCAGGCTCCCTTATTAAAAGAGTAGGCCAGACGATGAAAGGAATAACGCACATCTCAGAGATTCCCTCTTTGACTTGTATACTAACACATTATTTTTTTAATAACAAGTCTTGACAAACAATATTATGTGATTTTTTTTAGGAGGAAATCAGATTTATGGCAAAGGAACAGTTAATGCGGGCAATTTTAATCGCGCCAGGTCAGGAGCCTGCAATTATTAGATTGCCTGCTGGTCATGGCAAGCATGAGGAGGCCATTCGGGATGTTCTGGAGGGCAATTATGGTGCTGTGGAGTTTTTTGAGATTCAGCCAGGCATTTCCCTGTTTATTTTAGTAAATGATTTGGCTGCTGTGTTGGGTATGAAGCCTAATCGGAGATTTCCTGCCCCTGATGAAAAGGAGATTATCTATGGCAAGGCCATTTTTATTGCGGCTTATAATGGAGCAGATGAAAGCAAGGAGGGAACCTTGGATATGTCTGAGGAAACCTGCCTGATGTTTATGGAGCAGATAAAGCTGCATTTTGCCCCTTGTAAGGGGGATGAGGAGCCAGGGCCGGAGGATACCCTCTACTATGAGGAGGATGAGCAGGGCCAGAGGAAGCCTTATCGCTGGGTGGAATGTCTGGCTGTACCGGAGAATCTGCCAGAGCCATTGCAGGCGGGGAGAGTGAAATTCTACCGGACAGAAACCAGGGAGATTATGGAAATAAACCATCGTTATTTCAAAAAAATACCTGTCTATACGCCAGATAGTTCCTTAAATTAATGGTGCCTATGTAGAATGAGAGGATAGTGCTTGGCAGGTGTTTGACAAGCTATCCTAAAGATAGCTGTGGGATAGCTATCGACAAATATAGTTTTTTTGGGGTATAATAGCATAAGTAATATTTTCGGCAACGTAAAAGGAGGAGATGTTAAGTAACTGGGAAAATACTCAAGTGTGTAAAAATATGTAGCAATATGCTAAAGACTCAAAAAAGCCGTTGAGTTAGTTTGTGCTGACTTTATAGCAGTCGGAACGGCTGGAAATAAACCAGAGGCGGTTGAAACAGTCCGTCTAACTACGGGATAGCACCCTGATGGTAGCCGTTGGACAGTGGTAAATGCGAGAACCAAGCAAGGCTGACGAGCCTAAACGTAAAAACATAAAAATATTAAGAAAGGAAAAGCTACTTAGATAAGCAGGTAGAAAATCACGGACAAGATACTATCTGCATGTACCGATGGCTAGTCGGGAATTTACGCCTTTGGAGTATCAAACAAACGTTAGTAGCTTGTCTTTCGGGACAGTGAGAACGGATACGATGAATAAGGAACTACAAATCGTGAGATTGTAGCGAAACATCTTGATATAGACATATTTGTCTATATTTTAAGTAGCAGATTAATCTATGAGTGACAAGATATATAGCGTGGCAGTTAGCTGTCGTGATTCTATTGGCTGGGTGGAATATGATATTGAGAACAAGACTGTGAAGGTTTGTCTTGATGATGCCAAGGCAGTAGAGGATGCAGAGAAGTTCCTGACTACTGAGCACGAGATCCGTGTGCCTCATGAGACTTTGCGGGATTTCTCCCCAGTTAAGGTAAATCCATTGGCTGATGTGGAGAGCTTCCAGCTTGCCCTGACCAGATTGTGGGAAAGCACTGATGTTCATGTGGACTGGAGTCGTCCAGTTGACTATGTAAAACAGCACCCACATTATTGATAGGAGGTCGCGGGAATGGATTTGTTAGAGCAGCGTATCTTGGAGGAGGGCATTGTCCTGCCTGGCAATGTGCTGAAGGTGGATTCCTTTTTGAATCATCAGATTGATCCTCAGCTATCTATGGCTATGGGTGAGGAGTTTGCGGATTTGTTCGGGGATGTGGAGATTGATAGAGTGCTGACTGTAGAGGCATCTGGTATTGCTATTGGTGTTACCACTGCCCTGAAATTAGGGGTGCCTATGGTATTTGCCCGGAAAAAGGCCTCTGTGCTGATGACAGAGCCTGCTTATACTGAGCAGGTATATTCCTATACCAAGAAGGAAACCTCCAATATTACTGTTCTGAAGAAGTTCCTGCCTGCTGGGGAAAAGGTATTGATTATTGATGATTTCCTGGCTAATGGGGAGGCTGCTCTTGGTCTGGCTCGCCTGGTGGAAAAGGCTGGTTCTCAGGTAGCAGGTATTGGTATTGCCATTGAAAAGGCTTTCCAGAATGGACATCAGAAGATTCTGGATGCTGGCTATCGTTTGGAGGCGTTGGCTAGTGTAGCTGCCCTGGAAAATGGCAAGGTTGAATTTGTGGAAGAAGACTGATTCAAAGTGAATTTATCGCCTAGGGATGTGGAGTCTCTGGGCGGTTTTTTTATATAAAAAAATATCCCCTGTCTGCAGGAGACAAGGGATATTGGGAATGTTATCAGTTTTCTTCTAAAAAGGTTTCTTCCTTCTGAGGCTTGTTCAGCAGGAAGTTCAGCAGCATGGCGGTAATACTGCCAATGGTAATACTGCTGTTGCAGATGAGCTGCATGGTAACAGGGAATTTGCTGTAGAAGCCAGGACTGCATACTGGAATCATGGCTACGCCTACGCTTATGGCAATAGCCATCATATCGCCAGTGGTTTCGGCCATAGTTACCAGCATAACCAAGGTCATGGCTACACAGGCAGCAGGATCAAAGGTTGGCAGGCCAAAGGCAAATGGGGTGGTAATGCCCAGAGATGCTGCCTTGGCAACTGGGGTGAAATCTACATAGCCCATGAAGCAGGCGATGATGGTACCCAGAATCAGGCCCAGCAGTACGGCAATGTGGCTAAGGAAGCCAGTAAAGCAGTTTCCACAGGGGTAGTTTTTCATCTACGGGATGAACTGAAGATGACAAGAAAATTCCTCCTTACATATAAATACGAAAAAAACAAAACTATTATAACACCTAGATTATTCAAAGAAAATGATTTTTTCATTTTCTTTCAATGGTGTTTCTTTTTTCCGTAAATTTTCCTGCTATGCAATTTGATTATTTTTTCTATACTTATATTGCCCATTTGGCATAGGAGTAGTACAATAAAAGTTATAGTTTCTATAAAATATTATATATAGTATATATTTGGGGGAAATAAAATGGAAATCAAGGATATGCAGGCATTTTATGCCATTGTTGAGGAAGGGAATATCAGTCATGCGGCCATTAGACTGAGTATTGCTCAGCCTGCTCTTAGCCGTCAGATGAAGAAGCTGGAAAGCTCTCTGGGGGTACAGCTTTTTGAGCGAGGCAGCCGCAGGATTCGCCTTACAGATGCTGGTATGCTGCTTTATTCCAGAGTTAAGCATATTTTGGGCATGGTGGATGGTACCTTGCGGGAGATTACGGATATTGGCTCCGGGATGGCAGGCACTATTAAGCTGGGTACAGTAACCAGCTCCGGTGCTATGCTGATACCTCAGCTGGTGGCAGATTTTCACCGTATGTACCCGTTGGTAAATTTTAATGTATGGGAAAGTGATGGGGCTAGAATTTTGGAGCTGTTGGACAGCCATATTATCGAGCTGGCTATTACCCGTACTCAGGTGGACAGCTCTACCTATGAATCTATGGTTTTGCCTGATGAGCCTTTGGTATTGGCCATGCATAAGGATCTGTGCTGTTGTGGGGAGGATGAGGAGTTTGTTCATCTTCAGGAGCTGGCGGGAAAGCCATTGTTAGTGCCTCTCCGTTGGCATAGCAGTTTTTTGGAGCAGTGCCAGAAGCATAAGTTTGAACCAAATATTCTTAGTGTCAGCGACAGCCAGATTCAGAATATACTCTGGACTCAGATGGGTATCGGTATTTCTCTGGTGCCTTTGTCTGCCCGCAGTATGGTAAATTCTGACAAGGTTATTTTCAAGCGGATTGTGGAGGCGGAGATTCACACCCATACGGTGGTGGCCTGGTTGAAGAACCGTACCTTGTCCAGTAGCTGTAATCATTTTCTGGAGCTGTTCCGCAAGAAGTATATTAGAAAGTGATGGCTGATAAATCATGGATAAGGGTTTGAAAAAATATCGGGTGCTGATTGTGGAGGATGAGCGCAGGATTGCCAGATTCCTGCAAATGGAGCTGGAGCATGAGGGCATGAATACCGCCATTGAGGATAATGGAAGGCGGGCTTATGAGCGGATTGTGCAGGAGAATTATGATTTGGTTCTCCTGGATGTGATGCTGCCGGATATGGATGGCTTTACTATCTGCCGCAAGGTGCGGGAGCTAAGCCAGGTGCCTATTATTATGCTTACCGCCAAGGATGATATAGATGACAAGGTGCAGGGACTGGACATTGGGGCAGATGATTATATTACCAAGCCTTTTGCTACCCCGGAGCTTTTGGCTCGTATGCGGGTGGTACTGCGCCGTCAGGAAAGCCAGCGGGAGGCGAAGGGGGCTCAGGAGGAGATTCTTTCTGTGAAGAATCTTACTATGTATCCTGCCCGCCATGAGGTGCAGGTGGATGGTGCTCCTGTGGAGCTGACTAAGAAGGAATATGATTTGCTGGAATATCTTCTGAGGAATAAGCGGAATGTTTTGACCAGAGATCAAATCCTTTCTAATGTGTGGGATTATGATTATATGGGGGATACCAATGTGGTGGATGTGTATATCCGCTATCTGCGTCAAAAGCTGGATGATAGATTCCAGGAAAAGTATATTCATACCATGCGGGGAGTAGGCTATGTTATCAAGGATTAACAGTCTAAGGATTTCTGTTAAGCTGAGTCTGGTTTATGGCATTATGATGGCGGTGCTGATTTTTGCTACCAGTGCCTGTACGGCGGTGGGATTGTATTATACTCAATATCATCAGGTGGAGGGGGAGCTGTCCTTTAGCATTCGCTATGTGTTGAAACAACTGAAAAACCACTATGGTACTGTGGAGGAGGATGTAAGCAGTACCCTGCCTATCCCTCAGCCTCCTACTGCTGGTCAGGAGGAGGCTAAGAAAAAGAGGCAGACTATGCATCATGATGTGGTGCATCCTCAGGGGTTTATGGGACTGCGGGCGGCAGGCCGTTATCGCCTGCAGGAGGAAAATAATCGCAAGGATGAGCTGGAGCTGCTGCCAGGGGTGTTTTTGAAGATTACGGATGCTCAGGGAGATGTGGTATATGACAGTGATATGTATTCTCCCTCCTTGCAGGTTCTGCAAAGCCATATTGAGGCTAGGCCTCCTTTTTGGGCTAATCCTAATTTTCAGGTGGTGGAGTCGGATAATTTTACCATCTATTATAAAAGAGTGCCGGTTAAGATTCAGGGCAATGCTTACGAGTTGCATTTTTTCAAGACTATTACAGCGGAGAACCGTTTGCTGGCTTTGATTCAGAGAATGTTGTTGGCAGAGATTGTGATTAGTATCTTTGTGGCTTTGCTGTTGGGATATTTTGTCAGCCGTAGATTGCTGAATCCTGTGCGGGATATTACGGATACTGCCAAATCCATTGAAATCAGCGATTTGAGCCGTCGTATTCCTGTGCCTCCTACTAGAGATGAGCTGTCGGAGCTGGCGGAAACCTTTAATCGGATGCTGGACAGGATTCAAAAGGGCTTCCGTCAGCAGCAGAGATTTGTTTCGGATGCTTCCCATGAGTTGAGAACGCCGGTGACGGTTATTAAGGGGTATTCGGATATGCTGGCTCGCTGGGGTAGTCAGGATGAGGAGGCTCTCCGGGAGGGCTTGGAGGCTATTCGCTCTGAGGCTGAGGATATGCAGGAGCTGATTGAAAAGCTGTTGTTCTTGGCCCGGGCGGATCAGAAAAGGCAGATTATGCATAAGGAGCCTTTGGATATGGCGCCTCTGGTGGAGGATGTATTCCGGAAGCTGGAGCTGACAGACAAGGAGCATGATCATGTGCTGGAGGTTAATGAACCTGCCACTGTGCTGGCGGATAAGGTGGCTATGAAGCAGATGCTGAGGATTTTCCTGGAAAATGCTGTAAAGTATACTCCTGCCGGGGGCAGAATTTCCCTTGGGGCTCAGTTGGTACAGCTAAAGGAAAAAGAGGCACAAAAAGAACCTGCTGTACTAGGACAACAGGTTCTAAAAATCACTATTTCAGATACAGGTATTGGTATTCCTGCTGAGGCTCTGGATAAAATCTTTGATAGATTCTATCGGGTGGATACTTCCCGCAGCCGCCAGGAGGGCACTGTAGGAGGTACTGGTCTTGGCTTGTCCATTGCCAGCTGGATTGCCAGAGAGCATAATATGGACATTCAGGTGGAGAGCCAGGTGGGGCAGGGTACCAGCTTTATGGTATATATACCTGTTATTTAGCTTTTTTGAATGCCTTTGCCGGGGCCATCGTTGGCAACAGCCACCTGAGCTTCAGCAAAGGTTTTCATATCATTAAGCATATGGAGGCTGGCTGTAACCAATCTGATACCGGCTAAGGCTACTAGGCCGGGAGCCTGAATATCCAATTGGTAGAGCTGAGGCTGTACAGGCAGGAGAAAATCCTCCAAATCCGGCAGCATTTTCACCGCATATCTGGCTACGGCCTGAGTGGCTGCATCGTCCAGAATAACCATACTGCTGTTGTGGGCGGCGGCTACCAAGGCTCCCAGCATGGCGGAAACCAGAAGCTGCTGCTGCTTGTCCAGATGATTCAGGAAGTCAGCTACATCATAGCGTAGTTGGTTGTTAGGAGTAATCAGCTCCTGGGCAATGGCCTGAATTTTTTCCTGTCGGGAATCAACCAGCCCCAGGCCTACAATGGCATGGTGGAGAGCCAGCTCCTCACCTTGCTGACGACCAAATTCAAAGGCATCCATCTGGCTGTGGTTCAGGCTGATATGGCCTACCTGCAGCTTGGTGCCGGCAGCCCGGGCAAAGGTTTCTGCCAAGGTGATTTCATCCAGATTGTATGCCTGCATGGATTCATCGTATTCCCCGGCAGCATTAAAGCTTTCCTGAAGGATTTCCAGAGGGCTTTCAGTGGAGATTTTGTCCAAGCCCATAAGGAGCATGGTTTTGGGAATGTCCACATGGGGCAGGGCATCTCCAATGATGCCGCTAAGCTGAAGGACGATTTTTTCCATATTGCCTAGACAGTAAATCGGCTTGGCCAGATTGTCCAGTCTTTGCTGGCATTGGTTCATAGCTTCCTTGTCTAAAGGTGGCATGGTTTTGGTGTAGAAGTCAAAGGTTTTGTCTGTAAGCTGGACAGATTTGGGCTGAATCATGATGTCCTGCACTCTGTCTACATAAGCAAATTTTTCTACATCTGATTTCAGTACATTGAGGCAGGCGGCCAGACCATTTATTAATAAATCTGCTGCTAGGGAGGAGCCAATGGCTTCTCCTAATTTTATGTCCAGCTTCATAATGGGCTGAAGGCCCAGCTTCTGCAGGGCGATAGGATGGCCTGCCTCCCCGCCAATATGGGAGGCCATAATGTATTCTCTGGCCTGTGGGCAGATGGTGGTGGCAATGAGAGCAGCGGCAGCTGTGTTAAAGCCGTCCAGAATCACCAGACAGTGACTGTGGGCTGCCCCGATAATCAAGCCGGCAATAGCCCCCAGCTCATAGCCTCCCACCTTGGTGAGAACATCTAGACCATCAGTGGCATCAGGCTGGTTGGTAGCTAGCATTTGCTTTACTACAGCCAACTTTTTCCGAAGCCGCTGGTCAGAGATATTGGTGCCTCGGCCGGTGGTTTTTTCTGGCGATACCTGACAGATGGCTGCGGCAATGGCGGCGCTGGAGGTGGTGTTGGAAATGCCCATTTCTCCTGGCAGGAGGATGGTATAGCCCTGCTCCTTTAGCTCCATAGCCTGCTGAATGCCATAAAGCAGGCTGGTGGCAGCTTCCTGTCTGGTCATGGCTGGTTCCTGAGCAGCGTTGCGGGTGCCTGGACGGATTTTGACATGGTCTATATCTGGCAGATTGTCTGTGTTGCCATTAATGCCCAAATCTGCTACCTTCATTTTGCCCTGAACAAAATTGCTAAAGGCATTGGCGGCAGCTCCCTTGGAGATAACGTAGTTAGTGGCCATATGGAGCGTGGTTTCGGGAGGGTAGGCACTGACATTTTCTGCAGATACACCGTGGTCACTGCAAAAAATAAAATTCACTGGAGGCATTAGCTTTGCTGGAATGCCGGCAATGGATAAATACTGCATAACCATGTGGCGCAGCTTGCCCAGCCCCTGCTGGGGTGGTATCAGAGTGTCCAAATTTTCGGCAAAATCCTTGCTGGCTTCCTGATTAACAGGCTCTACCTCTTGGCAGATTTGCTGAATTATATCTTCTAATTTGTCTATGTTTTGCTTCTCGCGTAGAAGCTCCGTTAAATTCATCATTTTATCCTCGTTTTTATCTATGTATATTATTAGGAGGCCTGCTGAGCCTGTTTGAGGCTTAGACCGATACGGCCTCTTTTTTCATCTACGCTGATAACCATTACCTTGAGAATATCTCCTACGGCTACCACATCAGCAGGGTGCTTTACCCGGCGATTGCTTAGCTCGGAAATATGAATAAGGCCGGCGGTTTTTATGCCAATATCTACGAAAACACCGAAATCGGTAATGTTTCGCACTGTTCCCTGCATAATGGTGCCAGGCTGAATATCTGACAGCTTTACTACCGCCTTGCGGGTAAGGGGGGCTGGCAAATCCTCTCGGGGATCTCGGCCTGGCTTAATGAGAGCTTCCAGAATATCCTTTAGGGTTGGGATGCCGCAGTCCAGCTCCTTGGCTAGTCGGTTTACATTGGTTTCCTTGATTTTGGCCTTTAGCAGAGCCAAATGGTTTTTGTCTACCAGCTGGTTAGTATTCATGCCGAAATGGGCTAATACCTTTTGGGCTAGCTCGTAGGATTCTGGATGTACCGGGGTATTGTCCAGAGGAGTGGTGCTGTCCTTAATGCGGAGGAAGCCGGCGCACTGGGTAAAGGCGGCTTTGCCTAGACGGGCAACCTTTAACAGCTCCTTGCGGTTGTGGAAGCTGCCGTTTTCGTTGCGGTAGGCAACGATGTTTTTGGCTATGGAGCCATTGATACCGGCAATATGCTTTAGCAAGGCCTGGGAAGCGGTGTTCAGCTCCACGCCTACATGGTTTACGGCTGCCTCTACGGTTTGGTCCAGGGTATCAGAAAGCTGTTTTGGGTTTACATCATGCTGATACTGGCCTACGCCAATGGATTTGGGATCTATTTTTACCAGCTCTGCCAAAGGATCCTGCACCCGGCGGGCAATGGAAACAGCTCCCCGAATGGTAACATCGTATTCGGGCAGTTCTTCCTTGGCCAGAGCGGAGGCGGAGTAAACGGAAGCTCCTGCTTCGTTGGTAATGATATAGTGGACATCCAGTTTGTTGTCCTTGATAAGCTTGGCGGTAAATTCCTCGGTTTCCAAGGAGGCTGTGCCGTTGCCAATAGAGATAAGGCCCACCTGATAACGGCGGATTACTTCCAGCATGGTGCGGGCGGACTGGGCGGCCCGTTTTTCTCCGTGGGTTAGATAAAGGACACCGTGGTGGAGTACCTGTCCGGTGGGGCTTACTACTGCCATTTTACAGCCAGTGCGATAGCCTGGGTCCAAGCCCATAACAGTGTAGCCAGCCAAAGGTGCCTGTAATAAAAGCTGTTTTAGATTGGTGCCGAAAATGCTAATGGCCTGTGTTTCGGCCATTTCTGTCAGTTGACTGCGAAGCTCTCTTTCCAGAGAAGGGGAGAGCAGTCTTTTCCAGCTATCTTCTATGGCCAGCTTCATATCCTGCTGGTAAATGGAAGGCCCTTGTAGATATTCCTTTTGGATTAAATGAAGGATTTTGTCCTCTTCCAGTTGGAGCGTAACCTTGAGACAGCCTAGCTTTTCTCCGCGGTTAATGGCCAAAATGCGATGGGAAGGCATGGTTTTGACAGGTTCCTGATATTCCTTGTACATGAGAAATCTCTGGCCTTCTTCGGTTTCGCTGGTATCCTCAGCCATAAGGGTGGAGATTTGACCATGCTGGTGAATGTATTCCCGCAGCTTTTGCCGCAGCTTGGCGTTCTCGGAAATGATTTCGGCAATAATATCTCGGGCGCCCTCCATAGCTTCCTGCCAGGTATTTACCTCCAGCTCTGGGTTGATGTATTTGCTGGCTTCCTTTTCTATACTGCCCTTGGTATCCTTTTGCCACAAAATAGTGGTGGACAAAGGCTCCAAGCCCTTTTCTCTTGCCTTTTGTGCTCTGGTGCGTTTCTTCTGCTTAAAGGGGAGATAAATATCCTCCAGCTCTTGCAGCTTGGTGGTTTTTTCAATGGCCTGCTGCAGCTCCTCCGTGAGCTTTCCTTGTTCGGCGATTTTGTTAAGGATTTCCTCCTGGCGTTTGACAAAATTCCGAAGATAGGCCAGGCGCTCCTCCAGCTTTCGAAGCTGTTCATCCTCCAGTTCTCCTGTGGCTTCCTTGCGGTATCTGGCGATAAAGGGAACTGTGTTTCCTTCATCCAAAAGCTTGATGGCGGCCTTGGCCTGCTCAGGGCGGATATTCAGCTCCTGGGCCAGGGCCTGGGGTATATTTTCTAGTAACATAAAAACTCCTCTATTGAATCGTATTAATTCTCATTTGGTTTAAATGACTTGCAATAAACAGGTTTGCAAGGTATAATGAAAGAAAAGAAGGTGCTGCCGATAGACGGTTAGCCCATATATACTGGTATCAGAAAGATCGCTCAGTTTTGCGGACTAGGGGCGGTCTTTTCTGTTAGAAATATCTTTGCCGAATTGGTAGCCTAGACCTATACAGGCTATTACTAGGCTGAGAAGCCCAATAAATAAAGCTACTAGTTCAAACGACATCGTATCACTGCCCTCCTATATGTATTCCGGCAAGCCGGTTTCTATATAATCGGAGGGTCACAGTCCCTCCGTAGAGGGCCAACCGCCTACCGTTATGGCAGCACCGAATTTATTATAGCATAATTGACTGATAAAGTCTTGCAATTACTTTAATTGAATAGAGCAAAAAACTCCCCTCTTTATTTCGAAGAGAGGAGTTTTTTAGTTTAAGGCCTAGGACAGGTATTTTTATTATTTACAGAAAAAATTGATGGTAATCAGATTGCCGCAAGGCAAAATAGTTAAAAGCTGTTAAAAGCTGACTTCAATGCTTTCTATAGCATGGCTACGGCTGAACAGTATTTCACTGTACATCCTAGGCAGCACACAGTCGTCAAATTCTTTCACTGTGCCATCTGCCATGCTTACAATCAGCTTTGCCGCACCACGGCGGTAGCTCACCGGCACACCGCACCAGCTAAAGCCCAGTCCGGTATCGCCCATTTCAGCATCAGTCAGAAGCTGCGGCATAAATACAGCACAACCTTTCTCGATTCTAATGCCCAGCTCCCCCCAGCGGGTGAGAATTTCTTCCTTTACCTGTCCCGTCATGCCCGGCTGGCAGGCCCCCTTATGATAAGGGGTATGGGAATAAGCATCAAAAGGAAAAGCTCCATATACCTCAGGTAACTTGGCAGAACCGCCTAGACCTGCCTTGATTTCCTGGTACAGAGATTTCAGCTTTTCCCCATAGCCATCCTTATCAGCCAGGGAGCGCAAGGCATTTTCCTGCACAGCTACCAGTAGCTTGGCTACCATGTGCCAGTAGATGCTGCCAAGACCTTCGTAGGCATAGAAGGTGCCCGACCTGCCCGTAAAGGCATGGTGATTAAAGACTTCCTCATAAAGTGCCAAAAGCTTCTCCCTGTCAGCAGCCTCCATGGAAGCCTGAGTCTCCAGCCAGCCCATGAGCTTTTCCTCATTCTGGCAGCAGGCAGGAAAATGATAGAATCCAGCCAAATCCTGATCCAGATAACTCTCCAATCCCTTTGCTCTGTCAGGTGTGATGCGGTTCTTTGCCAAAAAGCCCTGCAAATTCTTATTTGGATAAAGCATATAAGAATTCTGCCTATCCTCGTACATGCCGCTATGCCTGAGAGCAGTGCAGATTTCCACTGCCTCCCCGGAGGTCAGAAGCCCGCTGGACAGTACAGCCACCTGCCCCTCCAGCATTTCCTGCAAATGCTCTATCTCCATGCCTCCCTTGTCAATTCTCAGGGTGTTATAGGTATGATAAAGCCCATCCTGTCGCTTATTGCAGCAAATTGTCCCGGATACCACCCGCTCAACCAGCCGATAAAATTCTTTTAGCTCCTCGCCGGACACCTGGGTATCGCCAGTCCCATAATCCCCTCTATACAGGCTGTCCCTTTCCTGCTGGAAAATCATGCCTGCTTTGTCAGTAAAGGCCTTGCGGCTGGACGCCTCCGCAAAGACTGTATTCCCTGCTTCCATGCTTGCTGCACCTGCATAAAGCTTTTTCAACTCCTGCATACATGCTGCCATTGTAGCAGGTATCTCATAAACAGCTTCACTATGACGACCATAAATATCTATCAGAAATTTCAGCATCCGCTCCATGTAGCAGGTAGTTACCATAGACAAGCCCCAGCCTGCCAAAGCATTGTTTGCATCATTCCACTCAGGCCGCTGAGTATTCATCCAAACACCGCCGCCAGGCACAAGATTTGCAGCCTTGGCAATCACCAGCTGCAAAAGCTTGGCAGTCAGGTTCACCAGTGCCACTCTGCCTTCCTTATCCTGTATTAGCTTCTGATCAGAACCAAGGGACTCTGCCTTTCTCAGAAGCTCATCACTGAGGTCCTTGTCAAAAATCAAGGAATTTCTTGGATCCTGGCAAATTTCCTCATAGCTTTTCAGCCTATATGGTACATTGGCAGTGGAAAACAGCTTGGCAGACAGGTAATTATCCAGCAAAGCGGCATCATAGTCTGCCAAAAGCTCCAGGAGCTTCTGGAGATAAATCACCTGATGATCGCCCCAATAGCCAAACTGCGCCCAAGGGTCCGAAGGATCTGGACACTCCCAGTCAATTCCCTCCCGGGAAATGCGATAAGGATTGAAGCCGTCAATGGTCATGGCATTGACGAATTTCGCC
Source organism: Anaerovibrio lipolyticus (assembly GCF_021531495.1). Classification (GTDB taxonomy): domain Bacteria; phylum Bacillota; class Negativicutes; order Selenomonadales; family Selenomonadaceae; genus Anaerovibrio. The sequence continues at coordinate 37,440 of NZ_JADYTY010000009.1, forward strand.
ACAACATTGGCAATATATTCAGGGTAGGACATCAGCAAGGCTTCCCAGTTCTGAAAAATATCACGCCAATTGCCCTCGTAGTTCAGCACCTGGTTGCCGGCAGCATCAGTCAGGGCAATATTGAACTTATTCCACGGACGAGAAGGATCCCCGTGCCTGCGGGAAAAAATCACCGGCAGATATTCCATATACAGCCTGAGCAGCTGGCTGTCACCAGTGGCCACAATCAATTCCTTCAGCAGCTTTTTCTCTAGCAGCTCCCCTGCCATGGACATATCAGCCAGCAGCCTTGCCGCCTTGTCATATTCAGCAACGCTGCGCTGTTTCACAAAAGCGAGAAAATCTGCCACATCAATCCTGCCATCATTAGCAAAAAAGCCACCCCGCATGATATTGAAAATCACATTGGTACGATGGTGGACACAGGCCATCTCGTCAGCGGTGGACTGAATACCGTCAGCCTCCCCAATAAACCTGTCCAGCTCCTCTTCTGTAGCCTCAATATCCTTTGCCAGAAGCCTTGCCGCCTCGTTCCTGTCGGCAAGTACCTTTTTCAGCTCCACAATATCAGCAGCAGTCCGAGAATGGTCAAAAGCACTTGCCCAGCTGTCCTCTGAACCAGCTGCCAGCTCAGACTCGTGGAGAATGAAGCAGCTGCCCCTGCCGCCCTTTACAATATCGGTTTCTATTAGCTTCCTGCCTACAGCAAAATCCTGTATCACCCCATCAGAAATATACACCGCATCAGAAGTGGTAAACCAGCAGGTATTCGCAAGTAGTGCCTCATTTGGCTCCGCCCTGTCCGTCAGGGCAGAGGAAAGGGCAAATATGGCCAGCCCCGACTCCTGATCTAGTTCCGTACTCTTGTATGCATCCACCAACACGGACATATTGTTCTGCAAGGAAGCATCCACAATGGCAGGCAGGATATTTCTGGCACCATCCAAAACGCGCACCTTCTGAGGCTTAGCACTGATATTGATAACCTTTGCCAGCTTGACCAGACCAAAACGCCTGCCGGAAGTCCAGCCATAGCGGAATACCAGCTGCAGTGCCTCATTGCGTGCCTCAAAAATCACCTTGGAGCCGTTGATATTTTTGTACAGGCTGTACTGCACACCATCCTCCGGGATACCTGCCGCCCCGGTCCCCTGCAAAAACCTGCCAAAAGGCTCCCACAGAGTCACTCCCTCTGCCGTTTCCACCTGAATCGCCGTATAGGAGCCGGTGGTGTACTTGTAGTCGGCAATCCTGTCCGCCGTACCATACTGGAAAATGGCATGGTCAGCATTCTTCCTGCCGGCAGTAATACCTCCCTTTGCCCACAGAAAATTCCATACATCGCTGGAGCTGGTAATAGTCATAAAGAAATCATCCATACGGTCATAGTTTTCCAGCTTATAGAACTTCTCACCCTCCAAAATAACAAAATGGCCCTTGACATCCTTGGAATTGCTCACAACAATTCTCTCCCCTCTCTAAAATGTTAAAACAATCCGAAAAAAGTTCTCAAGACTTCTGACAAAACAATCAAAAATCTCTTACTATCTGTTTATTATTCTAACAAAAGGGAAGTTTTTATAAAGGATGTCAGGGCTTCTTTGTTACTATGTTACAAAAAATCCTATCATATATAGAAACACTGCTAAAATATATAAACCTCAATGCACAGATTAGATTTATTTGATGTATGAAGATGGCTGGCCTAAGCAATTAGGCTGGCTTTTTTGTGCATAATTTTGTTAAACAAATGCAATACATTGTGAATAACTTTTTATCTGTAAAATATCTGGAAAGAAATTGACAGATTTTACTTTATAAAGTAAAATTAACTTATTAGTAATTCTTTTAAATGGATAATTATTATTTGCTAGAACGGAGGAAATACCATGTTAGGAACAGAAGCTGTAACCAAAATTTTGCGGGAAAAAGGCTTCAAGGTTACCCCCCAGAGATTGGCGGTATACGATGCCTTATCCAGCACCAAAAGCCATCCCAATGCGGAAATGCTGTACAATATGCTGCAGCCTAGCTATCCAACTATGAGTCTGGCCACAGTGTACAAGACTATGGATATTTTTGCGGAGCTGGGCTTGATTCAGGTGTTGAATGTAGGGGAGGACAGCTATCGCTACGATGCGGAAACAGGCAACCATCCTCATATTCGCTGTACTGAATGTAATCGTGTGGATGATATTTTTGATTTTCAGGATGAAGGCTTGATGAACGGGGTGGAGGCCAAAACTGGCTACCAGCTTTCGGGCCGTCAGCTGTATTTCTTTGGCCGCTGTCCTCACTGCCAGGAGAAGGCTTCTGCTTTGCGCCATTAATGGTGCAGGTTAGGATGGCTGCAGGTATCTATTAGGTTGGGGTTCGCCGGCTGGAAATAATTCATGAAAAAAGCTTGCCATGAGTGTGTTGTGCTCTGGCAAGCTTTTAGTCATTTTGGGACAAAAAAATACCCTCAGATAAGCGCTGAGGGCTGAAAGGGATTGACTATAGGGGATGTACTATAGGGAATACATCACCTTAACTGCAAGGTCGAGAAATGGCGTTGGAAAAAAACAACCTTGCAGGTGGTAAGCTACATAAATTTTGTAAACTTATCTTGTCATTATATTAGCATAAATGGTTATACAAGTCAATATAAAATTGTATCTTTTTTTAATTAAACTTTATTAAATATATTCAATAGTCTACTAAAAACACGAATTGTTAGCAGAATGAACAGAGTGTTCAATATTAGTTTCAATTAGTTAAAGAGTAAGACAAATGGAAAAACATACAACATATATATGAACAAAATTTCACAAATTAGAGGATATGGGGATATTTTGACTTTACAGCCATTTTACAGTATTCTTGAGTATATTATAGAAGTGTGGAGTGATGATAGATTATGCAGGTTGCTGTACTAGCCAGTGGCAGCAAGGGGAATGCTACCTTTGTGGAAATGGATGGTATAAGAATATTAATAGATGCAGGAATTAGTGCCAGACGGATTAAGCAGGAGCTGGCGGCTCTGGGGGAAAGTGTAGAAATGCTGGATGGTATTTTTATTACCCATGAGCATGGGGATCATATTAAGGGTTTGCCTAATCTGGTGAAGAAATATGGCATTCAGATATATTCCCGCCCTGCTACCTTTCGGGCTATGAGCTGTTATGAGGAGCTGCCGGGGGATTGTGTCAATCCAATTATTGATAGGATTCAGCTTGGGCGGGTGGCCGTAAGAGCCTTTGATATACCTCATGATGCCGCTGCGCCTGTGGGCTATATTATTCAGGGCACCAGCCGCTGTGTGGTGGCCACGGATATAGGCAATGTAGATGATAGATTGCAACAGATGCTGGAGGGTGCTCAGGTTTTGGTGTTGGAGGCCAATCATGATGAGGAAATGCTGAAGCAGGGCAGTTATCCCTATAACTTGAAACAGCGTATCCTTGGTCCTCTGGGACATCTTTCTAACAGACGGATGGCCCAGGTGGTGGCAGAGCTGCGAAGGAGGCCTCAGAAGCTGATATTGGCTCATCTTAGTGAATCCAACAATCGGCCAGAGCTGGCTATGGATACAGTGAAATCTGTTTTGGACAGCTATGGCATTAATAATATGGAAATATATATGACAGCTCAGAATCATAGCACAAGTGTGGATTTCTGACAGTTAACTTAAAGGAGGAGATTGGATTATGTACCGTAGTAAAATGGCAAAAAAATGCTTTGCAGGTGTAGCCGGGATGATGCTGGTGGCTACAGTATTATTTGGAGGCTGTACTGATGGTCAGGCCGGCTCGGCAGCTCAGGAAAAGCCAGCGGCTTCTCAGGAGATTTCTGATGCCCGGAATACGCCAGTGGTAAGAGCCGCTAAGGCTGTAGGCCCTGCTGTGGTAGGTATTACCAACAAGGCTGTGGCCAGAGATTGGTTTAACAATCCTGTTCAGGTAGAGGGCGCAGGCTCTGGGGTTATCTTCCGCAAGGATGGCTATATTGTTACTAATAATCATGTTATTAGCGGAGCTAAGGAGATTATTGTATCCCTGTCTGATGGCCGTTCCCTGTCTGGCAAGCTGGTAGGTGCAGATGAGCTGACAGATCTGGCTGTGGTAAAGGTAGATGCTGATGATCTGCCTACAGCGGAACTGGGGGATTCTGATGATATTATGGTAGGTGAGCCGGCTATTGCTATTGGCAATCCTATGGGACTGGAATTTCAGGGCAGTGTAACCAGTGGCGTTATTAGTGCTTTGAATCGTTCTCTGGAAATAGATGATAGAGTGCTGAAGGTTGTGCAGACTGATGCAGCTATTAATCCGGGCAACTCCGGTGGTGCTCTGGTAAATGCAGATGGCAAGGTTATTGGTATTAATTCTGCCAAGATTGCCCGCAGTGATATTGAGGGTATGGGCTTTGCCATTCCTATTAATACTGTAAAGGATATTGTCAATGAGCTAATGACCTCTGGTAAGGTTACCCGTCCGTATCTGGGGGTAGGAATTTTTGATAAGGAAACTGCTGGCCGTTATGGCTATATTCTCAATGTGGACAAGGGTGTCTATATTGAAAGCGTTACTGTTAATGGCCCGGCCTACAAGGCAGGCCTCCGCCGTGGGGATATTATTCTGTCCATTGGGGATAAGGAAACCAACAAGGTAAGCGATGTGCGGAATACTATTCTGGATAGCAAGGTGGGAGATTCCGTCAAGGTAAAATATGAGCGGAATGGCAATGTATCCACTGTGGATGTAGCTTTGGAGGCTGCTTCATGAAGATAACCGTTGTAACGGCTGGCAAAATCAAGGAAAAATATCTGACAGCAGGTATTAATGAATTTCTAAAAAGATTGGGCCCTTTTGCCAATGTGAAGATTGTGGAAATCAATGAGGAAAAAATGAAGGATAATCCATCTGAGGCGGAAAAGCAACAGACCTTGCAACAGGAGGGACAAAGGCTTTTGCGTCAGGTGCCAGAGGGAAGCTATCTTTTTGTGCTGGATGTTTATGGTCAGCAGCTTTCCTCAGAGAAGCTGGCGGCCAAGCTGGATAGCCTGGCTCTTCAGGGCCGCAGCAATATTACCTTTCTGATTGGGGGGGCCTTTGGCCTATCGGAGGAGGTAAGGCAGGCGGCGGATTTCCGGCTGAGTTTTTCCCCTATGACCTTTACCCACCAGATGATAAGGCTCTTGCTGGTGGAGCAGATATATCGCTGTTTTAAGATAAATCGTGGCGAAAAATATCATTGGTGATAAAGTATTGGCAATAAAAATACCGCCTGACAGCTTCTGGCTATCGGGCGGTATGCTCATTTTGTCCTTGATTTTATTCGATTTCGATGGTTGGACGGTCAATAATTGTGGCCATGACAACGATGGTTTCAGTTCTGGCAATGCCTTCCTGATTTTTGATACGAGTCATTATTTTATCCAGAGTCTTGGTATTTTTGGTGATAATTTTTAGAGCATAGTCATATTCACCTGTAATATAGAAACATTCCTTTACATCAGGCTCGCTGACAATAAACTCCTCAAAATGATCTCCGTAAACAGGATCTTCGAAGCTGATGTAGAGAATGCACATAAGCTGTTTGTCTACCAATTCAGGATCTAGAATTGCTGTGTACTGCTGAATAACACCGGTGTTTTCCAGCTTTTTCAATCTTTCACTAATAGCCGGCATGGATAAGGAAATTTCCTGACTTAGAACAGAAACTGTTACGCGGGAATTTTCCTGTAATCTTTTTAAAATTCTTCTATCAGTAGCATCCATACTGTAATCACCACCATTCTCGTTATATTATAACAGTAAGAATAATAATTTGTAAACTTATATCTTTGTATACAAAACAAATTTATTTTTATCCATACAAAAGCCGTAAAAACCTAGCTTAGTAAAAAACTTTTGCTTTTGTCATAATATAGTGTAAAATAAAAGGATAGATATGTTTTGATGGAGACTATGGAGTGTTAAATTGGTGAACAAACAACGAAATCAAATGCAAACTAGATTGAGCTATCTGTTGTTTGGGGCCTGGTGTCTGATGCTGGTTCTGATTGTGCGTGTAGCATGGCTGCAGCTGGTGGATGGCAGTGAGCTGAAGCAGAGAGCGATAGTTATAGCAGAGGAAAATAGATCCCGTCAATCTCCCCGGGGAAAAATAACGGATAGAAATGGTCGGGAGCTGGCTATCAGCCGTATGGCCAAATCTCTGGTTCTCAATCCCAGCAAGGTTGAGGCAGAGGATAGAGATGATATAGCAGCATCTCTTGCAGATATTCTCAAATTGAAGCCGGAGGAGATTCAGGAGGATATAGATACCGGCGGCGTTTTTGTTTATGTGAAAAGGCGTCTGGAAATAGATGAGGAACAAGCCATTAAGGAGCTGAAGGAGGCTCATGGATATGAGTGCCTGGAGCTTCATGATGAGGTAAAACGATATTATCCAAACGATAGTCTTGCCGCTAATGTGCTGGGGTTTATCGGCACGGATGATGTAGGTCTGGCTGGTATGGAGCAGTTTGCTGATGATTTGCTGAAGGGTGAGGCTCAGGAGGCTGATATTCTTATTGATATGCGGGGCCGTCCTATTTTTGATTCTATTTTTTCGGCGGCTCAGAAGCGATATAGAGGAGATAATTCCAAGAATATTACCCTGACCTTGGATGCTACCATGCAGTTTATTGTGGAGCAGGCCTTGGATAAGGCTGTGGCTGATAACAAGCCAAAGGCTGTTACAGCGGTGGTTATGGATCCTAAAACCGGCGAGGTGCTGGCTATGGCCTCTCGACCTACCTACAATCCCAATAAATATTGGGATGTAGATGCTAATGGCGAGGCATGGCGCAATAGAGCTGTAGTTTCTATCTATGAGCCAGGCTCTACCTTTAAGGCTATTGTGGCTGGGGCAGCATTGCAGGAGGGGGTTGTTTCCCCAAATATGACCTTTTATGATCCCGGTCATGTGGATGTTTCTGAGAAAAGAATCCAGAACTGGAATGGAGGCTCCTTTGGCAATGTTACCTTTATTGATGTAGTAAAAAATTCCATTAATACCTGTTTTGCCCAGGTAGGCCTGTGGCTAGGCGGGGAAAAGCTGACGGAATATGCTCAGAAATTCGGTTTTGGCCGTCTTACTGGTATTGAGCTGCCGGGAGAGCAGGAGGGAATTTTGTTTAACCCTAAGGATATGGTAAATTCAGATGTGGCTACCATGTCCATTGGTCAAAGTATTGCCGTTACCCCTCTCCAGTTGGTTACAGCTATGTCGGCTATTGCCAATGATGGCGTGCTGTTGAAGCCTCATATCATCAAGGAGATTACTAATGCTGACGGTACTGAGTACAAGTCCTTTGGCAGGGAAGAGGTTGGCAGAGTGCTGGAATCTGCCACAGACAAAACCCTTGTAGGCTTGCTGGAACAGGTAGTTGCTACAGGCGGCGGCGCCAAGGCTGGTGTCAAGGGCTATCGTATTGCTGGTAAAACAGGTACGGCTCAGAAGATTAATGAGCATACCAGCGGTTATATGGAGGGCAGATATATAGCCTCCTTCTGTGGCTTTGCCCCGGTGGAGGACCCTCGTATTGTGGTGCTGGTGGTTATTGATGATCCATCAGCGGGAGCTTTTTATGGTGGTCAGATTGCTGCCCCGGTAGCCAGGGATATTTTTGCCCAGCTGCTGAGGTTTATGCATATCAGTCCATCCAGTGATACCTTTGAGGATATGAACAAGGATAAGCCAGAAGCTCCTAAGCCTGTGGATGATGGCAAGGGTATGCCGGATTTGCAGGGCATGAGCATTAAGGAAGCTTCCCAGACCTTGGCACAGAGGGGGCTGGGGATTGATATTCAGGGCAATGGACTGGCTAAGAGTCAAAGCATTGCCCCAGGTACAGCTATCCAGCAGGGACAGACGGTAACCGTTACCTTTAGTCCATAAGATTTTATGGTGGGTATATGATATTTTGTATTTAGATATATTATATAAATTAAAACAAATACACTTACATGAGGAGAATAAAAATGCAGGCAAAATTATTTGTTACAGATATGGATGGTACATTGCTCAACAATGAGCACAAGATTTCTAAGGGCAACAAGCATATGATTAAGCGGGCTGTAGAGGCAGGGGTAATCTTTACTATTGCTACAGGCAGAATGTATGCCTCCGCTCTGCCTTATGCTCAGGAGCTGGAGCTGGATGTGCCAATTATTACTTACAATGGTGCTCTCATTAAGACTGCTGGTGGCAAGGAGCTTTATGCTTCCTATCTGGATGAAGCAGTGGTTAAGGATTTGTTGGATTTTGCGCAGGAGTGCGAGCTGTATATTCATCTCTATAGTGATGACCAACTGTATTTCATTGTAAATGATGAGCATGCTCAGTATTATCAGAAGGCCTGCGGTGTGCAGGGCAAGACTGTGGGGCAGGATATTTATAAATATAATGTTCATGTACCAAAGATGTTGATTATGACCGATACTCCAGAGCAGGCAGATGCGGTTATCAAGCTGGTTCAGAAGAAGTTTGGAGGCCGTATTGAGGCTATGAAGTCTGCTCCTACCTATGTGGAGCTGATTAAGCCAGGGGTTAATAAGGCTACTGCCATTGCCAAGCTGGCGGAGATTCTGAACATTCCTAGTGAGCAGGTATTGGCTATTGGAGATTCCAGCAATGATGTTAGTATGCTGACATCTGTAGCTATCAGCGTAGCTATGGGCAATGCCAATGCAGAGGCTAAAGCTGCGGCCAGATATATGGTAACAGATAATGAGCATGATGGTGTTGCTGAGGCATTGGAGCGTTTCTGTATGTAAAGGAAATAGCGGAGGTTATTATGGAAAAAGAGAAGGAAAAGGATAAGACTTGCGAGTTTATCATTGTCACTGGTATGTCCGGCAGTGGCAAAACCCAAGCCTGCCGTTATCTGGAGGATATAGGCTATTTTGTGGTGGATAATCTGCCACCGGTATTTATTCCTAAATTTGCGGAGCTGTGTCAGCAGTCTGGGGGCAGTATCAACAAGGTAGTATTGGTAGTGGATACTCGCAGTAGGGAGTTTTTTGATACCTTTACCCATGTGCTGGAGGATATGGATAGGGATAATCAGCCTTATGTACTGCTTTTTATGGATGCTTCTGATGCAGCCATTATTCGCCGTTATAAGGAAACCCGCCGTCGCCATCCTATGGCACCTAGCTCCCGTATCAGTGATGGTGTAGCCAAGGAAAGAGAGAGGCTGGCCTCTGTTCGCAACAAGGCTACCTATATTGTGGATACTTCAGATTTGAAGAAGATAGATTTGAAGGAAAAGATTCTTCATCTTTTTGCCCCAAGAGTGGGAGAAAAGATGAATATTAATGTGATTTCCTTTGGGTTTAAATTTGGTATGCCTTTGGATGCAGATTTGGTTTTTGATGTGCGTTTCCTGCCAAATCCATTCTATGTGGAGTCCATGCGCCACAAGAGTGGTGCGGTGCCAGAGGTGGCCGCTTATATTGACCAGTGGCCTGTTACCAAGGAGTTTAAGCAGCATTTGGACAATCTGGTAAATTTCCTGATTCCTCAGTATGAGAAGGAGGGGAAGGCTCAGCTGGTTATTGCCGCGGGCTGTACTGGCGGTATGCATCGTTCTGTATTTATTGCCAACCATATTTATCAGCTTTTGAAGGAAAAGGGCTGTATTGTAAAGCTGGAGCATCGTGACCTGATGAAGAATGAGGTCTGGGAGCATGTGCGGGAAGAAGTATAAGGGAGTGTTGTAAATGCACTTGTTGAAATGGCTGTATCCAGGCATGAAATTCAAGCGATGGCTGCTTTTGTTTGCGGCTGGCGTAATGATTGTCAGTCTGGGGATAGCAGTGGTTTTTAACTACAAGTATATTGACCACATTGAGGAGGCTATTTTCCGAACGGTGTATCTATGGTCTGGAGGTTATGATTATAAATATACCGCCATTGCCGGCTTGATAATGGTGGCTGCTGGTGCAAGTATTATGCTGGTGGCAGCTAAGTTTATTATTAAATCAGTTATTACGGTGCTGCTGCCCTCCAACCCTTCTGAGAAGCTGGTGGATCTTATCTATGAGAAGCGTATGCTGGGCAAGGGGCCTGCTATTACTGTGGTAGGCGGAGGTCATGGACTATCAGTATTGCTTAGAGGTATCAAGCAGGCTACCTCCAATGTTACTGCTGTGGTTACAGTGGCTGATGATGGCGGTTCATCTGGCAGACTGCGTCAGGATTTGGGCATGATTCCTCCGGGAGATTTGCGGAATTGTCTGGTGGCCTTGGCGGATACAGAGCCTTTGATGGAGAAGCTTTTCCAGCACAGATTTGAGGGCAGCAGTGAGCTGTCAGGTCATAGCTTTGGCAATTTGTTTATTGCTGCCATGACTCAGGTAACGGGAGATGTGGAAACAGCCTTGAAGGAATCCTCTAAGGTTCTGGCGGTAAAGGGACAGGTTTTGCCAGCCAGCAAGGAATTTGTCCGTTTGGATGCCATTATGGAGGATGGCACGGTGGTATGTGGTGAATCCCATATTCCAGAGGCTCATAAAAGGATTCATCGGGTAAAGCTTTATCCAGAGCACGCTGAGGCGGTGCAGTCCTCCTTGGATGCCATTCGCAATGCGGAGGCTATAGTGCTGGGGCCAGGTAGTTTGTATACCAGTGTGATACCTAATCTTTTGGTGGAGGGCATTGGTGATGCCATTTGCCGTAGTAAGGCGGTAAAAATCTATATCTGCAATGTGATGACTCAGCCGGGAGAAACTGACGGCTATACCGCATCCATGCATGTAAAGGCTATTATGGATCATGCAGGCCGTAATGCTGTGGATTATGTTATTGTGAACTCAACACCGGTGCCAGAGGATTTGAAGCAGAAATATGCAGAAACAGGAGCTTATCCTGTGTTAGTTGATGATGATGCTTTGAATCAGCTGGGGGTAGGCATTATTAAGGCGGATTTGATTACCTCCAAGGATGCAATTCATCATGACCCCAAGAAGCTGTGCGATAGCGTTATGCGGGTAGTGTACGAAACTCTGTGAGGCAGCTATGCCATCTTTTGCAACAGAAGTAAAAAATGAATTGGTTAGAGCCTCCACCCGTAAGACCTGCTGTCAAAATGCAGAGCTGGCAGCTCTTTTGCGGATGGGAGCCTCCATGACCATTGGACCAGCTATGAATCTGGGCCTGAATTTTGTCACAGAAAATGCGGCTGTAGCCCGCAGGGTGTTGCAGCTTTTGAAGGCCAATGGTCAGGTAAAGCCGGAGGTTACCGTAAGCCGAGCTAAAAGGCTGAAAAAGAATAACAGTTATTTTTTGCGGGTAGCTCCCTCCCCTCAGGTTCGTCCTTTGATGGAATCCCTAGGAATGCTGGGGGACAATGAAGGTTCTGTAGGTCATGATAAGGGCCTTTTGCGGCGGCAGTGCTGTCGTAAGGCTTATTTGCGAGGAGCTTTTCTTGGGGGAGGTACGGTGAACCGGCCAGAGGCCAAGGCTCATTTGGAGTTTGTGGCCAACAGCTATCCCTTTGCCAATACCTTGATGCAGGTGCTGAAAAAAATGGATTTTCCCGTAGGGATTACGGATAGGAAAAACAATTATCAGGTCTATATGAAGGATGGCGAGGAGATTATGGATCTTCTGGCCATGCTGGGGGCTCCTAAGGCGGTAGAACAGCTGGAGGTGGCTCGTAATCTGCGGGAGGTGCGGAATCAGGTCAATCGGCTGGTAAACTGTGAAACCGCTAATCTACAGCGTACAGTCAGTGCCTCGGTGGCTCAGGTGCAGGCTATTCATCAGCTGAAAAGCAGGGGCGAGCTGGACAAGCTGCCTCCTAAAATGGCAGAAATGGCTCGCCTTAGACTGGCTGAACCAGATGCTTCCCTATCAGAGCTGGGAGAAATGCTGGGCATTAGTCGAGGGGCGGCTGCCAATAGACTGCGCAAAATAATGTCCCTGGCGGATAGTAGTCCAGGGGAGGTAAAGTGAAAAAAGGAGATTTTTCTTTTGGCAAAATATCTTAAATATATATTGGGAGTTCTTGTGGCTGTGGTGCTGGTCTTATGGGGCGGTATCCAATATCTTTTGTCTCAGCCAGAGCCAGAGGGATTTCCTATTTTGGAATATCATATGGTACAGCAGGATGATCCTAAGGATGCCTATGCCTATAATGTGCCTGTAGAGGATTTTCAGCAGCAGTTGGACTACTTACAGGAACAGGGCTATACCACTATTTCCATTAGGGATTATTTGCGGGCTAAAAAGGGCTTGCTGCAGTTGCCGGAAAAGCCAATTATTCTTACCTTTGATGATGGGTACGAAAGCAATTATAAGGAGCTTTTGCCTATCCTGGAGGAGCGGGGATTGAAGGCTACCATCTTTATGGTGACTAATGATATTGGCAAAGATGGTTATTTGTCCTGGCAGCAGTTAAAGGATATGGAAAAGCGGGGGATTGAAATCGGCAGTCACACAGCTAACCATCTGCCTTTGACAGGTAGGTCCCTGGATGAGGCTAGAGAGGAAGTAAAGCTGTCCAAGCTGTTGATGGAGTGGAATGGCATGAAAACCATTTACACTCTGTCCTATCCTAATGGCAAATATACTACGGATTTGGAGCAGATGTTGAAGGAGGAGGAATATCTGGCTGCGGTAACAGGCGATGCAGGGCTGAATACCTTTGATACAGATCCTTATCAGCTGCAGCGGATAAATATACCTCATCCTACCTTTGGGTTGACAGAGTTTAAATGGAGATTGTTAAAGGGCAGGATTTTTGCCCAACTGGGATGGAGTCAGCATAAGATAGAATAAAAGGGAGCGATAAGCAAAGTGAAGTTTTGGATGAAAAAAGCATTGGTGTTGGCCTGTGTTGGCTGTAGTCTGATGTCACCGGCCTATGCCCGTATACATGGTCAGGATCATACCAATCAGACTGTGGCTATCCAGCCGGTTCAGGATAAGGGTACTGTGGAGATTGCGCCTGCTCAGGGCAGGGGAGAGCTGCAGCCTGGTCAAAAACAGGATGTAGTGGATTTGGCTGTTAATATGGATGTGGATGGTATTCATCCTAAGTACAGTAATCGAGTGCCGGAATCCTGGCATCCTATGGATTCTGTAAATTGGCAGCCAGGGCAGCAGAACAGCCCTCAGCCATTAAAGAGATGGCCAGTAAAGGTTTCTGATAATGGGGGTACCTTGCTGTTTTCTGATAGTCCTGAATACGTAGAGGAAAATGGTATTCTCTATTCTGATGTGGTGGATGGTAATGGCCGTATTTTCTATTATCATCTGAATAATACTAACCAGAATAAGAAGATTGCTGTTGTTATGGAAAATCAAGGTAAATATACAGCGGTGGTTCATGTGAGCCGTCAGGCTTTGAATCAGCCTAGTGACAATTATCTCTGGGTGGGCAAGACTGCTCAACAGCAGTTCATGGAAAGTCAGGAAAATAGGGATATTTTTGTTTTTGCCGGGCGGAAAAATCTGTTGGACAATGGGGCGAATAATACCATTGTGAAGCCAGGACAGCTGGTAAATGGCATTTATGATTTTCACACAGATATGCCAGTGCGTTTTTCTGTGATTATGTACAATCCGGGGGAGAATCCTTTGGATTTTGTGTCTAAGGCCAAGGTACTTCCTAAGGATGAGCATCGTCTCAGGGGTACCTATCAAGGCATGAACCGCATTGTGCGGGCTGTTAAGGAGTATGATCCTTTGCAGGATGGAGCCGTGTTTATTCCTTTGGCGGATAATCAGCGGGATATTTACAGAAAGGGTATTGATGCCACTGATGGCAGTGTTACGGAGAACTACGGCAATTATGGCATTATGTATGAATTGCATATTCCTGTTAAGGGGGATAGTGATATTCAGTATTTGCTGTGTCCTCTTGGGGGAGTTTATGCCGGTGCCATGACGGTTAAGGATGAAATGCAGAATCGCAAATTCTTGCTTAATGTGCCTGATACCAAGCTTTACTTTGGGGATAGCAGGGTGGATGATTATACTGGCAGTCGTTTTCCTGCTACTGAGAATCGGGATTACATCTACCATACCAGCGAGCTGGAGGATTTGGGCGTATATAGCGGCAAAATGAGGATAAGTTTTGAGTTTTCTCCTCCTGGGGCCTCTAATTTGCCAGTTAATTTTATCTTGATGCCAGCAACTCAGGCTATGGGGCTTGCATATAAGTGGCAAAAAATGTAAAATAAGAATTAGATTTTTATATGTTGAAGGAGGTTTACCTTTATGAAGCACATTCAGACTGTTAATCAGCCTACTTTGCAGTTGACCAGAAATTCTGGCGGTTGTGGCGAGTGCCAGGCATCCTGCCAGTCCGCTTGCAAGACTTCCTGCACTGTTGGCAACCAGGTTTGCGAGAGCAAGAAATAAGGTTTAGAGATTAGGCTCCCTTTTGCAGGGAGCCTTTTTTCGCTTAACTTCCGAAAATATTTTGTGAATTTTATAGGAGAGATAGATATCGTATGAAGGTTGAAATGAAGCAGAAAATCCATAAATTTATCCAGAATGGTATGTATATTTTGCTGGATATTAATAGCGGGGCTGTTCATGTTGTAGATAAAATGATTTTTGATATCATGGATTACTTCGATGGGGAAAATGACGGAGAGGTATTGGCAGAGCTGGCAGGCAAATATGCTGAGGCTGATTTGCAGGAGGCTTTGGAGGAACTTCATTATCTCATGAAGATTCAGCAGCTTTATGCTCCTGATCTGGATGTGCCTCCTACCTTTAAGCAGAAGGGATTGGTAAAGTCCCTGTGCTTGATGATTGCTCAGGACTGCAATCTCCGTTGCAAATATTGCTTCGGTGATGGGGGCAGCTATGGCCAGGAAAGGGCGATTATGAGTCCGGAAACCGGCCGTAAGGCGGTAGATTTTCTCATTGAGGCCAGCGGCCCTCGCAAGCATTGCGAAATGGATTTCTTTGGGGGAGAGCCTCTGATGAATATGAAAACCGTTAAGGCGGTTACGGAATATGTTCGTCAGCGGGAAAAGGAAACTGGCAAGAAGTTTAAGCTGACCTTGACCACCAATGGTATTTTGCTCAATGATGAAAATATCAAATGGCTTAACGATAATGAATTTTCTCTGGTGCTTTCTCTGGATGGCCGCAAGGAGGTTCATGATGCCATGCGTCCATGTGTGGGAGGACAGGGCAGCTATGATAAGGCTGTAGCTAATTTCCACAAGTGTCTGGATAGCCGCAAGGGCGGAGATTATGACTATCGTGGGGTATATACCTACCTTCGTGGCACCTATACCAAGAATAATATGGACTTTACCAAGGATGTATTGTCCATGAATGACGAGGGCTTTGATATTCTTTCTATGGAGCCAGTGGTGCTGAAGGATAGTCCTTTGGGCTTTACTGATGAGGATTTGCCTCGTATCTCAGAGGAATATGATAAGCTGGTAGAGGCATATCTGGAGCGCTGGAGAAAGGGGAAGGGGTTCTTCTTCTTCCATTTCAATATGGATTTGTCCAATGGCCCATGTGTAGCTAAAAGACTTTCTGGCTGTGGGGCTGGCCATGAATATTTTGCGGTAGCGGAGAATGGGGATTTGTATCCGTGTCATCAGTTTGTAGGCCGGGAGAAATATCGTCTGGGCTCCTTGGATGAGGGGGTAACTGACCAGCATTGGCCTCAGTATTTCCGTGAGAGCCATGTGCTGAATAAGGAAAAATGCCGGGATTGCTGGGCTCGGTTCTTCTGCTCCGGTGGGTGTCATGCCAATGCGGATTTGTTCCACGGAGATATTCGCCAGCCATATGAAACCGGCTGTGAGATTCAGAAAAAGCGCCTGGAATGTGCTATTGCCGTGCAGGCTATTATGAAGCTGGAAAAGAATAAATAAAAAATTAGTGCTCATGAAAATGTAATTGCATTTTTGTGAGCACTTTTTGTAAATTCTGATTTGCCGAGTACATCAATTATCTATACTTTTTTCGTAGGCATGGCATATACCCTTACAGGCACGTCGGCGCTATATTGATGTGCAAAACTATCCCCTATTAATGGCGATATGGGAGTACCCTTTCAGGCACGCTCTCGCTACTTTTCTCGCCTAGCGGTACTAAAGCTCTCATGAGGCAATTCGTGGCTGACGCCCCGAAAGCTCATGAATCGCTAAGTACCGAGGCGCGAAGAGTACCTGTGCAGGGTACTCCCATACCGCTCATTAGTGTATTCATCGCAATTTTCCGCCTTGGCACTGTTTGAAATGACCGATTTTTACGAAGGTAGCGTAATTATCGAAGATTGGCAATACCTATAAGCCTTGATGATTCGGCAACAGCAGGAGGGGCATGACACTTTTGCGTCGGGAGACTCCTGCTTTTGCGCAGCAAAAGTGGCCCCGGTGGCACTTTTTATCATTACGGTTCCTGTGAATTGGCTCAGCGACAAGCGGTATCTGTGCGTTAGAATAAATCACCAGATAGGGCCATTAAGTCGGACAGAGCAAAAGTCGTTATGACCGCAGGCTGTATTTCAAGAATCTTTGACATATCAAATTATATTTACATCCTTAGGGATATAGGCAACTCGGCAAATCGGAATTATAAGGACTGATAATACATTTTCGACTTTTATAAGGTATGAAAAAATTGTTCCTTTCGTATTTTATGCAATTGGGTACTGTTAGAAATTACTTATGCTATAATTAGTTAAATTTATGGAATATTGATTGACAATAGACCTCGAATTAATGTATTATTAAGGTAATCAAAGGAGAAGAAATGCACTTCTTTGGAAGATTGCCGGTGTGCCGTTGCACATCACATTAGCGGGTGGTTTTCCTACCGGAGAGCATAGCTTCACACAATTCTTTTATAAATTATAGGGGGTAATTTTAACATGGCAGTTAAAGTAGCTATTAATGGTTTTGGTCGTATTGGTCGTTTGGCATTCCGTCAGATGTTCGATGCAGAGGGTTATGAAGTTGTTGCTATCAACGACCTCACCAGCCCAAAGATGCTTGCACATCTTCTGAAGTATGATTCTTCCCAGGGCAAGTACAAGTACGCTGATGCTGTAACTGCAGGCGAGGATTCCATCACTGTAAACGGCAAAGAGATCAAGATCTATGCTTGCGCAGATGCTACCCAGATTCCTTGGGCAAAGCACGATGTTGATGTAGTTCTGGAGTGCACCGGTTTCTACACTTCCAAGGAGAAGGCTTCCGCTCATCTGAAGGCAGGCGCAAAGAAGGTTGTTATCTCTGCTCCAGCAGGCAACGACCTCCCTACTATCGTTTACAACGTAAACCACAAGACTCTGACCAAGGACGACAAGGTTATCTCCGCAGCTTCCTGCACCACCAACTGCTTGGCTCCAATGGCTAAGGCTCTGAATGACCTGGCTCCTATTAAGTCCGGTATCATGGCTACCATTCATGCTTACACTGGCGATCAGATGACTCTTGATGGTCCTCAGCGTAAGGGCGATCTCCGTCGTTCCCGTGCAGCTGCTGTAAACATCGTTCCTAACTCCACTGGTGCTGCAAAGGCTATCGGCCTGGTAATCCCAGAGCTGAAGGGCAAGCTCATCGGTGCTGCTCAGCGCGTTCCAACTCCTACTGGTTCCACTACTCTGCTCTTCGCTGTAGTTGACAAGGAAGTTACCGTTGATGAGGTTAATGCAGCTATGAAGGCTCAGGCTACTGAGTCCTTTGGTTACAACGAGGATGAGATCGTATCCAGCGATATCGTTGGTATGAGATTTGGTTCCCTGTTCGATGCTACCCAGACCATGGTTAGCCCTATCGGCAACGGCCAGACTCAGGTACAGGTTGTATCCTGGTATGACAACGAGAACTCCTACACCAGCCAGATGGTTCGTACCATTAAGTACTTCGCTGAGTTGGGCTGATTCTCTGAGTCTAGTAACTCAATAATTTAAAGATCCATTGAGGTCCGGCCTTTGATTCCCTGGAGGGAATTAGTTTGGGCCGGGCCTTTTCTTCTTTTGTAAAAATGGAAGAAAAAGGTATTCCCTATTATTTTAGCGGAGGTATGTTTTTCCATGAACATGAATAAGAAAACTATTAAAGATGTAGATCTTAAGGGCAAAAAGGTATTTTGCCGTGTAGACTATAATGTTCCATTTGATGAGAACATGAATATTACCAATGATACCCGTATTTTGGCTACTGTTCCTACTGTAACTTATTTGCTGGAGCAGGGTGCAGCTGTTATTCTCGCATGCCACATCGGCCGTCCATCTGAGGCACGTGAGGATAAGTTCTCCACTAAGCACATTCTGAAGCGCCTCTCTGAGGTATTCAAGCAGGATGTAAAGTGGGCACCTGATTGTGTAGGTCCAGAGGCTGAGAAGGCTGCAGCTGAGCTGAAGCCAGGCGAGATTCTGCTGCTGGAGAATCTCCGTTACCACAAGGAAGAGAAGAAGAATGATCCTGAGTTTGCTAAGCAGCTGGCATCCCTGGCTGACATTGCTGTAAACGATGCATTCGGTGTTTCCCATCGTGCTCATGCAGCCAATGTTGGTGTTGCACAGTACCTTGAGTCCGTTGCTGGCTTCCTGATGGAGAAGGAAATCAACTTCATCGGCAAGACTCTGGAGGCTCCTCAGCGTCCATTCGTTGCTATCATCGGTGGCGCTAAGGTTTCTGATAAGATCGGCGTTATTTCCAACATGATCGACAAGGTTGATACCATTATCATCGGCGGTGGTATGGCTCATACCTTTGATGCTGCTAAGGGCCTGCCTATTGGTAAGTCTCTGTGTGAGAAGGATAAGTTCGAGGAAGCATTGGCTCAGTTGGACAAGGCAAAGAAGAGGGGCGTAAAGGTTGTTCTTCCTGTAGATCTGCGTGTTGCTGATAAGTTTGCTCCAGATGCAAATGTACAGATTGTAGACGTAGATAAGGTTCCTGAGGATTGGGAGGCTCTGGATAGCGGCCCTAAGACTTCTGAGCTTTATACTGAGGCTCTGAAGGGTGCTAAGACCGTTATTTGGAATGGCCCTATGGGTGTGTTTGAGTTTGATGCTTTTGCTAACGGTACTTTGGCTGTTGCCAAGGCTGTTGCTGAGGCTACCAAGAATGGTGCTATCTCCATCGTAGGCGGTGGCGACTCCATTGCGGCTCTGAAGAAGACTGGCCTGTCTGATCAGATTTCTCATATTTCCACTGGTGGCGGTGCTACTCTGGAATTCCTAGAGGGCAAGGTTCTGCCAGGTATTGCAGCTATTGCTGATAAATAAGTTTTAAATTTTAATACATATATAATATAGGGGGATAAAATTATTATGGCACGTAGACCTATTATTGCTGGTAACTGGAAGATGAACAACACTATTGCTGAGGGCGTAGCACTGATTAAGGAGTTGGCACCATTGGTTGCTGACGTAAAGGGCGTTGACATCGTTGCTTGCCCAACTGCTACTGCACTGGCTGCTGTAGCTGAGGCTGCTAAGGGCACCAACATTCACATCGGTGCACAGAATGTTCACTGGGAGCCAAAGGGAGCTTTCACTGGTGAGATTTCCACCGGTATGCTGAACGAGATCGGCGTTGAGTACTGCGTACTTGGTCACTCCGAGCGTCGTGATTATTTCGGCGAGACTGATGAGGGCGTAAACAAGCGTGCAAAGGCTGCTTTCGCTGCTGGTATCACTCCTATTATCTGCTGCGGCGAGTCCCTGGAGATTCGTGAGGCTGGCAACTACATCGATCATGTAGTTGGTCAGATTAATGCAGCTCTGGAAGGCTTCACTGCTGATGATGTAGCAAAGCTGGTTATTGCTTATGAGCCAATCTGGGCTATCGGCACTGGCAAGACTGCTACCTTCGAGCAGGCTGAGGAAGTTTGCAAGGCTATCCGTGAGGCTGTTGCTAAGAAGTTCAACCAGACTGCTGCAGATGCAATCCGCATTCAGTATGGCGGTTCTGTAAAGCCAGCTACCATTAAGGATCTCATGGCTCAGCCAAACGTAGATGGTGCGCTGGTAGGCGGTGCTTCCCTGAAGGCTGCTGACTTCAGCGCAATCGTAAAGTTCTAATTCGGTTTACTAGAAAGGTTTATAATGGCAAAGTTGAAAAATGCTCCTGTAGCATTGATTATTATGGATGGTGTTGGTTATGGCAATACTGCTGATAACAACAACGCTGTTCAGATTGCAAAAACCCCAGTTCTTGATGAGTTAAAGCAGAAATTCCCTGCTACTCATATTTTTGCCTCTGGCGAATATGTTGGTTTGCCTGATGGACAGATGGGTAACTCCGAGGTTGGACATACCAATATTGGTGCAGGCCGAGTTATTTATCAGGCTCTTACCCGTATTACCAAGGCAATCAAGGACGGAGATTTCTTTGAGAACAAGGCTCTGCTCAGCGTAACCGATGCTGTAAAGGCAGACGGCGGCGCTTTGCATCTCATGGGTCTGGTTTCTCCAGGCGGTGTTCACAGCCATAGCCAGCATCTGTATGGACTGCTGGAGCTGGCCAAAAAGCAGGGTATCCAGAAGGTATACGTGCATGCTTTCCTGGATGGCCGTGATGTAGATCCTTCCTCTGCAGCTGAGTATGTAGCTGAGCTGCAGGCTAAGATTGACGAAATCGGCTGCGGTGCAATTGCCACTCTGTCTGGTCGTTATTATGCAATGGATCGTGACAATCGCTGGGAGCGTGTTCAGAAAGCTTATGATGCTGTTGCTCGTGGTGAAGGTGTCAAGGCTTCTGACGCTGTGGAAGCTGTCAATGCATCCTACGCTAATGATGTAACTGACGAATTTGTTGTTCCTGTTGTTGTAGGTGACTATCAGGGTGTAAACGATGGTGATGGAGTAATCTTCTTCAACTTCCGTCCTGATAGAGCTCGTGAGCTGACTCACGCCTTTACTGATGAAGAGTTCAGCGGTTTTGACCGCAAGGAAGCAAAGCTGGTCTTTGCAACTATGACTCAGTATGAGGAAGGCTTGAATGTTCAGGTGGCATATCCTCCTGAAACCATTGAGAATACCCTTGGTCAGGTTATTGCCAAGAATGGCATGACTCAGCTGCGTATCGCAGAGACTGAGAAGTATGCTCATGTAACTTTCTTCTTCAATGGCGGTGTAGAGGAGCCATATGAGGGTGAGGATCGTATCCTGGTACCTTCTCCAAAGGTTGCTACCTATGATCTCCAGCCTGAGATGAGTGCTATTGAGGTTACTGACAAGGTTGTTGAAGCTATCAAGTCCGGCAAGTATGACTTTATCATCCTGAACTATGCAAATGGTGATATGGTTGGTCATACCGGTGTTATTCCTGCAGCTGTTAAGGCTGTTGAGACTGTTGATACCTGCGTTGGCCGTTTTGTTGAGGCTATCCGTGAGGTTGGCGGTGATGTATGTATTACTGCTGACCACGGCAATGCTGATCAGATGGTTGATCCTGAGACTGGTGCTCCATTTACTGCTCATACTACCAATCCGGTACCATTTATTGTGGTATCTGATAGAGTAAATTGGATTGCCTCCGATGGCGCTCTGTGTGACATTGCACCTACTCTGCTGACTTTGGCAGGCATGGATATTCCTGCTGAAATGACTGGCAGCAGTCTGGTTAAGGTTAAGTAATTAGTCCCTGCTTGCAGGGATATATGGCTGTCGAAGGAACATTGTCCCTATGGGAGAATGCTCCTTCGTGGCCTGTGTAATATAATTTAGTGAAGAGAGGAATACGAAATGATTTATTATGATAAGCATGTTGAAGACATGACTTGCATTGCAAAAGAAGTAAACCATGGTCCAGCTCCAATTCCAGAAGAGGGCCAGTGGGTACAGTCCAAGGAGATTAAGGATATCAGCGGCCTGACTCATGGTGTAGGCTGGTGTGCTCCTCAGCAGGGCGCTTGCAAGCTTACCCTGAATGTAAAAGAGGGTATCATTGAGGAAGCTCTGGTTGAGACTGTAGGCTGCTCCGGTATGACTCATTCTGCTGCTATGGCTGCAGAGATTCTGCCAGGCAAGACTATTCTGGAAGCTCTGAACACTGACCTGGTTTGCGATGCTATCAACACTGCTATGCGTGAGCTGTTCCTGCAGATTGTTTATGGCCGTACCCAGACTGCTTTCTCCGACAACGGTCTGCCAGTAGGTGCTGGTCTGGACGATCTTGGTAAAGGTCTCCGCAGCCAGGTAGGTACTTTGTATTCCACAAAGCTTAAGGGTCCTCGTTACCTCGAATTGGCAGAGGGTTATGTTACCCGTCTGGCTATTGATGCAGAAGACCGCGTAATCGGTTATGAGGTTGTTCAGCTTGGCAAGGCTATGGAGGCTATTAAGGCTGGTACTGATGCTAATGAGGCAATCAAGGCCAACACCTCCACCAAGGGCCGCTTCGCTGATGCTGCTCGCTACATCGATCCTCGTAAAGAATAATTTGAGATAATAGGAAGGACTGAAATAGAAAATGGCATTATTTGAAGGCTATGAGCGCCGTATTGACGGTATCAACGAAGTTTGTAAGAAATACGACATTCCATCTATTGAAGCAGCTGCTGACATCTGCAAGGAGAAGGGCTTTGACCCTGCAGCTATCGTAGCTGACCTGCAGCCAATCTGCTTCGAGAACGCAAAGTGGGCTTATACTCTTGGTGCAGCTATTGCAATCAAGAAGGGCTGCACCAGCGCTGTAGACGCTGCTAAGGCTATTGGCGAAGGCCTCCAGGCTTTCTGCGTACCTGGTTCCGTTGCTGACCATCGTAAGGTAGGTCTGGGCCATGGTAACCTGGCTGCTATGCTGCTGTCCGAGGATTCCGGCTGCTTCGCATTCCTGGCTGGTCACGAGTCCTTTGCTGCTGCTGAGGGTGCTATTGGTATTGCTCAGACTGCAAACAAGGTTCGTAAGAACCCTCTCCGCGTTATCCTGAACGGTCTTGGCAAGGATGCTGCTCAGATTATTTCCCGTATCAACGGCTTTACTTATGTTCAGACTCAGTATGACTACAAGGCTGGCAAGGTAAACGTTGTTAAGGAAGTTGCTTACTCTGATGGCCCTCGTTCCAAGGTAAAGTGCTATGGTGCTGATTCCGTTCCAGAGGGTGTTGCTATCATGCACCTGGAGAACGTTGATATCTCCATTACTGGTAACTCCACCAATCCTACCCGCTTCCAGCATCCAGTAGCTGGTACCTACAAGAAGGAGCGTATCGAGGAAGGCAAGAAGTACTTCTCCGTAGCTTCCGGTGGTGGTACTGGCCGTACCCTGCATCCTGATAACATGGCTGCAGGCCCTGCATCCTATGGTATGACCGATACTCTCGGCCGTATGCATTCTGATGCACAGTTTGCTGGTTCTTCTTCCGTACCTGCTCATGTTGACATGATGGGCCTCATTGGTGCTGGTAACAACCCAATGGTTGGTATGTCTGTTGCTGTAGCAGTTGCTGTACAGGAAGCAATGGCAAAATAATCTAAGCTGGATTTTGGCTTAAACATAGGCAGCTCTCCGAATTTCGGGGAGCTGTTTTTTCGTGGAATGGAAATATGTAGGATAGATTTTGCAAGAATATATGTTGTATTTGTATTGCAATTATGATAAAATTAAGAACATAGGATGTAAAATATTTGTGCGACTTGATAAATTTACAACAGGAAGTTAGAGATATAAATATGAAAAGCAGGACGTATATTGCCATAGATTTAAAATCATTTTTTGCCTCTGTGGAGTGTCAAAAAAGAGGCCTTGATCCTTTAGACACAAATTTGGTGGTGGCAGATGAAAGCCGTACAGATAAAACTATCTGTCTAGCTGTAACTCCCTCCTTGAAATCCTACGGTATTCCTGGCCGAGCCAGACTTTATCAGGTGCGGGAAAAGGTGCGGGAGGTAAATGCCCTGCGCAAATATCAGGCACCAGATAAAAAGCTATCAGGCAGTTCCTACTTTGCTTCGGAGCTGGAAAAGGATAAATCCCTTCAGGTGGATTTTGTGATTGCCCCTCCTGCCATGGCCAGCTATATGGAATACAGCACCGAAATCTATGGTATATATATGAAATATGTAGCGCCAGAAGATATTGTGGTTTATTCCATAGATGAGGTGTTTATGGATGTTACCAATTATCTGCCTACTTATAAAATATCCCCTCATGATTTGGCTATGAGAATAATTTTGGATGTGCTGAAAAATACAGGCATTACGGCTACGGCTGGCATAGGCACCAATCTATATTTGGCCAAGATTGCTATGGATATTATGGCCAAGCATATTCCCGCTGATGAAAATGGTGTGAGAATTGCTCAGCTGGACGAAATGAGCTATCGCCATCAGCTGTGGGGACATCAGCCTATTACAGACTTTTGGCGGGTGGGACCAGGCTATGCCAAAAGATTGGCGGCTTATGGCATGGTAACTATGGGTGATGTGGCCCTTTGTTCAGAAAAAAATGAGGAGCTGCTTTATAGGTTATTTGGCAAGCAGGCAGAGCTTCTGATTGACCATGCCTGGGGGATTGAGACATGTCAGATTTCGGATATTAAGGCCTATGTACCGGAAAATAATAGCCTTGGTTCAGGCCAGGTGCTGCAAAGTCCCTATGATTTTGCTAAAGCTAGGATTGTAATGCAGGAAATGGCAGAAGGACTTTCCTTGGAGCTGGTGTCCAAGGGCTTGATAACCAATCAGTTGGTTATGACTGTGGGCTATGATATTGAAAATATCCAAAATCCAGATAAAAGAAGCCACTATGGGGGAGAGGTGGTTGTGGATAGATATGGACGGCAGATTCCCAAGCATAGTCATGGCAGCTGGAATCTGGATGTGTATACTGCCTCTACGAAGAGGATACGTCAGGGGGCAGAGAGACTTTTTGATAGCATTGTAAATAAAGAGCTATTGATTCGGCGGATGAATCTTACAGCCAATCATGTTATTCGGGAAAAGGATAGGCCACAGCCTAAGCAGGAGGTAGAGCAGCTGGATTTATTCGGCCTGGCTCAGGAGCAGGAACGGCAGCAGGCTAAGGATTTGGCTCAAGAGGAAAAGGAAAGACGGTTGCAGGAGGCAACCATAGCCATAAAAAAGAAATTTGGCAAAAATGCCCTGCTGAAAGGCACTAATTTACAGGAGGGAGCCACTGCCAAGGAACGAAATCGTCAGATTGGAG
Organism: Anaerovibrio lipolyticus; assembly: GCF_021531495.1. Lineage (GTDB taxonomy): Bacteria > Bacillota > Negativicutes > Selenomonadales > Selenomonadaceae > Anaerovibrio. The sequence continues at coordinate 62,585 of NZ_JADYTY010000009.1, forward strand.
GATATAGGGCATAAGGGCTTATGTAACAGTAGTTGTAGCGAGGGGACACTGTTCACAAGCGCTATAGGTGGTGAAGTTAATTACATTAAGGGAGTAGTTTTCTATGAAGCAATATGAGGATATTATCAATCACCAAAGACCTGTTTCCCGCAAGCACAAGCCTATGAGTATGCGGGATAGGGCGGCTCAATTTGCTTCCTTTGCAGCTCTGTCGGGCTATGAGGATATGGTGGAGGAAAAGCGAAAAAATATTGAAGCAGAAATTGAAGAAAAGGATCATTAGGTATTGAAATTTTCTTTGACAGGATATATACTATGGCACTGTGAAAGAAAGGAGATGTAATAGATGAGTGATAATGTAAAAGAAAAACTGACTATCAAAGAATGGCTGCCCTTAATCGGAATGACCTTTGCAGCCTTTTTGTTTAATACATCAGAGTTTATGCCTATTGGTCTTTTATCTACCATAGCAGAGGATTTTGCCATGACAGAGGCAGAGATTGGCAGAATAGTTTCCATTTATGCCTGGGTGGTTATGATATTATCCATGCCTTTGATGGTTATGGCCTCCCGTTATGGCTTGAGAACTTTGATTCTCAGTACCTTGGCCGTATTTATTTTGTCCAATAGCCTGGCTTCCATTGCTACAGATTTCTGGACCTTGCTGGGTGCAAGATTGATACTGGCCTGCGCCCATGCCATCTACTGGTCTATAGCTACTCCTGCGGTGGTGCGTATGGTGGCACCCCAGTTTAAAACCGTTGCTATGAGTATGCTGATAGCAGGTTCCTCTATGGCGGTTATTTTGGGCATGCCCTTGGGACGAGTAATCGGTTTACATGCGGGCTGGCGTATGTCCTTTTTGACTATGGCGATTATTGCGGCCTGCACCTTGATATATTTGTGTTTTGTTTTTCCTAAGCTGGAAAAAACAGAGAAATTTACTTTTAAGCAGCTGCCTGAACTATTTCGTAATAAAAACCTGATGGGATTATTTGCTATCGCAGCCTTGGTGCCTACAGCCCAGTATGCGGCCTATAGTTATATAGAGCCATTTATGAAGTTTGTAGCCAAGATGCCAGACAATATGGTAACAATTAATTTGATGATTTTGGGCTGTGCTGGACTTTTGGGCAGTGCTATTTTTGCCAGAACCTATGAGAAGCATGTCAAGGTGTTTTTGACCTTGTCTATTGCAGGTATTGCTGTGAGTCATTTATTGTTATATCCTGCTACTGTTAATGAATTTGCTATGATTGCCCTGTTTATTTTCTGGGGTGTATGCATGACCTGCTTTGGTATGGCTAGTCAGGCGGATTTAATGGCGGCTACCACTGTTAGCGCCGCTCCTGTAGCTATGTCTATTTACTCTGGCATTTTCAATTTTGGTATTGGCAGCGGTACCTGGGTAGGAGGCATGATCTGCGATCATATCGATATTGCCTATATTGGTTATGGTGCAGGAATTCTGACCATATTAGGTACTATATTCAGTGCTTGGTTGGCTAGCCATTTGCACAAAAAGCATTAATTTCTAATATCTTGCAAAATTTTGATTTGCCGAATTGCCTATCTACTCAAATATTGTAACTGAAAGTCGTTATGTCAGTGGATTCTCGAAATACA